>NZ_JBNCKV010000016.1:0-187374 GCF_049841695.1 Micromonospora sp. DT178
CCCCACCCGCGCGGCGCGCCCCGGGGGGTTTCTCTCGCCCCCCCCCTTTGGTCGGGGGGGGGGGGCCGTTTCCCGGCCCCCGCCCCTCGACGCGTTCCGCGCCACCGCGCCACCGCGCCACCGCGCCACCGCGCCACCGCGCGCCGGCCGGTCGGCCGCTCAGTCGACCCAGCCGCCGGCCGGGCCGCTCAGCCGCCCGCCGGGGGCCGCCCGGCCGACGGGGCGAAACCGGGCAGCCAGCGCTCCAGGATGCCCCGGTAGGGCGCCTTCGCCTCCAGCTGGCAGAGCACGCCGATCGAGCCGAGCGTCACCCGGTGGATGAGCAGGTACGACGGCGGCAGGTTGAGCTGCCGGCTCAACTGGTACGCGGGGGAGCGGGGGCTGGCCAACCGGGTCGCCTCCGTGCGCAGCCAGGCCCGGGTGAACCGGAACTCCTCGGCGGCGATGGGCTCCAGCATCGGACGCAGGAAGTCGAGCACCGCCTCGGCGTCGATCTCCTCGGTGGGGCCGATGAAGCCCTCCGAGCGCAGGCCCGCCACCACCTCGTCGGCGTCGCCCCGCAGCGCCAGCGCGGCGATGCGGCCGATCGGCTCGGGCGTGCCCTCCGGCATCCGGGCCACCGCGCCGAAGTCGATCACGCCGAGCCGGCCGTCCGCCAGCAGCCGGAAGTTGCCCGGGTGCGGGTCGGCGTGCAGCAGCCCGGCCCGCTGCGGCGCGGACAGGTGCAGGATGGCCATCAGCCGGCCGGCCTCGTCGCGCTGCTCCTCCGTGCCCTCGCGGATGATCTCCGCCAGCGGGGTGCCCTCCACCCACTCGGTGACCAGGACCCGGGGCGACGCCGAGACCACCGCCGGGATGTGGATCTCCGGATCGTCCGCGTACGCGGCGGCGAAGGCGCGCTGCGACTCGGCCTCCAACTCGTAGTCGAGTTCCTCGGTGATCCGTTCCCGCAGCTCCGCCAGGAGCGGCTTGACGTCCAGCCCGGGCTGGATCGCCCGGAACATCCCACCGAGGCGGGAGAGCTGCTTGAGGTCGGCGAGCAGGGCGTCGCCGGCACCCGGATATTGGATCTTGACAGCCACGTCGCGGGACTGCGGCGCGCCGGAAGGCCCGTAGCCCGGCTCCCGCCACACCGCCCGGTGCACCTGGCCGATGCTGGCCGCGGCGGCGGGGGTGTCGTCGAACTCCACGAACCGGTCCCGCCACTCCGGGCCGAGCTGCTCGGCGAGCACCTTGTGCACGCTGGCCGCCGGCAGCGGCGGCGCCGCTTCCTGGAGCTTGGTGAGGGCCTGCCGGTAGGGGGCGGCGATCTCCTCGGGCAGGGCGGCCTCGAAGACCGACAGCGCCTGGCCGAACTTCATCGCACCGCCCTTGAGCTGCCCCAACACGCTGAAGAGCTGCTCGGCGGTGCGTTGCTGGATCTCCGCGGAGATGACGTCGGAGGCGAGCCCCGTGACGCGCTTACCCATGCCGAGGACGGTCCGACCGGCGAAGCCGAGCGGCAGAGCGGCGAGCTTGGCGGTCCGGGACACGGCCCGGCGCGGGATGTCGGTCACCCGGCCATTGTTACCGACTCCGGGGGCCCACGGCTGCTCTGCCGCCGGGCTGGGTGCCCGTCCCCGCCTTCGGGGGCGTCACCGGCGTCGTCGCGAACATCCGCAGGAGGGGTGCGGCGGCCACATCCGGCGGCGGAACCGCCCCGCCCCGGTGATCTCCACCGCGCAGCCCAGGGTCTCCGGGGTGCCCCCGTCGAGTTGGGCCAGCGCCTCGGCCGCCGCGTACGCCCCGGCCGCTAGCAGGGTCGCGGTGGCGCACGCCTGCTCGCCGGCGCCCGTGGCGAGCTGGGCGGCCAGCGCCGGCCAGTCCGGGTCCCGGTCCGCCCGGTGCAGGTCGAGGCAGTTCAGGCAGGGACCGGCGGGCGGGCGGACGAGCGGGCCGACCACGGGCACGCCCTCCCGGAGGCCGAGCAGCAGGTGCGGCTGGCGGCGCTGGGCGTGACCGGCGGCGAGCAGGGCGGCCGGCCGGTCCGTGCCGAGCTGGACGACCAGGTCGACCCGGCCCCGCCGCAGAGGGCCCGTGCCCGTGCCGGGGGCGGCCCGCTCGACGGCGTCGCGTACCGCCCGGGCGAGCGGACGGCCGAGCGCGGCGGCCGGAATGCCCGTGCCGACCAGGTCCGCCGGCCGCACCGGGCCGGCCAGGTCCGGGTGCACGTGCCCCACCCCGGCCTGGGCCAGCGCCAGGGCGACCGGGGCGCCGAGGCGGCCGGCGCCGCTGACCACCACCCGGGCGGCCAGCCGCCGGCGCAGCACCTGGGCGGGCGTGCCGGGCAGCCGCGCCGCGGCCAGGGCGAGCGCCCCCGCCTCGGCGGTGAGCCGGGCCCGGGGTGGGCCGGCCAGGTCCTTCGGCAGCAGGGTGTGCGCGGGTACGACCAGGCCCGCGGCCCGCAGGGCGTCGAGCAGGGCGCGGGCCTCGTCGGGGGCCACCTCGGCGGCGACGGCGTGCGCCAGGACCAGCCGTTCGCTGCGGGTGCCGTCGAGCAGGTCGAGCAGGCGGGCGGCCCGGGGATCGGCGATCTCTAGTAGCACGGCGCGGCCCGGCTCGACGCCGAGTTGGAGAGTGTGGCGGTCCCGCCAGAGTCTGGTGAGGCCCGGCAGCAGGGTGGGACGGGGCAGCGTGGCACGGCGCATGACACCGATCGTGACCGTGTCCGTGCTCACCGTCGATCGTTGTCCACAGGTGCGCGGTGCCCTGTCCAGGGCTGTCCACAGGAAATTCCGGGATATCCACAACTTGCCGGTAACCATGTCGGCGAGCCGACAGTGCACGACCGGGTACGCCGGCGGATCAGGTGTGGTGATGCCGGAGGGGGCGGCCGACGGCCGCCCCCTCCGACGCATCCGTGCGGGTCAGACCTTCGCCTTGCCCAGGATGCGGTTCACTGTTGTGCCGCAGACCGGACACTTGCCCTTGGCCATGTTCATCCCGGTCTTCGAGACCTCGACGCGGCCCTCGAAATCCCGCTTCTCCTTGCACTTGACGCAGTAACCGTTGTAGGTCTGGGCCTGGTCGGCCACGGTGCCCTCCTCGTCTCGTCCGCCGGCCGATGCCGTCCCGGCGGGGGTTCCCGGCGGCGGGCCACTCGGGCACCGGCGCTGGGGTCGTTCTCCCACGGCCACGCTCGTGACCGCTGGTCCGCGGACCCTACCCAGGTGTGGGCGGTTCCATGTCAGCTGTGCTTCGTCACTGTGAGCAAGTCGACGTCGAGAGTGTGCATGGCGAATTACGTCGGATAAGTCAGTTTGGCGGGGACACGCCGACCGAATCCGGTCAGATGCCCCGTGCGGGGCACCCCGAGCTGCGCCCGCCACGGAGATCACCTAACGTGGAGGGGACGCCCAGCCGCATCCGACGGAGGCCACCGGTGCCACGCCCTCCGCACCCTCGGACGGCCGCCACGAAGGGTGACGGCGACGAATCGTCGTGACCCGGCAAAGATTTTTTGGGACTCCTCCCGACCAATCACCATTTTCCGGGCGAGTGTCGGGGTGTTGACCCTTGCGGACCCCTGGTCAGTACGCATTAGCTTTCCTTCGTGACAGGAATCCGAGGCTGCGCGGCCCGCTGATGGCAGGGGTGCGGAAGCCGGTCGTCGAGGTGCGGCGCAGCCAGCGTCGGCGACGCACGGTGTCCGCGTACCGCGACGGTGAACGGGTCGTCGTCCTCATCCCGGACCAGTTCTCCCGGGCCGAGGAGAGCGAGTGGGTCGACCGGATGCTCGCCCGGCTCGCCGCCCGGGAGGGGCGCCTCGCCCGGTCCGACGCCGAGCTGCTCGCCCGGGCCACCCGCCTGATCAAGCTCTACCTCGCCGAACACGGCACGCAGGCCGTACCGACGAGCGTCCGCTGGGTCACCAACCAGAACGGCCGGTGGGGGTCCTGCACCCCCGACGACGGCACGATCCGCATCTCGCACCGCGTCCGGGACATGCCCGACTGGGTCATCGACTACGTGCTCATGCACGAGCTCGCGCACCTCATCGTGCCCAGCCACAACGCCCGGTTCTGGGCCCTCGTCGCGCGCTACCCGAAGTCCGAGCGGGCGCGCGGCTACCTGGAGGGCGTCGCGGCGGCCTCCGGCACCCCGCTGACGGACTGACCCCTCGCCACCTCCTGCCGGCGCTGCCGGCGCCGTTGGCAAGATCTTGGTAGGAAACGGCCCATCCAGGGGCCCGTTCCTACCAAGATCTCGACGCCGCCTCCCCGCGCCCGTCGCTCGTGGCCCGTGGCTCGTCCGGTTAGGGTCGTGGGGTGGCCCGACGTGTGGTGGTGGCGTTGCTCGGACCGGTGACCTGGGCGCCGCCCGGTACCGACCCGGTGGACTGGCGGGCCGCGCTCGCCGAGGACGTGGTCGACCTGCTCGCCACGCTCAACGAGGTGGAGACGGCCGTCGCCGTCACCCCGGCGGACCGGGGGCTGGCCGACGCGGTGGTCTGGCCGGACACGGCCGTGTACGAGGTTCCCGAGGCGACCCCGAACGCCGTCTTCGCCGCCCTCGCCGACACCGGCTACGACCAGGTGGCCGTGATCGCCGGCGACGCGCCGGACGTGCCGGGCCTGACCATCGGCAAGCTGCTGCGCCCGCTCACCACCCGGCCGGTCGCGGTCGCCCCGGTCGAGGGCGGTGGACCGGGGCTGCTCGGCGTGGCAACGCGGCTGCCCGTACCGACGTGGCTGCCGGCGCTGGACCTGGACACCGCGCGGCCCGCGGCCGTGCGCGCGGCGGCGCCGCGACCCGGCGACCTGGCGGTGACCCCGGCCTGGCGACGCCTGCGTGGGCCGGACGACCTGGCCTTCCTCGACCCGGCGGTGGAAGGCTGGGAGACCACGCGCGCCCTGCTTTCCGGCACCGCACAGCCCCGCTGAGCTGCGGACGGCCAACCCGGCGGTCCGCCCGCGACGTCGACGGCGACCCGGTCGTGGCCGACGGCGACCCGGTCGTGGCGGCCGACCGCGCACCGGAAGCAACCCGCGCCGACCGGGACCTGGCCGGGCACCCGGCCACGACCCGTCGATCGCCGGCAGGGGCCGCCCGACCCGGGCGGGTCGAGCGGCCTCCGCCGTCGGGCAGGTCAGGGCGGGCGTCGCCGTCCTTGGGCAGGTCAGGGGCGGGCGTCGCCGTCCTCGGGCTCGTCGTCCGGGCGCCGCTGCTCCGGCTCGCCGGGGGCCTTCTCCTCCGGGCCGCCCGGCGCGCTGAAGTCGAAGCTCTCCAACTCGCCGAGGTCCCACTCGGACATCGCGAAGGCGACCGGGTCGGCGAAGTCGTCGTCGGAGGGGAGCAGGTCGGGGTGGCCCCACAGGGCGTCCCGGCCGGAGATGCCCCGGTGCTCGGTCAGCGCCGCCCAGAGGGCCGCCGCCTCGCGCAGCCGGCGCGGACGCAGCTCCAGGCCGACCAGCGCCGCGAAGGTCTGCTCGGCCGGGCCACCGGCGGCCCGGCGGCGGCGGAACGCCTCGCCGAGGCTCACCACGTTGGGCAGCCGGCCGCTCGCCGCGCTGTCGACCACGTGGCACACCCAGCCCTCGACCAGGGCCAGGGCGGTCTCGAGCCGGGCCAGCGACGCCTTCTGCGCCGGGCTGTCCTCCGGCGTGAAGATGCCCTCCAGCGCGATGGCCTGCATCGACTCCGGGTCGGTCGGGTCGACCCGGCCCATCGCCTCCTCGATCGCCTCCCGGTTGACCCGGATGCCGGCGGCGTACATCTCCACGGCGTTGAGCACGTGCCCGCGCAGCCATGGCACGTGCTGGAAGAGCCGCTGGTGGGCGGCCTCACGCAGGGCGACGTAGAGGCGCACCTCGTCCTCGGGCAGCTCCAGGCCCTCGCCGTACGCCCGGATGTTGGCCGGGATCAGCGCGGCCGTGCCGGCCGGGCCCAGCGGCAGCCCGATGTCGCCGGCGGAGAGCACCTCCGCGGCGAGCGAGCCGAGCGCCTGGCCGAGCTGACCGCCGAAGAGCGCGCCGCCGAGGGTGGCGACCATCGACTGCATCGGGCCGAGCTGGGCGCGCGCCTCCGGCGGCACCAGGTCGCCCATCGCGCCGACCATCCGGCTGGCGACCGGGTCGCAGAGCTTGCGCCAGACGTCGAGCGTCTTGTAGATCCACTCGTTGCGGTTCCAGGCCAGCGAGGTCTGGATGCCCGAGGGCAGGGCGGAGGCCGGCTCCAGCCAGAGGTCGGCGAGCCGCAACGCCTCCTCCACCGCGTTGCGCTCGAAGGGCGACACCGCCGGGTCGCCCGCGGCGGCGAGTTGGCTGGCGGCCACCTGCCGGGCCAGGTCCCAGTTGACCGGCCCGCTGCCCGACGCGGAGAGCAGGTGCTGCAACTGCGACATGAACTGCTGCATCTGCGCGGGATCGTTGGGGTCTGGTGGTTGCCCACCCGGGAGCGCGAAACCGAACGGAATATCAGGCACGACGTCTACGGTACGCGCGCCGCGCCCCAGGTAGCTGCCGCTGGCGTTGCGCTGAGGGCGAAGTCGCGATTCACCCGCCGGAGGCCCCGATCCCGGTCGGTACGCTCTGCCGCATGAGACGTCGCGGCGTGACCGTCCTGCTCGGTGCTCTGCTCACCGCTCTGCTCAGCATCGGCGTGCTCGGCGCGCCCATCCCGTACGTGGTGCTCGGCCCGGGGCCGACCGTCAACACGCTCGGCAAGGAGAACGGCAAGGAGGTCATCCAGGTCACCGGCCGGGAGACGTCCACCTCCGCCGGCCAGCTCCGGCTGACCACGGTCGGGGTGCAGCCCTCGGTCAAGCTGCGCTCGGCGATCCAGGGCTGGTTCTCCGACGACGAGGCGGTGGTGCCGCGCGAGCTGGTGTACCCGCCCGGGGAGACCCGCAAGGAGGTCGAGGAGCGCAACGCGGAGGACTTCAAGGTCTCGCAGACCAGCGCGGAGACCGCGGCGCTGCGCGAGTTGGGATACCCGGTGCAGGTGGTGGTCAAGACCGTCGCCGCGGACGGCCCGGCGGCCGGCGTGCTCAAGCCCGGCGACGTGCTGACCTCGGTCGACGGGGAGCCGGTCCCGTTGGCCGCGCGCCTCACGGAGCTGATCAGGGCGAAGCCGGCCGGGACCGCGTTGGAGATCGGCTACACCCGCGAAGGCGCCGCCGCGACGGCGAAGGTCACCAGCCGGGAGCAGGACGGGCGGCCCCGCGTCGGCGTCGAGATCGAGCAGCAGCAGCCGCACCCGTTCACCCTGAGCATCGACCTGGAGGACATCGGCGGGCCGAGCGCCGGCCTGATGTTCGCCCTCGGCATCGTGGACAAGCTGACCCCGGAGGACCTGACCGGCGGCAAGGTCATCGCCGGCACCGGCACGATCGACGACTCCGGCCGGGTCGGCCCGATCGGCGGCATCGCCCAGAAGCTGGTGGGCGCGAAGGAGGCCGGCGCGGTGGCGTTCCTGGTGCCGGCGGCGAACTGCGCCGAGGCCGTACGCAACCCGCAGCCCGGGCTGCCGCTGCTGAAGGTCGGCTCGCTGGACGAGGCACTGACCACGCTGGAGACGCTGCGCGCCGGGGGTCAGCCGACTCGCTGCTGACCACGGGCGCGGGCGTTCCCGGCGTACGTGGCGGGCCCGCACCGGCCGCCCGTCCGTCGACGCTTCCGCCGCGCGGCGCGACGCCGTGTGACCTTGGACCGACACGTTCAGGAACACCCCGTACTCTGGGTGCCTGGTCGGAGCCGATCACATCGAGCGTGCGGAGCCAACAGTGGTCATGAAGAGCAGCAGCCCCCTGCCGAGGATGAGCCGACGCGGACGCGTCACGATCGGTGTCCTGGTCGGGGTGTTCGTGCTCTTCACCCTGCTCGGCTGGGGTGTCCAGGCGTGGACGGACTGGCTGTGGTTCGACGAGGTCCGCTACACCGGGGTCTTCACGGGGGTGCTGACGACCCGGCTGCTGCTCTTCTTCGTCGTCGGCCTGGGCATGGCGTTGTTCGTCGGCGGCAACCTCTGGCTGGCCCAGCGGCTGCGTCCCCGGATGCGCCCGCACTCGCCGGAGCAGGCCACCCTGGAGCGTTACCGGATGCTGCTGAGCCCCCGGCTCGGCCTGTGGATCGCGCTGGTCGCCGCCGTGGTCGGCCTCTTCGCCGGGCTGTCGGCGCAGAGCCGGTGGAACCAGTGGCTGCTCTTCCGCAACGGCGGGGACTTCGGCGTGAAGGACCCGGAGTTCGGCATCGACGTCGGCTTCTACGTCTTCCAGTTGCCGTTCCTGCGCTACCTGCTCGGGGTGGGCTTCACCGCGGTGGTGCTGTCCGTGATCGGCGCGCTCGCCGTGCACTACGTCTTCGGCGGCGTCCGCCTCCAGGGCGTCGGCGACCGGATGACCAACGCCGCCCGGGCCCACCTGAGCACGCTCGTCGCGGTCTTCGTCCTGCTGAAGGCGCTCGCGTACGTGCTGGACCGGCGCGCGATGCTGCTGGAGTACGGCAACGGCCCCGTCTACGGCGCCGGCTACGCCGACGTCAACGCGCTGCTGCCGGCCAAGGAGATCCTCGCCTACATCTCCATCGTCGTGGCGATCGCGATCATCGTCTTCTCCAACGCCTGGATGCGGAACCTGGTCTGGCCGGGCATCTCGCTCGCCCTGCTGGGCGTCTCCGCCGTCGCCATCGGCGGCATCTACCCCTGGGCGGTGCAGACCTTCGAGGTCAAGCCCAGCGCGAAGGAGAAGGAGGCGCCGTACATCGAGCGGAGCATCAAGGCCACCCGCTCGGCGTTCGGCCTGGAGGCGGCCACCACCACGCCGTACGCGGCGAGCAACCTGACGCCCCCGGCGACCCTCGCCACGGACACCTCCGTGGTGCCGAACATCCGGCTGCTCGACCCGCAACTGGTCTCCGAGACGTACACCCAGCGCCAGCAGGTCCGGCAGTTCTACGACTTCGGCGAGAAGCTGGACGTCGACCGCTACGGGGTCAACGGCAAGGTGCAGGACTACGTGGTGGGCCTCCGCGAGGTCAACTACCGGCAGCTGACCCCCCAGCAGAACACCTGGATCAACCGGCACACCGTCTACACCCACGGCTACGGGCTCGTGGCGGCGCCCGGCAACCGGGTGGTCTGCGGCGGGCAGCCCTTCTTCGTCTCCGGCTTCCTCGGCGACCCGCAGGAGCAGCAGAAGGAGCAGGGCCAGCAGACGACCGAGCAGTGCGCCTCGCAGACCGAGCAGATCGCGGCGAAGCAGCCCCGCGTCTACTACGGCGAGCGGATGGACGCCAGCGACTACGCGATCGTCGGCCAGACCGACCCGGCGCGGAAGGCGGAGTTCGACCGCCCGGTCGGCGAGGGCGGCGAGTCCTACACCTACACCGGTGAGGGTGGCGTCGAGATCGGCTCGTTCACCCGGCGGCTGCTCTACGCGATCAAGGAGCAGGAGTCGAACTTCCTGCTCTCCGACGCGGTCAACGACAACTCGAAGCTGCTCTACGTGCGTAACCCCCGCGACCGGGTGGAGAAGGTCGCCCCGTTCCTCACCCTCGACGGCGACCCGTACCCGGCGGTGGTGGACGGCCGGATCCAGTGGATCATCGACGGCTACACCACGGCGGCGACCTACCCGTACGCCGAGCGCGTCAACCTCCAGGAGCAGACGGCCGACGAGCTGACCGGGCGGGGCACCTTCCAGCTCGCCCGCGAGAACGTCAACTACATCCGCAACTCCGTGAAGGCCACCGTCGACGCGTACGACGGCACGGTCCGGCTCTACGAGTTCGACGAGACCGACCCGGTGCTCAAGGCGTGGAACAAGGCGTTCGGCGGTGACCTGGTGGTGCCGAAGTCGGAGATCCCGGCCGAGCTGGCCGAGCACTTCCGCTACCCGGCCGACCTGTTCAAGGTGCAGCGCAACCTGCTGACCCGGTTCCACGTGACCGATCCCGGCGCCTTCTACTCGGAGACGGACTTCTGGCAGGTGCCGAACGTGCCGGACGCCCCCGACACCGGCCAGAAGCAGCCGCCCTACTACCTCTACACGCAGTTCCCCGGCCAGGAGTCGGCACGCTTCCAGCTCACCTCGGCGGTCACCCCCAACGGCCGGGAGAACCTCGCCGCGCTGATCTCCGGGTCGTACGTGGACGGGCAGCCGAGGCTGGAGGTGCTCGACCTGCCCGACCAGACGCGGGTCTCCGGCCCGGTGCAGGTGCACCAGTCGATGACCAACAACGCGAACATCCGGCAGCAGCTCAACCTGCTCCAGTCCCAGCAGGCCCAGGTGCAGTACGGCAACCTGCTCTCCCTGCCGTTCGGCGACGGCATGCTCTACATCGAGCCGGTCTACGTGAAGACCGCCGCGCAGAACGCGCCGCCGCTGTTGCAGCGGGTGCTGATGTCCTACGGCGACGGCGGCTCCTACGTAGTGCTGGCCAACAACGTGGCCGACGGCATCAAGCAGCTCGTCGAGCAGGGCAAGCAGGCCGCCGCCCCGGGTGCCCCGCCGCCCGCCGGTGGTACCCCGCCGCCGGCCGGGGGCACGCCGCCGGGTGGGACCGCACCTCCGCTGACCGGCGAGCTGGCCGAGGCGGCGAACCGCGTCCAGACCGCCATCGCGGAGGTTCGGGCCGCGCAGACCTCGGGCGACTTCGAGCGGTACGGGCGCGCGTTGAAGGCGCTCGACGAGGCGCTCACCGCCTTCCAGCAGGCCCAGCGGGCCGCCACCGGTGCCACCCCGGCCTCTCCGACGCCCGGCGCCAGCGCCCCGGTCTCCCCGGCACCGGGCGGCAGCGCCACACCCACCCCGGGCGGCTGACCCGCACCACCCTCGCGGCGCCCCCGGCCGACGGACCGATCCGGTCCCGACGCCGGGGGCGCTGTCGCGTTCGCGACCACCGGCCGGGCGCCCGCAACCCGCCACCCCGTGGCGCCGTCTCTCCTGCAAGATGCGGGTTCGACCGGGGAGCGTGGGTCGGAGACATGAGAGACGCGACGAGCTTCGACGAGTTCTACCGGAGCACCTCCCGACGGATGCTCCGCTACGGCTACGCCGTGGCCGGTGACCACACCGAGGCACAGGACCTGGTGCAGGAGGCGTACGCCCTGGTCGGCGGGCTGGCAACCGGCACCGGGCTGGTGCTCGCCGAGGAGCGCGACCCCCTGCCGCCGCCCGCCGCCGCCCCGCCGCCGGCGACCGTACCGGCCTCACGGACCGCGTCCGCCCCGCCGACTACGCGTACGCCGGCGGCCACGCCGGGACGCACCGGCGCCGCGCCGCCCCGGGCGCCCGGCAACGTCCCGGACCGGGCGTTCTTCGTCCAGGCGGCCGCGAACCGGACGGGCATGGAACCGGTCTTCCGGGACACCGACGCGCTGCCGGCGCTCTGCGACGCCCGCTACCGCAGCGCGACGCCGGGATCGTGCAGCGCCGCACCCGCAACCTGGCATACAAGCTGCCGCAGACCCCGCTGGGGTACGTCCCGGACGGCAGCTACACACACACCGTCACCCTCTACCGGCCGGGCCGGGCCGACGACTTCCTCCGCGAGCTGCGGGCGGCGGTCCGGGACTGCCCCGCGCAACCCGGGGTGGGCGGCGGCAACGCGTCGACCTCCCGACCGCGGCTGCTGGCCGACGACGGCTTCGGGGACGGGTCGGTGCTGTTCGAGATCCGCACGCCGGCCCGGGACGTCGACGGCAACCCCGCGGGCGGCGACGAGGTCCGGCTGGTCCGGGCGATCCGGGTCGGCGACGTGGTGACCGTGCTCTGGGAACAGGGCTGGGAGGGCACCTCCTCGACGCGGTCGCAGGTCGACGCCGACAGCCGGCGGGCGGTGGACGCGATCAAGGGTTGGCTGCGCTGAGGCGTACGCTCGCCCGGGCCCGCCGGACCCCGAACCCGTCCGGCCGGCGGGACGCGGGCCCGGGTGGCCGTCCCCGGGGTCGTTTTGCGGCGACGGGGGTCGGTGGGATACGGTATACGAACCGACGCGGGGTGGAGCAGCTCGGTAGCTCGCTGGGCTCATAACCCAGAGGTCGCAGGTTCAAATCCTGTCCCCGCTACCACATCGGAACGGCCCCGGACTTCAATCCGGGGCCGTTCCGCATTTCCGGGCCACCCACTGCCCGACGATCCTCCGCCTGGTTCTGGTTCTGGTTCTGGTTCTGGTTCCCGGCTCCTGGTGCCTGGTTTCTGGTTCCGGCTCCGGGTGCTGGCTCCCGGTCTCTGGCCGCCTGCCGCTGGGTTGTGTTGTAGCCGGACGGATCGCGTGACGCCGGTCACTCCGTCTGATCGCTGACACGGGTGGACGTCTGGGGCACGGCGCATCCACCGCCACAACCACGAGCGCCGGTCCAGCGAACGGGTGATCAGGACGTCATGGACCCTAAAAAGCCTGGATAAGGTCCATGACGTCCTGATCACCAGGCGCTCGCGCGAGAGAAGGCGACGCACTAGCGCCAAAGGAGGTAGCTCGGAAGCGGACCGAGATGTTTCATCACGGCCCCCGCGGTCGGACGCGGCGGGAGCCGGGCTGGGGCGTCGGTGCCGAGGTCGGGTGCCTCGCGCCGGCCTCCGGTGCAGGTTTACGCTGGTCAGGGCGGGATTCACTGTGGGATCGGGGGTCCGCTGATCATTCTGGCGCTGAGTGCGCTAGAGTTAACGAGCCGACGCGGGGTGGAGCAGCTCGGTAGCTCGCTGGGCTC
The DNA here is from genome assembly GCF_049841695.1 of Micromonospora sp. DT178. NCBI lineage: Bacteria > Bacillati > Actinomycetota > Actinomycetes > Micromonosporales > Micromonosporaceae > Micromonospora > Micromonospora sp. DT178. The sequence continues at coordinate 12,688 of NZ_JBNCKV010000016.1, forward strand.
ATAACCCAGAGGTCGCAGGTTCAAATCCTGTCCCCGCTACCACGTCGGAGAGGCCCCGGAGATTGTCTCCGGGGCCTCTCCGCATCTCGGCCTCCGGCGTCGACGTGTTGCGCCGGTCGATGCCCCCGTCGACGTGCGCCCGGACGCGGACCGGCCGGTGGAACGGTGCCGGGGCGGGCCGGCCGGCCGGCGGGAGCGGCTGGCCCGGGACATCCAGGACTCCGTGCTCCAGGTGCTCGCGGCGCCGGGCGCAGGCCGGCTGGTGGAACGGCGCCGGGGGCGGACCGGCCGGCGAACGGCTCCAGGCCTGGGCTGGCCGGAGGAACGCTCCGGGCGCGCCTGGGCGCGGCGCGGGTTCCTCGTCGACCGACGTGCCGAGGTTGCGGTTGTCGGCGAAGATGTGGGCATGTCTGTTTTCGGTAAGTGGTGGGGCCGGTTCACCGCCGTCCTCGGTGCGGTCGTGTTGTCGGTGTTCGTGCCCGTCGCGGCCTGGGCGTCCACCGGTACGGGTGAGCTCGTGGTGGAGGCCGCACGGCGGCGACGCGGTGGCGGCTTCGGCTTCATCGGCCTGCTCTGCTGCCTGGTCGTGGTCGCCGGCGTCGTCTTCCTCCTGATGCGCATGATGCGCAACCGCCGGGGCGGCCCGCCGCGCTGACGCGGCCGCCAGCGCGACGGTGGCCCGCCAGCGCGACGGTGGCCCCGCCGCGCTGAGGTGGGGCGCCTGCGTGACGGTGGCCCGCCTCGGTCGAGGCGGAGCATCCGACCGGCATTCCTGTCGGGGCAGCCTCGCGGTGACCGGCCCTAGCCGGCCAGCGCCGCGTTCGCCTGGGCCATGAAGCGGGCCGTCGCCGCCCGGGGGCCGGTTTCGCCGCCGCGTATGCCCTCGGCGGCCTCCAGCAGCAGCGCCCGTACCCGGGAGTGGCCCTGCGGCGGTGGGCTGGGCGCGGGTCCCAGCCGGGCGGCCAGTGCGGTGCCGAGGGCCGCCGCGCGCCGCTGCGCCGGATCGGTGATGCTGCCCTCGACGTAGCTGCGTACGGCGAGGCTGGGGCTGAGCCCACGCTCGTGACCGAGCACGCTCCCCGCCTCGCCGTTGCCGGTCAGGAAGTTGATCACGTCCGCGACCAGGGCGGGGTGCCGGGTGCCCCGGAAGGCCGCCCAGTACATCGACGCCCGGTGCCACTGCGCCTCCGGGGGACCCGGCATGGCGGCCAGGCCGAGTTCGGCGTCGGTGAGGCGCTGGAGTTCCGGCAACTGGTGCGACCAGGCGAACGAGGCGGCCGTGGCGCCGGTGACCACGAGCTGCCGGGTCGGCTCGCCGCCGTCGGCCTGCTCCACCAGGGCGGCGCTCGGGGTCGCCCGGCCGGACCGGGCCCGCCGCCACAGCTCGAACCACTCGATCAACGCGTCGGCGTCGAAGCCGAGCTGTCGACCGCGGTAGAACTCGCCGCCCTGGCCGCGCAGCCAGAGCCAGAAGGCCCGGGAGTCGCCGGACGGGTCCATCGTGCCGGCCACCCGGCCCTCGCTCACCCGGGTGACCCGCCGCGCCCAGGCGACGTACTCCGTCCAGGACATTCCCGTGCTCGGCTCGGGCAGCCGCAGCCGGCGCAGCAGCGTGCGGTCGTAGACCACGGCGGCGGCGGTCTGTGCCGCGGCGACGCCGACCGTACGGCCGTCGACCTGCCCGTAGCGGACCAGGCCGGGGGGCAGGGTGCGCAGGTCGAGGCGGTGGTCGGCGACGTACCCACTGAGGTCCAGGACGATCTCGCGGCGGGCGTACTCGGTGAGCATGCTGTCGTCGAGCTGGATCAGGTCGGGCACGTTGCCGCCCGCGGCCTGGGTGGCCAGCCGGTCGTAGTAGCCGCCGGCGCCCTGCCAGGTGACCCGGAAACCGACGCGGGGATTGCGGTCGGTGTAGAGCCGCAGCACCCGTTCGGTGAGTTCGGCCCGCTTCGCCCCGCCGTACCAGAACACCGACAGCTCGACCGGTCCGGTCTCCACCGGGGCCGCGCGGCCCTCGGTGCACCCGGTGAGCCCGCCGGTCGCGAGCACCGGCGCGCCCAGCATCGCGGCGAGCACCCGACGCCGGCCCGGGTCCGCTCCGGCGCGGGACAGCGGGGATCGGGCGACGGGCACGAAGAACTCCTGGCGGACCGGTGGGGTGGGCGGCCGGATCATTCACGCAGGCGCGCGGAAGGGTGTCAACGTACGTCCGGCCACACCAGCACACCCCAGGCGTACGCATCGATGCCCGCAGCCACCGGCGGAGGCCGTACGCGGCCCGCATGGTGTACTAGGGCGCGTGGAACTTCTGCACTCGGGCAAGGTCAGGGACGTCTACGCCGACGGCGAGGACCTGATCCTGGTCGCCTCCGACCGCATCTCGATCTACGACGTGGTGCTGCCGACGCCGATCCCCGACAAGGGCAAGCTGCTCACCGCGCTCTCGCTGTGGTGGTTCGAGCAGCTGGCCGACCTGGTGCCGAACCACGTCATCTCCGCCACCGACGTGCCGGCGGAGTTCGCCGGTCGGGCGATCCGCTGCCGGCGGCTGGAGATGGTCGCGGTGGAGTGCGTCGCCCGGGGCTACCTGACCGGCGGCGGCCTGAAGGAGTACCAGCGCACCGGCGCGGTCTCCGGCGTCGAGCTGCCGCGCGGGCTGGTCGAGGCGTCCATCCTGCCCGAGCCGATCTTCACCCCGTCGACCAAGGCGCCGGTGGGTGAGCACGACGAGCCGATCACCTTCGCCGAGGTGGTGGACAAGGTCGGCGCCGAGACCGCCGAGCGGCTGCGCCGGATCACGCTCGACGTCTACCGCCGGGGCGCCGAGCTGGCCGCCGACCGGGGCATCCTGATCGCCGACACCAAGATCGAGCTGGGCTGGGCGCCGGACGGCACGCTGACCGTCGGCGACGAGCTGCTCACCTCCGACTCGTCGCGGTTCTGGCCGGCGGAGTCGTACCAGCCGGGCCGGGCGCAGTTCTCCTACGACAAGCAGTACGTCCGGGACTGGGCGGTGGAGAGCGGCTGGGACAAGCAGGCCCCGGCGCCCGAGGTGCCGGCCGAGGTGGTCGAGGCGACCCGGGCCCGCTACGTCGACGTCTACGAGAAGCTCACCGGCAACCGCTGGGACTGACCCCGGGGCCGCCACACCCGGGGGTGCGACGACGCGGCGGCGGAGACACAGAGGGCGGCCCCGCACACCCCGGCCGGGTCGTGGCGCCCGGCGGGGCGGTTCGCGGTCGGCCGGGCGGCGCGGCGGTCAGTGCGGGGCGGCGGTCAGTCCACCCAGTCGAGGGTCCGCTGGACGGCCTTGCGCCAGTTGCGCAGCTCCCGCTCCCGGTGCGCCGGTTCCATCGTCGACTCCCACTGCGCGTCGGAGCGCCACTGGGCGCGCAATGTCGCCAGGTCCGGCCAGAAGCCGACCGCCAGGCCGGCCGCGTACGCCGCGCCGAGGCAGGTGGTCTCGGTGATCCGGGACCGGACCACCGGCACGTCGAGCACGTCGGCGAGGAACTGCATCAGCAGCACGTTGGCCGTCATCCCGCCGTCGACCCGCAGCCGGCGCAGCGCCACGTCGGAGTCGGCGTTCATCGCGTCGACCACCTCGCGGGTCTGCCAGGCGGACGCCTCCAGCGCCGCCCGGGCCAGGTGCCCCTTGGTGATGTAACCGGTCAGCCCGGCGATCACCCCGCGCGCGTCGCTGCGCCAGTGCGGGGCGAACAGCCCGGAGAAGGCCGGCACGACGTAGCAGCCGCCGTTGTCGTCGACGGTGCGGGCCAGCTCCTCCACCTCGGGCGCGCTGGAGATCAGCCCGAGGTTGTCGCGCAGCCACTGCACCAGCGAGCCGGTGACCGCGATCGCCCCCTCCAGCGCGTACGCGGCGGGCTGGCCGTGGATGCGGTAGGCGACCGTGGTGAGCAGGCCGTGGGTGGAGGGGACCGGGCTGGCGCCGGTGTTGAGCAGCAGGAAGCTGCCGGTGCCGTAGGTGCACTTGGCCTCGCCCGGCTGGAAGCAGGTCTGCCCGAACAGGGCGGCCTGCTGGTCGCCGAGCGCGCTGGCGACCGGCACCCCGGCCAGGACGCCGGTGGCCTCCCCGTAGACCTCGGCGGAGCTGCGGATCTCCGGCAGCATCGCGGCCGGCACCCCCATCGCGTCGAGCAGCTCCGGGTCCCAGTCGAGGGTGGTCAGGTCCATCAGCAGGGTGCGGCTGGCGTTGGTGACGTCGGTGACGTGCCGGCCGGTCAGCTTCCAGACCAGCCAGCTGTCCATCGTGCCGAAGAGCACCTCGCCGGCCTCGGCGCGCCCGCGCAGCCCGTCGACGTGCTCCAGCAGCCACCGCAGCTTCGGCCCGGCGAAGTAGGTGGCCAGCGGCAGCCCGGTGCGGGAGCGGAACCGCTCCTCGCCGTACGCCTGATCCAGCTCGCGCAGCAGCGGCGCGGTGCGGGTGTCCTGCCAGACGACGGCGTTGGCCACCGGCCGGCCGGTGGCCCGGTCCCAGACGAGCGTGGTCTCCCGCTGGTTGGTGATGCCCACGGCGGCGAGCCCGGCGGCGTCGGTGCCGGCGGCGTGCAAGGCCTCCCGGACCACCCGCTGGACGTTGTCCCAGATCTCCTCGGCGTCGTGTTCCACCCAGCCCGGCCGGGGGAAGATCTGCCGGTGCTCCCGCTGGGCCACGGAGACGATCTCCCCGGCCCGGTCGAAGACGATGCACCGCGAGGAGGTGGTGCCCTGGTCGATGGCGGCGACGTACTGGGGGGTCACGGCAGCACCGTACCCGGCCCGGCCGCTCTTCGCCGGCCGGCGGCGGGCCCCGGCGGGGAACGGGTCCCGTTCCCGTCCGTACGATGTGCGGACGTGCGTGACATCGCCGTCTTCAGTGGTACCGCCCATCCCGAACTCGCCGCCGAGATCTGTGCCCACCTCGATGTGCCGCTGCACCCGGTGCGGGTCTCCCGGTTCGCCAACGACTGCCTGGAAGTGCAGTTGCAGGCCAACTGCCGGGAGCGGGACGTCTTCCTGATCCAGCCGTTGGTGCCGCCCGTGCAGGAGAACCTGGTCGAGCTGCTGCTCATGATCGACGCGGCCCGGGGCGCGTCGGCCGGCCGGATCACCGTGGTGCTGCCGCACTACGCGTACGCCCGGTCCGACAAGAAGGACGCGCCGCGCATCTCGATCGGCGGGCGGCTCGTCGCCGACCTGCTCACCTCGGCGGGCGCGGACCGGGTGCTGGCGATGACCCTGCACTCGCCCCAGGTGCACGGCTTCTTCAGCGTGCCGGTCGACCACCTGCACGCGCTGCGCGAGCTGGCCGACCACTTCACCCGCTACGACCTGAGCAACACGGTGGTGGTCTCGCCGGACCTCGGCAACGCCAAGGAGGCGGCGGCGTTCGCCCGGCGGCTCGGCACCCCGGTGGCCGCCGGGGCGAAGCAGCGGTTCAGCGACGACCGGGTCAAGATCAGCGCGGTGATCGGCGACGTGACCGACCGGGACGTGATCGTGCTGGACGACGAGATCGCCAAGGGCAGCACGGTGATCGAGCTGATGGAGCACCTGCGCGAGCTGAGGGTCCGCTCGATCCGGCTGGCCTGCACGCACGGCCTCTTCTCCAGCGGCGCGTTGCGGCGGCTGAGCGAGCAGGAGGGCGTGCTCGAGATCGTCTGCACCAACACCGTGCCGATCCCCGCCGACAAGCGGGTGCCGAAGCTGGAGATCCTGTCCGTGGCACCGGCCCTGGCCGAGGCGATGCGCCGGATCCACAACGGCGAATCGGTCAGCGCCCTCTTCGCCTGACCGGCCCCGGGCGCCAGGCCCCCACGTACCGTCGGCGCGGGGGTCAGTCGCGGCGGTGGCGGCCGGTGTGCTGGGGGGCCACGGCGGCGGCGCTGATGCGGACCGTCGTGCCGCGCGCGCCGGTCTCCACGTCCATGCTGTCGCTCAGTTCCCGGGCCAGCCAGAGGCCCCACCCGCCGGCGGTGTCGGCGGCGGGGCGGCTCCGGTCGCCCAGCCGCTGCGTGCTGATTCCCTGCCCGTGGTCGGCGACCTCGCAGAACAGGTGGCCCGACTGCCGCCACAGCCGCAGCCAGCCCCGGCCGCCGCCGTGCCGGACCGCGTTGGTGATCAGCTCGTTGACCGCGAGCACGAAGTCGTCCAGGCGCTGCCCGCTCAGCCCCGCCGCGTGCGCGCAGGAGGTGACCGAGTGGCGAAGCTCGGTCACCTGGGCCTGGTCGAAGGCCTCGGCGATGAGGAGGGAAGGTTCGATGGGCACAACCGTACGCTGTGCTCCGGGTTCCGCATTCGTCATGGCCCCGTCCCGACAGCGGATCGTGGATGTTTCGCGGCTTTTCCACCGTACGTCAGGGTTTCTCCGAGCGCATCCGGCGGCCCACGGGGCCGTCCTGACGGTTGTGGCATCGTGACGGGCGTGTCGACGCCGCCCGGTGGTTTCGAGGTCCCGCTCTGGCGGGCCATCGCCGTGTTCCGGGTGGCCTCCCTGGCGTACGTCTGCGTGCTGGCGCTCCGGGACGCCGACCGGTACGCCCACCCGCTCGCGGCCGGCGGCCTGGTCCTGCTGATGGCGGCCTGGACCGGCGTGACCGCCGTCGGCTACGCCGACCCGGCCCGCCGGGGCTGGCCGCTGCTCCTGGCGGACCTGGGGGTCGTCGTCGGCATCATGCTGGCCACCCCGTGGGTGATCGGGCGGACGGCGCTCGCCGCCGGCGTGCCCAGCCTCGCGGTGGCCTGGCTGGCCGGACCGGTGCTGGCCTGGGCGGTCTCCGGCGGCCGGCGCCGGGGCACGGTCGCCGCGCTGGTGCTCGGCGCGGCGGACCTCGCCACCCGCGAACGGATCGGCCAGTCGTCGCTCACCGGGGCGATCCTGCTGCTGCTCGCCGGCGTGGTCGTCGGGCACGTCGCCCGGCTGGCGGTGACCGCCGAGGAGCGGCTGCACCGGGCGGTGGAGCTGGAGGCCGCCACCCGGGAGCGGGAGCGGCTGGCCCGGGACATCCACGACTCCGTGCTCCAGGTGCTCGCGCTGGTGCAGCGGCGCGGCGCCCACCTGGACGGCGAGGCCGGGGAACTGGCCCGGCTCGCCGGGGAGCAGGAGGCCGCGCTGCGCGCCCTGATCGGCGGCGCCGCGCCGGTCGGGTCCGCCGCGCACGGCGGGTCCGTGGATCTGCGTGGGCTGCTCGGCCGGTACGCCTCGGCGACGGTCTCGCTGTCCGCGCCGGCCACCCCGGTGCCCCTGCCCGGGCGGGTCGCCCACGAGCTGGCCGCCGCGACCGCCGCCGCCCTCGACAACGTGGCCCGGCACACGGACGGGCGGGCCTGGGTGCTCGTCGAGGACGAGGGGGCGACGGTGACCGTGTCGATCCGCGACGAGGGTCCGGGTTTTCCGGACGGCCGGCTGGAGGAGGCCGCCGCCGAGGGTCGGCTCGGTGTCGCCCGGTCGATCCGGGGCCGCCTCGCCGACCTCGGCGGTACGGTGCGGATCACCTCGGCGCCGGGCGTCGGCACCGAGCTGGAACTGACCGTTTCGCGGGAGGGCCCGTGAGCGCGAGGAGTGAGCCGGGTTTGCGAGCCCCGCAGTCGCGAACGAGGGAGGCACAGCCGTGACAGGCGTACGGGTGATGGTGGTGGACGACCACCCGATGTGGCGGGAGGGGGTGGCCCGGGACCTCACCGAGGCCGGCCACGTCGTCGTCGCCGCCAGCGGGGAGGGCCGGCAGGCGCTGCGGGTCGCCGCCGCCGCCCGGCCGGACGTGGTGGTCCTCGACCTGCAACTGCCGGACGTCTCGGGAGTGGAGGTGGTCCGCGGATTGCGCGCCGTGCTGCCGGAGGTGCGGGTGCTGATGCTCTCGGCCAGCGGCGAGCAGCAGAGCGTGCTCGACGCGGTGAAGGCGGGCGCCACCGGCTACCTGGTCAAGTCGGCCGCCCCGGCGGAGTTCCTGGAGGCGGTGCGCCGGACGGCGGCGGGGGAGCCGGTCTTCACGCCCGGCCTGGCCGGGCTCGTCCTCGGCGAGTACCGCCGGCTCGCGGCCGACCCGGGCGGCGCCGACCACGCCGCCGGACCCGACGCCCGCGGCGCCGGCCCGGCACCCCGGCTCACCGACCGGGAGACCGAGGTGCTGCGCCTGGTCGCCAAGGGGATGTCCTACAAGCAGATCGCCGAGCGGCTCGGGTTGGCCCACCGCACCGTGCAGAACCACGTGCAGAACACGCTCGGCAAGCTCCAGCTGCACAACCGGGTCGAGCTGACCCGGTACGCGATCGAGCGGGGCCTCGACGACTGAGGGCCGCCGGGGAACCGCCCCCGAAGGGTTCCCCGACGGCCCCCGGGCCGGCTCAGACCGAGTGCGGCGGACGCGTCTCGTGGATGGCCAGCTCCTCGGCGCTCGCGCCGCCGCCGGCCGAACCGGCGTCGTACGCCACCGAGTCGGTCTCCTGGTCGGTGTGCGCCCCCTCGTCCGGTTCGACGAGCCGGCCGACCTGGCCGTCGCTGACGCCACCGAGCTTGCCGTGGTCGTAGAGGGACACCGGCGAGTCCGGGTCGGAGGTGGGGCCGGGGTCGAGCACGTCCGCGTCGAGCTGGGCCTGCGCCGCCGCCTCCTCGCTGTCGGCCTCGGCGGCGATGTCCGGGTCGACGGGGCCGGCGAGCGGGTCGTCGGCCGGGCGTTCGTGCTGCTCCCGGTCGAGCTTGTAGTCCAGCGACTCGCCGTCCAGCTGCTCCTCGGCGGTGTTCCCGTACCGGTCCACCGCGACCGGCGTCCGGTCGCCCGGCAGCTGGGCGGGGTCCGGGCCGTCCGCCTCGCGCCCGGTCAGGACGTCGTCGTTGGCGGTCGAGTCGTCGTCGGCGGTGTCGGGCAGGCCCTCCGCCTCGGGGTCGGACACGGGGGTCGGGTACTCGTCGTCGCGCATGGCTGATCACTACCCACTGCCCTCCCGGCATAACCGGTGCCGCCCGTGGCCATCCGGGCGGAAGCGGCACGTCGGGGGACGGCGGGGCAGGAATCGGTGCGGCGGTCAGCCGTGCGGGGCGGGGGTCTCGTCGTCGGCGTGCAGCACGCACCAGACGACCTTGCCGTCCGGCACCCGGCTGCTGCCCCAGCTGCGGGCGACGGTGTTGATCAGCAGCAGCCCGCGCCCGCCCGCGGTGTCCAGCGGCGCGTGCCCGGTGAACGCCGGCTGCCGCGGCGAGTGGTCGCGTACCGCCAGGTGCAGCGCGCCGTCGCGGGGGGCCAGGCGGACCGTCATTCCGGTGTGCGCGTGGGCGACCACGTTGTTCACCATCTCGGTGACCGCGATGCAGGCCGGCTCGGTCAACTCGGACAGGCCCCAACGCCCGCACCCCTCCGTGACGAGCTGCCGTGCCTGCCGGGCCGCCCCGACGACGGGGGGAAGGTAGGTCTCGACCACCGCGGCCGGCGGCGCGGCGGCCAGCCCGGCCAGCGCCCCGGCCAGGGTCGGCCAGGCCGGCACCCCCTCGACGTCGCCGGTCGGATCGCAGAGCAGCAGGTCGGCGGCGGGCCAGTCGCGCACCTCCCGGTGCACCTCGGCGAAGACGTCCCGGGCCGCCGGATCCGCCACCCGCAGGGCGGTGAGGTCGGCGACCACCGGGCCGGGCTGGCCGCAGAACCGGGCGAGCAGGCCGTCGCGCACCACGTCGACACCGGAGCGGTCGAGTGTCCCGGTCAGCCGGAGCACCCCGGATGTCTCGTCCGCATCCACCCGGCAGCGCGCGTCGGTCGCCATGATCGCCTCATTGTGCACCGTCGGCCCCGACCGCGCACCCGACCGCTCCGCCGCCGACATCAGCGGTCCGTTCGCGCGCGGCGGGTCATCGCCGCCACCGTCCCGACGGCCGTCCCCGCCGCCGCCAGCCCGAAGGCGGCGGTCATCCGCACCAGGTGCCGCCGCCGGCCGTGCCAGCCGCCCTCGCGCCGCGCCGCCGCGTCGGGGTGGAAGACGTTGCCGGTGCTCTCGGGCCGTGGGGCGGGCCCGAACTGGGTGCGGTGCGTGTACCAGCCGAGGACCCGCTCGGCGAACGCCGGGGCGAGCCGCCACTGGAGGCCGATCAGCCGGGCGGCCCCGCCGGCGTACGCCTCGCGTCTCGGGCGGCGCAGCAGCCGGACGATCGTCTCGGCCACCACCTCCGGCGGGTAGACCGGGGGTGGCGGCACCAGCTCCCGGCCGCTGTGGTTGGCGGCGTGCCGGAAGAACGGGGTGTCGATGGTGGCCGGCAGCACCGTGCAGATGGAGATGTCGCCCCGCCCGGTGACCCGCATCTCCTGACGGACCGTGTCGGCCAGCCCGCGGATGCCGTGCTTCGCGGCGTTGTACGCCGACTGGTAGGGCATCGCCACCTCGGCCAGCACCGAGGCGTTGTTGATCAGTACCCCGCCACCCGCCGCGCTCAGCTGGGGCAGGGCGGCCCGGATGCCGTACGCGGCGCCGAGCAGGTTCACCTCCAGCACCCGGCGGAACTCCTCCACCGGGATCTCGTCGAAGAGCCCGACCGCGCCGACCGCGGCGTTGTTGATCCAGCCGTCGATCCGGCCGAACTCGGCGACCGCGCGGGCGGCGAGCCGCTCGACGGCCGCCGGGTCGGTCACGTCGGTCGGCACCACCAGCGCCCGTCCGCCCAGCTCCCGGCACCGTACGGCGACCTCCTCCAGCGCCGTTTCGCTGCGGGCGGCCAGCACCACGGCGGTGCCGCGCCGGGCGAGGGCGTACGCGGTGGCCGTGCCGATGCCGCTGGAGGCACCGGTGAGCACGACGGTGGCGTCGGCGAGGCTGCGGGTCAGAGGCATTCTTCGCCCGTACCCCCGTCGGCAGGGGTCATGCGGCCGACGCCGGTCGGATAGTCGTGGCCCCGGGCACGGCCTGTCGGCGTCCCGGAACAGTTGCCGTCGCGCAAGCACCCGCCGGGCTCTTCCCGATCTGCCAGGTTTCGGCTCCCGGGGGTTCGGTTAATGGGACCCTCTGACCGAGGACCACCGCTTGAGAAGATCGCATGGAGGTGACCCATGCGCGTCGGCCTCGTCTGCGCGCACGCCGGCCCACCCAGGGGCACCGACGGCCTGACCGTCGGCACCCACCAGCACATCGCCCGGGTCGCCGCCGAACTCGCCGCGCGGGGCCACGACGTCCGGGTGTACGAACGCCGCGACGACCCCGGTCTGCCGGAGACGACGACGGTCGACGGTTACCGGGTGGAGCGGGTGCCGATCGGCCCGGCCGCCCCGCTGCCCACCGCCGAACTGGTGCCGCACGTGTCCGCGTTCGGCGCCTGGCTGGCCGACCGGTGGACGGGCGACTGGCATCCCGAGGTGGTGCACGGGCACTACTGGGTCGGCGGGCTGGCCGCCGCGCACGCGGTCCGCGAGACGGACATCCCGGTGGTGCAGACGTTCCACTCCCTCGGCGTCGAGCAGCTGCGTCACCTCGGCCGGCAGTACGACGGGCCGGGGGAGCGAATCCCGCTGGAGCGGGCGCTGACCCGGGCGGTGGACATCGCGGTCGCCCAGTGCAACGACGAGGTCGACGAGCTGACCCGGATGGGGCTGCAACGCGCCTCCGTGGCGATGGTGCCGGCCGGCGTAGACACCGCGCAGTTCCACCCCGACGGCGAGGCCGCCCCCCGCGACCAGCGGGCCCGGATCCTCTCCGTCGGCGGGCTCTCGCCCGGGCACGGTCAGGAGGACCTGATCCGGGCCATACGCCTGGTCGGCGACGCCGAGCTGGTGATCGCCGGTGGCCCACCCGTCGGGCAGCTCGGCAACCACGCCGAGGCCCGGCGGCTGCGCGAGCTGGCCGAGCGGAGCGGGGTGGCCGACCAGGTGAAGCTGGTGGGCGCGGTGCCGCACGAACAGATGGCCACCTGGTACCGCTCGGCGGACGTGGTCGCCTGCACCCCGCACTACTCCTCCGCCGGCCGGGTGTCGCTGGAGGCGATGGCCTGCGGGGTGCCGGTGGTCGGCTACTCCATGGGCGGGATCGCCGACGCGGTGGTCGACGAGGTCACCGGCCGGTTGGTGCCGCCGGGCGACGTCCGCGCGCTGGGCGTGACGCTGCGCCGGCTGCTCGCCGACAACGCCGGGCGGTTCGCGTACGGGCACGCCGCCGTGGACCGGGTGCGGTGCAGCTACACCTGGGAGCGGACGGCGGGCGCGCTGGAGCGCCTCTACGAGCGGGTGGTGACCCGCCGCAAGCCGGTCGAGGCGGCCTGACCCGGGTCGCCTGCGCTACCTGGAGCAGCTGGAGTTCCACCTGGTGCACGAGGCGCGGCCGACTCCGCCTGTGGCTCAGAGCGGGCGACCGGGCGCTCCGGCGCCCACCATGCCCCGGTCCCGTTCCCCGGCGACCGCGTGGTGGTGCTGAGGCTCGGCGTACCGGGTGAGACCGATGACCGCCGCCAGGGTGACCAGGAACCCGACCGCGGCGAGCCACTCCCGCCCGGGCCAGATCTTGTCGTTGAGCAGCAGCAGGCCGACGATCGCGGCGGGCACCGCCCCGGCGGCGTCCATCGCCGCCACGGCGGCCGTGGTCGAGCCGCGCTGCATGGCCAGGCCGAGCAGCAGCTGACCGACGATCGAGTGGACGATCAGCAGGTAGAGCAGCGGATCCTGGACGAACGCCTCCGGCGTCGGGGCGGAGGCGAGGGGCCGGGCGGCCACCGCGGCGGCGGAGAACGCCAGCCCGGCCAGCGCGCCGAGCGCCACCGAGCCGGGCGCCCCGTGCAGGCGTACGGCGAAGAAGCCGATCACGGCGATCACGCCGAGCGTCGCCGCCAGGGCGATCATGCCGGCGGTGCCGAGCGGCTTGGCGGGCGCGGGCTCGGCGGAGAGCACCAACGCGGTGATCCCGGCGAACAGCAGCACCAGCAGGGCCACCTCGGCGGCCGGTAACCGCCACTTCAGCACCAGCACGCCGAGCAGGGCGGTGACCCCCAGCCCGGCGGCGACGCTGGACTGGACCAGGAACAGCGGCAGGTCCCGGCGGGCGAGCAGGGCCAGCACGAACCCGGCCACCTGGCAGCCGAGCCCGACCAGATAGGTGCGGTGCCCCGCCAGCCGCAGCAGCAGCCCCGGGTCGAAGGTGTGGTGCACGGTGGTGCGGGCGGCGGCCACCGACTGGAGCAGGTTGGCGACGCCGTACGCGACGATCATGGCCGCGAGGAAGCACCAACCGGAGGAGACCACCTGGCGAGGATAGAGGCTGCCGGAGGTCAGTGCTCGGTTGGCCGACCCAGCCGGGCGAGGATGTCGGCGTGCAGCGCGCCGTTGCTGGCCACGGCGCTGCTCTCGGTCCCGGCGTCGCCCGAGGGGGCGGGTCGGCCGGCCAGGTCGGTGAACGTCCCGCCCGCCTCGGTGACGATCGGCACCAGCGCGGCGACGTCCCACAGCGACAGCTCCGGCTCCACCATCACGTCCAGCGCGCCCTCGGCCAGCAGCATGTAGCCGTAGAAGTCGCCGTACGCCCGGCTGCGCCAGGTGTCCCGCATGAGCTGGAGCATCGCGTCCAGCCGCCCGGCGGACTCCCACGCCGTCAGCGACGAGTAGCAGAAGCTCGCGTCCGCGAGGTCCCGTACCGCGGAGACCCGGATCGGCACGCCACCGGCGGCGTCCGGCCCCGCGTACGCGCCCTCGCCGAGCGCGCCCCACCAGCGGCGGCCGAGCGCCGGCGCGGAGACCAGCCCGACGACCGGGCGGTCGGACTCCATCAGCGCGATCAGGGTGGCCCACACGGGCACGCCGCGGATGAAGTTCTTCGTGCCGTCGATCGGGTCGACCACCCAGCGGCGGCCGTCCGGGCCGCTGGCGGGCTCCTCGCCGTACTCCTCGCCCAGCAGACCGTCGCCCGGCCGGTGCGCGGCCAGCAGCGCCCGGATCTCCCGCTCCACCGCGGTGTCCGCGTCGGAGACCGGCGTCAGGTCGGGTTTCGCCTCGACCCGCAGGTCGAGCGCGCGGAACCGGGCCGTCGAGACGGCGTCGGCGGCGTCGGCGAGCAGGTGGGCGAGGGCGATGTCGTCGGCGTACCCGGGCATGCCCCAGACGGTAGCGATGCTCGGGTCAGGACCCGGCGAGCGGGTCGCCCGGATTCCGCTGGTCGGGCTCCCGCGCGTCGCCCTCACCCGACCGGGAGGCCAGCAGCCGGCGGTACGAGGCCAGCCGCCGCGCGTCGGCCTTGCCGGCGGCGACCCAGGCGTCCAGCCCGCAGTCGGTCTCGTCCGGCGTGTGCGGGCAGTTGGCGGGGCAGTCGACGGTCCCCTCGACCAGGTCGGGGAAGCCGTGCAGCAGGCTGTCGGCGGAGACGTGCGCGAGCCCGAAGCTGCGCACCCCCGGGGTGTCGACGATCCAGCCGGCGGCGGCTCCGGGTCGCGGCGCGGCGGCGGACGCGCCGCGCCGGCGTCGCCGCGAGTCGTCCTCGTCGCCGGGTAGCCGGGGCAGGCGCAGCGCCACCGCGCTCGTGGAGGTGTGCCGGCCCCGGCCGATCGCGCTGACCGTGCCGACCGCCCGGGCGGCGTCCGGCACGAGGCGGTTGACCAGCGTCGACTTGCCCACCCCCGAATGCCCGACCATGACCGAGATCCGCCCGGCGAGCAGGCTGCGCAGGGCGTCGAGGTCGGACTCCGGGCGGATCAGCACGTACGGCAGTTCCAGCTCGGCGTAGTAGCCGAGCACCGCCTCGGGGCCGGCCAGGTCGGCCTTGGTGAGGCAGAGCAACGGCTCGATGCCGGCGTCGTACGCGGCCACCAGGCACCGGTCGATGAAGCCGGTGCGCGGCGGCGGGTCGGCCAGCGCGCTGACGATGACCAGCTGGTCGGCGTTGGCGACGACCACCCGCTCCAGCCGCCCCTCGGCGGTCGTCTCGTCGTCGTCGGCCGTGCGCCGCAGCACCGACGTCCGCTCGGCGATCCGGACGATCCGGGCCAGCGCCCCGGCCGCGCCGGAGGTGTCCCCGACCAGGCCGACGCGGTCGCCGACCACCACCGACTTGCGCCCCAGCTCCCGGGCCCGCATCGCGGTGACCAGGGGCGCGTCCGGCCCGGCGTCGGGCGGCACGCAGGTGTAGCGGCCCCGGTCGACGGCGATCACGAAGCCGTCCACCGCGTCGGAGTGCAGGGGGCGCGTGCGGGTACGCGGGCGCGACGACCTGCCCGGACGGACCCGGACGTCGTCCTCGTCGTACTCCCGCCGCTTGGTCGCCAGGACCCGCCCCCCTCGTGTCAGCTCTTGCCGGTCACCATCGCCGACCATAGTGCCGGAAACTCGGGCATGGTCTTCGAGGTGCACGCCACGTCGCTCAACTCGATGCCCGGCACGGCCAGGCCGGCCACGGCGGCGGCGTGCGCCATCCGGTGGTCGTGGTAGGTCTCGAACACCCCGCCGTGCAGCGGCCGGGGCCGGATCTCGAGCCCGTCGGGGGACTCGGTGATGTCGGCGCCGAGCGCGGCGAACTCCCGCGCCAGCGCGGTCAGCCGGTCGGTCTCGTGGCCCCGGATGTGGCCGACGCCGGTGAACACCGACGGCGAGTCGGCGAGCATGGCCAGCGCGGTGAGCGCCGGAGTCAGCTCGCTGACGTCGGAGAGGTCGGCCTCCAGGCCGTGCACCGTGCCGGTGCCACGGACCGTCAGCCCGGCGGTGGAGAGGGTCACCTCGCCGCCCATCCGCTGAAGCAGCGTGCGGAGCTGCTCGACGGGCTGGGCGCTGCTGCGCGGCCAGCCCTGGAGGGTCACCTCGCCGCCGGTGACCAGGGCGGCGGCGAAGAACGGCACGGCGCCCGACAGGTCGGGCTCGATCTGCCAGCCGCGCCCCGTGAGCGGGCCCGGCTCGACCACCCACACGTCGGGGGTGCCGTCGTCGACCGCCGCGCCGGCGGCCCGGAGCATCTGCACCGTCATCCGCAGGTGCGGCGCGGAGGGCACGGGCGGGCCCACGTGCCGGACCACCACGCCCCGGTCGAAGCGCGGCGCGGCCAGCAGCAGCCCGGAGACCAGTTGGCTGGAGGCGGAGGCGTCGATCACCACGTCGCCGCCGGCCACCCGCCCGGCGCCGAGCACGGTCAGCGGCAGGCTGCCGGTGGCGGGGGCGTCCACGCGCGCGCCGAGAGAGCGCAGCGCCCCGATCAGGGGGCCGAGGGGCCGGGTGCGGGCCTGCGGGTCGCCGTCGAAGGTGATCCGCCCGTCGGCCAGGCCCGCCACCGGCGGGACGAAGCGCATCACGGTGCCGGCGAGGCCGACGTCGACGTGCGCGGGGCCGACCAGCGGGTGGGGGCGGACCAGCCAGCGCTCGTCGTCGCTGATCGACATGTGCGCGCCCATCGCGCGCAGCCCGGCGGCCATCAGCTCGGTGTCCCGCGCGCGCAGCGGCCCGGCCAGGGTCGACGGGCCGCCCGCCAGCGCGCTCAGCACCAGGGCGCGCGCGGTCATCGACTTGGACCCGGGCAGGCGCAGCGTCGCCGCGACCGGGTCGGAGGCGGTCGGAGCGGTCCACGGCTGCGGCGGCCGGGTCGCGATCAGGTTCCCCACGGTTACATTCTGCCGCGTCCGTCGGCGGGCGACGCCGGCCGGCACGCGTCCTCCCGGTCAGCGGGACAGCCGGGCGGCGCGCGGCGGGCTAGCGTGTGCGGCATGTGCGGGAGGTACGCGACGACCCGGAGCGCGGGCGACCTGAGCGCGCTGTTCGAGTCCCAGGACGAGACCGGCGGCGGGGTCGGTCCCGACCACAACGTCGCGCCCACCGACCCGGTGCCGCTGGTGCGGGTCAGCCCGGAGGGGCACCGCGCGCTGTCGGTCGGCCGCTGGGGGCTGGTCCCGTCCTGGTCCCGGTCGCCCAAGGGCGCCGCCCGCATGATCAACGCCCGCGCCGAGACGGTCGCCACCAGCCGGGCGTACGCCGGGGCCTTCGCCCGCCGCCGCTGCCTCGTCCCCGCCGACGGCTGGTACGAGTGGGTCCGCTCGGCGGACGGGCGCAAGCAGCCCTACTACATGACCCCGTCGGACGGCTCGGTGCTCGCCTTCGCCGGCATCTGGTCGGTCTGGGACGGCTCCGGCGGTCCGCTGCTGACCTTCAGCGTGCTCACCACCGCCGCGCTGGGCGAGCTGGCCGAGGTGCACGACCGGATGCCGCTGCTGCTGCCCCGCGATCGCTGGGCGGCGTGGCTGGCCCCGACCGACGCGCCGGAGGGCCTGCTCGCGCCGCCCCCGCCCGACTGGCTCGCGACGCTGGAGATCCGCCCGGTGGGCACGGCGGTCGGCGACGTGCGCAACGACGGGCCGCAGCTGACCGAGAGGGTGCCGCCCGCCCGGCCCGCCGCGCCGGAGGAAATGACGCTCTTCTGACAGTCCGACACATTGTCGGGTGTGATTTGCCAGAGTTGC
This sequence comes from Micromonospora sp. DT178, assembly GCF_049841695.1. Lineage (NCBI taxonomy): Bacteria > Bacillati > Actinomycetota > Actinomycetes > Micromonosporales > Micromonosporaceae > Micromonospora > Micromonospora sp. DT178. Next base: position 30,068 of record NZ_JBNCKV010000016.1, read on the forward strand.
GGGCGAAACGTCGCCCTGGCGTTCACCCATATTCGCCGTGAAGTCTTGTCCCGGTGTCCGGAAGTGCGATACAACACAGCGCCGGTAGTGGGTGTCGATTCGCACGGGGCGGACGACGCGCACCGATCTTGCCGGTCCCACGGGGGAGGTGGGTGGATGACACGGGCACGTATGCCCCGGCCGCACGAGGTGGCCGCCGCACGACGGGATCCGCGGCTGTTGCGGGCGTTGCGGGAGCGGCGACAGGACGAGGCGTGGCGCACCAGGGGAACCTGCCAGAACGTCGACCCGGAAACGTTCTTTCCGGCGCCGAACGAACCGGCCGACGCGGCCGTCGCGCTCTGTCGCAGCTGTGACGTGCAGGGTTCCTGCCTGGCCTGGGCGCTTGACGTGGGGGACTGCCACGGCGTCTGGGGCGGCACCACACCGCGCGAGCGGCGGGCGATGCTGGTCGCCTGGCGCGACGAGGTGCAACCGGATCCGGACGCCGCCCGCGAGGCGGGTCCGCCGGTCCGGGACCGGCTGCTCACCCTGGTGCCGCTTAGCTGACCGTCGACTGAACCGGTCGCAGCCGGCCCGCCACCTCGGCGGGCCGGCTGCCCGTCGTGTCCCGGACGCCGCAGAATGGGCCGATGCCCCAGGACGACGACCTTTCCACCCCGCGCGGGCCCGCCCGGGTCGACACCGACCTGCCGGCGGGTGCGCCGAGCGCCCTGCTGGTGCTCGGCCACGGCGCGGGCGGTGACGTCGACGCCCCCGACCTGCGTGCGCTCCGGGACGCGGCGGTCGGCGCCGGGCTGGTGGTGGCGCGGGTGACCCAGCCGTACCGGGTCGCCGGACGGCGTGCGCCGGCGCCGGCGGGGCACCTCGACGAGGCGTGGACCGCCGTGCTCGCCGTGTTGCGGCAGCGGCATCCCGGCGTACCCGTGCTGGTGGGCGGGCGGTCCAGCGGCGCGCGGGTGGCGTGCCGCACCGCGCCGGCGGTGGGCGCCGCCGGGGTCGTCGCGCTCGCGTTCCCGCTGCATCCGCCGGGCCGCCCGGAGCGGTCGCGCGCGGCGGAGTTGGCGACCGGCCTGCCGACCCTCGTGGTCAACGGCGACCGCGACCCGTTCGGGGTGCCGGAGCCGGTGCCGGGGGTGCGGGTGGTGACCCGCCCGGGGGAGCGGCACGACCTGCGGGGGGACCCGGCCGGCACGGCCGCCGTGGTGCGCGACTGGCTGCGCGGGCAGGGCTGGGCGCGCCGCTGAGCCGCGCGGCGGGCCGTGTCCGCCTGCCGCGGCGGGTCGTTGCATCGGATGGCGCCGGACGCCCGGTTCGGGCGGGCGGCGCCGGTCCTCCCAGGCCCTTCCTGGTCCCAGCGTCGGCCTGCGCCGGCGCCGGGACCAGGAACGGGGAGGTCAGCGGAATGTCCCGCCCCGTCGGGGGCGTTGCACCCCCGGGGACGACATTTCTGGCGAGGGGGGAGACCGGTGCCGACCGAGACGCGGGTCCGGGAACGGGACGAGCGGGGAGCACGGCAGTTGCGACGGCTGCTGGGCGGCCCGGACTGGCCCGCGGTGGTGCCGCCGGTCGGCCCGGCCGCGGTGAGTACGAGCACACCCGCCGGAAGTGAATCTGCGGGCACGTCCGTACGCGTATCCTCGGCGGGACAGCATCCGACGCGAGGGGATGTGCGGTTGACCACCGAGAAGACGGACGAGCGCAGGGCCCGCTTCGAGCGGGACGCGATGCCCTTCGTCGATCAGCTCTACGCTGCCGGGCTGCGGATGACCCGCAACCCGGCGGATGCCGAGGACCTGGTCCAGGAGACCTACCTGAAGGCGTACGCCGCCTTCCACCAGTTCGAGCAGGGCACGAACCTGAAGGCCTGGCTCTACCGGATCCTGACCAACACCTACATCAACTCCTACCGCAAGCGGCAGCGTCAGCCCATCCAGGCGCCGACCGACGAGATCACCGACTGGCAGCTCGCCGAGGCCGAGTCGCACACCTCCAGCGGGCTGCGCTCGGCCGAGACCGAGGCGCTGGACCGGTTGCCGGACAGCGACGTCAAGGAGGCCCTCCAGCAGTTGCCGGAGGAGTTCCGCCTGGCCGTCTACCTCACCGACGTCGAGGGCTTCTCCTACAAGGAGGTCGCCGACATCATGGGCACGCCGATCGGCACGGTCATGTCGCGTCTGCACCGCGGCCGACGTAATCTGCGCAAGCTGCTCGAGCAGTACGCCGCCGAGCGGGGCTTCAGCGCCGCGGCGTCGAAGAAGGGCTCGACCGCTTCCGCCGGCCGGGAGGTCTGACATGAGCTGTGGAGATCCGCACGAGACGGATTGCCGCGAGGTCATCGCGGAGGTCTACCTCTACCTGGATCTGGAGTGCGCCGAGGAGCGGCGCACGCTGATCCGGCACCATCTCGACGAGTGCGGGCCGTGCCTGCGCGAGTACGGCATCGAGCAGGAGGTGCGGGCGCTGGTCGCCCGCTGCTGCGGCAACGAGACCGCGCCCGACCAGCTGCGGGAGCGGCTGCGGCTGCGCCTCACCGAGCTGGTCGTCTTCGAGAGCACCGAGTCGAAGGAGCTGGCCGACTGAGGTCGGGCGGATGCGGTTGGTGCCCGCTCAGAGACATCAAACGCCGGTGGCCCGGGTCGTGACGACCCGGGCCACCGGCGTCCGCGCTGACTGGTCGACGCCGGGCCGTGGGGCCCGGCCGCCGGTCAGGAGTTGGGGCGCTTGCCGTGGTTCGCGCCGCTCTTCTTGCGGGCCTTCTTCTTGCGGGCCTTCTTCGCCATGGTGACCTCCTCGTGATGGTCGGATCCCGCCTGCGCGCGATCTCGGCGCCGGTGCACGCACCGGTCCTCCCGGCGCCGGGGTCCGACCCGCTGATGCTAGTGCGGCCGGCACCCGCCGTCGTCCGCCGGGGCCGCCGCCGTACGCCACGCCGCACGACACGCCGGAGGACCGCCACCCGCCCCGCCGGATCGCCACCGGCCGGGGCGCCCGGGGTGGGTCCGACCCGGAGTCGATCATCCAGCCGGCCCGGGCCGCTCCACGCCCGCCGGAGGTCGCCCGCATGATTGGATACGTCGGCAGGCAACCGCGAGAGGGAGGGCCCTGAAGATGGCCGAGGAGATCCGCGCCGAGATGGTGGCGAACGTCTGGAAGGTCGTCGCGTCGGCCGGGGACACCGTGTCCGAGGGGGACACGCTGGTGATCCTGGAGTCGATGAAGATGGAGATCCCGGTCGTGGCCGAGTCCGACGGTGTCGTCAAGCAGCTCGCGGTCAACGAGGGCGACGTCGTGCAGGACGGTGACCTGATCGCGGTGATCGATTGACCGGCCTCTCGGTCCGCCGGGCCGGGCCGGCCGACTTCGCGGCGGTGGCCCGGCTGACGGTCGCCGCGTACGAGGCGGACGGCCAGCTCAAGGGCGAACACGGCTACGCCGCCGTGCTCGCCGACGTGGCGTCCCGGGCCCGCGACGGCGAGGTGCTCGTCGCCGTCGACGACGCCACCGGTGAGCTGCTCGGCTCGGTGACCTTCGTCCTGCCCGGCACCCGCTACGCCGAGCTGTCCCGGGCGGGTGAGGCGGAGTTCCGGATGCTGGCGGTGGACCCGGCCGCGCAGGGGCGGGGCGTCGGCGCGGCGCTGGTCGAGGCCTGCGTGTCGCGGGCGACCGAGCTGGGCTGTTCCGCCGTGGTCATCTGCGTCCGCAGCGGCTTCGCCGACTCCGCCCAGCGGCTCTACCGACGTCGCGGCTTCGTACGGACGCCCGAGCTGGACTGGGCGCCCCTGGACGGGGTGCGACTGCTCGGCCTCCGGCTGGAACTGACCGACGCCTGAGGCGCCGCCACCGCCGGCGACGACGGTTCACCGGCGCCTGAGGCGCTCCCAGAGGCGACGCAGGCGGGGCCGCGGCCGGGGGACCGGGGCGGTGGCCGTCAGTGCGGTGGCCAGGGCCGCCGTCTCCGGGTCCAGGGCCGGGCTCGCCAGGGACAGGTGCGCCAGCGACGGCGCGATCGGCACCGGGCGGGTCCGGGCGACCGCCGCCACGTCGGTCAACCGCTCGCTCACCACCCGCGCCACGTCGGGGCGTACCGCCGGGTCGACCCAGGCGGCGGTGACCAGGGCGAACAGGGCCGCCTCGGTGACCCAGTCCTCGACCCCCCAGACGAGGTCCAGCAGGACCCGGCGCCGGGTCGACTCCGCCCACGGCTCGTCGGTGCGGTGGTGCAGCAGGCCCAGGCACGCCCACACCTGGACGCAGCGCACCCAGAGCGAGGGGTCCTGCCCGAGTACCCGGCCCAGCGCGGTCGGCGGCGCCTCCGGCGGGTGCGCCAGCAGGCCGAGGAGGTCGGCCAGTTCCAGGGTGGCCAGGCCCACCGCCGCGTCGTACGCCGCCGGCGGGTGCGGCCACGCCGGGTGGGCGAGCTGCCGCAGCCGCGCCGCCGCCTCCGCCGAGGGCGCCGGCACGGCGGGCACGACCGTCGTCCCGTCGTGGCGCCAGAGCTGCCGGGCGGTCGCCCGCCGGGGCTCGCGCGGGTCCGGGTCGGGCACGTCGGCCACCTCGATGCGCAGCCCGGGCGCGGCCGTCGCGGCGGTACGCAGCGCGCTGGGCGGCGCGGGCGAGTCCAGCCGTACGGCGCCGAGGCCGACGCGCTCGTCGGTGACGGCCTGGCGCAGCGCGTCCACCACCGGCCCGGTCGCCGGGGTGACCTGCCCCAGCCAGGGCCGGCCCCGGCAGCTCTCGGCCAGGTCGCCGTGCTCGTGCGTGTCGTCGGGATGGTCCCGGACGAAGTCGGCGAGCGCGACCAGGTGCGCCACGTCGCCGTCGCGCTGGTGCCGCAGCCGGTGCGCGGTGTGCACGGCGCACTCGAAGGAGGGGTCCCGGGCGAGCGCCCGGTCTATCCAGTCGAGCGCCTCGTCGAGCCGTCCGTTGTCGGCGAGCGTGCCGGCGATGTCGGCGTAGACGGTGAGGTCGTCGGGGTCGTGCGCGACGGCGCGCCCGAGTGCCGCCAGCGCCTCCCGGGTGCGCCCGGCGCTGCGGTACGCGTACCCGAGCCACACCTCGCCGATCTTCGACGGCTCCGCGCGTACGCCCCGGGCGGCCCAGCGGATCGCCAGGTCGACCTCGCCGAGCCGCCGGGCCAGCGCGGACGCCGCGCCCAGCAGCAGGCCGTGCTCGGGGTGGACGGTGACCGCGTTGCGGGCCAGCGCCAGGTAGGGGGCCAGGGCGGCCCGGCCGGCCCGGGGCACCGGGTCGGCCACGGCAGCGCAGACCTGCATCAGGATCCGGGCGGCCCGGTCCGGTTCGAGGCGTTCGGCGAGTTCCGGGGCGGTCACCCACGGCACCCCGGCCCAGTCCGTCCCCGGTGCGTGGCCGGTCGCCGCGACCAGCAGGTCCAGCCCTTCGGCGGGCCGGCCGACGGCGGCGAGCAGGTGCGCGCGGGCCACGACGGCGCCGACGAAGGCGTGGCCCTGGAGCGGGAAGAGGTCGACGCCGCCCGCCCCGTCGGCGGCGGCGAGCCGGGCGAGGGTCTCGTGCACGTCGGGCAGCGTCGGGGCCTGGGCCAGCGCGGCGGCGACGTGACCGGCCGCGTGTGCCAGGTCGCCGTCGTCCATGGCGAGGCGGGCCAGGGCAAGTTCCTCCGCCGCGGACAGCGACCGGTCGTCCTCGGGCACGGCGTCCTCTCGCTGGTCGGTCGGTGGGGTCGGGCAAGCCTAGGTGATGTTGCGCCGAGATGGTGATCATCTGCGCACTACTGCTCGTTCAATTGCTCGGGCCAACTCAAACGTGCAAGACTGAGCAGGAAACGCGCGGCAATCGCGCAGTGGGAGGAGTTTCCGTGACGCGTGCAGGGGCTGGCATGGCGGCCGACATCGACGAGCAGCCGGCGGGCTACGAGCGGCTGCTCTCCGCCGAGCACGCCGGGGCGATCGCCCGGGTGGCGGCGGTCATCGCGGAACGCCGCCCGCGGCACGTGGTCTTCACCGCCCGGGGCACCTCCGACCACGCGGCCCTCTACGGGGCGTACCTGACCGAGATCCGCCTCGGCCTGCCCGCCGGCCTCGCCTCGCCCAGCGTCGTCACCCTCTACGGCGCCCGGCCGGACCTCTCCGACGCGCTGGTCGTCGGCGTCAGCCAGAGCGGCGGCTCGCCCGACCTCGCCGAGGTGCTGCGGACCGCCCGCGCCTCCGGCGCGCTGACCCTCGCGGTCACCAACGCGCCCGACTCCCGGCTGACCGGCGTCGCCGAGCTCAGCGTCGACATCGCCGCCGGGCACGAGCGCGCGGTGGCCGCCACCAAGACCTACACCGCCGAGCTGCTCGCCCTGCTGATGCTCGTCGAGGGCATCCGGGCCGGCGACGGCGCGCTGCCCGCCGACGAACGCGCGGCGCTCGCCGCCCTGCCCGAGCTGGCCGCGCGCACCCTGGAAGACCCGACCCCGGGCCAGCTCGCACCCCGCTACCGGTTCGCCGGCCAGCTCGTCACCACCGGTCGCGGGTACGCGTACCCGACCGCCCGCGAGGCCGCGCTGAAGCTGATGGAGACCTCCTACCTGCCGGCGCTCGCGTTCTCCGGCGCCGACCTGCTGCACGGCCCCCTCGCCATGACCGACCCGGACGTGCCGGTGCTCGCCGTGGTCGGCTCCGGGCCGGGCGGCCGGTCCATGGGCGAGGTGCTGCCCCGCCTCGGGGAACGCCGCGCCGACGTGGTGGTGGTCGGCTCCGCCGACGTCGAGGGCGCCACCCGGATGGCCGTCCCCGAGGTCGACGAGCGGTACGCGCCGCTGCTGGACATCCTGCCGTTGCAGCGCCTGGCGCTGGCGCTGGCGCTCGCCCGGGGCGAGGACCCGGACGCGCCGCGCGGGCTGAAGAAGGTCACCGCGACGATGTGACGCCCGTCGTGGCACGCTGGTCGACGTGTCCACGCTGCGCAACCTCGCCGAGGAGCACACCCGCCTCCGTCCGGCCGACATCGACCACCTGCACCGGATCGCCGGCGACTGGCAGTTGCTCTCCGATCTGTCCTTCGCCGACCTGCTGCTCTGGGTGCCCGTGGACGGTGACGGGGCGTTCCTCTGCGTCGCCCAGGTCCGGCCGACGACCGCGCCCACCGCGTACCTGGACGACCAGGTGGGGCGGATCGTCGGCGGGCCCGAGGTGGCGCACCTGGAGGTGGCCCACCGGCAGGGCCGGATCTGGCGGGAGGGCGACCCGGTCTGGTACGGCGACGTGCCCGCCCGGCACGAGGCGATCCCGGTCCGGCTGCGCACCACCGACGGCGAGGCCGGCGAGGTGATCGCCGTGGTGGGGCGGGACACCAACCTCTCCACCGCGCGCACCCCGAGCCAGCTGGAGCTGAACTACCTCACCACCGCCGACGACCTGGCCCAGATGATCGCCGACGGGACCTTCCCGCCGCCGCGGCATCCCGGGGAGACCACGTCGGCCCCGCGCGTCGGCGACGGGCTGGTCCGGCTCGACGCCGGCGGCAAGGTCACCTACGCGAGCCCGAACGCGCAGTCGGCGTACCGGCGGTTGGGCTACGCCTCCCACCTGGTGGGCGAGGACCTGGCGGCGCTGCACCGCCGGCTGGCGAGCGACCCGCTGGAGGGCACCGACGCGGCGAACGGCATCCTCGCCGCGCTGCGCGGCGAGGCGCCGCCCCGCCGGGAGATCGACGCGCGCGGCGCGACGATGCTCACCCGGGCGCTGCCGCTGATGCCCGCCGGGGTGCCGATCGGCGCGCTGGTGCTGGTCCGCGACATCACCGAGGTACGCCGCCGCGACCGCGCCCTGATCACCAAGGACGCCACCATCCGGGAGATCCACCACCGGGTGAAGAACAACCTCCAGACCGTCGCCGCCCTGCTGCGGCTCCAGGCCCGCCGGGTGTCCATGCCGGAGGCCCGGGTCGCCCTGGAGGAGTCGGTACGCCGGGTCGCCTCCATCGCGCTGGTGCACGAGACCCTCTCCATGTCCAGCGACGAGGCGGTCGAGTTCGACGGCATCGTCGACCGGGTGGCCAGCGCCGCGACGGAGGTGGCCGCGACGGAGGCCACGGTCGGCATGCGGCGCGAGGGCAGCTTCGGCGTACTTCCCGCCGAGGTCGCCACGTCGCTGGTGATGGTGCTCAACGAGCTGCTGCTCAACGCCGTCGAGCACGGCTTCCCGCCCGACACCGAGACGCCCGCCGGCCCGACCGGGCCCGGAACCCCCGCCCCGGGAACGCAGGCCCCGGCCGCGGCCGGGCCACCCGCCCGGCCCGCCCCGGAGGTGGTGTTGTCGGCGCACCGGTTCCGCAAGATGCTGCACGTCTCGGTCACCGACAACGGGCGCGGGCTGCCGCCGGACTTCGACGCCGAGCGGGGCGGCAACCTCGGGCTGCAGATCGTCCGGGCGCTGGTCACCGGCGAGCTGCGCGGCACCATCGAGCTGCGCGACGGCGCGAAGGGCGGCACCGAGGCGACGCTCGTCGTCCCGCTGGTGCGCAACGCCCCCGAGGGCCGCCCCGCCGGCTGACCCGGGGCACCGCTGCCGCCGCTGCCGCTGCTGCCGCTGCCGCAGCCGTAGCGGTCGGCGCCATGATCAGCTGCTGGGAAACCGGCCTGGGAGCGCCCGCGACACCGGCTCACCGTCGAACGATCGAGCCGGGACGGAGGCCAGGGGAACGCGGGGCGGGGGAGCAGGCCGGGGCGGGTGGGTCAGCGGGTGAGTAGGGCGACGGTCAGCCCGGGGCGCGGCCAGACCCGTACGACGGTGTAGTCGGCGCGCAGCGCGTCGCCCTTGGGGCCGGCGACGGCGGCCAGCGGATCGTCGCGGCGACCGGCCACGACCAGCCAGACCCGCTCCGCGCCGGCCAGGCACCCGGCCGGGCGGGCGCACTCGGCGGCCCACAGGTCGCCCCGGTGGGCCTGGTCCTCCGTCGCCAGCACGTCGCGGGGCCGACGGTCGCCCAGGTGGTACGCGAGACCCAGGTCGAGGAAGAGCCAGCTCTGGCGGGGGGAGTAGACGACGGCGTCGCCCGGCCGCTGACCGTCGGCGACGATCCGGGCCGCGCCCCGGTAGTCCACCGTCGCGCTGCGCGGCCACTCGTGGGTACGCCGCAGCGCCGCCTGGTCGGGCAGCCCGAGCAGCCCGGTCAGGGCGACGACGGCCAGCGCGGGCGGCAGTGGCACCGTCGCCAGCGCCGCCCCGGCGAGCAGGCAGCCGAAGGGCACCACGAAGACGAGGTACCGGGGCACCCAGAGCGGCACGACCAGCCCCGCGGCGAAGAGCAACAGCACAGGCAGCAGCACGGCGAGCCCGGGCAGCAGGGCGCGCCGGCCCAGCCGCGCCGCGCCGAGCGCCGCGAGGCCCACCAGCACCCCGCCCACCACGCCGCTCTGTGCCACCCCGCCCGCGAGGGCGGCCAGGTCGTCGGGGCGGGCGGTCGCGACCCAGCCGAGCTGTCGGGAACGCTGTTCCCTGGCGAGCAGCACCAGCGGTGTCAGCAGCAACACGGTGGGCAGCAGGGCGAGCGCCCAGCGCAGCGGGCGGTTCGGCGGCCCCGTACGGCGGCTGGCGAGCACCGCCACCGCGTGTGCGGCGAGCAGGGTGAGCGCGACCAGGTGGGTGAGCCCGAGCGCGGCCACGGCGGCGGCGTACCCGGCCCAGCGCGTCCACCGGGGCCGGGCCGTCGCCTCGACCAGCAGCAGGGTCGCCAGCACCGCCAGGAGGGTGGCCAGCGCGTACGGGCGGGCCTCCTGGCCGTACCGCGAGGTGCCCGGGAGCACCGCGAGGAGCAGCCCGGCGAGCAGCCCGGCCCGGGCACCGAGCAGGCGCTGCCCGAGGAGCGCGGTCAGCCCGGCCGTGGCGGCCATGGCCAGCGCGGCGGGCAGCCGCAGCGCGGTCACCGAGTCGCCGAAGACGGCCACCCAGGCGTGCATGAACAGGTAGTAGGGGCTGGTGGCGGCGTCGATGGTGCCGGCGAGCCGGACGAGCTCCCCGGGCGACCGGCTCGCCGCGCTCCAGGTGGCCAGCTCGTCGCGCCACGGCTGCGCGTGGTCGATCCCGGTCAGCACGACGGCCAGGGTGGCCAGTGTCGGCGCGATCCAGATCAGCTGGCCCGTGCGATCCGGCCCGCCCACCGCCTCGCGCACCGGCGGGACGCGGTCGCCGGGCGGGTCAGCGGAACCGGTCACATACCGCAGCGTCACACAGTCCGGCCGTCCGGTGCGCCGATCCGCCGATCGCGCGCCGGCGTCGGCCCCCGACCGTGACCCGTGCCTCCCGCCGGCTCACGCTGATCCGCAAGGCGACCGGCCACGCGGCGCGAGGGCGGTTGGCGCCGGCCGGTGGGACCCGGCCCCCGACCGGTCTCGCCGCGTCCCCGTGGCGTGGCCCGTGATGTGGGATCCCGCACGCGGTCTTTGGCCGGCCCCCACCAGGTGTGGCAGCATGACTTCCATGACCGCCGCTGTCGTCCGCCGCTTCGTGGCCCGTCGCCACGTCGACTACGGCCGCGTGCGCAGCGCGATCTGTCCGGCCCACTGACGACGCCCGACCAATCTGTCTCGGGCGCGCCTCGCGCCGGCTGTTCCGACACCGTTGTCGCCAGCCCGTTCCGACGGGCCGGCCGTGCGCCTTGCGTGTACCCGAGGCACCGCAGACAACGGAGGACGCCGCCATGGCGGTCAGCAGCATCCCGGCCCGGGCCGGGGACCCGACGTCCCCCCGACCGGCCCGGACCCCCCGCCGGCCCCGAGGTGAAGGTCAGTGGGCGCTCGGTCACCGCGAGCCGCTCAACCCCAACGAGCGGATCAAGAAGGACGACGACCCGCTGAACGTACGGGCCCGGATCGAGAACATCTACGCCCACCACGGGTTCGCCTCGATCGACCCGCAGGACCTCCGCGGCCGGTTCCGCTGGTGGGGCCTCTACACCCAGCGCAAGGCGGGCATCGACGGCGGCCGTACGGCCGTGCTGGAGCCGCACGAGCTGGAGGACGAGTTCTTCATGCTCCGGGTCCGGGTGGACGGGGGCGAGCTGAGCCTGGCGCAGCTGCGGGTGGTCGCGGACATCTCCCGCGAGTTCGCCCGGGACACGGCCGACATCACCGACCGGCAGAACATCCAGTACCACTGGATCCGGGTCGAGGACATGCCGGAGATCTGGCGTCGCCTGGAGTCCGTCGGCCTGCAGACCACCGAGGCGTGCGGCGACTGCCCCCGGGTGGTGCTGGGCAGCCCGGTCGCCGGGGTGGCCCGTGACGAGCTGCTCGACCCGACGCCGGCGGTCGACGAGATCGTCCGGCGGTACGTGGGCGACAAGGCGTACTCCAACCTGCCGCGCAAGTTCAAGACCTCCATCTCCTGGCTGGTCGACACCCCGTACGAGGCGAACGACATCTCCTTCCTCGGGGTGGACCACCCGGACCACGGGCCCGGTTTCGACGTCTGGGTCGGCGGCGGCCTGTCCACGAACCCGATGCTGGCCCAGCGGCTCGGCGTCTGGGTGTCGCTGGACGAGGTGCCGGACGTCTGGGCGGGAGTGGTCGGCATCTTCCGCGACTACGGCTACCGCCGGCTGCGCAACCGGGCCCGGCTGAAGTTCCTGGTCGCCGACTGGGGCGTGGAGAAGTTCCGCGAGGTGCTGGAGAAGGAGTACCTGGGCCGGGCGCTGCTCGACGGCCCGGCCCCGCAGCTGCCCGATCGGCCGGTGGACCACATCGGGGTGCACCCGCAGCGCGACGGCCGCAACTACGTGGGCGCCGCCCCGGTGGTGGGCCGGGTCTCCGGCGGGCAGCTCGCCCGCCTGGCCGACGTGGTCGAGGCGCACGGCAGCGGGCGGGTGCGGCTCACCCCGTACCAGAAGCTGCTGGTGCTGGACGTGGCGCCGGAGCGGACCGACTCGCTGGTGCGCGAGCTGCGCGGGATCGGTCTGGAGGCGCAGCCGTCGGCCTGGCGGCGCGGCACGATGGCCTGCACCGGCATCGAGTACTGCAAGCTGGCCATCGTCGAGACCAAGGCGCGCGGCGAGGAACTGGTGGCCCGGCTGGAGGAGCGGCTGCGCGACTTCGACGCCGACATCTCCATCCACCTCAACGGCTGCCCCAACGCCTGCGCCCGCACCCAGGTCGCCGACATCGGCCTCAAGGGCCAGCTGGTGGTCGGCCCGGACGGCCGCCAGGTGGAGGGCTTCCAGGTCCACCTCGGCGGTGGGCTCGGCATGGCCGAGGGACAGACGGCCGGGTTCGGCCGCAAGCTGCGCGGTCTGAAGACCACCGCCGATGAGCTTCCGGCGTACGTGGAGCGGCTGGCCCGGCGTTACCTGGCGGGCCGGGAGGCCGGCGAGACGTTCGCCAACTGGGTGATCAGGGTCGACGAGGAGGAACTCCGATGAGCGAAACCCGTTCCGCGCCGCTGTACTGCCCGTACTGCGGCGAGGAGGACCTGCGGCCGAGCGAGGCCGGCCACGGCGCCTGGGAGTGCCACGCGTGCGCCCGGGTGTTCACGGTGAAGTTCACCGGCCTGCTCGGCCGGGCGGTGGCCCGGTGAGCGGGGGCACGGGCGAGCGGCCCGGCCTCGTCTCGGCGGCGGGCCTGGGCCTGGTCGGCCTGGGCGCCCCGGCACCGGCCGACGCGGTCCGGCGCGATCCCGACGAGCTGCGCGCGCTGGCCGAGCGGGCCGGCCGGGAGCTGGAGGGCGCGCCCGCGCTGGAGATCGCGCGCTGGGCGGCCGAGACCTTCGGCGACCGGTTCTGCGTCACCAGCTCGATGGCCGACGCCGTGCTGGCCCACCTGGTCTCCCGGGTCGCCCCGGGCGTGGACGTGGTCTTCCTCGACACCGGACTGCACTTCCCGGAGACGCTGCGGGTCCGCGACGAGGTGGCCCGGACGCTGCCGGTGAACGTGCGGTCGATCCGGCCGCGCCTCACCGTGGGCCAGCAGGACGGCCAGTACGGCCCGCGCCTGTTCAACAAGGCCCCGGACGACTGCTGCCAGCTGCGCAAGGTGGAGCCGCTGGAGCGGGCGCTCGCCGGCTACGACGCCTGGGCCGCGGGGCTCCGCCGGGACGAGTCGCCGACCAGGGCGAACACGCCGGTGGTGACCTTCGACGCGCGCCGGGGCAAGGTCAAGGTCAACCCGATCGCGGCCTGGCGGCAGGCCGACGTGGACGCCTACGTCGCCCGCTGGAACGTGCCGGTCAACGAGCTGTTCAAGCAGGGCTACGGCTCGATCGGCTGCTGGCCCTGCACCCGCCGCACGAAGGCGGGGGAGGACCCCCGGGCCGGCCGCTGGGCCATGTTCGAGAAGACCGAGTGCGGACTGCACGTCTGACCGGGCCGGTCCCGGGCTCTCCCGCGCCGGGGGCGCCCGGGCCGTGGGGTCCGGTCGGGCTGTCGCGACCGCCCGGGCTGGCGGGGCTGCCCGGGTCGCCGGGGGCGGCCGACCCGGTGGTCCTGGTCGCCCACGGCAGCCGGGACCCGAGGGCCGCCGAGGCGACCCGGGCGCTGGCCCGGGCCGTGTCGGCCGCCCGGCCGGGCACGCCGGTGCTGGCGAGCTGGCTGGACCACACCGAGCCGGGACCGGCGACCGTGCTGCGCGACCTGGCCGCCGCCGGGCACCCGCGCGCCGTGCTGGTGCCGCTGCTGCTCACCGCGGCGTACCACCGGCGGGTGGACGTCCCGGCGGCGGTCGCGGCCGCCCGGGAGGCGGGGCCACCGATCGCGGTACGGGTGACCGACGTGCTCGGCCCGGCCGACGGGGAGGTGGACGCCGGTCTCCTGGCGGGTCTGCGCCGGCGGCTGGGTGAGGCGGGGCCGGGGCGCTTCGACGGGCTGGTGCTGGCCGCGGCGGGCACCAGGGACGCCCGGGCGCGCGGGTCGGTGGGCCGGGTGGCCGCCGCGCTGAGCGCCGGTCTCGGCGTGCCCACCCGCGTGTCGTACGCCTCGGCGGCCCCGCCGGCCGTCGCGGCGGCGGTGGCGCGGCTGCGGGCCCGGGGCGCCGGGCGGGTGGCGGTGTCGGCGTACTTCCTGGCTCCGGGCCTGTTCCACGACGCCGTCGCCACGGCTGCCCGGGACGCCGGGGCGGTGGCGGTGTCCGCCCCGCTGACCGACGCGCCGGAGCTGGCCGATCTGGTCCTGCGGCGCGTGGATGCCGTGAGCCGGGTGGCCGGGCTCACGGCCGGTCCATGATCGGAGGTCGAATCCGCCGGGTACGGCAGACGGCGGGTGGACAGCAGTACGCCCCGGCGGGCGTACCCGGCCGGGGCGTATCGCTGGTGCGTGGGGATCAGGCGGAGTGAGCGCGCAGCACCCGGAGGCCACCGCGGCGCTTGACAGCCCGCCGCTCCTCCTCGCTCATCCCGCCCCAGACGCCGGCGTCCTGACCGGACTCCAGCGCCCACTGCAGGCACTGGTCGGTCACGGAGCAGCGCCGGCAGACGGCCTTGGCCTGCTCGACCTGCAGGAGAGCCGGCCCGGACGTCCCGATCGGGAAGAACAGCTCCGGGTCCTCGTCGCGGCAGACAGCATGGTGACGCCAGTCCATGGCGGCAACACTCCTCATTCTGGGTGGGTGGCAGATATTGCTTCTGTTGCTTTTCCTATATGCATCCGCAGCGCCGAATGGTGACGGTTCGCGTACGCCTATTCGGCAGTGCGTGAGCAGGCTGTGTCGGCCCTGCGGACCTGCTGGAACAGCTCAACCTGACGAGCATATCCAGGCAATGTCCCGGTAACTCAAGTTCGCTTGTGAATACTTTCACGAACGCCCGGGATGTCAAGGGTGACGCTCGGAAAAACTCCGGGCGGTGAGCAAGCCCACAACCCCTTTGTCCGGATTCCAGCGCCTTCCTGGTTACCCGGCGTACCACTGTCGAGGATCAATATAGTACAGTCCGCGTGACATTGCTGACATTTCCGGCACCTGCCCCTCGGTGTGGCGGCCGTCGCATCGGTCCGGTGTCGCGACCGCGTCGACCTACGGCAGTACCCGAGACCTAGCAGATTACTCTCAGTGCGGCGGGAATGGATGTGAATCTGACTTTTTCCCGCTCGCCAAGGTAGTCGCCGTCGAGCTGGAACGCCTGCGGACGGGCCGAGACCAGGGTGAACTCCGCGACATCGTGCAGCCGCAGCACCTGGCGGCCGTGCGGATCCGGCGTCCGGGAGAAGAACTGCGTCACCGTGCGTGTCGTGCTGGCCACCCGGAGCTGCCGCAGCGCGAGCACGTCCAGGCCCAGATCGAACGACGCCTCCGGGTTCGGGTTGACCTCGCGGTCGCCCAGGTACGTCCACGGCGCGGTGTTCTGGATGATGACCGTCGCCAGCTCGCCCTCCGCCGGCTCGCCCGGGCGCTCCAGGCTGATCGCCGGATGGCGGCGGTCGGAGTTGAGGAAGTACTGGGCCACGGTGGACCGGAAGTAGAGGGAGGGGGTCGAGACCCGGCCCCGCCGGCGGGCCTGCTCCACCCGGTGGATGACCGCCGCGTCGACGCCGAAGCCCGCGCAGAAGGTGAAGTAGCGGTCGTCGGCCCGGCCGAGCCCGATCGTCCGGTACCGGCCCAGCCGCAGGCCCTCCAGGATCATGCTGGTCCCGTCCGGCCAGTCCCGGGGCAGGCCCAGCGCCCGCGCGAAGACGTTCGTCGAGCCTCCCGGCACGGTCGCGAGGGCGGGCAGCCGCTCGGCCGGCGTGGCGCCGTTGGGCAGGGTCGGCGGCTGCGCCGTCATCAACCCGTTCACGACCTCGTTCACCGTGCCGTCGCCACCCAACGTGACGACGACGTCGACGCCCTCCTCGGCCGCCTCGCGCGCCAGGTCGGTCGCGTGCCCCCGCCGCCGGGTGTAGCGCACGGAGAGGTCGACTTCGCTGCGCAGTGCCCGGACCAGGACGTCCCGGCTGCGCTCGCTGGTGGTGGTGGCCTTGGGATTGACCACCAGGACGGCCCGCATGGGCGGCACTGTACCGCGCGCCACCACGGGTATCGTGGCGCGCGTGACCATCGACTCCGACCCGATCCCCGTCACCCTCCGCTGGGCGGTCCGGTTGCTGCGGGCCGAGGCGGTCGCCGTGGGACTGGTCGCCGCGTGGCTGCTCTGGGCCGATCTCACCGCCACCACCACCGACCTCACGTCGGCGTTGCTCGTGACCGCGTTCGCCATCGGCGCGGCGGCGGCCCTCTGGGCGCTGGGCGGCGCGCTGACGCGCCGGAGGGCGGGAGCCCGGGCCCCGGCGATCGTGCTCCAGCTGATGCTGCTGCCGATCGGCTGGTTCATGGTCCAGGGCGGGATGGCGTGGCTCGGCGTACCGCTGATGGCGCTCGGCCTCGGCATGACCGCTCTGCTGGTCAGCACCCCCACCACCCGGGCCCTCGGCTTCGAGTGACCCGGCCGGGCCGCGCGGGCGCGGCGCCGGGCGGACGGTCAGTATCCGGAGGCGCGGCGGGTGAGCAGCGAGATGGTGGCCCGGCCGTCGGCGGCCGTCGCGGCCGCCGAGGTGGTCAGCGCGGTGAGCACCTTCCAGGCGAAGGACGACTCGGCGGGAAGCGTGGCGCCACGGACGGTCGGCACGGTCACCTCCACGGTGAGCGCGTCGTCCGTGACCGCGAAGCGGCAGTCGAGTTCCGCGTCGCGGGTGGCGATGGCGAGCAGCATCGCGCACGCCTCGTCGACGGCGATGCGCAGGTCCTCGATCTCGTCGAGGGCGAACTGCAGTCGCGCCGCGAGCCCCGCGGTGGCGGTACGTAGCACCCCGAGGTAGCCCCCGTCCGCGGGCACGGTGAGGTGCACGACGTCGTCGTCGGTCGTCGGCTGCCCGGTCAGTTGAGTCACCACTCATCCCCCCGGTCGGGGACTCTACCCGCTCGGTCGCCCGGACGTGTGGGGACCGCCACGTTCCTGTGCGGCGAGGGCGGTCAGGGCGTCCCCGCTGAGCCGGTAGGGGACCCACTCCTTCATCGGCTGCGCGCCGATCGAGGCGTAGAAGCTGGCGGCCGGGTTCCAGTCGATCATCCACCACTCCAGCCGCTGGTAGCCCCGCTCCACGCAGATCGCGGCCAGGGCGGCCAGCAGCGAACGACCCGCCCCGGTGCCGCGCGCGGCCGGGCGGACGTAGAGATCCTCCAGGTAGATGCCGTGCACGCCGGCCCAGGTGGAGAAGTTGAGGAACCAGAGCGCGAACCCGATCGGTTGGTCCCGGCCGTCCACCGCCACGTGGCCGTGCAGCGCCGGGGCCGGGCCACGACTGCCCCGGCCCGGCGCGTCCGACGCCGCGCCGCGTGGGGCGGTCCCGAACAGGGCGGCGGTGAGCTGCTCCTCGGTGAGGTGGCACTGGTCGGCGGCGCGTTCGTACTCCGCCAGCTCGTGCACCATGGCGACGACGGCCGGCACGTCCTCGGGACGTGCCGGCCGGATCGTCGGCGGACCGGTGAGGGTCACGCCTTCTTGGTCTCCCAGAAGATCTTGGAGATCTCGTCGATCTTCTGGAGCAGCTCGTCGGCCTTGGACGGGTCGGTGCCGCCCTTCGCGCCGGCGGCGCCGGCCAGCTTGGTGGCCTCGTTGAACAGCTGGTGCAGGTGCGGGTACTTCTCGAAGTGGGCCGGCTTGAAGTAGTCGGTCCACAGCACCCACAGGTGGTGCTTCACCAGGTCGGCGCGCTGCTCCTTGATCAGGATGGCGCGGGTGCGGAACTCGGGGTCGGTGTTGGCCTGGTACTTCTCGCAGATCGCCTTCACCGACTCGGCCTCGATCCGGGCCTGGGCCGGGTCGTAGACGCCGCAGGGCAGGTCGCAGTGGGCGCTGGCGGTCACGCGGGGCGTAAGGATGCGCGGAAGTCGCATCAGGATCCTCCATGGGAAGTTTGCGATGATCCAAGACGACATTACTCCTGGACGCGCTCCGGGGAGGCCGGGTGGAGGGGAAACCGATGGGGACCGATTACCCGGCGGTGGGCCCCCGGTTGCGGTGGCCGCTGACCGCCGTCCTGGTGACCGGTCCGTCCATGTCGCCCACGCTGCGGCACGGCGACGCGGTGCTGGTCCGCCCCGGCGGCCGGGCGGTCCGCCCCGGCGACGTCGTGGTCGCGGTCTTCCGCAGCCGCCCCGACCTGCTCGTGGTCAAACGCGCGGTCCGCGCCCAGGACGGCGGCTGGTGGCTGCGCGGCGACAACGACCTGGTCACCGACGATTCCCGGGCGTACGGGGTGGCCGACGTGCGGGGCCGCGTGGTGGCCCGCTACTGGCCCCGGCCCGCGCGGGTGCGCCCGCATCGGATATGACCCCGCTCACACCGGTGTGACGGTGGCGACACTATGCTCCACACGTGCCCGGGTGACCCCCGCACCGCGTGCCGCCGCTCGGCGCCTCACCTCGCGTCCGCGCCGGCCGCCCCGTCTGCTCGACAGATCCTGGAGTCACCATGTCATCGTCCACCGTGGACCCCGCTGATCCCGTCTTCCGGCTGCACCGGGGCGGCAAGATGGCCGTCGCCTCGACCGTCCCGCTGACCAGCCGCGAGGACCTCTCCCTCGCGTACACCCCGGGCGTGGCCCGGGTCTGCGAGGCGATCGCCGCCGACCCGAGGCTCGCCGACGACTACACCTGGGCGTCGCACACCGTCGCGGTCGTCACCGACGGCTCGGCCGTACTCGGGCTCGGCAACATCGGCCCGCGCGCGGCGCTGCCGGTGATGGAGGGCAAGGCGGTGCTGTTCAAGCAGTTCGCCGGGGTCGACGCGGTGCCGGTCTGCCTGGACACCCAGGACGTCGACGAGATCGTGGCCGTGGTGCGCGCGCTGGCCCCGTCGTTCGGCGGGATCAACCTGGAGGACATCAGCGCCCCGCGCTGCTTCGAGGTGGAGCGCCGCCTCGACGAGGCCCTGGACATCCCGGTCTTCCACGACGACCAGCACGGCACCGCGATCGTCGTGCTCGCCGCCCTGCGCAACGCCGCCAGGCTGCTCGACCGCAAGCTCGGCGACCTGCGGGTGACGGTCAGCGGCGCCGGCGCGGCGGGGGTCGCGGTCACGAAGATGCTGATCGCCGGCGGCGTGAACCCCGACCAGGTGGTGGTCTGCGACTCCAAGGGGATCATCGGCCGGCACCGCTCCGAACTGACCGGCACCAAGGCCGAACTGGCGGCGAGCACCAACGCCGGCGGTCGCGAGGGCGACGTCACCGAGGCGCTGCGCGACGCGGACGTGCTGATCGGCGTCTCGGGCGGGCAGATCCCGGAGGCGGCGGTCGCCGGCATGGCGCCCGGCGGCATCGTCTTCGCGCTGGCCAACCCGACGCCCGAGGTGCACCCGGAGGTGGCCGCCCGGCACGTGGCGGTCGTCGCCACCGGCCGCAGCGACTACCCCAACCAGATCAACAACGTGCTGGCCTTCCCGGGCGTGTTCCGGGGCGCGCTGGACGCCCGCGCCACCCGGATCACCGAGGGGATGAAGGTCGCCGCCGCCGACGCCATCGCCGGCGTGGTGGCCGAGTCGCTCACTGCCGAGGCGATCGTCCCGTCCCCGCTCGACCCCCGGGTCGCCCCCGCGGTGGCCGAGGCGGTGGCCGAGGCCGCCCGCCGCGACGGCGTCACCCGCTGACGGTGTGAGAAGGGCCCTTTCCCGCCGCCCGGCGGCGGGAAAGGGCCCTTCCTCGCGTCGGTGCCCTTCTTGTCGGGGGCCCGGCTTGTTACCGTGCCGATCATGCGTGCCGCCTTCGTCTCCCGCTTCGACGACGCCAACCCGCTCGCCGCGCTCGCCGTCGGCGAGCAGCCCGAGCCGACCCACCCGGCCGACGACTGGGTGACCGTGCAGGTGCGGGCCAGCTCCCTCAACCACCACGACCTCTGGTCCCTGCGGGGGGTGGGGCTGCGCGCCGAGCAGCTCCCCATGATCCTCGGCTGCGACGCCGTCGGGGTGGACCCGGACGGCAACGAGGTCGTCGTCTACCCGGTGATCCCCACCCCGGGCGACCCGCGCGGCGTCTCCATCCTCTCGGAGCACTTCCCCGGCACGCTGGCCGAGCGGGTCGCCGTACCCCGGTCGAACCTGCTGGCCCTGCCGGCGGGCCTGGCGGCGGCGGACGCGGCCTGCCTGCCGACCGCCTGGCTGACCGCCTGGCGGATGCTGACCACCGTGGGCCGCGTCGACGACGCGGACGCCGTGCTGGTGCAGGGCGCCGGCGGGGGCGTGGCCACCGCGGCCGTCGCGCTCGCCGCCGCGATGGGCAAGCGGGTGTACGCGACCAGCCGCGACGCCGCCAAGCGGGAGCGGATCGCCGAGCTGGGCGCGACCGCCGTCGAGCCCGGCGCCCGGCTGCCGGAGCGGGTCGACGTGGTCGTCGAGACGGTCGGCGCGGCCACCTTCGACCACTCGCTGAAGTCCGCCGCGCCGATGGCCCGGATCGTGGTCTCCGGCGCCACCGCCGGGCACGAGCCGAAGGTCAACCTGCGCCGGGTCTTCGCCATGCAGCTGGAGATCCTGGGCACCTCGATGGGCACCCCCGACGAGCTGGCCGCGCTGCTCGCGTTCTGCGCCGAGCGCGGCGTGCGCCCGGTGGTGGACACCGTGGTCCCGTTCAGCGAGGTCGCCGACGCCTTCGCCCGCCTGCACTCCGGCGACGTCTTCGGCAAGGTGGTCGTCGACCACACCGCCTGACCGGCGCAGCGGCTGGCCGCCCGGGCCGGGTGTCGTCGTGCCCGGGCGGTCGTCGCGCTCCGACGGTGGGTGCCCGGGTGGTCGGTGCCCGGGTGGCAGGTGCCCGGGTGGTCGACGCCCGGGTGGCCGGCGTGCGCGGGTGTCCCCTCCGCCGGGGTCAGAGGCGGTTGTCGAGGGTGGCGATGTCGTCGCGGGCGGCGTCGGCGGGGATGCGGCCCTTGGCGGCCGGGTCGCCGTAGAGCGACCAGCGCAGGAACTCGACAGTGGTGTCCGAGACCACCCGCAGCGCGGCGCCGTCGCTGAGCAGCGCCCGGCCGTGGTCGCCCTTCGGCAGGCTCAGCATCGCCTTCGGCCAGGGCACCCTGTCGTAGGCGGCCTTGCCGGCGGCGTACTCGACCACCTCGTCGGCCTCGCCGTGCACGAAGAGCTGCGGGGCGGCGGCGCCCGCGAAGGCGGTACCGACGCCGAGCGCCGTGCCGGCGAAGACGACCCCGGCGTCCAGCCGCTCGTCCCGGCCGGCGGTGAACAGGCCGATGGTGGTCACCCCGCCGGCCGAGTGCCCGGCCGCCGCCACCCGGTCCGTGGCCAGCCGGCCGCGCAGCGGGTCGCCGGCGCGGGCGTCGAGGGCGAGCACCTGGGTCAGCACGTACGACACGTCGGCCGGCTGGTTGAGCACGTCGAGCACGTTGCCGTCGCCACCCCGGGCGGTGTGCGGGAAGGTCGGCGCGGCCACCACGAACCCGGCCGCCGTCCAGCGGGTGAGCAGCGTCTCGTAGTCGGCCGGCCGCCCGTTCAACCCGTGGCTGAACATGACGACGGGGAACTTGCCCGTGGCGGCGTCCGCCGACCGCTCCGGCTGCCCACCGGGCTTCCCGGCCGCCGGGTACCAGACGGTCACCGGCAGCGGGCGCTTCCCGTCGCGGTTCAGCTTCAGCTGGCGTACGCCGACGGCGAAGGCCTTGTCGGGCGCGGTGCCGGCGGGCACCTGCGGGGTGGGGGCGGCCGCCTGCGCGGGCGGCGCCGGGGCCGTCACCTGCGGAGCCGCCGCCTGCGGGGCCGGCCCGGCGTCGTCGGAGCAGCCGACCAGACCGGCGGTGAGCAGTGCGGAGGCGAGCAGGGCGGGGGTGACACGACGCGGCATAGGACCGATTGTGCCTCGCGACTCGCCCCCGCCCCCCAACGATCGCCACCCAACCCGCCACACCCACATCGCAGCCACCTCGGCCTTGCACCCGCAGCGCCGCCACCTCGGCCTTGCACCTGCAGCGTGGCCACCCTGGCCTTGCACTTGCAGCGCTGCCACCCTGGCCTTGCACCCGCACCGCGGCCACCCTGGCCTTGCACCTGCAGCGCCCGCTTGCAGTCCGAAGCACCCCGGAGCGCCCGAGCCACCTCGTGGCGCCCGGTGATCAGGACGGCATGGACGTATCCCGGCCTGTTTGAGGTACATGACGTCCTGATCACCGCTGGTCCGTCCGGCGGCGCCTGTTCAGGGGCCCGTTGCCGGGATGGGGCCGGGGGAGGGGACGGGAGCGTCAACCGATCATGGGCGCGGCTCGGGGGCGACGCGGGCGCGGAGGCGGGCGAGGTCGGCGGCGTCCTTGTCTCGCCGGGGCCGGTCCGGCATCCAGACGGGGAACATCTCCTTGAACTCGATCTGGGCGGCCACGGAGATCATCGGGACGGTCAGCGCGCCGATGCGACCGGGCGGGCCGGCCAGCATCCCGTCCGGCAGCGCCGTGCCCGCCCAGGGCCCGGCACCCACCACCACCTGCCCCGTCGCGTCCCGCGACAGGTACGCGACGCTCATCTCGACGTCGTCGCGGACGAGGTCGAGCTGCACGTCGACGGGCATCCGGGGGTCGGGCCGCCAGCCGTGCCCGCGCAGCAGGCCGGCCAGCCGGTCGGCGTCGGCTCGCCAGCAGTACCAGTCGACGTCGACGTGCGGCCGAGTGATCTCACCCAGGTGGAAGTCCATCGCCCAGCCGCCCCGCAGCCACACCCCGATGCCGGCCGCCGTCGCCAGCCCGGACAGCTCCGCGATGCCGTCCAGTTGCCGCCCCGCGAGATCGTCCACGGCGGCACCGTAGCCGGATGGCCCCTCCCCGCGCACGCGCCTTTGCACGCTCAGCCCGTGGCTCCGGGCCGGCGCGGGCGGGTCAGCGGGCGGGGTGGGTCTCGAACGCCGTCACGCCGGGGCGGCGGGCGTCGCCGGGTAGGCGGCGGCCGGCGGCCGGGTCGCCGTAGAGCGTCCAGCGGAGGAAGTCCGTGGTCGTGGCCAGGACCTGGTCGAAGCCGGGCAGTCCCGGGGTGAGGTATTCGCCGTGGCCCTGCCCGAGCAGGCTCAGGAAGGCGGTCGGGCCGGCCGTGCGGTGGTATGCGGCACGGCCGACCGTCACCGGCACGATCTTGTCCGCCGTGCCGTGCACGAAGAGCAGCGGCGCTGCCGGCCCGGCGAAGCTGCCGGCCGTTCCGCCACCGGCGATCACGATGCCGGCGCGCAGCCGCCCCGAGCGCCCGGAGGTGAACATGCCCGCCGTGGTGAAGCCGCCCGCCGAGTGGCCGGCGGCGGCGACCCGGGCGACGTCGAGGTGGCCGGCGAGCGGGTCCCCGGCCCGGGTGTCGAGCCGCACCAGGTGCCGGATCAGCCGCCAGCCGTCGGCGGGCTGGTGGCGTACGTCGGCACGGCTGAACCGGGCGGCGCCGCGCCGGGTGTGCGGGTAGGCCGGGGCGGCCACCACGAACCCGGCGGCGGCCCAGCGCGCGGTCAACCCGGCGTGCAGCTCGGGCAGGCTGTGCAGCCCGTGGCTGTAGACCACCAGGGGGAAGCGCCCGGCGGCCACCGCGCCGCCGTCGGCCGGGTACCAGACGGTCACCGGCAGGGGGCGGGCCGAGGTCGGGTCGACGGTGAACGTGCGTACGCCGACGGCGTAGGCGGCCACGGGCGCCGGACGGGCCGGCGGCGGTGCGCCGGGCGCGGCGGCTCCCGCCGGGGCGCAACCGGCCAGCAGCGTCGTCATCAGTACGGCGACCAGCCGCTTGATCCCCACCGTTTCACGGTAGGTGCCCGACGGCCCGCAGCGGCCCCGCCGTCCGGACCGGACGCCCCGCCACCCGGCCGGATCGCCTCCACCGGCCGGCTCGACCTGACCCCGACGCGGGCGCGGAGGACGGCGGCGTGGGACCGGCTTGGCTAGGGTCACCGCCATGCCTGAGAACCGCACCGACCCGAGCGGCAACACCGAGGCGTTCCGCGCCTACGCCCACACCCCCGAGCCCGAGGCGCCGGCCGGCGCGTCCCGGACGCCGCTGCTCGTCGGCGCGGCGGCGGTCGTGGTCGTGCTGGTCGCCCTGCTCGCCTGGCTCGCGCTGGGCTGAACGCGTGGAGCCACCAGGCGGCCCGGGCCCGGGGGCGGCCCATCCGTCACCCGGTGCCGGCGTCGCCGATGACGGCGGCACCGGCCCTGCCGAACGGGCTGCGGAGCGTGCTCCGGGACGGTGGAGGAGGCTCCGCTCCGGTCTTCGCGGCATCCACCGGGGCAGCGCCGTCCTCGGCCTGGTGCTGCTGCTCGCGGGGCTGACGAACGCGGTGGCCACCGGTGCGTACAAGTGGCACCTGCACGCCAAGGCGGAGCGGTTGCGGGCGGACGGCGTCCCGGTGCGGGCCACGGTGACCGACCGGCGCGACAACGTCGGACGCGGCGGCGGCACCGACACCGTCCAGGTCTGGTACGACTACGAGGGCGTCCAGCACAACGAGCGCATCCTCTGCGGCTCGGCCGGTGGCTGCCTGCGGGATCCACCCGAGGCGATGACGCTCTGGGTCGACCGGGAGCGCCCCGAGGAGTTCGTCGCCGCCAACGGCAACACCGACGACTCGGTCTTCTTCCTCAACTCCTGGGGCGGCATCCCGTTCGGGCTGCTGGTCGCCGTGGCGGGCGGGGCGCTCGTCTTCGCGGCCCTCGTCCCGACCGGGATGTTCGACCGGCCCGCACCCGCACCGCCCCGCCGAGGGCCGGGACCCGACCGGGTCCGGCGTACCCGAGCCGCGCGGCGTCGCGGCAAGGGCCGGCGCTGAGGCCGACGGCGACCCGGCGCCGGCCTCGACCGGTGGGGGTATGAACGCCCGCCGGCAGAGGGCTGCCGGCCACGGTCGCCGCGTCGCGCAGCACAGCGCGAGACAGCGGGCCACCCGGGCCGCCGGCACCGTCTCCCCGAAGAGTGGCCAGGCGGCAGCCGGGCCGGGCGCAACGACCTGCTCGTGCCGTGCCGACCGGTCGGCCCGTCAGCCGGCGGCCTCGATGACGGCCCGGGTCTGGAGGGCGATCTCGCGCTCCTCGTCGGTGCCCACGACGCAGACGGTCACCTCGGTGCCCTGCGGCGAGATGACCCGGTCGCCGGAGGCGGCGTTGCGCTCGGGGTCCACCGCGATGCCGAGCCGCTCCAGACCGGCCAGGGCGGCGGCGCGGACCGGCGCGGCGTGCTCGCCGACGCCGGCGGTGAAGGTGACCGCGTCGACCCGGCCGAGCAGGGCGTAGTACGCCCCGACGTAGCCGGTGATCCGCCGGCAGTAGACGTCGAAGGCGAGCGCCGCCGCCGGGTCGCCGTCCGCCCGGCGGGCGAGCACCTCGCGCATGTCGTTGGCGCCGGTCAGCCCGAGCAGGCCGCTGCGGTGGTTGAGCAGGTCGTCGATCTCGTCGACGGAGAGCCCGCCCTCGCGGCGCAGGTGGAAGATCACGGTCGGGTCCAGGTCGCCGCTGCGGGTGCCCATCACCAGGCCCTCCAGCGGGGACATCCCCATCGAGGTGGCCACGCTCCGGCCGCCGGCCACCGCGCAGGCGCTCGCGCCGTTGCCGAGGTGCAGGGTGATCGTGTTCACCTCGGCGTACGGGCGGCCGAGCAGCTCGGCGGTGCGCCGCGACACGTACGCGTGCGAGGTGCCGTGGAACCCGTAGCGCCGGATGCCGTACCGCGCGGCGGTGTCCCGCTCGATCGCGTAGGTGGCGGCGGCCTCGGGCAGGGTGTGGTGGAACGCGGTGTCGAAGACGGCGACCTGCGGCACCTCCGGCAGCGCCGCCCGGGCGACTTCGATGCCGGTCAGGTTGCCGGGGTTGTGCAGCGGCGCGAGCGGGACCAGGTCGCGGATCGCGGCCAGCACCGCGTCGTCGATGAGCACCGGCTCGCCGAACCGCTTTCCGCCGTGCACCACGCGGTGCCCGACGGCGGCCAACCCGGTCAGGTCAAGCCCGTCGAGGATGCCCCGGACGGCCGTCTCGTGGTCGGCCGGTCCGCCGCCGGCCTCGCCGACCCGCTCCACGGTGCCCTTGTCGACCACCCGGTCGCCGTCGAAGAGCCGGAACTTCACCGACGACGACCCGCAGTTGAGGACGAGGACGCGATCCGCCGGGCGCTGCTGCGGGGTGGCGGGACCGTTCATGACGACTCCTCGGTGGCGGCGGCCTGGATGGCGGTGATCGCCACGGTGTTCACGATGTCCGGCACGGTGGCGCCCCGGGACAGGTCGTTGACCGGCCGGCGCAGGCCCTGCATCACCGGCCCGACGGCCACCGCCCCGGCGGAACGCTGCACCGCCTTGTACGTGTTGTTGCCCGTGTTCAGGTCCGGGAAGACGAAGACCGTGGCCCGGCCGGCGACCTCGCTGCCGGGCAGCTTCGTCGCCGCCACCGCCGGGTCGATGGCCGCGTCGTACTGGATGGGCCCCTCGACGAGCAGGTCGGGCCGGCGCTCGCGGACCAGCTTGGTGGCCGCCGCGACCTTCTCCACGTCGGCGCCCGCCCCGGAGCTGCCGGTGGAGTAGGAGAGCATCGCGACCCGTGGTTCGATGCCGAACCGGGCGGCGGTGTCGGCCGAGGAGATGGCGATGTCGGCGAGCTGGGCGGCGTCCGGATCGGGGTTGACCGCGCAGTCGCCGTAGACCAGCACCCGGTCGGCGAGCAGCATGAAGAAGACGCTGGAGGCGACCGAGACGCCCGGCACGTTCCGGATGATCTCGAACGCGGGCCGGATGGTGGCGGCGGTGGTGTGGGTCGCGCCGGAGACCATCCCGTCGGCGTGCCCCGTCTGCACCATCAGGGTGCCGAAGTAGTTCGGCTGGGCGACGACGTCGTGGGCCAGGTCGAGGGTCACGCCGCGGTGGGCGCGCAGCTTGGCGTACGTGGCGGCGAACTCGTCGCGCCACTCGCTGGTGACGGGGTCGACCACCTGCGCGCCCGTGATGTCGATGCCCAGTTCGCGGGTGCGCCGCGCGATGTCGTCCGGGCGGCCGAGCAGGGTGATGTCGGCGACGCCCCGGCGCAGCAGGATCTCCGTCGCCCGCAGGATCCGTTCCTCCGCCCCCTCGGGCAGCACGAGGTGCCGGCGGCGGGCCCGGGCGCGGTCGATCAGGTCGTACTCGAACATCAGCGGGGTGACCCGCGCGGAGCGGCTGACCCGCAGCCGGCGGGCCAGGTCGTCGGTGTCCACGCAGCGCTCGAACGCGCCGAGCGCGGCCTCCACCTTGCGCGGGTTGGCCGCGCTGGGTCGCCCCTCGATCCGGCTGGACGCGGCGACGGTGTCGTAGCTGTCGCTGGGCACGGAGAGCACCGCGAGCCCGGTGTTGAGCCCTTCGACCAGCCGCATCGCCCGCGGGTCGGGCTGCTCGCCGAGGGTCAGCACGAGCCCCGAGACGGAGACCTGCCCGGCCACGTGCGCGGCGCTCGCCGCGACCAGCAGGTCGGCCCGGTCGCCGGGGGTGATCACCAGAGCGCCCTCGGTTAGGTGGTCCAGCAGCGTCGGCACGTGCGCCGCGCCGACCACGTAGTCGAGCACGTCGCGGCTGAGCGCGTCGTCGTCCCCGGCGAGCAGGGTGGCGCCGAGCGCCGCCGCCACCTCGGCCACCGTCGGCGCCGACACGGTCGGCACCTCCGGGATGGCGTACGTGGGCACGGGCAGCTCCGGCAGCGTCATCGGGCCGGGGACCCGGTTGGCGATCACCGCCAGCACCGTCGCCCCGAGGTCCGCCAGATCGTGGTACGCCCCGCGTGCGGCGGCCGCGATCGCCGCCGGCTCCTGCCCGAAGCCGTCGACGACGGGCACCACCACGCTGCCGAACTCGGTGGCCAGCCGGGCGTTGAAGGCCAGCTCGCGGGGGCCGGCCCCGTCGCCGCCGTCGGCGAAGTCGCTGCCGACCACGACCACGGCGGGGCAGCGCCGTTCGACCTCCCGGTACCGCTCGACGATGCCGGCGACGAGCTGTTCCCGCCGCCCGTCGGCGACCAGCGCGGTCGCCTCGGCGTAGCTGGTGCCGCTCAGGTCGGCCAGCGGAAGCTCGATCCGGTAGCGGTCACTGAGCAGGGCGAGGATCGGGTCGGGGCCGTCCCCGCGCACCAGCGGCCGGAACGCGCCGATCCGCTCGACCTGCCGGGACAACAGCTCGGCCAGGCCGAGGGCGATGGTCGACTTTCCGCCGCCGGACCCCACGCTGGTCAGGTACACACTCCGCGCCACTCACCCACCCTAGAAGATCTTCGGGTTCCCGGCTCGGGTCCTTCGCCCCCCTTTCGTTGATCATGACGTTGCCGTCACGCCACGCCGGGACCGGCTGCCGGCAACGCCATGATCAACGGTGCGGGGTGGGGTCAGTGGGCGGGGTCGGTGGGTGGGTATTGGCGGCGCATCCAGGAGGGCATGTCGGCGAGGCGCTTCTGGCCGAAGCCGCCGCAGATCTGGCAGACCTTCGCGCCGAAACAGACGACGCACCGTCGCTCCCCGCCGCTGTCGTCGAGGAGGTATCCCCGGGTGAGGCACTCCGGGCACCAGCCGATCCCGTCGCAGTCGAGGCAGAGCACGTGACCGGGCTTGCGGGTGGCTTCGGTGACGACCGGCTCGGGCGGTACGAACCGCTTCGGCGGCGCGGGAGGGGGAGGGGGGCCGATGGCAGTGCCGGCTGGATCCGCGTAGAGCAGGACGGGCGGGGTGCTGCCGCCGAGGTCGGCCCGGGACAAGCCGGGGAACGCCATGAGCCAGAGGAAGAAGCCGTCGCGGGTGGCCGACGCGGTGGCGACCGCCGTCGAGGAGGCGTCGAGATCGGTGTGCCAGCCTGCGCCGCGAGCCGGTGCGCGATGTGCTGGACGACCTCGGCCGAGCCGAAGTCGGTGGTGAGCCGGAGCGTCGCCCGGCGGGCGTACCACAGTGGTTCGTGCCAGAGGTCCTCCTCCGGCTCCCGGGACATCGGGACGGGGAGCCTCTGCCCGGGGGCGAGGTGGGCGGCTACCCCGAGGATTTCCTCGCGCAGGACGCGACTGTGTCGTTCCAGCGTCTTTCGCGCGCCGGGAACCTCGGCGACGTCCGCCCAGGCGTCGGTCACGGCGCCTCTGCCGGTCGCTCCGGCGCTTCCGCCCGTTCCGGGGCCCTCCGCCGGTCGCCCCGGCGCCCCGCCCGCTCCGGGGCCCGCGCGCGGGCGGGACGGCGGTGGGCGCCGTCGGCCGACGCGACCGTGGCGCCGCTGGGCGTCTCCATGCCGTGCCCCGACCCGTCGAGCGGACAGACCGACGTCACTGTAACGCCGCGCCCGTCGACTCGGGTAGAGCTACTCGTCGTCGGGGTCGTCGAGGCGGGCCAGCCAGGTGGCGAAGCGCTCGATCGGGGTCTCGAACTCGGGGTTGAGGTCGACGAAGTCGCGCAGGCGCTCGCCGAGCCACTCCATGCTGACCTGCTCGTCGCCCCGGCGCTGGACCAGTTCCTCGATGCCTCGATCGGTGAAGTACATGCTTTCCGTTGCCTCCTCGTGGTCGGTGTGCGTCCCGGCGCTCCGCGCGGGCCGGCCCCGCCGGACCCTCGCGCCGGTGGGGCCGGGCCCGCCGGATTTTCGCGCCGGTGTGGCCGGGCCCCGCCGGGCTCGTGCTGTCGTGGCCGGGCGCCGCCGGATTCTCGCGCCGGTGCGGACAGGTGCCGTCGCGTGCGGGCCGGGCGGGACGGCGAGCGGGGCAGAGCCGTCGTGTCGACGGCTCTGCCCCGGTGCGCTGGGTGGTGCGTCAGGTCACGGGCGGGGCAGGGCCGCCTCGATCAGCGCGGTCTGCTCGACCTCGTGCATCTTCGCCGAGCCGACGGCCGGGGCGGCGGCGGCCGGGCGGGAGATCCGGCGCAGCCGGACCTCCGTCAGGTGCTCCAGCAGGTTGAGCGCGACGAACGACCAGGCACCCTGGTTGGCCGGCTCCTCCTGCACCCAGGCGAAGTCCTCGGCATTCGGGTACGCCGCGAGGGCGGCCCGGATCTCCTCGACCGGCATCGGGTAGAGCTGCTCGATCCGGATGATCGCGGTGTCGGTGACGCCGCGCTCGGCGCGGGCCTGGAACAGGTCGTAGTAGACCTTGCCCGAGCAGAGCAGCACCCGCTTCACCTGCTCCGGCGCCGGAGCGCCCGAGTCGGGCAGCACCGGCTGGAAGGTGCCGGAGGTGAAGTCCTCGACCGAGGAGACGCAGAGCTTGTGCCGCAGCAGCGACTTCGGCGTGAACACCACCAGCGGCTTGCGCTTCGGCGAGAGCGCCTGGCGGCGCAGCAGGTGGAAGTAGTTCGCCGGGGTGGTCGGGATGGACACCCGCATGTTGTCCTCGGCGCACATCTGCAGGAACCGCTCCGGGCGGCCGGAGGTGTGGTCCGGGCCCTGGCCCTCGTGGCCGTGCGGCAGCAGCAGCGTGACGGCGGAGCGCTGGCCCCACTTCACCTCGCCGGAGGAGATGAACTCGTCGATGACCGACTGGGCGCCGTTGACGAAGTCACCGAACTGCGCCTCCCAGCACACCAGCGCGTCGATGTTCTCCACCGAGTAGCCGTACTCGAAGCCCATCGCCGCGTACTCGCTGAGCAGGGAGTCGTGCACGAAGAACCGGGACCGCTCGCCGTCGCCGGTAAGCGACTGCAACGGCAGGTAGTCGTTGCCGGTCCGGGAGTCGACCACGGAGGCGTGCCGCTGCACGAAGGTGCCCCGGCGGGAGTCCTGCCCGGCGAGCCGGACGGTGACCCCGTCGTGCAGCAGCGCGCCGAACGCGATGATCTCGCCGAAGCCCCAGTCGATGTTGCCCTCGACGGACATCTTGGCCCGCCGGTCGAGCAGCTGCTGGATCCGCTTGTGCGGGGTGAAACCCTCCGGCAGGTTGACGTGCGCCTCGCCGACGGCCTTGACGACGGCGGCGTCGGTGGCGGTCTCCACCTGCGGCTCCGGCTCGTCCTCCCGCTTGGGGCGGCTGAGCTGCCGCGGCGTGGTGGCCGCGTCGCGGGTGGCCTTGAAGACCCGCTCCAGCTGCGACTGGTAGTCGCGCAGCAGCTCCTCCGCGTCCTCCACGGTGATGTCGCCGCGCCCGATCAGCTCCTCGGTGTAGAGCTTCCGGACGGACCGCTTCGAGTCGATGATCTTGTACATCTGCGGGTTGGACATCGACGGGTCGTCGCCCTCGTTGTGCCCGCGCCGGCGGTAGCAGACCATGTCGATGACGACGTCCTTGTTGAACGCCTGCCGGTACTCGAAGGCCAGCCGGGCGACCCGGACCACGGCCTCGGGGTCGTCGCCGTTGACGTGGAAGATCGGCGCCTGGATCATCCGGGCGACGTCCGTGCTGTAGAGGCTGGAGCGGCTGTACTCCGGGGCGGTGGTGAAGCCGACCTGGTTGTTGACCACCACGTGGACGGTGCCGCCGGTGCGGTAGCCGCGCAGCTGGGAGAGGTTGAGCGTCTCGGCGACCACGCCCTGACCGGCGAAGGCGGCGTCACCGTGCACCGCCAGCGGCAGCACGGTGTAGCCCTCCAGCTTGAGGTCTATCCGGTCCTGCTTGGCCCGGACGATGCCCTCCAGCACCGGGTCGACGGCCTCCAGGTGCGACGGGTTCGCCACCACCGAGACCTTGACCGCGTGGTCGCCGTCGGGGGTGGTGAACTTGCCGTTCTGGCCCAGGTGGTACTTCACGTCGCCGGAGCCCTGGGTGGAGCGCGGGTCCAGGTGCCCCTCGAACTCCGAGAAGATCTTCTCGTACGGCTTGCCGACGATGTTGGCCAGCACGTTGAGCCGGCCACGGTGGGCCATGCCGATGACGACCTCGTCCAGCCCGCCCTCGGCGGAGGCCTCCAGCACCTCGCCGAGCAGCGGGATCAGCGACTCGCCGCCCTCCAGCGAGAAGCGCTTCTGCCCGACGTACTTGGTCTGGAGGAAGGTCTCGAACGCCTCGGCGGCGTTGAGCCGGTTGAGCACGTGCTTCTGCTCGTCGGCCGACGGCTTCTCGTACTTGCGCTCGATCCGCTCCTGGATCCAGCGCCGCTCCTCCGGATCCTGGATGTGCATGTACTCGATGCCGACGCGCCGGCAGTACGAGTCGCGCAGCACGCCGAGGATGTCGCGCAGCTTCATCCGCTGCTTGCCCGCGAAGCCGTTGACCGGGAACTCGCGGTCGAGGTCCCAGAGGGTCAGCCCGTGCTGGAGCACGTCCAGGTCGGGGTGCTTGCGGATCTTGAACTCGAGCGGGTCGGTGTCGGCCATCAGGTGCCCGCGCACGCGGTACGCGTGGATCAGCTCGTGCACCCGGGCGGTCTTGTTGATCTGGCCCTCGTTGTTGACCGCGACGTCGCGCATCCAGCGCACCGGCTCGTACGGGATGCGCAGCGAGGTGAAGATCTGGTCGTAGAAGCCGTGCTCGCCGAGCAGCAGCTCGTGCATGACCTTCAGGAACTCGCCGGACTGGGCGCCCTGGATGATCCGGTGGTCGTACGTGCTGGTGAGGGTGATGACCTTGCTGACGGCCAGCTCGGCCAGGGTGGCCTCGGACATGCCCTGGTAGGGGGCCGGGTACTCCATCGCGCCGACGCCGATGATCGCGCTCTGCCCCTGCATGAGCCGCGGCATCGAGTGCACGGTGCCGATGCCGCCCGGGTTGGTCAGCGAGATCGTGGTGCCGGAGTAGTCGTCCATGGTCAGCTCGTTGCGGCGGGCGCGCCGGACCACGTCCTCGTACGCCTGCCAGAACTGCCGGAAGTCCATCTGCTCGCAGGCCTTGATGGAGGGGACCACCAGGTTGCGGCTGCCGTCCGGCTTGGTCAGGTCGATCGCGATGCCCAGGTTGACGTGCTCCGGCCGGACCATGACCGGCTTGCCGTCGACCTCGGCGAAGGAGTTGTTCATCTCCGGGTGGGCGACCAGGGCGCGGACCATCGCGTACCCGATGAGGTGGGTGAAGCTGACCTTGCCACCACGCCCACGGGTGAGATGGTTGTTGATCACGATGCGGTTGTCGACCAGCAGCTTGGCCGGGACGGCGCGCACGCTGGTGGCGGTCGGCACGGCCAGCGAGGCGTCCATGTTCTGGACGATCTTCGCGGCCACGCCGCGCAGCGGGGTGGTCTGCGGGCCGGTGGCGGTGGGCTTGGTCGCCGCGGGCTTGGCGGGAGCCGCCTTCTCGGGCGCCGGCTTGGCCGGGGCGGCCTTGGCGGCGGGCTTCTCCGGCTTGGGCTCCGGCTTCTTCTCGGCCGGCTTCTTCTCCGCCGGCTGTGCGACCGCGGCGGCCGCCTCCTGCTGGCCGGCGGGCTCCGGCTTGGCGGCCGGCTTCGGGGCCTGCTCAGCTCCGCGCGGCTTCCCGGCGCCGGGCGCCGGGCGGTAGTCCGCGAAGAAGTCGTGCCAGGCCGAATCGACGCTGGTGGGGTCGGCGAGGTAGCGCTGGTACATCTCCTCGACGATCCACTCGTTCGGACCGAAACCCGCCAGTGGGTTCTCCTGCGAAGTCTGCTGGGTCGACACGGCCGGTAATCGCCTCTTTCACGCGGGTTTGTGTGTCACGCGGTGTCCGGTGTCCGCCCTGCCTTCGGGCGCGCACGAGACGGCTCCCAGGCTACGCCGTACGGATGCCACAGGCATTTCCGCCTCCGACCCGTGGCCGGTTTCACAGAAGATGCCAGAAGTTCACCAAACGCTGCGTGTGCGGTCGGCTGCTGGTAAGGCCGGGTGTGGTGGTGAGCCCCACGTCGCGCGGCGGCGGGTGTGGTGCCCGGCACCACCCCCGCCGCCGTCGCCCGAACGCGTCAGGAGATGTCGCGCCGCCGGGTGATGAGGACGCCGACGACCCCGCTCACCACCGCGTAGCCGATCAGCACGAGCGCGCCGACCCACCACGCGGGGGTGAAGTCCGTCTGACCCTCGCTGACCATGACGGTCGAGGCGATGGCCGGCCAGATCACCTGCCACTTGACCACGGCCTCGCTGTCGAGCAGGTTCGAGAGCAACATGAACAGCAGCCCCACCACCTGCGTGCCGACCAGGTAGAGCACCGCGGCGGTGATCACCGCGCCGAGCTGGTTGGTGATCAGCGTGCCGATGCCGATGCCGAGGACCGTCCAGATCGCGTACGCCAGCAGGTTGAGCAGCAGCGCCCGCTGCACGGCCCACTCGCCGAGCAGGGCGCCGTGGCCGTTGGCCGACAGGAACACCGCCCCGGCGACCAGGTCGATCAGCGTGGTCACCAGCCAGAAGCCGATGCCCAGCAGGCTGGCGGCGACCAGCTTGCTGAGGATCACCGACGTGCGCCGCGGCGTGGCGAGGAACGTCGTGGTCGCCGTCTGGTGGAAGAACTCGTTGGTGACCATCAGGATGCCGATGAGCATCACGAACATCAGGCCCAGGTACTGCCCCGAGGTGTAGAGGTTCGCCGCCTGCGCCGCCGGTGACGCCTGGTCGCCGGTGACGCCCAGCTCCTCGGCGTTGCCGCTCAACGCCTCGTTGGCGACCCAGGCGTTGAACGCGAAGGCCAGTGCGATCGACAGGAACGCGGCGATGGCCAGCCACCACCACGTGCTGGTGGTGCGGATCTTGAGAAGCTCGGACCGGACGAGGTTCATCGGATGCCCGCCTTTCCGGCCGTCAGCTCCAGGAAGACCCGTTCCAGGTCGGGCCGTTCCGTGGTCAGTTCGTGCAGTTCGACGCCCGCCGTCAGGGCGACCCGCCCCACGGTCGGGGCGTCCACCCCACCCACCAGCAGGACGCCGTGCTCGTCGACGTCGATGGTGGCCGGCCCCTCCTTGAGGGCGGCGGTCAGCGCGTCGGCCTGCGGGGTGCGCACCCGGACCCGGACGCCCTGCGCCATCGAGCCCATCACCTGCTCGACCGTGCCCTGCCGGACCAGCTGCCCGGCGGCGATGATCACCACGTCGTCGGCGAGCAACTGCATCTCCGACAGCAGGTGGCTGCTGACCAGCACCGTGCGGCCCTCGTGCGCGAGGTTCTTGAGGAACCCGCGCATCCACCGGATGCCCTCCGGGTCGAGCCCGTTGGCGGGCTCGTCGAGGATCAGCACCCGGGGGTCGCCGAGCATCCCGGCGGCGATGCCGAGCCGCTGCTTCATGCCGAGCGAGTAGCCCTTGAACTTGCGCTTCGCCGCCGGGGTGAGCCCGACCTGCGCCAGCGCCTCGTCGGCCCGCTGCTTCGGCAGCCCGGCCGCCGCGGCGATGACCCGCAGGTGGTTGATGCCGGTGCGGCCCTTGTGCGCGCTGGAGGCCTCCAGCACGGCGCCGACGTGCCGCAGCGGGTCGGTCAGGTCGGCGTACCGACGCCCGCCGATGGTGGCCGTCCCGCTGGTCGGCGTGACCAGGTTCAGCAGCATCCGCAGCGTGGTGGTCTTGCCGGCGCCGTTGGGGCCGAGGAAGCCGGTCACCCGCCCCGGTCGAACGGTGAACGACAGGTCGTTGACGGCCCGGACGTTCTTGTACTGCTTCGTCAGACCGGACACCACGATCTGACCGTCACCGGTGGGGCTTCTCTGCCCGTCAGTCATTGCTCTCCTTCGTGCGGTGGCGTCGGGGTACGCCGTGACACAGCGTGGCGGGCGGGCGCAACCAGGTCAATCAGGCGCACTTCCGAGATCCACCTCCGCCTCAGGCAGGAGGCCCTCATCCCCAGGAACGATTATCGGGCGTCGTCGGCCACGGCGATCCAGGTTGCCCGGGCCTGGGCCAGGAGGGCGCCGTCGGGGGCGTACAGGCTGGTGTGCACGAGCGCCTTGCGGCCCTCGCCGCCGACCATGACGCCGGTCACCACGCACTCGTCGCCCGGCTCCGGCAGCGCCGCGACCACCGCCGCGATCCGGCCGAGGACGTACGGCCGGCCGGGGGCGATCACCGCCCAGCCGCCGGGGCAGTCCAGCGCCGCCCAGACGGTGGCGGTCGTGACCGACCCGGGCACCCGGAACGGCGCGGCGGTACGGCCGTCCGGCAGCCGTCCCGGAAAGATCCGCAGCCCGTCGGTGCGGTCCGGGCCGCAGACGTAGCAGCCCGGGAAGGGGTGGTCGACCAGCCCGGGGTACGCCGCCGAGGCGGCCCGCGCGGCCGGCAGGTCCACCGGCGGCACCACCGCCCGGGGGTCCTCCGTGGGGCGGACCTGGGCGACGGTCAGGCCCTGCGGGTCGCGGACCTCCCCGTCGGCGAGAGTGAGCGGGGTCTCCAGCGGGGGTGGGCGACGCAACGTCACCTCGACCGCCCCCGGGGCGCCGGACGCGGCGGCGAAGACCCCGGCGCTCCAGCCGCCGTTGCCCGAGCCGGGTGGCCCGTTGAAGCGCGACCCGATGATCATCATTCACCTCCGGCGAGGGCGCCCGGCCCCGTCGCCGGCACGCGCCCCCGGCAGCCTCGCACGCCGTCGGCCCCGGTGTTCGTCCGGTGCTGTGCCACTGTTGCGGCCGTGCCCAGGACCCACCTGCCGGCCGGCCCGACCCGCGAGGCGGCCCGGCGTCGGCTCCGCTCCCTCGCCGGCTGGGAGCTGCTGAACGTTCCCCTACAGGCGTGGGTGTGGTTCCAGCTGGTGGGACTGCCGCCGACGGCGGCGAATCTCGCCGGCTTCGGGGCGTTCGCGGCCCTGCTCGTGGTGGGCACGGCGTACTGGGCGCTCAAGCTGCGACAGCTGCGCCGCGGGGAGCCGCGCCTGCCGGGCCGGCGCCACTTCGTCACCGCGCGCGCCGCCCTGCCGTTCCTCCTGGCCACCGTGATCGCCGCCTGCGCCGTGGCCGCCGTGCGGACGCCCGGCGTGCGGGCGTACCCGGGGCTGGCCTTCGGCCTCTTCGCCGTACTGGAGTACGTCAACTACTTCCACGTCCAGCTCATGCACGACAACCGGGCCGACCTGCGGCGTCTGGTCACGGTGGGGTTCCGGCGCTCGCACCTCGCCCGGGACCTGCGCGCCACCCGCTGAGACGAGCGCCGGCCCCGTCGCCGCGACACCGGCACGGGCCGTTCACCTCATCGACATCCCTCACCCCGCCGGCCGGCAACCCGGGCCGCCTACACAGGTCCCATGGCCGTTCTGCACGCCGCTGGCGCACCCCTGACGACCAGCGGTTACACCCTGCTGATCGCCGACGACCCGAGCGAGGTCGCGGCCGCGCAACGCCTCCGTCACGAGGTGTTCGCCACCGAACTCGGCGCCACCCTGCGCCCGGGGGCCGCCGGGCTCGACGTCGACGACTTCGACGCGTACTGCGACCACCTGATCGTCCGGCAGGAGGGCACCGGCGAGGTGGTTGGCACGTACCGGCTGCTCCCGCCGGGCCGCACCGACCGGCGGTACGCCGCGGCCGAGTTCGACCTCACCGGGCTCGACCCGCTCCGCGACGACCTGGTCGAGGCCGGGCGGTCCTGCGTGCACCCCGATCACCGCTCCGGCGCGGTGATCAACCTGATGTGGGCCGGCATCGTCCGCTACCTGCACCTGCGCGGGTCGCGTTGGCTCGGCGGCTGCGCGTCGGTGCCGGTGGCCGACGGGGGCGGGACCGTCGCGCGGGTGTGGGACGAGGTCGCGGCCCGGCACCTGGCCCCGCCGCGGCTGCGCGTACGGCCGAGGCGCCCCTGGTTCGCCGAGCCGGACACGCTCGTCGGGCCGGCGGCGGCCGACGGCCCGACGGCGCGGGCCACGGTCCCGCCGCTGCTGCGCGGCTACCTGCGCCTCGGGGCCTGGGTCTGCGGCGAGCCGGCGTACGACCCGGACTTCGGGGTGGCCGACTTCTACGTGCTCTTCTCCCTGGACCGGATGAACCCCCGTTACCTGCGGCACTTCCTCGGCGGGGCCGAGCGGTGAGCACCGCCGGACGCCTCTGGCTGCCCGCCTCGGGATGCGGGCCGACCTGCCTCCCGGCGGCCGGCGAGGTGCCGGCCGTGTCGCCCGCGCGGCGGGCGGGCCGGACCCTCGCCGTCCTCGGCATGCTGTCGGCGGGGACGGCGCTGGCGGTGCTGCTGCCGGCGCTGCCGGCCGGGGACCGGGCGGCGGCCCTGCGCGGTTGGGCCCGGTGGACGCTGCGTGCGTTCGGCGTGCGCCTCGTGGTGCGCGGCCGGCCGCCCCGGCGGGCGGCGCTGCTGGTCGCCAACCACGCCTCCTGGCTGGACGTGCTCGCGCTGCTGGCCGTCGCGCCGGCCCGGATGGTGGCCAAGCGGGAGGTCCGGTCCTGGCCGCTGGTCGGGTTGCTCGCGGCGGCGGCCGGCACGGTCCTGGTCGACCGGGCCCGCCCCCGGGCCCTGCCCGCGACGGTCTCCCGGGTCACCGCCGCGCTGCGCGCCGGCAGCCCGGTGGCGGTCTTTCCAGAGGGTACGACCTGGTGCGGCACCGCCGACTCGGTCGCCTGCCGCCCCGGCCGGGGGTTCCGTCCGGCGCTGTTCCAGGCGGCGATCGATGCCGGGGCGCCCGTGGTGCCGCTGCGGATCGGCTACCGGTGGGCCGCGACCGGCGTGCCGACCACGGCCGCCGCATTCGTCGGGGACGACGACCTGCTGCGCTCGGTGGGCCGGGTGCTCGCCGCCCGGGGCCTGGAGGTGCGGGTGAGCGTCTCCGCCGCCCTGCATCCCGCCCGGGACGCCGACCGGCGGCTGCTCGCCCGGGCGGCCGAGTCGGTCGTGCACGTCCCCGCTGCCGCCGTCGGGCGGGCACCGGCCGGATACGCGGCGTGAGGACGGGGGGAGAAGCGGGTCAGCCGACCGGGCCGATGTGCTTGGCCAGGCCGACGAACGACTGCCACGCCCGGGAGTCGAAGTGGAGGGTGCCGCCCTCGCGGTCCTTGGTGTCGCGCACCAGCACGACGCCCGGCACGTTGTCGGCGACCTCGACGCAGGAACCG
The DNA here is from genome assembly GCF_049841695.1 of Micromonospora sp. DT178. Taxonomy (NCBI): domain Bacteria; kingdom Bacillati; phylum Actinomycetota; class Actinomycetes; order Micromonosporales; family Micromonosporaceae; genus Micromonospora; species Micromonospora sp. DT178. The sequence goes on from NZ_JBNCKV010000016.1 coordinate 68,814, forward strand.
CCGTTGCCGCCGGATTTCGTCGACTTCCGCCACTGCGGGGTCGTCACGTCCATGACTTCGCCACCTCCTTGATCAGCACGGTCGACTGCCGGCGGGGGAGGGCCTCGTTGCGCACGATCTCCCACGTCTTGGCCAGCCTAGCAATGTCGATGGATGCGTCGACGATCTGCGCGCTGAGCTGGTTGTCCGCGTGGGCCACCCGGGTGCCGTCCGGCAGTTCGGCGATGATGAACTGGCCGGCCAGCCCGAGGTACATGCCGGCGTCGGCCGGGACGACGTGGAGCTGGACGTGCTCCTGCGTCGCGGCGGCCACCAGGTGGTCGAGCTGCTCGGCCATGAGCCCCGGCTGGTCGAGCACCGGCCGGCGCAGCACGGCCTCGTCGACGACGGCGATGAGCTGGGGCGGCCGATCCCTGCCGAGGATCGCCTGGCGCTCCAGTCTGGAGGCCACGATCCGCTCGACCTCGTCGGCGGTGAACCGGCCCCCGGCCAGCGTGGCGCGGGCGTAGCGTTCGGTCTGGAGCAGACCCGGCACGTACGCCAGCTCGAACCAGCGCAGCGTCGTGGCGTCCCGCTCGAACTCGATCCACTCGCGCAGCCAGGCCGGCGTGGCGTCCAGCCGGGCCAGCTCACGGAGCATCCGGCCGAACCGCTCGCCCGTGTCGTGCTGGTCGTCGATCGCCTTCATGTACTCCCGCGTCGGCGGGCGACCGCCCGTCTCGACCGAGCTGACGTGCGACCCGGAGTAGCCGATCGTCCTGCCGAAGTCGTCCTGGCTCAGGCCGAGCTGAGCGCGGAAGGTGCGTAGCTCACCCAGCACGTAGTTGGTAGCGGTGCCCATCGGTTCCCCAAACTCTGCTCGGTTCCGTCGACGTGTTTCCCGTGCCCGCTCGGCCACCTCGCTGACCTGCGCGGATGCGGCGAGCATGTGTCGACGGTAGTGGTGTCCTCACCAGACTGTCACCACGCGGGCCCGTTCGCCGTCAGCGAGGACGTGGGCGGGTCCTGCCGGGGCCGCCCTGCTCTCCCCCGTGGCGGGGCGGCCCACCTCGACAACGGGGTGGGGGCGAAGTGGGTCACCGTGGCGGCTGGCACCGGAGTCGGTGCGGACGGCACTGCGCGTGCCCGAACTGCGCGGAGCGGCGGGAGATCCGGAGCCGGCGGCCGAAGCCCGCTCCGGCACCACCCCCACCGCCCCGCCCGAGCAGGCCGGCTCCGTACATCCCCGGCCCGATCGGACCCTTCGTGCCGCCTCCGGTCGGGCCGAGGGCGAACGACGCGACCGAGGTCCTGTGGTGCGGCGCGGCCGATCTGGCCGCCGCCGGGCGGGCGCGCCGGTTGAACGGGGGGCGCTGGTGAGGCCCCTGCTCTCCACCCGGCTCCCGCAGCCCGGCCCCGGACCGCGCCTCGGGCGCCCTCGCCACCGCATCGAGGGCCGGCCGCCGCACACGCCGCTGCGACCGCACTGGGGTTGTCGCTCGTGCGGTCAGCCGTGGCCCTGCGCGACCGCGCGACTCTTGCTCAAGGCCGAGTACGAGGGCGAGCAGCACAGCTTGTCGATCTACCTGGCGGGCCTGATGTACGAGGCGATGCGCGACCTCTACCACCTCGACCCGCGCGGCGGTCCCAGCCCTCGGGCCATGTTCGACCGCTTCGTGGCCTGGGGTCCCTACCGCCGGCCGCTCGTGGAACCGGTGCCGTGAGGTTGTCACGTCCGTGCTTGTCATATCGCGATGTATCGCGTTAGTGTCCTGTCATCCGGCGCGCCGAAGACGCGGCGCGTCGCGGAGGGAGGACCCGATGACCGACTGGACCGTGCACGCCCCGCAGCGGATCACCCTGGACGGGACGGTCGCCCGACTCGACGTCCACCTGATCAGCGGCCGGCTCAACGTGGTGGCCACCGACGGCCCGCCCCGGATCGACATCACCAGGGTCGGGCGCCGGCCGGTCGTGGTGGAGCACCGCGACGGCCGGCTCTCCGTACGCCAGCAGCGGCGCCGGCGGCTCTCGGACTTCGTCTTCTGGATGGGGCCGCTGTCCCGACTGCCCAGGGTCGACGTCTCCGTCGCGGTCCCCGCCGACGTGCTCGCCGACCTGGAGCTGGTGCAGGGCGCGCTGGTCGCGTCGGGCCTGCGCGGCGAGACCCGGGTGGAGGTGGCCGCCGGCCAGATCACCCTGATGGGGCTGCACGGCCGGACGTCGGCGAAGATCACCGCGGGTCCGGTCGAGGCGCTGGGCGTGGCCGGCGACCTCGACCTGGAGACGGTCTCGGGCGAGGTGACCCTCGCCGACAGCGCGGCGGGCCGGGTCCGGGCCCACACGGCCTCCGGGGCCATCACCTGCGACCTGGACAATCCCCGGCGCAGCGACATCCGGCTCAGCACGATCTCCGGCGGCGTCACCGTCCGGGTCCGCGAGGACAGCGACCTGGCCGTCCGCCTGCACACCACGTCGGGCCGGATCACCAGCGCCTTCCCCCAGGTGCGGGGCAGCGCCGGGCCGGGAGCCGGCGGCGACAGCGAGGGCGTGCTCGGCACGGGTGAGGGTAAGCTCTCCGCGTCCGCCACCTCGGGCAGCATCGCGCTGCTCGCCCGGCCGGTGGGCCACGACGAGAAGGAGCTGCCGTGACCGCCGTGTTCAGTCACGGGCGGCTCCGGCTCTACCTGCTCAAACTCCTCGACGACGGCCCGAAGCACGGCTACGAGCTGATCCGCCTGCTGGAGGAGCGCTTCCTCGGCCTCTACGCGCCCAGCGCCGGCACCATCTATCCGCGGTTGCAGCGGCTGGAGGCCGACGGGCTGGTCACCCACACCGCCGTCGGCGGCCGCAAGGTCTACGAGATCACCGAGGCGGGCCGGGCCGAGCTGCGGCAGCGGGCCGGCGAGCTGACCGCCCTGGAGGCGGACATCGCCGCCTCGGTGCAGGACCTGTCCGCCCTGGCCGGGGAGATCCGCAACGAGGTACGCGGCTCCGTCCGCGACCTGAAGCGGGAACTGCGCGAGGCGGCCCGGCAGACCCGTGGTGCCCGCTGGGCGCCCCCCGGCTCCGGCCCGACGCCCGCCCCCTCGCCCGGCCCCTCACCCGCGCCCCCCGCCGGCCCGACGCCGGCGCCCGGCCCCGGGTCGACGCCGCTGGACGAGTTCGACCAGCGGCTTGCCGCCTTCGCCGTCGAGGTGGGCGCCCTGGTCCGCGCCCGCCGGCCGAGCGACTCGCAGCTGCGTACGGCCGTCCGGTTGCTCGACGGCGCGCTGGACGGGCTGCGTCGGCTGCTGCGCTGAGCGCCGGTCGCCTCACAGGTTCTTTCCAGCGAGTGCCCAGCGCGGACGCAGCGAGAGCACGGATGATGGGCGGCATGGCCGCTACCCAGACCGAGGCGCGACTGCTCGTCGTCGAGGACGATCCCAACATCCTCGAACTGCTCTCCGCGAGCCTGCGCTTCGCGGGCTTCGACGTGGCCACCGCGACGAGCGGCAGCGCCGCCCTCAACGCCGCGAAGGACCACCGGCCCGACCTGGTGGTGCTCGACGTGATGCTGCCCGACCTGGACGGCTTCGAGGTCATCCGGATGCTGCGCGAGGGCGGCACCCGTACGCCGGTGGTCTTCCTCACCGCCCGCGACGCGACCGACGACAAGATCCGCGGGCTGACCCTGGGCGGGGACGACTACGTCACCAAGCCGTTCAGCCTGGAGGAGCTGACCGCCCGGATCCGGGCGGTGCTGCGCCGGACCAGCAGCGGCGAGCAGGCGCCCTCCCGGCTCACCTTCGCCGACCTGGAGCTGGACGAGGAGACCCACGAGGTGCACCGGGCCGGCCAGCGGGTGCAGCTCTCGCCGACCGAGTTCAAGCTGCTGCGCTACCTGATGCTGAACGCCAACCGGGTGCTGTCCAAGGCGCAGATCCTCGACCACGTGTGGAACTACGACTTCCGGGGCGACGACAACATCGTCGAGTCCTACATCTCCTACCTGCGCCGGAAGGTGGACAACACCCAGCCCCGGCTGATCCACACGCTGCGGGGCGTCGGTTACGTCCTGCGCAAGCCGGCGGCGTGAACCCGCTCCACCAGGGCAAGGCGTGGCTGCGCGGCGTACCGCTGCGGGTGAAGCTGGTCGCCTCGGTGCTCGCCCTGGTCGCCGCCGCGCTGCTGGTGATCAGCTCGCTGACCACCGTCTTCCTCCGTGGCTACCTCATCGAACAGGTGGACGGGGAACTGCACGGCACCACCCGCTCCATCGACGCGGTGCTGAATCTCTACAAGGAGGGCGGGAAGGGCCGCACCGTGCTGCCCAGCGATTTCATGGTCGCCCTGGCCCAGCCGGGCGAGGTGTTGCCGCCCGTGTACGACGACCGCAACATCCGGCCCGAGCAACTGCCGCAGCTCCCGGACAGCGTCGCGGGATTCGCCGCGGAGACCGGCGAGCCGCGTACGGTCACCTCCCAGGACCGCAGGTCCCGCTGGCGGATGCAATACACCCAACTGCCCGACGGTGAGATCCTGGCCGTCGGGCAGCACCTCACCGACGTCGACCTGGCCGTCAAGCGACTGGTCTGGATAGACCTGCTGGTCGGCGGAGCGGTGCTGATCCTGCTCGCCTCCATCGGCGCGGCGATCGTCCGGACCAGCCTGAAGCCGCTGGTGGAGATGGAGCGCACGGCCGCCGCCATCGCCGGGGGTGATCTGACCCGGCGGGTGCCCGACCCGGAGCAGGGACAACCCGTGCCGACCTCGGAGCTGGGTCGGCTCTCCCGGGCGTTGAACGCCATGCTGAACCAGATCGAGGTCGCCTTCACCGCCCGGGCGGCCTCGGAGCTGGCCGCCCGGTCCGCCGAGGCCACCGCCCGGGATGCGGCCGGCGCGGCGCGGGCCTCCGAGGCGCGCGCCCGGCGCTCCGAGGAGCGGATGCGGCAGTTCGTCGCGGACGCCTCGCACGAGCTGCGGACGCCGCTGACCACCATCCGGGGCTTCGCCGAGCTGTACCGGCAGGGCGCGGCGAGCGCGCCGGAGCAGACCGCCGACCTGCTGCGCCGCATCGAGCAGGAGGCGGCCCGGATGGGGCTGCTGGTGGAGGACCTGTTGCTGCTGGCCCGGCTGGACCGGGAGCGACCGCTGTCGCTCGCCCCGGTGGAGCTGCCCGTGCTGGCCAGCGAGGCGGTCGAGGCGGCCCGGGCGGTGGCGCCGGAGCGCCGGGTCGAGCTGGAGGTCACGCCCGGCTCCGGCCCGCTGGTGGTCTACGGCGACGACGCCCGGCTGCGTCAGATCATGGGCAACCTGATGACCAACGCGCTCACGCACACCCCGCCGGAGGCCTCGGTGACCCTGCGGCTGCGGGCCGAGCCCGGGAACCTGGCCGTGGTGGAGGTGGCGGACACCGGCCCCGGGCTCACCCCCGAGCAGGCGGAGCGGGTCTTCGAACGCTTCTACCGGGTGGACGCGGCCCGTACCCGGCGGGCCGGCGGCAACACCGGCACCGGGCTCGGCCTGGCCATCGTCGCGGCGCTGGTGCGCGCCCACCACGGCACCGTCGAGGTGGCCGAGACCCCCGGCGGGGGAGCGACCTTCCGGGTCCGACTCCCGCTCGTGCCGGACGCCGGGGGCGATGGCGAGTGACTTTCAGCCAACATTCAGGTGGGTTCCAGGCGGATCGCAGTGCCGCGCGTAAAGGTGGACGCATGACCGAGCACGAGTCCGACCCGCAGCGCCGGCCGGCCCACACCGACGCCGAGCCGTCGCTCCCCACCGCCGAGCTGCCGCGCGCCGAGCGCGCGCAGTCCGACTCCGCCCCCGCCGGTGACTCCGCCCCGACCGTCGGCGTCAGCACGGCCCCCGGCGGCGACTCCGCCCCGACTTCCGGCGACTCCGCCCCGACCGTCGGCTTCGCCCCTGTGCCCGGCGGCGACTCCGCCCCGGCCGCCGGTGGCGCCGCCCCGGTGGGCGGCGAGGCGTCGCGTACCGCCGAGTCGGGCCCGGCCGTCGACGGCCCGCCCGCCGGCGACGGCGGCCCGCGTGCCGCCGAGCCGGCCCGCGCCCCCGAGGGCGCCGGTCCGGTCGACCGACCCACCCCGCCCGGCCCCTTCGCGCCCGCCGCGGCCGTTCCGCAGTACCCGGTCGCCGGCCAGCCCCAGCCGTCCCATCCGCACGCCGCCGGCCAGCCCGGTCACCCGCACGCCGCGGGTCAGCCCGGTTACCCGCAGGCCGCGGGCCAGTCCGGCTATCCGCAGGCCGCGGGCCAGTCCGGCTACCCGCAGGCGGGCGGGCAGCCAGGTCACCCGCAGCCCGGCCACGCGCAGGCCGCCGGCCACCCCGGCGCGCCCTGGTACGGCCAGCAGTCCGGCTGGAGCGGCGGGGGCCAGCCGGGACAGCCGTACGGTCACCAGCCGCACCCCTCCGGCCAGCCGGTGCCGCCCTGGGCGGCCCCGCAGACGGCGGCCCCCCGGCCCGGCCGGATCGCCAAGTTCGCCGGCGCCGGGGTGGCGGTCTTCGCGCTGATGCTCGGCTCGGGCGTCGCCGGCGGGGCGCTCGCGCTCGCCGTCGACGGCGACTCTGGCATCACCCGTACCTACTCCGCCGCGCCGGTCATCAACGGCGCCGACCTGCCCCGGATCGCCGCCGCCGTGCAGCCCAGCGTCGTCTCGATCGCGACCGACAACGGCGAGGGTTCCGGCGTGATCCTCACCGCCGACGGCTTCGTGCTCACCAACAACCACGTGGTCTCCTCCGGCAGCGGCGACAGCGTCGTGGTGACCTTCGCCGACGGCAAGAACGCCCAGGCCCGGATCGTCGGCACCGACCCGAAGACCGACCTGGCGGTGGTGAAGGCCAACGGCGTCAGCGGCCTGAAGGCGGCCACCTTCGGCGACAGCGACGCGATGCAGGTCGGCGACCAGGTGCTCGCCCTCGGCAGCCCGCTGGGCCTCCAGGGCTCGGTCACCGCCGGCATCCTCAGTGCCCGGGACCGCACCATCCAGGCGGGCAGCGGCGAGCAGCGGCAGGAGCCCAGCCAGGGGGCAACCTCGATCTCCGGCCTGCTCCAGACCGACGCGCCGATCAACCCGGGCAACTCCGGCGGCGCCCTGGTCAACACCCGGGGCGAGGTGATCGGCATCAACACCGCCATCGCCACCGCCGGGCAGGGCAGCAGCGGCAACATCGGCGTCGGCTTCGCGATCCCCAGCAACAAGGCCAAGGACGTGGCCGGCAAGCTCCAGCGGGGCGAGAAGGTCAGCCACCCGTCGCTCGGGGTCAGCGTGACGGCCGCCGAGGGCGGCGGCGCCCTGGTCGCCTCCGTCGCCCCGGGCAGCGCCGCCGAGAAGGCCGGCTTGCAGCGCGGCGACGTGATCACCCGGTTCGGCGACAAGGCGGTCAACGACTCCGACGACCTGGTCGGCGCCGTGCAGGCCGGCAAGGTCGGCGACCGGGTCGAGGTGACCTACAAGCGCAACGGCACCGAATCCAGGGCAACCGTGACGCTCGCCGAGACGTCGTAGTCGGCAACCGAAGACATTCCTCCTCCCTCCGGGCGGCGGGTGGCGGGGCCAAGGGGGTTGGCTCCGTCACCCGTCGCTCCCTCCGACGGCGGTTCACCCGGTGCGGGTGAGCCGCCGTCACCCGTCGCGCCGGGATCGTCGGCAGTCAGGACCGGCGAGGCGTACGGAGGGGTGCGATGACCACGGCAGCGGCCGTTCGGACGGACGAGCGGATCCAGCGGGACGTGCTCGACGAACTGGCGTGGGACGCCCAGGTGCAGCCGAACGAGATCGGGGTGACCGTCCACGAGGGCGTGGTCACCCTGACCGGCTGGGTCGACGGGTACGCGCGGAAGTGGGCGGCGCAGCGCTGCGCGCAGCGCGTACGGGGGGTGCGGGCGGTCGCCGACGACGTCGAGGTGCGCCTGCCCGGCGAGCCGGGGCGTACGGACGCCGAGATAGCCGTCGCGGCAGGCCGGGCGCTGGAGTGGGACAGCTTCGTCCCCGCGGAGCGGCTGGACGTCACCGTGGCCAACGGCTGGGTGATGCTGCGTGGCGAGGTGGAGTTCGGCTGGCAGCGGCGCACCGCCGAGCGGGAGCTGCGCCGGCTGCGGGGCGTACGCGGGGTGACCAACCTCGTCGAGGTGCGGCCCGCCACCCGTTTCGACAGCGAGCGGACCCGGCGCGATCTCCAGCGGGCGCTGAGGCGCGGCATCGGCACGGAGCGGGTGACCGTCGAGGTCGACGGGGACACGGTCGTGCTCACCGGGGTCGTGCGCTCCTGGTGGGAGCGGGACGAGGCGGAGCGGGTGGCCTGGTCCGCCGAGGGGGTGCGGGCGGTGCGGGAACGGCTCCTCGTGGGCGGGTGACCGCCCGGATCGTCCCGTTTAGTGGCGCCGCCCCCGGGAAACCGTCGTCGATCCCGCCCGCCCAGCGGGGACCGGTCGCGGTGAGGCCGGTCCGGTGATGCCACAGCAGTGACCGAGGGGGAGGATTCCGTGGCCGTGAACCATCCGTCGCCCGACCGACCGGCAACGCGGCCGTTGCGGATCGCGATGGTGGTGCCGCCGTGGTTGTCGGTGCCGCCGCCCGGCTACGGCGGGCTGGAACAGGTGGTGACCGGCCTGGTGGAGACGCTGGTCGACCGGGGCCACGCGGTCACCGTGTTCGGGGCCGGCCGGGAGCACGGCACGGCGGCGGCGTTCGTCTCCACGGTGCCCGAACTCCAGTTCGACCGGCTCGGCGAGGCGCTGCCCGAGCTGGCCCACCTGGCCCGGGTCAACCACCGGGTCCACGCGGGCGACTTCGACGTCGTCCACGACCACACCACCATCGGCCCGCTGATCGCCGGCCACCGGGCCGTGCCCACCGTGGCCACCGTGCACGGCAACCCCGTGGGCGAGTACGGCGACGTGCTCAGCGAGACCGACCGGGGGGTCGGGCTGGTGGCCATCTCGCACGCCCAGCGCCGACTCAATCCGCCGCTGCGCTGGGTCGGCACGGTGCACAACGCGATGGATGTCGGGGGCGTCCCGCACAAGACCGCCCCCGGGCGGGGCCCGGTGCTCTGGCTGGCCCGGTTCAGCCCCGACAAGGGCCCGGACGTCGCCATCCGGGCCTGCCGGGCCGCCGGCCTGCCGCTGGTGCTGGCCGGCAAGTGCAACGAGCCGGCCGAGCGCCGCTACTACGACCAGGTGATCCGGCCCATGCTCGGCGAGGACGTCCGGGTGGTGCTCGACGCCGACCGGGCCGAGGCGCTGCGGCTGCTGGTCGAGGCCCGGTGCCTGATCATGCCGATCCAGTGGGACGAACCGTTCGGCATGGTGATGGTGGAGGCGATGGCTACCGGGACGCCGGTGGTGGCGCTGGACCGGGGTGCGGTGCCGGAACTGGTCCGGCCGGGACGGACCGGCCTGATCTGCGAGCACGTGGACGAGCTGCCCGGCGCGTTGCGTGCGGCGACGGGTCTCGACCCGGCGGCCTGCGTGGCGCACGTGGCGAAGAACTTCTCCACCGAGCGGATGGCCGCCGGCTACGAGGAGGTGTACCGCCGCTTCATCGCGGAGGCGGCCCTTCCCAAGGCGGCCCGGGAGCCGGTCCGGGCCCGGGCCCGCTGACCGCCGGCGGTCAGACCCGCGCCGCCCCGAGCGCGGTGATCGCGCTGTCCAGCCGGCGGGCGTACGCGTCGGTGAGGGCGCCCTCGCCGCGGCGGATCGCGACCTTCTCGCGGAGCCGGGCGATCCGCTCGCCCAGGTCGCCCGACCGGGCGCGGGCCGCGTCGGTCAGGTTACGCAGCTCGTTGCGGAAGTCGAGGCCGACGTCGGGGCGGATCCCCCCGTCGTCGAGACCGGCGCCGATCAGCCCGTCGACCCGGTTGGCCGCCTCGATGAGGTCGTCGCGCTGCGGGGGCGTCGGGGTCGGCCGGGGCGCGACCGGCGGGGCGGACGTCGGGGTCGGGGAGGCCGCCGGGGGCGGTGCGGCGTCGACCGTCGGCGTGGGGGAGGGCGGCGGGTCGGACGGGCCCGTGGTGGGCAGCGACCGGGGCGGGCTCGACTCCTCCTGACGGATCGCGGGCACGGCCAGGGCCACCCCCACGAGCAGTACGACCGGCACGATCAGCACCGGGCGCGGCAGGCGGCGCCGACGGCGCTCCCGGGCGTGGCGGGCGCCGCGCGGCTCGGTCCCGCCGCCCGGCTCCGCCCCGCCCGCCTGGGTGGGCAGGGTCGGGAGGGTGACCGTCGGCGCGAGCATGGTGGCGGCCTGCGGGTCGGCGGGGAGCAGCTGGTCGCGCAGGAGGGTGGCGACCTGGCGGGCGGTGGGCCGCGCCAGCGGGTCCCGCTCCAGGCAGCGCAGGCAGGTGCGGGCCACCTCGGGCGGCAGGCCCGGCATGTCGGCCAGCGGGGGCGGGCCCTCCCCGGCGAGCGCCTCGCTGAGCTGCTCCCAGGTGTCCGCCGGGTACGGCACCCGACCGGTCAGCGCCTCGTAGAGCAGCACGCCGAGGGAGTACACGTCGGTGGCCGGCTGCGCGGGCGCCCCGTCGAGCCGTTCCGGCGCCACGTACGCGGGCGTGCCGAAGGTGCCCCCGTCCTCGTCGTCGTCCGGCGCGCCGATCCGGGTGGCGATGCCGAAGTCGAGCACCTTGACCCCGGCCCGGGTCATCATCACGTTGGCCGGGGTGATGTCCCGGTGCACGATGCCGAGCCGGTGCGCGGCGGCGAGCGCGTCCGCCACCTGGGCGCCGACCTCGACCGCCTCGGCCCACGGCAGCGGCCCCTCGGTGAGCCGGACCTCCAGCTCCTCGCCGGCCAGCAGCTCCATCACCACGAACGACGTGATCGACCCGTCGGGCGCGACGGTCTCGCCGTAGTCGTGCACCGAGGTGACGTGCGGGTGGACGAGCTGGGCGGCGGCGCGGGCCTCCTCGCGCACCATGTCGCGGAAGCGGGCGTCGGCGGCGAGCGACGGGGCGAGCACCTTCAGCGCCACGACCCGGTCGAGCACCTCGTCGCGCGCCCGCCAGATCACCGACATGCCGCCGGCGCCGATCTGGTCGACGAGCCGGTACCGGCGGGCCAGCAACCGGCCGGGGTGCAGTGCTGGCTTCACGGAACGCACCTGCCTCGCTGTGGGAGCGCTATCAGGTTGCGCGAATGTGTCGGGCCTGTCAACGGTCGGCTACCTTCCGGGACCGGACCGCGTCGGCCGGGCCGTCGTCGGACAGCCGTCGCGCCGCCCCCGGGCCGGCCCCGGACGGCCACTTTTCCGCCCGTGCCAGGATGAACCTATGTCGCGGGGACCGGTGGCGTTCGTGCTCGGGGGCGGGGGAGTCCTCGGCGCGGTCGAGGTGGGCATGCTGCGGGCGCTGTTCCGGGCCGGCATCCGGCCCGACGTGGTGCTCGGCACCTCGATCGGGGCGGTCAACGGCGCGCTGGTCGCCGCCGAACCGTCCGAGGCGGTCACCGACCGGCTGGTCCGGCTCTGGGCCTCGCCCGAGGCGAGTGAGGTGTACGGCGACTCGGTGGCCCGCCAACTGCGCCGCTTCGCCGCCCGTACCCACCTGCACTCGCCCCGCCCGCTGCGCAAGCTGCTGGAGGCCGAGCTGGGTGCGGAGACCACCTTCGCCGACCTCCGGGTGCCCTTCCGCTGCTGCGCGGCCAACATCGAGCGGGCCGCCGAGCACTGGTTCGACAGCGGGCCGCTGGTGCCGGCCGTGCTCGCCTCCGCCTCGGTGCCGGGACTCCTGCCGCCGGCCCGCATCGACGACCAGCACTACATCGACGGCGGGATCGTGAACTCCATCCCGATCGGCGAGGCGGTCGCCGTGGGCGCCACGCGGATCTTCGTACTCCAGGTGGGTCGGATCGAGCGGGCCCTGACCCCGCCCCGGCGGCCCTGGGAGATCGCCCAGGTCGCGTTCGAGATCGCCCGGCGGCACCGGTTCGCCCGGGAGATGGCGGCCCTGCCCGACGGGGTGGAGGTGCACGTGCTGCCCACCGGCGGGCTGGAGCCGCGCGACGACACGCCGTGGGCGTACCGGGACATGGCGGCGGTGGGACGGCGGATCAGCCGCGCCTACACGGCCTCCCGGCGCTACCTGGCGACGCAGTTGGAACACTGATGCCCCTGCCGCCGCGGTGGGTACGCCGGCTGCTCCTGGCCCCCGGCGTGGTGCTGCTCGCCTTCCTGGTGGTGACGACCCTGCCGGTCTGGGCGCTGCTCGCGGCGGCCGCCTCGCCGCTGGTCCCGGGCCGGCTGCGGCCGCTGCGCCTGCTCTGGCTCGGCTGCGTCTACCTGGTCTGGGACGCGACGGCGCTGCTCGCGCTCTTCGTGCTCTGGGTCGCCTCCGGCTTCGGCTGGCGGGTCCGCTCGCCCGGCTTCCAGCGGGCGCACTACGTGCTCGCCGGCTGGTTCCTGCGGGCACTCTTCTGGCACGCCCGCTGGGCGCTGCACCTGAGCATCGACGTGGTGGGCACCGATCCGGACACGGCCCTGCCCGGCCGACCCGAGCTGGTGCTCTGCCGGCACGCCGGGCCGGGCGACTCGTTCATCCTGATCCACGCCCTGGTCAACTGGTTCAACCGGGAGCCGCGGATCGTGCTGAAGGACAGCCTCCAGTGGGACCCGGCGGTCGACGTGCTGCTCAACCGGCTGCCGAACCGCTTCCTCGCGCCTGGCCCGGAGGGCCGGGGGTCGGTGACCGAGCAGATCGGGCACCTGGCCCAGGGCCTGGACGACGACGACGCGTTCGTGATCTTCCCGGAGGGCGGCAACTTCACCCCCGGCCGCCGGCTGCGGGCCATCGAGAAGCTGCGCGGCCTCGGCCTCGAACGGATGGCGCGGCGCGCGGAGCGGATGCGGCACGTGCTCGCCCCGCAGCCGGGCGGCCTGCTCGCGGCGCTGGACGCCGCGACCGACGCCGGGGTGATCTTCGTGGCGCACACCGGCCTGGACCGGATGCTCAGCGTCGGCGACGTGTGGCGGGAACTGCCGATGGACAAGCGGATCATCATGCGCTTCTGGTCCGTGCCGCCGGAGGAGGTGCCGACCGGTCGGCAGGAGCGGATCGACTGGCTTTTCGACTGGTGGGCGCGGATCGACGAGTGGATCGCGGCCAATCGGGACGGTGCCGCGTAGGGTGCGCTGGTGGACCAGATCTGCGTGGTGACGACGGTGGTGGACGCCCGCTCGGTCGCTGACGTGCTGGCGGCCGCGGCCGTCGCCGGTCGGCTCGCGGCCTGCGCGCAGGTGGGCGGCCAGGTGGACAGCACCTACTGGTGGCGTTCCGGGGTGGAGACCAGCACCGAGTGGTCGGTGCAGTTCAAGACGGCGCCGGACCGGGCCGCCGCGCTGGTGGAGCAGATCCGGGCCAGTCACCCGTACGAGGTGCCGGAGATCCTGGTGACCCTGGTGGACAGCGGTGACCCCGCCTACGCCGCCTGGGTGCACGAGCACTCCCGGCCCTGAGTACCCGCACTCTGGTCAGGTGATCTCCCGGCCACCATGATGGCCGGGTGCAGAACACCGGCTATCCCTGTCCCGCCTGCGGCGCGCCGGCCGACCTCGGCTCCGGCTGCTCCGGTTGCGGCCGGCCACCGTACCCGGCCGCCGCCGAGGTGGTCCGGCTCGACCGGGAGATCGTCGCGCTCGGCGGCGAGGTCGAGCGGGCCCGCGCGGCGTACCAGGGGCTCGCCGACCGGCTGGGCGCGGCCCGGCGGCGTCGGGCCGCGCTGGCCGCCGCGGTACGGGCGGAGTTCCCCGTGCAACGACCGGCGGCTCCCGCGACTGCGGCGCCGGTGCGTCCCGCGGCCGCCGCGACCCCGGTGCCGGCCCGCCCGGGCGTGACCCCGCCGCCGGCCGTGACGCCGGTGCCGGCGTGGCCGGGCCGGGGGCCGGTCGCTCCGGTCCCCGCGCCGGCGGGTGCGGGCGTCGGCGGGGCGGAGACCTCCACCCGTACGGTGCAGGGCCTGCTCTTCGTCCTCGGTGGGCTGCTGCTGGGCACCGCCGCGGTGGTCTTCACGGCGGTCGCCTGGGCGGCGGTGGGGGTCGCCGGTCGGGCCCTGATCCTGTGCGCGTTCACCGCTCTCGCCCTGACGGCGCCGCTGGTGGCGGTGCGGCGCGGGCTGCGCGGCACCGCGGAGACCTTCGCCGCCGTCGGGCTGCTGCTGGTGCTCCTCGACGGGTACGCCGCCTGGTCGGTGGACCTGGTCGGGGTGGCGGACTGGCCCGCCACCCGGTACGCCGCGCTGGTCGGGGGGGCCGGCGCGGCGGTCGCCGCCGGGTATGGCCGGCTCAGCGGCCTGACCGTGCCGTGGTTCGCGGCCCTGGTGACCGCGCAGCCGGTGCTGCCCCTGCTCGTCGCCGACGCCCGGCCGGACGCCGCCGGCTGGGCGATGGCCTTCCTGGGGGTGGCGCTGCTCGACCTGGCGGTGCTGGTCGCGCTGCGCCGCCGGGGCGCCCCGGCGATCGAGGCCGAGGCCGTCGGGGTTCCGGCGACCGGCGACCCGACCGTCGCCGGCCCGACCGTCGCCGGCCCGACCGTCGCCGGCCCGACCGTCGGCGGTCCGGTCGCCGGTGCCGTGGCCCCGGCCGGTGCGGCGCCCGGGACGTCCGGCGTGCGTCCGGCGGTCCTCGCCGGGCGCGTCCTCGCCTGGGTGGGGCACGCGGGCGCGCTCTTCGTGGCCGCGTTCTGCGCGCTCGTACCGCTGGCCCTCGGCCAGGCCGCCGGCGTTCCGCTGCTGGCCGGGGCGCCACTGCTGCTGGTGGCGGTGACGCTGCTCGGCACCGCGCTGCTCACCGGCGGGACGGTGTTCCGCGCCGTGGCCGCCGCGCTGCTGGTGCCGGTGCTGGCCGGCGCGATCATCCGCCCGATCGTGGAGCTGGACCTGTCGCTGCTGCTCACGGCGCTGGTCGTGGTGGCGCTGGCCGGCGCGGTACGGCTGCTGCCCGCCGGGTGGCGGACCGGTCCCCGGGCCGGCGCGCTGCTCGTGGCGGGCGGGACGGCGCAGTTCGCCGTGCTGCTGGCCGTCGCGCTCGCCGGCGCCACCGCCGGCCGGTCGCTGCCGCCGTGGCGGGGGGCCGCCGCCGGACCCGGCGGCGACCAGGGGTGGCAGTTGCCGGTGGTGATCGCGCTGACCGTGGCCGCCCTCGGGCTGTTGCTGCCGAGGGCCGCCCGGCCGGCGCTGGCCGCGATCGGTGCGGCGGCCGTCGTGCTGGCGGTGCCGGCCGCCTGGCCGTCGCCCTGGCCCGCGGTGGTGGCGCTGGACCTGGTGGCGGCGGTGGGCCTGCTGCTGGCCGCCGCGGTGGGGCGTCCGGGCGTCCGGTCCTGGACGGTCCTGGCCGCGGCGGGGGCCGGGACCGTCCTGCTCGGGCACGGCCTGGTCGTCGGGTTCGCCGCGCCGGCGGGCGCGGGTGCGGCGCTCGCGGTGGTGCTGGTCGCCGGGACCGCCGTGGCGCTGGTCGGCCGGCGCGGCACGGCCGCGCAGCGCGGGGTGGCCGGGGCGGCGCTGGCCGTCGTGCCGCTCGCGGTGCCGGCCGGCGCGGTCGTCGCCCTCCTCGCCGCCGGTGCGCCGGCCTGGTGGCAGGCGCGGGGGGCGCTCGCCGCCGTCGCGCTGCTGCCCGTCGGGCTGCTCGCGGTCCGCCGGCACTGGCTCGACCTGCGGGCGTACGCCTTCGTCGGGGTCGCCGTGGCGGTCACGGCGGTCGGGTTGGCGCCGGTGGTCGTACCGGCCGACGAACCGGTGACGCTCTACGCCGCCGTGGCGGTCCTGCTGGCGACGCTGGGCGGTGCGGCGCGCTCCGACGTCGTCCTGCGGGTGGCTGGCATCGGGCTGCTCGTGGTCTCGGTCGCCACCGCCGTGCCGGTGGCGCTGACGGCGCTCGTCGCCCCGTACGGCGGGGTGTCGCCCTGGTCCGGGGCGCCCATGGTCCGGGCCGATCCGGGGGCGCTTCCGGTGGGCCTGGCGTTGGCCGTGCTGGCGGTGGCCGGGGTGCTGGCCGGTCGGCAGGACCGGGGTGCCGTGCGGACCGGCCCCACCGGCGCGGAGGCCGTCCCGTCGGCGGGCGCCGGCTGGTGGCGGGCCGCGCTGGTCGCGGTGCCGTTCGCCGCGACCGCGCTGCCCGTGCTGCTGGTGGCCGCGGGCGTGCCGTGGCCGGTGCTGCCGGTCGGCACGCTGCTCGGCGGGGTGGCGCTGGTGCTGCTCGCCGCGCTGGCCGCACCGCGTCCGCTGCTCGCCCCGGTCGGGTTGCCGGTGGGCCTGGTGCTGGTGGCGTCCGGGCTGCTCGGGCTGCTGGCCACCCGGACGGGCACGGTCGTCGGCCTCGGCGTGCTCGTGGTCGCGGCGACGGTGGTCGGGGTGGCGGCCCGCCGGGACGACGCCCGCCTCGGCGGCGCCCTGGTCGCGGTGGCCGCCGCGACCGGCCTCGCCGTCGTCGCGCCGCTGGCCGGCGGGCTGCCGGTGCGGACGGCCGCGTTCAGCGTGCTCGCCGTCGCGGTGCTCACCCTGGCCGCCGCCGCGGCGGTGCGCGGCGGCCCCCGGACGCCCGCCGGGTCGCCTCCGGTCGGTCCGCCGACCGCCGGGTCGCCTCCGGTCGGCCCGTCGGCCCCCGGGTCGCCTCCGGTTGGTCCGTCGGCCCCCGGGTCGCCTCCGGTCGGTCCACTGGCCCTCGGGTCCGCTGGCGCGCCGGTGCGCGGTCCGGTCGCGGCGGCGGCCGGTCCGGTCCGCCGGGGACGGGTCACGGCGGCGGCGTTGGACGCGGCGGCCCAGGCGGTGGCGCTGGTCGCGCTGCTGCTCGCGGTGGGCTCGCTCCGCCACGCCGCGGCGGTCTGCGTGCTGTGGGGCGCCGCCGTCGCGCTGCGGGTGCTGCGTCGGGGCGAGTCGGCGGGCCGGCGGTGGGCCTTCGCGGGCATCGCCGGCGGCAGCGAGCTGCTCGGCGGCTGGCTGCTGCTGGCCGCCGGGGACGTGGCGGTGCTGGAGGCGTACACGGTGCCGGCGGCGGCGCTGGCTCTCGTGGCGGGCGTGGTGGCGCTGCGTACCCGGCCCGGGCTGAACAGCTGGCTGGCGCTGGGCCCGGGGCTCGCGGCCGGGTTGCTGCCGAGCCTGGTGTCGGTGCTGGTGGCGCCGGACCCCCAGCCGTGGCGGCGACTGCTGTTGGGCGTCGCCGCGCTCGGCGCGGTGCTCGCCGGTGCGACCCGCCGCTGGCAGGCGCCGGTGCTGCTGGGCGGGGTGACCCTGGCGCTGCTCGCGCTGCACGAGCTGGTCCGTGGCTGGGACGTGCTGCCCCGGTGGATCTTCCTGGCCGTCGGCGGGTTCGCGCTGATCGGGCTCGCCACGACCTACGAGCGACGCCGCCGGGACCTGGCCCGCCTGCGGGCCGCCGTCGGCCGGATGGGCTGACCGCCCCGGTCCCGGCCCCGGTCACGGGCGTCGGGGGTAGGGCTCGCCCTACCCCCGACCCGGGGGTGGGCAGGGTTACTCAGCGCAACCGTTCGCCGGAGACTGGGAGGGGGACGCGCCGACCGGCGTGCCCCGGGATCGAGGAACGGGAACGGGAGCCGCAATGGTGCTCGGAGCGGTGACGGACCCGCCGGTACGGCGGGGCAGTGACTACGCGCAGTTGTCCCGGCGGATCAGCGGGGCGGGCCTGCTGGAGCGACGCCCGGGACGGTACGTGACCCGGATCGTGCTCACGCTGGGCGTCTTCGCGGCGGGCTGGGCGGCCGTCGGCCTGGTCGGCGACTCGTGGGCGCAGCTCCTGGTCGCCGTCTTCCTCGCCGTCGCCACCACCCAGGTCGCGTTCCTCGGTCACGACGCCGGCCACCGGCAGATGTTCCGGCGGCGCGGGCCGAGCGAGGCCATCGGCCTGCTCACCGGCAACCTGGCGGTCGGGCTCAGCTACGGCTGGTGGGTCGACAAGCACAACCGGCACCACGCCAACCCCAACCACGAAGACGAGGACCCCGACGTCGGGGCCGGCGCGCTGGTCTGGACGTACGAGCAGGCCGCCGCGACGCGCGGGTTCGGTCGCCGGCTGGCCCGCCGGCAGGCGTGGCTGTTCTTCCCGATGCTGCTGCTGGAGGGGATCGCCCTGCACGTGGCGAGCGTGCAGGCGATCGTGGGGCGGGACTCCGACGGCCGGTTCCGCACCCCGATGCGGCACCGCCGGGTCGAGGCGCTGCTGCTGGTCCTGCACGCCGTGGGCTACCTCGGTGCGCTGCTGCTGGTGATGTCGCCGGTGAAGGCGCTGCTCTTCGTCGCCGTCCACCAGGGACTGTGGGGCTTCTACATGGGCTGCTCGTTCGCCCCGAACCACAAGGGCATGCCGATGCCCACCGCCGACGACGACCTGGACTTCCTGCGTAAGCAGGTGCTCACCGCCCGCAACGTGCGGGGCGGCCGGCTCGTCGACGTCGCCCTGGGCGGGCTCAACTACCAGATCGAGCACCACCTGTTCCCGAACATGCCCCGGGCCAACCTGCGCCGGGCCCGGCCGATCGTCCGCGCCTACTGCGCCGAGCAGGGCATCCCGTACGCGGAGACCGGGCTGGTCGAGTCGTACCGCCAGGCGCTTGCGCACCTGCACGAGGTGGGCCGGCCGCTGCGCGGCTGAGACACGCGAACGGGGGCGGCGCCGACCGGCGCCGCCCCCGTCTTCGCGTGCGGTCGGGCTCAGGAGCCCATGGACTCGATCAGCTCCTGCGGGGCCTCCTGCGTGTCGCTCGCGGCGGGCTTCTTCACCGAGACCGGCGCGCCGAAGTTCGAGTAGTTGGTGATCATGGTGCCCAGCGACTCGTGCAGCACCTGGGTGTCGATGGCGAACTCGACGAGCCGGCCCTGGTCGTCGACCCTGGCGGTGAACGGGACGGCCTTGGCCTTGTCACCGAGGGCCTGGATGGCCTTGTCGTCGGGCTTCGTGCGGGTGTAGTCGAGGGTGCCGGAGTAGCTGCCCGGGGCGGTCCTCTCGACGTCCACCACGCTGTCGACCATCTGCTTCGCGCCGCCCGGGTCGCCGTCGGGCATCAGGTTGAGCTGGCCGCTCTTGCCGAGCTTGGTGGCGTCCATGTGCATCCACTTCTTCGGCATCCCCTGCATGCCGGTGACCTTCAGGTAGACGTCGTTGCCGAGCATCAGGATCCGGAAGGTGCCCTCCGCGCCCATCTTCAGCGTCATGTCGCCGGTCTTGGTGGCCGGGTCCATCACGCCGCTGCCGTTGATGACCGGCGACGTGAGCTGCATCTTGACGCTCTGCTGGTTCAGCTTCTGCGCGGCGGCGGTCAGCTCGGCGCGGGCGTCGGCGGGGGCGCTGCTGGCCGGTGCCGCGCCGGTGGTGGCGCCACCGTTGCCGGCCGGAGCGTCCGCGTCCGTGCCGCACCCGGTGAGACCGAGGGCGAGCGCGGCGACGAGCGCGACCCCCGTGGTCGCCAGCCGTCGAGTGTTCATGGTGGAAATCTCCTCACGCAGGGTGGGCCGGGGCGACGCCGTTCGCGGGCCCCGGCCGGGCCGCCGGTCAGCCTAACCCCGCCGGTCCACAGCCGCCCATCTATGCCCTGGCGGTCCCCCGGGCCGCCGTGCTGCCGGGTCGGCCACACCTCCCGCCGCTGGTCGGCGTCGTCGCGCCCGGTCCCGGTAGGGTCTCCCCATGGCAGACGTGCTCACCGCCGAGGCGGTGCGAGACGAGCTGGGTGCGCTGGCGGGCTGGTCGGGAGACCCCGCAGGGATCACCCGCACCGTGGAGCTGGCCAGCTTCCCGGAGGCCATCGCGGTGGTCGACCGGGTCGCCGTGACGGCGGAGGAGCTGGACCACCACCCCGACATCGACATCCGCTGGCGGGCCCTGACCTTCCGGTGCGTCACGCACTCGGCGGGCGGGGTCACCCGGCGTGACCTGGAACTGGCTCGGCGGATCGACGAGATCGTGGGGAGCGTCGGATGAGATTCGAGATCAGCAAGGTGCTGGACGCCATCGAGGGCCGGGTCAGCACCGACCCGTCGCTGGCCCGGGCCGTCGTCGACCTGGCCGAGGTGATCCGCTACCAGGACCTCGACGGCGGCCGGCCGGCGAGCCTGCTCCGCCTCGGCATGGTGATCGACGCCCTCGCCCGCGAGTTGGAGGAGGACAGCGTCCCGGTCTACGCGGTGGTCCACCGGGCCCTGCTCTCCGACGCCGACCTCACCTCCAACGAGCGCATGGTGGTCCGCCGGTGGGCCGACGACGGGCTGGTCGAGGTGCTCGACAACCCGGGCGACCGGATGCTGGAGGTGGCGGACCTGCTCGGGCTGCCCGTGCTCACCCGGGTGCGGGCCGACGGCCTGCGCGGGCGCTACCCGTGGCTGGTCGAGCAGGCCGGCCGGGTGCTCGCCCCGGTGCCCGGCGCCGGCGGGCCGGTCTTCATCGCCCACGTCGGCGGCGGGCACACGCCCGTCGCCGGTGACCGGTCACCGGCCGGCGTGAAGCTGCTCACCCGGCGGTGGCGCTGCGCGGAGCCCGGCTGCGCGCTCTTCGGCGGCGGTGGCGGGGGCGGCGGGGCCTTCGCCGACCTGTCCCGGGTGGTGGAGCGCAGCCCGGCCGGCCAGCCGCCGCCCACGCTGCGCGGCGGCGCGCCGACCTGCCCCCGGCACGGCACCCGGCTCGGCGACGCCGGTCCGCGACCGCGTAGCGCCGTCCTGGCCGTGCGGGTGGGCGGGCTGATCCGCCGCCGCTTCGTGCTCACCGAGGAGGAGCCGGCGGTGGTGGGCCGCGCGCCCGACCAGGCCGGCGGGATCACGCTCGGGCAGTGGCTCAACGACGAGGCGCGCCGCTGGATCAGCCGCAGCCACGTCCGGTTCGAGCTGCGGGTCGGCGAGGTGATCGTGACCGACGTGAGCACCAACGGCTCGGGCATCCGCCCGGGCGGGTCGATGGCGGAGGCCGACCGGGTCCCGCTGGCGCCGCAGCAGTCCCGGGTGCTGGCCGAGGGCGACATGGTGGAGCTCTACCCCGGGGTGCAGATCGGCCGGCCCGACGAGCTTCCCACCGGCGCTTCCTACACGCCGACGTCGGTCATGGCCGAGGCCCCCACGATGGCGATGCGCCTGCCCCGCTGATCCGCCGGGAGACGACGGCGGGCGCCGGGACCGTGGTCCCGACGCCCGCCCGTGTCGTACGGGGCTCAGCCGGCCAGCACGGCGGCGAGCTGGGCGACCGCGTGGTCGATCTCCTCCTCGGTGATCACCAGCGGCGGGGCGAGCCGGATGGTGGCGCCGTGGGTGTCCTTGGCGAGCACCCCGCGCTCGGCGAGCCGCTCGCACGCCTCCCGGCCGCTCATCAGGCTCGGGTCGATGTCGAGGCCGGCCCACAGGCCCCGGCCCCGCACCGCGACCAGGCCCCTGCCGACCAGCGAGCGGAGACCGGCGTGCAGCCGGGCGCCCAACTCGGTCGAGCGGCGCTGGAACTCGCCGGTGGCCAGCAGCCGGACGACCTCGGTCGCGACGGCGCAGGCCAGCGGGTTGCCGCCGAACGTGGAGCCGTGCTGGCCC
Organism: Micromonospora sp. DT178; assembly: GCF_049841695.1. NCBI lineage: Bacteria > Bacillati > Actinomycetota > Actinomycetes > Micromonosporales > Micromonosporaceae > Micromonospora > Micromonospora sp. DT178. The sequence goes on from NZ_JBNCKV010000016.1 coordinate 90,295, forward strand.
GGCCTGAGCACACCGAGCACGTCGGCGTTCGCGGCCACCGCCGAGACCGGCACGATGCCGCCGCCGAGCGCCTTGCCCAGCAGGTACATGTCGGGCGTGACGCCCTCGTGGTCGCAGGCGAAGGTGTCCCCGGTCCGGCCGAGGCCGGACTGGATCTCGTCGGCGATGAAGAGCACGTTCCGCTCGGTGCAGACCCGGCGTACGCCCGGCAGGTAGCCCTCCGGCGGCACGACGACGCCCTGCTCGCCCTGGATCGGTTCGAGCAGCACCGCGACGGTGTTCTCGTCGATGGCGGCGGTCAGCGCCGCCAGGTCGCCGTAGGGGACGACCGTGAATCCCGGGGTGAACGGCCCGAAGTCGGCCCGCGCGTCGGGGTCGGTGGAGAAGCTGACGATGGTGGTCGTCCGGCCGTGGAAGTTCCCCTCGGCCACCACGATGTTGGCCTGCCCCGGCGCGACGCCCTTGACCTGGTAACCCCACTTGCGGGCGACCTTGATGCCGGTCTCCACGGCCTCGGCGCCGGTGTTCATCGGCAGCACGAGGTCCTTGCGGCACAGCTCGGCCAGCTCGCGGCAGAAGTCGGCGAACTGGTCGTGGATGAACGCCCGGCTGGTGAGGGTCAGCCGGTCGAGCTGCGCGTGCGCGGCGGCGATCAGCGTCGGATGGCGGTGGCCGAAGTTCAGCGCCGAGTAGCCGGCCAGGCAGTCGAGGTAGCGGCGGCCGTCCACGTCGGTCAGCCAGGAGCCCTCGGCGGAGGAGACGACCACCGGCAGCGGGTGGTAGTTGTGCGCGGTCCACCGCTCCGCGTCGCGGATCGCCTCCGGCGTCCGCAGCATGTCGTCGATCACTGGCTCGCCTTTCCCTGACGGAGTCGCAACGTGCAGCACTTCGGTCCGCCGCCGGCCTTGCGCAGCTCGGAGAGGTCGACACCGATCGTCTCGTAGCCCCGGTCGCGCAGCTTCGCGGCCAGGCCGGTGGCCTGCGCCGGCAGCACCACGTGCCGGCCGTCGCTGACCGCGTTCAGCCCGAAGACCTCGGCGTCGGCGAGGGTGGCGTGCACCGCGTCGGGGAAGAGCCGGCGCAGCACCGCCCGGCTGCCCGGCGAGAACGCCTCCGGCAGGTACGCCACCGTCCGCTCGTCGAGCACGGTGAGCGCGGTGTCCAGGTGGTAGAAGCGCGGGTCGACCAGCTGCATGGTCACCACCGGGTAGCCGAAGACCTCCTGGAGCTGCGCGTGCGAGGCGTGCGCGGTGCGGAAGCCGGTGCCGGCCAGCAGGAAGTCGCCGGCCAGCAGGATGTCGCCCTCGCCCTCGTTGACGTGCTTCGGGTCGTACATCTCGAAGCCGGCGGCCTCGAACCAGGCGCGGTAGGCGGGGGCCTCGTCGGCGCGCTGCGGGTCGCGGAACTGCACGGCCATCGCCCTGCCGTCGATCACCGTGCCGCCGTTGGCGGCGAACACCATGTCGGGCAGGCCGGGCACCGGAGCGATCTCCTCGACGGTGTGGCCCAGGTCCCGGTAGGTCTGGCGCAGCTGCTCCCACTGCCGGACGGCGAGGTCGACGTCGACCGGCGCGGTCGGGTCCATCCACGGGTTGATGGCGTAGTCGACGGCGAAGTACGTCGGCCGGCACATCAGGAAGCGCTGGCTGGTGGCGTCCATCGTCATTGTCCTGCTCCCAGGGGTCGGGCGCGCCCGGCCACCTTCGGCCCACGGGCTGGCGCCGTTGCTCAACGTTATGCGGCCGGGGGCGACACAATCCACCGGCGATGCTTGCGTCGAACGGCTGATCGTTGCGTATCCGAACCCAGGAAAGGCGATACGTTGCGGCACGGCGCCCGGACGGCGGCGATGCGCTGCATCAGCCCTGCTCCACCCCGAGGTGAACCTGCCGGTGCCGGGGCGTCTCGATCTCGTCCAGCAGCGCGACGGCGAAGTCGGCGTACGGGATCCGGCTCGCCGCGTCGGCCGTCGCCCAGCGGTAGCGGCCGACGCCGGTGCCGTCGTGGTCGAAGTCGCCGGCCGGGCTGAGCACCAGCCAGTCGAGTTCCGGCCCGGCGTGGCGCAGCGTCTCCGTCCCGGCCGCGTGTCCCAGGTAGAAGGAGCGGTACTCCTGCGGGTAGCCCGTCGTGTCCATGAGCAGGTCACCGCCCGCCGTCGGCAGCACCGAGGCCAGCCCGACGACCAGCAGCCGGCGGTTCCCGGCCGACGCCAGCCCGGCGGTCAGCGCCCGGGCGGCGGCGGGAAAGAAGACGTCCGGCGGCGCGGCCAGGTCGGCGGCGGCGTGGATGGCGGCGTCGTGCCCGACGGCCAGTGCGCCGACGCGGCCGGCGTCGGTGACGTCGCCGACCGCCACCCGCACGGCGTCGGTCGAGGCCAGGTCGGGATGCCGGCCCGGGTCCCGGACGACCGCGGTGACCTGGTGCCCCCGGGCCCGCGCCTCCCGCACCGCTGCCCGGCCGGCCCGCCCACCGGCTCCGAAGACAATGATCCTGCCCATCGTCGTACCCCTCACGCCCGTCGTCCCGGCCGGTCGCCGGGACCGCGACGGACGCTAGTCGGCACGGTGGTTACCGATGGGATACCAACTACTGTGGCGGGCATGGCCACGCCGCTCGACCCGGAGATGTTCGACCCGGTCTGCCCGTCGGACCTGTCCCCGATCCGGTTCCGCGACAAGTGGGCGGGCATGATCATTCGTTGCCTGGAGGCCGGTCCCCGGCGCTTCTCGGAGCTGCGCGTCCCGCTGCGCGGCATCACCGCGAAGGTGCTCACCCGGTCGCTGCGGACCCTGGAGGAGGACGGTCTGGTCGGGCGCACCGTCCACACCGGGTCGGTCCGGCGGATCGAGTACGCGCTGACCCCGCTCGGGCGCAGTCTGCTCGGGCCGATGGACGTGGCGTGCGAGTGGACCCACCGGCACTGGGACGAGTTGCTCGACGCGCGGGAGGGCGTGACCCCCGGCGCCCCGGAACTCTGAGCCGGCCCCGGGCCGCCGGATCGCGACCGGTGACCGGGCGAGCGTCGGGTGAGCGCCGGATGCCGTCGTGCCGACCGCAGCAGCGCCACCGTGAGCAGGCCGGCCACCTGGGAAGACACTTCGGGGGCGGCGAATCGCCGCCCCCGAAAAAGGGTTGCCCGGCTGGTGAACCACCAGGCTGGTCGGGCGTCGCCGGTGAACCACCGGCGCTGCCGGCGCACCGCCGGCGAGCCGAACAGTGCCCGCTAGAAGCGGTCCACAAACTGTGAGTCAAGCCACTCGCGGAACCGCTGCACCCAGTCCCCGTCGGTGGTCGGCCAGTCGAACTGACCGGTCATTGCCAGCACGCCGAGCACCACCGCGCCGAGGCCCAGGGCGACGCCGAGCAGCGCGTCGGTCTTGCCGGCGATGTGCCGGCGGCGGGTGGCCATCAGGCCCAGCACCGCGAGGACCGCGCCGAGGGCGCCGAGGCCGATGCCGTACCCGGCGAGGGTGCCGGTGAGCACGAAGAGCGCCCCGGCGACGCCGACGATCAGACCCAGCGTGGCGAGGATGCTGGCCCGGGGCTTCGGGCCGGCGACGACCGGCCGCTCCGGCTCGCGGTCGGGGACGCCGTCGCCGTCGCGGTCGACGGGCCGCTCCACGGTGCGGTCCCGGTCGACGGGCCGCTCCACGGTGTCCCCGTCGAGCGGGCGCTCCCCGGCGCGGTCCGTCCGGCCGCCCAGCGCCGCGTTCCGGTCCAGATCGGTCGTCCGGCCGTCGAGGGTCCGTTCGAGCGCCGGGTCGGGCTCGGTGGTCCGGGGAGCGCGTCGGTGATCGTCGTCGATGGGTCGGGCCGTGGCCGCCCGGGCGACGGCCGCCCGCTCGGCCGCCCGCCGCTCGGCGGCGGCGTCCCGCCCGGCGCCGTCGGGCGCGGCGCTGCTGCGGTAGGTCGTCTGCTCGCCGTCCCGGTCGGCGACCACCGGACGGCTGGGCCCGTTGCCGCCGTCGGCGTCGGCCCGCGTCGCGTCGTCCCGGCCGGTGCCGGCGGCAGCGTCGCGGCCGTCGACGCGGCCGTCGAGGTTCTCGTCCCGTGCCGGCGCCTCTTCCGACCGGCGGGACAGCGAGGGAATCTTCACCACCACACACCTCCTCATGAATGCGTGGTGGCCGATGCAACGACGCCGCCCACGCGGTACGCCTCTGCAATACCCAGGCGGTCGTTCCGCGACACCGGGTGCGCGGCGGTGGACCGGGTCGGTGCGGAGGACGTTCCGGTCCACGCGGGCAGCCAGCGTTCCGGTCTACGGGTGCAGCCGGGCGCGGCGTCCTACCGCTGCCACGTGTCGAGGGCGCGGACGGCGGCGCGGGCGAAGTCGTCCATGAGGTCCGGGCTGCCGCTGGTGCCTTCCCAGCCCTGGTCGTGGAGCACCGTCGTGACGTCGTCGACGCGGATCACGGTGATCTGGCTGACCGCGTCGCCGCCGGTGCGGCTGCCCTGCAGGTCCGTCTGCGGCCAGGTCTGGGTCACGAGCAGGGCCTCGTCGCCGACGCCGGGCAGCGGGCGGGTCCGGACCTCGACGGTGGTCCCCGACCGGCGGAAGGACGGGCACGAGTCGAGCGAGCCGCGCAGCCGCCGCAGGTAGTCCGAGGCGCCCTCGCCCTCGAAGGTGAAGATGGTCTGCGTGACCGTGCCGTACGGGACGTTCTCGGGCGGGTCCTCGATCTGCTTGTAGACGTTCATCATCGAGGCGCTCGCGGTCACCGCCCGACCGCCGGTGCCGAACTCCTCGCCGCACAGCTTGGGTAGGGCGTTCGCGACGGGCGTCGTCGTCCGGGGCGACTTCCGATGCTCCGGCGGCAGTTCGAGGAAGGCCGAGGTGGGAATGGTCACCGGCGCCTTCCCGCTGGGCGAGGTTGGCGGAGCCGTCGCGGTGGGCGTCGACCCGGTCGCCGAGGGGGTGGGTGCCGTGCCCTGACCCTGGTCGTCGGCCGGGGCCGTGCAACCGACGAGGCCGATGGTACCGAGCAGCGACACACCGAGGGCGGTGGATCGCCGCAGCCTGGTGGCGGGGCGCCGGGGGGTGCGGTGATCCATCGTGGTGCCTCCCTGTGTCGGCCTCTCCCGACCTCTTCCCGGCAGCGGGTCGACCGAAACGAGGGGGTGCTGCCCGGCAGACCGCCGGGCAGCACCCCCTCGCCGGGTCGAGGCGCGTCAGGCGGGCACCGTCCACTTCTGGTTCGCGCCACCGGTGCACGTCCAGACCTGGGTCGGTGTCGCGTTGGCCGAGCTGTTGTCCACCACGTCCAGGCACTTGTTCGCGCTGGCGCTGACCAGGTCGCGGGCCGCCGTCGCGGTCCACCGCTGGTTCGCCGCGCCGGTGCAGGTCCACAGCTGGGTCCGGGTGCCGTCGGCGGTGGCGTTGTCCCGCACGTCCAGGCACTTGCCCAGGGCCCGTACGGTGCCGTCGCCGCCGAGCGTCCACTGTTGCGCGGCGCTGCCGTTGCAGTCGTACAGCTGGACGGCGGTGCCGTCGGCGCTGTTGGCCCCGGCGACGTCGAGGCACCTGCCGGCCAGGCCGACGATCGGGCCGGTCCGCCCGCCGCCGCCGGACTGGCTGCCCGACCAGGTGAAGGTGGCGGTGGTCCGGGCCGGCAGCGAGTACGTGAAGGACTGCCCGCCCCACACCACCTTGACCGACTGGCTGCCGGTGCCGCCGTTGTGCGCGATGAGCGCCTTGGACCCGTCCGGGTTCACGTACGCCACGTTCTGCACCGTGCCGTTGGCGGTCGAGTCGATCCGGTACGCGCCGGGTCGGACGAACTTCGTCAGGTGCCCGGTGGTGTAGTACTCGACGGTGTAGTCGACCTGGCCGGCCCGCGGGCCGCCCTCCTGGACGGTGACCAGGCCGGTGCAGACGTCGCAGCCGCCGTTGTGCGGGCCCATGTTCTGGTTGAGGGCGAGGCTCCACTTGACCAGGCTGCTGCTGTGGTTGCGGGCGTAGTTGACGATGTCGGCCAGGTCCTCGTTGTGCTGGTTGCCGATCCAGGTGCCGCCCGAGTGCTCGGTGCTGAACTGGCGCACCGACGGGTACTGGTTGCGCACCTGGGTGCCCACGGTCGGCTCACCGAAGTAGCCGTGCCAGGCGATGCCGCCGAAGAGCGGGTCGTTGCGGATGCCCGGGTCGGCCAGCAGCACCGCCCCGAAGCCGGAGTAGTCGCCGTAGTTCCAGTCGTGCACGAGGACCTTGGTGTTGAGGCCGGCGGCGCGCAGCGCGGGGTAGAGGTGGTTCTTGGTGAACTCGACCAGCCCCGACCCGTTCCAGCTCATGCCCGGGTAGTTCATCTCGGTCGGCGCGGCGGCCTTGCAGCAGTTCGGCTCGTTCTGCACCGACAGGTAGTTCACCGGGATGCCGGCGGCCTGGTAGGTCTGCACGTACCTGACCAGGTATTGGGCGTACATCGGGTAGTACTCCCACTTGAGCCAGCCCATCTGGTCCATCCGGCCGTTGTCCTTCATCCAGCCGGGGGCGCTCCACGGCACCCCCTTCACCCGCAGCTCCGGGTTGAGCGACCGGGCCTGGGCGGTGAGCAGCCGCACGTTCGTGTCGTAGCCGTTGCTGTAGAAGTCGTTGAGGTCGCAGCAGGTGTCGTCGAGGGAGACGTTGCCCGGGCGGGAGAGGTCCGAGGCGCCGATGGGGTTGCGGACGAAGGAGAGCCCGATGCCGTCGGTCGGGGAGAAGAGCTTGCGCATCACGGCGTCGCGGGTGGCCGCGCTGATCGGCCCGCCCCGGAACAGGTACGCGGTGGTGTCCGTGATCGACGCGCCGCCGCCCTCGAACTGCTGGTAGCGGGTGTTCTCGTTGACGGTGATGGTGTGCGTCGCGCCGCCGCTGGAGGGGGCGAAGGCGAGCGGGGCCTGCTGCTGGAGGCCCCGGCTGACCTGGCGGCCACCGGGGTCCGTGGTGGTGGTCAGCCAGACGTTCACCGGCTCGTTGGCGGCGGACGCCGGCGCCGGGAGCGTGACCGTGGCGGCGGCCACGGCGGTGCAGAGCGCGAGCAGACCTGCGGACGCGACTCGGCGCCGGGCTCGCCGGCGGTGACCCGCCGTGGCGGGTACGGGGGTGGTGGACATCGGGTGTCTTCCTCTCGCGCGGCGGTGGTGGCGATGTGCGAACGTGCACGAACCGGCCGATAATGGGCGCGTTGATGTCACGGATTGCCCGGACCTGTCCGAACCTCCGTGAGATCCAGTTAATATTCCTTCGTAATAGAAGTCAATGAATCCGTCCGACTGTCCTGCCCGGCGTGCTGCCCGTGCGCGGCGGCAGGGCCCCCCGGTCCCGCACCGACCTCCGCCCCCGGCGCGCTGGCTATCCTTGGCACCCGTGCCAGAGGGACACACCATCCACCGCCTGGCGGCGCGGCACGCCGAGCTGTTCGGCGGGGACAAGCTGCACGCCGCCAGCCCGCAGGGCCGCTTCGCCGAGGGCGCGGCCCGCCTCTCCGGCACCGTCCTGGAGGCCACCGAGGCGTACGGCAAGCACCTGCTGCACCACCACGCCGACGAGCTGACCCTGCACGTGCACCTCGGGCTCTACGGCAGGTTCGCCGACGGCGCCGGGGAGCCGCCGGAGCCGGTCGGCCAGGTGCGGCTGCGGCTGACCAGCGACCGGCACTGGCTCGACCTGCGCGGTCCCACCGCCTGCGAGCTGCTCACCCCGCCCGAGGTGGCGGCGCTGCGCGACCGGCTCGGCCCCGATCCGCTGCGCGCCGACGCCGACCCCGACCGGGCGTACGCCCGGATCTCCCGCAGCCCCACGCCGCTGGCCGCGCTGCTGCTGGACCAGTCGGTGGTGGCCGGCACCGGGCTGATCTTCGTCACCGAGGCGCTGTTCCGGGCCGGGCTGCCGCCGACGCTGCCCGGCCGGCGGCTGACCCGCGCCGGCTGGGACGCGCTCTGGGCGGACCTGGTGGCGCTGATGCGGCTCGCCGTCGTACGCGGCCGCATCGACACCGTCCGCGACGCGCACCTGCCCGAGGCGATGGGTCGCCCCGCCCGCGTCGACCGGCACGGCGGCGAGGTGTACGTCTACCGCCGCCCCGGCGAGCCCTGCCACGTCTGCGCCACGCCGGTGAGCCGGGGCGGGCTGGCCGGCCGCAACCTCTACTGGTGCCCTGCCTGCCAACCGGCCTGACCCATCCCGACCGCTGCGCCAATCCTCATAGCAGCCTGTCGAGCTGCCCCGTCTGCGCGGGCAGCCCGACAGCGCGTATGGCGGGCGCCGTGCCATGGCCGGGGTGCGATTGAGGAAGGCAAGGACCGGCATCGCCCCTGCGCCGCAGCGGCTCGCGGCCGTCCGTCAGGCGGTAACTCACCCCGCGTCGAGCAGCCAGCGGACCACCTCGACCTGGTTCGGGAAGACCTTCCCCTCGCCGATGCTCCAGGCCAGCGTCTGCCCGATCGTCCAGCCGCGTACCCGCTCCCGGTCGAGCCCCAGCTCCGCGCTGAGCCGGTCCAGCCGGTGCCGGACGGCCTCCGGCGAGTGCCCCAGCTCCGGGCCGCGCACCAGCGGCACCACGCCGAACTCGCGCTCGCCGGTCAGCGGCTTCGGGTCGATGAGCAGCCACGGCTCCCGGGTCGCCCGCAGCACGTTGCCGGCGTGCAGGTCCTGGTTGACCAGCACCTGCTCGCCCTGGCTGCCGGCCAGGTCCGTCAGCAGCCCCAGCGCCGCGTCGAGCAGCCGCCGCTCGTACGGCCGGCCGGCCCGCTCCCAGTTCACCGGTAGCCGCTCCAGCCAGCCGGCGGCCTCGTCCGCGAGCGGGGTGAAGGGCGGGCCGGCCGGCCGCCACAGCCGGGGCAGCAGTCCGACCGCCACGTCCAGCGCCGCGTCGGCGGGCAGGGCGTGCAGCGGCGTGCCGGGCGCGCACCGCTCGACCAGCAGCGCCCGCCGCTGCGGGTCGTGCCCGAGCAGCCGGGCCGCCCCCGCCCCGGCCCAGTGCTTCAGTGCCGTCGCCTCGTGGACGCTGTCGGGGTCCGGGTACTGGAGCTTGAGCACCGCCGGGGTGCCGTCGGGCAGCTCCGCCGGCAGGGCCAGCGACGCGAAGGCGTACGGGAAGGGCGGCCCGAGCCGCAGCGACCAGCGGGCGGTGCAGGCGGCCAGGCGCTCCGGCAGGGCGGCCAGCCACTCCCGCCCGGCCGGCACGTCCCGCACCCAGCCCAGCCCCTCGGGGATCAGCAGTTCGGCATCCACCCGGCCATCCTGGACCAGCGCCCGCCCACCCCGCACCACCGATTCCCCCGCTCCCGCCCACCCGCCGGTCGCGGTGATCAAGAGGTTCGGGTCCGCCACGGAGATCGAACCGGACGCAAACCTCTTGATCACCGCGCCGGGGGAGGGGTGGGCGGCGGGGGTAGGTGGGGGTGGGGTGGGGGTGGGTGGGAGCGCGGTCAGCGGAGGCGGCGGATGTCGCCGTGGGCGCGGTAGAAGCCGCCCCGGCCGGACTCGCGGACCTGGGTGACCAGGTAGCGCGCGCCCGGCTCGCGGATGCCCTTGGGGAACTGCACGGACCAGTCCCGGTGGTAGCCGGGGGAGACCACGTGCACCCGCAGCCGGCCCCGGTCCTCGACGCACTGCACGACCACGCCACCGTCGACGTCGCTGGTCACCTCGACCGTCGTCCAGGCCGCCGGCTCCGGCATCCGGGGCGGGGCCTTGACGTCGACCACCTCCGGCACGTCGCCGGCCTCCGCCGCCCGGATCGCCGGCTCGCTGGCGTCGATGCAGGCCAGATGGCCGCCGGTGGTGACCACGTAGAGCCGATCCTCGTGGTACTGCATCGAGTAGGCCGAGCCGCAGCCGGTGCCGAGCTTCCACAGCCGGTTGCCGGCCGCGTCGAAGCAGTAGATCGAGGACTGGCTGTCGCCGGCGAAGACGTACCGGCCGCCCTCGGCCGTGGCGCAGGAGAAGACCGGGGCGTCGCAGCGGTAGGTGCGCTCGGCGCGGCCGTCCTTCGCCAGCCGCACCACCTCCCGGGTGGCGGTGCCCGCGAACACCGCGCCGGGCTCCTGCCAGCCGAAGAGCACCGATCCGGTACGGGTGTGCCACAGCTCCTGGCCCGTCCGCCAGTCGTAGCCGGTCACACCCTGCGAGTGGCCGTGGTAGAGCGCGTCGGCGTCGCAGCGCACCATCCACGCCGACCGGCCGCGGCCCTGCCGGCGCCAGAGGAACTCGTCCTCGTGGTCGACGGCGACGATGCCGCCACCCGCGTCGGAGACGCCCAGCACCCCGTCGTGGATGTCCAGCCAGTAGATGTCGATCTCCGGCGCGATCTCGTACGCCACCCGGGGCACCTTGCCGGACAGGTCGTAGACGTTGCCGTCGTCGCAGCCCGCGTAGATCCAGGCGTCGTCGGCGACGATGCACTTCACCCCCTCGGGGAGGCGGACCTGGTTGAGCACGCGGGCGTCGTGGCCGAGCGTGGTGATGACGCCGCGCTCGTTGCCGACCATGCAGCTCTGCCCGTCGACGAAGATGCCGAAGGCCGGGGCGCCTGAGTCGTAGCGCCAGAGCACCGGGGCGGTGCGGGCGGTGGAGCGGGTGCTGACGATCTGCCGCCGGGAGACGGCGCGCTTCTGCCGCACGCCGCGCACGGCCGGGGCGTACCCCTTGCGGACCTTCTCGCCGATCTTCTTCGCCGCCGCTGCGCGGGCCTTGGCGTTGTCGGCGAAGGCCGTGGTCTTGACCTGGCCCTGGTCGCCGATCCGGCCGTAGCGGACGGTCAGCGCGGAGTCGTCGACGACGACCTCGTAGAACTTGTGCGCACCGTCCGCTTCGGACAGTTCGAGGTAGGTCGTCTCCTGCGACATGGGGGGCCCTCCGAGGGGGTCGGCGACCGGCCTGACGTGGCCGGCGCGGCGGCAGCGGGCACACGCTAACCCCCGCCCCCGACAAAGCCCACGGGGGTGTGCGGCCGTCACTCCGACCAGGTGCGCGCCGCGGTGGGGGCTACCGGCCGACGGCGGCCAGGGCGTCGACGGCCTTGCGGGCGGCGATCAGCACCGGGTCCCAGACCGGGGCGTACGGCGGGGCGTAGCCCAGGTCGAGCGCGGTCATGTCGTCCACCGTCATGCCGTTCCACAGCGCCACCGCGAGGGTGTCGATCCGCTTGGCGGCCTCGGACCAGCCCACGATCTGCGCACCGAGCAGCCGACCGCTGGGCTTCTCCGCGATCAGCTTCACCGTCATCGGCCGGGCGCCCGGGTAGTAGCCGGCGCGGTTGGTCGACTCGGCGATCACGGAGACGAACTCGAACCCCGCCGCCGCGGCGTCCTTCTCGCGCAGCCCGGTGCGCCCGACCTCCAGCTCGCAGACCTTGGTGACGGCGGTGCCGATCACCCCGGCGAAGGTCGCGTACCCGCCGCCGATGTTGATGCCGGCGACCCGGCCCTGCTTGTTGGCGTGGGTGCCCAGCGGCACGTGCACCGGCAGCCCGGTGACCCGATGCACCGTCTCCACGCAGTCGCCGGCGGCCCAGACGCCCGGCACCCCCTGCACCCGCATCCGGCGGTCCACCCGGATCCCGCCGGTGGTGCCCAGCGGCAGGCCGGCGGCCTCCGCGAGCGCGGTGTTGGGGCGTACGCCCAGACCGAGGACGACCACGTCGGCCGGGATGGGCCCCTCGGCGGTGACCACCGCGGACACCCGGCCATCGGTCTCCTCCAGCCCGGTCACCCCGAGGCCGGTGCGGATGGTGACGCCGATGCCCCGCATCGCGTCCGTGACCAGCTCGGCCATGTCCGGGTCCACGGTGGCCATCGGCTGCTCGGCCTGCTCGACCAGGGTGACGGCGAGCCCGCGCTGGATCAGCGCCTCGGCCATCTCCACGCCGATGTAGCCGCCGCCGATCACCACCGCCCGGCGCGGCCGGGGCTCGGCGTCCAGCCAGTCGCGCAGCGCGGCGCCGTCGTCGAGGGTCTGCATCCCGAAGACCCCGCCGGCGGCGGTGTCCGCCCAGCCGGGCTTCTTGGGCACCGCCCCGGTGGCGTACATCAGGGTGTCGAAGCGCTCCCGGACCTCGCCGCCGCCGTCGAGGTCCCGCGCGGTGACCTCGCGCCGGTCGAGGTCGATGGCGGTCACCTCGTGCCGCAGCCGGACGTCGATGTCGAACTTCTCCCGGAACGTCTCCGGGTCGCGGGCGATCAACTGGTCCCGCTCGGGCACCAGGCCGCTGATCCAGTACGGGATGCCGCACGCCGAGTACGACGTGAAGTGCCCCCGCTCGAAGGCGACGATCTCCAGGTCGCCACGGTCCCGCCGGCGTCGCGCCTGGGACGCCGCCGCCATTCCCGCGGCGTCCCCACCGATGACGATCAGCCGTTGCGCCACGGTCACCATCCTGTCACGACCGGCTCGCGCCACGGGTCTGCCGCGCGACGTCCTCCACCACGTCCACGAGCTTGCCGGTACGCGCGAAGACGGCGCGCTGCCGGGCCGCCCCGCTGCCGTGCCGGCGCAGCCCGGCGACGAGGTGGGTGACCTCGTCGAGGTCGCCGTGCCGTTCCAGCGCCGGGCGCAGCCGCTCGATCAGCTGGCCGAACAGCTCCCAGGCCGGCCGCAGCTCGCCGTCGGTCAGGTCGACGCCGTCGCCCTCCAACCCGTCGTGGGCCGCCCGCCAGTGCGCGGCGACCAGCAGGTGGTGGTCGGTACGCAGGGCGGGCCGACCGGCGGCCATGTCGTCCATCGCCGTCGCCACCATGGCCCGGACCAGCGCGGCGACGAGCACCGCGTCGTCCACCGACGGGCAGACGTCGCCGATGCGGATCTCCACCGTCGGGTACTTGGCCGACAGACGGGCGTACCAGTAGAGCATCCCCTCGTCGAGCATCACGCCGCTGGCGATCAGCTGCCGGATCAGCCGTTCGTAGTGCTCGTGGGACTCCAGGTACGGGGTGGGCGCCACCGACGGCCAGCGCTCCCACTCCACCGACCGCCAGCTCGCGTACCCGGTGTCCTCGCCCCTGGCGAAGGGGGAGTTGGTGGTGACCGCGTGCAGCACCGGCAGCCAGGGCCGGACGTGGTTGAGCACCTGCACGCCGGTCTCCGGGTCGGGCACCCCGACGTGCACGTGCATGCCGTTGTTGCCGGGGCCGGGGACCAGCAGGCGGAACCGTTCGATCATCCGGTCGAAGCGGGGCTTGTCGACCACCGGGGGCACCGGACCGTCGACCGGCCCGGTGCCGATGGCGAGCAGCCGTACGCCGGCCCGCTCGGCCGCGTCGGCGAGCGCGGCCCGCAGCACGCCGAGGGAGTGCCGGATCGAGGAGAGTTCCAGGCCGGGCGGGCTGCCGATCTCGATCTGGCTGGTCTGGAACTCCCGCTCCACCTGACCGCGCAGCTCGGGCGGCACCTGCTCCATGACGAGGTCGACAGCGGGCACCGCGGCCCCGGTGTGCGGGTCGACGAGCAGGAACTCCTCCTCGACACCCACCGTGAGCAGGTCGGTCCCCTCGGCCGTCCCGCTCGGAGCCTCCGCCACCTGGCCGGTCATCGCCACCACCGTCCGTTCACGCCCGGTAGCGGTCCGTCCGCGCCGGGTCGGTCAGTGGTTACCCACCGTGCGGAGGCGGAGAAACGCGGCCCCGGCGTGTCGCCCGTCGCGCGCCGGCAGGGGGGATCACGCCGCGCGAGACCCGCAGGTCACCGCGGCCCGCGGTCCTCGCCGTCCCGCACCAGGGCGCGGATGCGGCGCAGCGTGGCGTCCGGGGCCAGGATGGCCTCCCGCCACCGCTCCAGGGTCCGGCGCAGGTCCCAGACCGTCGCCCGCAGCTGCCGTTCCTGCTCGCGCGCCGAGTCGAGCTGTGCCCGGGCGAGCAGCGCCGCCTCCTCCAGCTCGGCGACCCGGGTGCGCAGCGGCTGCACCAGCGTGAGGGCGGCGTCGGTGAGGGTGTCGGCGGCGTCCGCCTTGAACTTGCCCCGCTGCACGATGACGGTGGCGATGACGGCGAGACCGCCGGTGCCCCCGAGCACGCCGAGGACGGAGAGCAGGACCTGCACCCAGTGCGGGGCGGACGGTGTCGAGGTGTTCACGTCCCACCCCTGGCGGGGAGGGTGCCACCGACGGCCACCCCGGCGAGCTGGGCGGCCTGGCCGGCCCGGGTGAGCCGGCGCAGGTCGAGCGCGATCTGGACGGCACGCCACCCGGAGCCGGCGGCCACCGCGACGACGAACGACATCGCCGCGACCCCCTGCGGGCCGGTGACCACCGCCAGGGCGACGGCGTACATGCCGGTGATCGTGCCCAGCATGAGCACCGACGCGAGTTCGATCCCGAGACCGGTGGAGAGCCGGCCCGGCCAGAGCACGCCCAGCAGCCCGGCGACGCCGGCCACGATGAGGCCCGACTCCCACCCCGCCTGGATGGGCCCCGGCATCGCCATCTCCACCGACTGCGGCCGGACGTCGAGGACGATCAGGAGGACCCCGCACACCGGGGCGGTCGCCATGATGGCGATCTCGAAGGGCTGGTGCCTGGAGCGGATTCGATTGTGGGGCACGGCGGCTCCTAACGATGGCCCGCCACCTCGTCGAGCCGGCCCGTCGGCCGGGGCGGGCGCCCGGTGCCGACGGTGTACCGGGAGGGCCCGCTCCCATCGCCCGGGTCGGCGCGGCATGCCCGACGACGCGGAGGCACACCGGCGGCCGAAAAGGACGACATACCGACGTTGGCTGTCGACGCACCAAGTCGTACCACCTCCGCCGCGCCTCCGTCCACCCCGGACCTGTCGTATAAGCGCAGGTCAGGGCGGGTGTGGCGGGGCTTGTCGCGCGAACGGGCCGGGTGGCGTGACAACGGGTCCTAGGCTGGTCGGCGTGCCGGGGTCGCTGGGGATCGTGCTGGGGGCGTGGGCGTACGCCCTCGCCCACCTGACCCTGCTCGCCGACCGCCCGGCCGGGCTGCTCGCCGGGGCCGCGCTCGCCGCGGTGGCGCTGGTCGCCGTCGCGCTCGCGGCGCACGCGGCCGGCGTCGTCGACGCGCCCCGGGCCGGCCGCGCCGCCGCCCTGCGCGCGCGGGCCCGCCGCCGCCGGGTGCCCCGGCAGGTCGACCCGGACGCCGCCGGGCGTCCCCGTCCCCGCGCGCCCGGTCTGCGCCCCTCGGCCGCGTAGCACCGCCGCGCGGCCGATTCCGCCGCCATCCGCCCGTCCGGCGACTCACCCGCCGCCGGACCGGCACCCGGAATCGGACCGAGGGGTCACCCATGCTCGCCTTCGCACCTCTGCACGACGCCGTCGGCGCCGCCGGCCGCGCGCTCGCCTGGTTCACCACCCTGCTCGAACCGCTGGCCGGCGACGCGGCCACGGCCGCCGCCATCGTCGTCCTCACCGTCGTCGTCCGGTTGCTGATCTCGCCGCTGACCCTCGCGCAGGTCCGCGGAGAGCGGCGCCGCGCGGCGCTCGCCCCCGAGGTCCGCGAGCTTCAGCGGCGGTACGCGGACGACCCCGCCCGGTTGCAGGGCGAACTGTTCGCGCTCTACCGGGCCAACGGCGCCAGCCCGGTGTCCGGCTGCCTGCCGCTGCTGCTCCAGGCCCCGTTCCTGCTGGTGATGTACCGGCTCTTCACCACCGCCGAGGGCGGCACGGGGCTGCTGACCGAGCGCCTGGCCGGTGTGCCGCTGGGGCACCATCTCGGCGACGGGTCGGTCGGCGGCGCGTTGCCGCTGTTCGGCGCCCTGTTGGCGGCCCTGCTCGTGCTCGCCTGGTGGACGTCGCGGCGGATGCGGCGCGCGGCGGCGGCGAGCGGAACGGTGGCCGGTGCGCCGACCGAGGGGCCCGGCGCGGCGGTGCTCGGCCGGCTGCTGCCGCTGCTGCCGTACACGACGGTGCTGGTGGCGCTGGTGCTGCCGCTGGCCGCGGTGATCTACCTGGTCACCACCACCGCCTGGTCGGCGGCGGAGCAGGCGGTGCTGCGCCGGCCGCGGCCCGAGCCGGCTCGCATCGACGGGCGTTGACATCTGCGGAAGCGGCACGTACAACTCGTGAGAGAGCGCTCTCTCGACCGTCCCCGCAGAGAGGCACGTCAATGACACCTGCCCCGGCGGCGCCCGCCGCCCCGCCCCCGCGACGCCGGCTGACCCTGGCGTTGACCCTCCTCACCGCCGCCGCGACCGCACTGGTCGGCACGACCGTGACCGCGAACGCCGCCGTCCCGGCGCCCGCGCCCGGCTGGAGCCTGGTGTGGAGCGACGACTTCACCGGCGCGGCCGGCACGCTGCCGTCCGCCGGCAACTGGATCATCGACACCGGCACCAGCTATCCCGGCGGCCCGCCGAACTGGGGCACCGGGGAGATCCAGACGTACACCAACAGCACCGCCAACGTCAGTCACGACGGCGGCGGCAACCTGCGGATCACCCCGCTGCGCGACGCCTCGGGCCGCTGGACCTCGGCCCGGATCGAGACCGTGCGCAGCAACTTCAAGCCCCCGTCCGGCGGCGTGCTGGCCATCGAGGGCCGCATCCAGATGCCCAACGTCACCGGGGCCCAGGCGTCCGGCTACTGGCCGGCGTTCTGGGCGCTCGGCTCGCCGTACCGGGGCAACTACCAGAACTGGCCGGGCATCGGCGAGTTCGACGTGATGGAGAACGTCAACGGCCTCAACTCGGTCTGGGGCGTGCTGCACTGCGGCGTGGCCCCGGGCGGGCCGTGCGACGAGTTCAACGGCATCGGCGCGTCCCGGGCCTGCCCCGGCAGCACCTGCCAGTCGGCCTTCCACACCTACCGGTTCGAGTGGGACGCCTCGGCCAGCCCGCAGCAGCTGCGCTGGTACGTCGACGGCCAGCTCTACCACTCCGTGAGCCAGTCCCGGGTCGGCGAGCCGTACTGGTCGCAGATGACCAGCCACGCCGGCTACTTCCTGCTGCTCAACGTGGCGATGGGCGGGGCCTTCCCGAACGGGGTGGCCGGTGGCGCCACGCCGACCGCCGCCACCGTCCCCGGCCGGCCGATGCTGGTCGACTACGTGGCGGTGTACAGCCGGGGCGGCGGCAGCACGCCTCCGCCCACGACCCCGCCGCCGACGACGCCACCGCCCGGCGGGGTGCGGGACGCGTACGCGACGATCCAGGCGGAGTCGTTCAACGCGCAGAACGGGGTGCTCGTCGAGGCGTGCGCCGAGGGCGGGCAGAACATCGGCGCGCTGCGCAACGGCGACTGGGTGCGGTTCGACAGCGTCGAGTTCGGGGCCACCCCGCCACGCGACTTCGTCGCCCGCGTCGCCTCCGGCGCGGCGGGCGGGGCCAGCGGGCTGGTGGAGGTCCGGCTGGACAGCCCGACCGGCCCGCCGATCGGCAGCTTCGCGATCGGGAACACCGGCGGCTGGCAGAGCTGGCGCTCGGTTCCCGGCAACGTCGCCGGCCCGACCGGCCGCCGGACGGTCTACCTGACCTTCAGCAGCGGACAGCCCGCCGACTTCGTCAACGTCAACTGGTTCACCTTCCGCCGCTGACCCCTGAGCCCGCTTCGGGCCCTGAGCCCCGTGGAGCCCCCGGCCGTCGCCGGGGGCTCCCGCCGGCCCACCCTGGACAGAAACAGTTAACACTCCTAATAATAGGCGTCAATGTCGATGCCGATGGATGGCGTCCGGGTGTGGAGGGTGTCGTGAAACGATCCAGATCCCTGGTGTTCTCGCTGGTCACAGCCGTGGTGGCGGCGCTCGGTGCGGTGTGGGTGGCGATGCCCGCGTTCGCCGCCGGGGTGACCGCCAGCTTCGTCAAGACGTCCGACTGGGGCTCGGGCTGGGAGGGGAAGTACACGATCACGAACGGTGGCGGATCCACGGTCGACGGCTGGACCGTCGCCTTCGACCTGCCGGCCGGCACCACCCTCGGCAGCTACTGGGACGCGCTGCTGACCTCGTCGGGCCAGCGGCACACCTTCACCAACCGGTCCTGGAACGGTCGCCTCGCCCCGGGCGCCTCGGTCTCGTTCGGCTTCCTCGGCTCCGGGCCGGGCGCGCCCACCAACTGCCAGCTCAACGGCACGGCGTGCGGCGGCGGCGCCAACCCCACCACCGCGCCGCCCACCACCGCACCCCCGACGACGGCGCCGCCCACCACGCCGCCCCCGACCACGCCGCCGCCGACGAGCCCGCCGCCGAACACCGGCCTGCCGAAGCACATCCTCACCGGGTACTGGCACAACTTCGACAACCCGGCGGTCGAGCTGCGGCTGCGCGACGTCCCGGCCGAGTACGACGTCGTCGCGGTCGCCTTCGCCGAGGCCACCGCCACCCCCGGCCAGGTCACCTTCGCCATCGACCCCGGCCTGTCGACCGCGCTCGGCGGCTACACCGACGCCGACTTCTCCGCCGACGTGCGCACCCTCCAGTCCCGGGGCAAGAAGGTGATCATCTCGGTCGGCGGCGAGACGGGCCGGGTCGCGGTCAACGACGCCGCCTCCGCCGCCGCGTTCAGCGACAGCGTCCACGCGCTGATCCAGCGGTACGGCTTCGACGGCGTCGACATCGACCTGGAGAACGGGCTCAACCCGACCTACATGGCCCAGGCGCTGCGCTCGCTGCGGGCCAAGGTGGGCTCCGGGCTGATCATCGCGATGGCCCCGCAGACGATCGACATGCAGTCCCCGGAGACCAGCTACTTCAAGCTGGCGCTCGACATCAAGGACATCCTCACCGTCGTGAACACCCAGTTCTACAACTCCGGGGCGATGCTCGGCTGCGACCGCAACGCCGCGTACGCCCAGGGGACGGTGAACTTCATCGTCGCGCTGGCCTGCATCCAGCTGGAGGCCGGGCTCCGCCCGGACCAGGTCGGTCTCGGCCTGCCGGCCGGTCCCGGCGCGGCCGGCGGCGGCATCGTCGCGCCCAGCGTGGTGAACGCGGCGCTGGACTGCCTGGCCCGCGGCACCAACTGCGGCAGCTTCCGCCCGCCGCGCACCTACCCGGGCATCCGCGGCGCGATGACCTGGTCGGTCAACTGGGACGTGAGCAACGGCAACACCTTCGCCCGCACGGTGGCCCCCCACCTCGACACCCTCCCCTGACCCACGACACCAGGGTCGATCATGCAGTTGTGGTGGTCCGCAGAAGCCGCGTACGCGGTCGGAACCGGCACCACGACTGCATGATCGACGGGGTGGGTGGGTGGGGGAGGGGAGTCAGGGGGTGGCGTCGGCGTGGGCGCGGCGGCGACGGGTCTTCTTGATCACCCACCAGGCGATCATCACGACGAAGACGGCGATGATGCCGTAGTCGAACCACTTGCTGTACTGCTCGATCTGCTGCCAGCGGGAGCCGAGCGCATATCCCAGGCCGACGAAGAGCGCGTTCCAGATGCCGCTGCCCAGCGTGGTGAACGCGATGAACTCCGGCAGCGGCATCCGGTTGGCCCCGGCGGGGATGGAGATCAGGCTGCGTACCACCGGCATCATCCGGCCGAAGAGCACCGCCCACCGACCGTGTCGCTCGAACCAGCGGTCTGCCTTCTCCAGGTCGTCGAGGTCGACCAGGGGCAGCCGGTCGAGCCAGCGCTTGAGCCGGTCCTCGCCGGCCGCCGCGCCCAGCCAGTAGAGGACGAGCGCCCCGCCCAGGGAACCGGCGGTGGCGGCGAGCCCCACCAGGACGACGTTGAACCGTCCCTCGCTGGCCAGGTAGCCGGCCATCGCCAGCACGATCTCGCTCGGGATCGGCGGGATGATGCTCTCCAGGGCGACCAGCAGGGCCACCCCGACGGCACCGGCGGCGTCGATCACCCCCGCCACCCACCCGGTCAGGCCGCCGAGTTCGGTCGGGTCGACGTTCTCGGCGAGTGCCATCGCGATCCTTTCGGCCGGGTCCGGATCAGATTTCTCTACCCCGTGCCCCGGCCGCCACACCTGCCCGTGAGTGGGGCCACCCGGTTCAGCCCTCCGGGTGCAGCGCCGCGTCGGCCGGCCCGCGCCGCCAGCCGGTGAACCGGACCCGCAGGCCCGCCCGGGTGGGGGAGCAGCAGTACGGCCCGGCCGCGGCCACCGCCTCCGGGGCCAGCGGGGCGAGCCGGACCAGCCGCCACGGCTCGTCGTCGGACCGGGCCCGTACGGTGAGCGCGTCCCGGTCGCGGCTGACCCGGACGGTCACCTCCCGCCCGGCCCACATCGGCACGGGGGCGACCGACCAGTCGGAGACCTCCCGGGTCACCACGGCACCGACCTGCGGCTGGCCGTCGCTGACCTCCACCCCGGCCTTGACCCAGTTCCGCTCGTCCACCCGCACCAGCACACCGGCCTGGTCGAACTGCTCGCCGTAGTCGAGGACGAAGGCCACCTCCACGGCCTCGCCGACGGGCAGCGGCGCGAGCAGCGCCGGGGCGTCGTCGTGGACGAAGCCGTAGGACGTGTGCCGCCACAGGTCGCTGCCCTCGGCCGGCTGCACCAGCAGCTCGCCCGCCGGCCCGGTCTCGACCCGCACCGGCTCGTTGCACCACTCACCCTCGGCCCAGTCGACCGGCCGCTCCGCGTCACCCATGCCGGCGACGGTACCGCCGGTGGGCGCCCGGGGGCGACGGCCACGGATCGCCGGGGAGGCTCGTCTATATTCACGGCGTTGTTCCGATGCCGGGAAGATCGCGAGAAGGGCGTTACGTGACCAGGGAGAACACGGGAAGACGGCGCTGGGCGCTCGTGGTCGCCGCGGCCGTCGTGTGCGGGCTCGCGCTCGTACCGGCCCGGCCGGCGTCCGCGCAGGTCGGGGTCATGGTCCAGCCGGTGGGTGGGCGGGTCACGGGGGTGCTCGCGAACAGGTGTGGTGCCACCGACAGTGATCACTACGGGGTGGACATCGCGGGCAACAGCGGGATGGCGATCGGTGCGGCGTACGCGGGCACGGTGGCCTTCGCGGGGTGGACCTCGGGTGGGGGCAACATGGTGACGCTCTCGCACGCCGGTGGCTACCAGACCCGGTACCTGCACATGGTGGGGGCGGCGTCGGTCGTCGTGGGGCAGCAGGTCGGGCAGGGGCAGGTGCTCGGGCACGTCGGCAGCACGGGCAATTCCACGGGCCCGCACCTGCACTTCGAGATCCGCCGCCACGGCGCGGTGTACGACATCCGCCCGGCGTACGCCTGCGGCGGCATGGTCACCAAGGGCGCCCCGATCAACCTCCCGTTCGCCGACCTGACACCGGCCGACGCAGTCCCCGACCGGTTCGCGTTCGTGAACTCGGCGGGTGTGGTGTACGCGAAGGATGGGGCGTACTCGTCGTGGCGGGCGGTCAACGCGGGTGGGGCGTCGAAGGTGGTGCTGGGCGGTAACTGGATCGGGTGGCTTCAGGGTGGTGACTTCTTCGTCAAGGACGGCGTGTTCGGTGAGTGGTTGTCGATGGCCGGGGGTGGGCAGGTGCGGGACATCGCGGTCAGTGGTGACCGGTTCGCGTTCGTGAACTCGGCGGGTGTGGTGTACGCGAAGGATGGGGCGTACTCGTCGTGGCGGGCGGTCAACGCGGGTGGGGCGTCGAAGGTGGTGCTGGGTGGCAACTGGATCGGGTGGCTTCAGGGTGGTGACTTCTTCGTCAAGGACGGCGTGTTCGGTGAGTGGTTGTCGATGGCCGGGGGTGGGCAGGTGCGGGACATCGCGGTCAGTGGTGACCGGTTCGCGTTCGTGAACTCGGCGGGTGTGGTGTACGCGAAGGATGGGGCGTACTCGTCGTGGCGGGCGGTCAACGCGGGTGGGGCGTCGAAGGTGGTGCTGGGCGGTAACTGGATCGGGTGGCTTCAGGGCGGCGACTTCTTCGCCAAGGACGGCATCTACGCCGAGTGGCTGACCATGGCCGGGGGCGGGCAGGTCAGCGACGTCGCGCTGACCGGCCAGGACTGGTTCGCCTTCGTCGGCGGCGGGAACTTCTTCGCCAAGCAGGGCGCCTACGCCCCCTGGCTGACCATGAGCGGTGGCGGGCAGGTGAGCGGGATCGCCGTCACCACCTGACGGGCGCCACCGACCCGGGCGGGGAGCACGGGTGGGGCGTTCGCGTTTGCCGGGCGCCGGGATCGGAGACATTAGCCAGGCATGGCTGACAGGTGGTACTCGGAGGCGGTCGTCTACTGCCTCGACATCGACACGTACGCGGACTCCGACGGCGACGGGGTCGGTGACATCCGGGGGCTCATCGGCCGGCTGGACTACCTCGCCCGGCTGGGCGTGACCTGCCTCTGGCTGCACCCCATCCACCCGTCACCCAACCGGGACGACGGCTACGACGCGACCGACTTCTACAACATCGACCCGCGCTTCGGCACCCTCGGCGACTTCGCGGAGCTGCTGCACCAGGCGCAGAACCGCGGCATCCGGGTGATCATCGACCTGGTGGTGAACCACACCTCGAACGAGCACCCGTGGTTCCAGTCCGCCCGCTCCTCGCCCGACTCGCCGTACCGGGACTGGTACGTCTGGTCCGACCACGAGCCGGCCGACCGGCACCAGGGCATGGTCTTCCCCGGCGAGCAGCACGAGACGTGGAGCTACGACCGGACGGCCAAGGCCTGGTACTACCACCGGTTCTACAAGTTCCAGCCGGACCTGAACTTCACGAACCCGGCGGTCCGCGAGGAGATCAAGAAGATCGTCTCGTTCTGGCTCCAGCTCGGCGTCTCCGGCTTCCGGATGGACGCGGTGCCGTTCATCATCGAGCTGACCGAGCCGGGCAACCCGAACTCGCCGAAGGACTTCGAGTTCCTCACCGAGCTGCGCCAGCACGTGCAGTGGCGCCGGGGCGACGCCGTCCTGCTCGCCGAGGCCAACGTCGAGCCCGACCAGCTGCCGACCTTCTTCGCCGACAGCGGCGGCTCGGGCAACCGCCTGCACATGCTCTTCGACTTCATGCTCAACGGGCGGCTGATGCTGGCCCTGGCCCGGCAGGATCCGGAACCGATCATCGAGGCGCTGCGGGACACCCCGGCGCTGCCCGAGGGCGGGCAGTGGGCCACCTTCCTGCGCAACCACGACGAGATCGACCTCTCCCGGCTCACCGCCGAGCAGCGCAACCAGGTGTACGCGCAGTTCGGCCCGGACGAGGACATGCGGATCTACGACCGGGGCATCCGCCGCCGGCTCGCCCCGATGCTCGGCAACGACCGCCGCCGCATCGAGCTGGCGTACGCGTTGCAGTTCTCGCTGCGCGGCACGCCGGTGCTGCGCTACGGCGAGGAGATCGGCATGGGGGAGGACCTGTCGCTGCCCGGCCGGGAGGCGATCCGCACCCCGATGCAGTGGTCGTACCAGCCGAACGCCGGCTTCTCCACCGCCGACCCGGAGAAGCTGGTCCGCCCGGTGATCGACAAGGGCGACTACTCGTACGAGAAGGTCAACGTGACCGCCCAGCGCAGCGACCAGAAGTCGCTGCTCGCCTGGTTCGAGCGGATGATCCGTACGCTGCGCGAGGCCCCCGAGGTGGGCTCGGGCTCGACCACCCACATCGACGTGGCGATGCCGCCGGGAGTGCTGGCGCACCGGGCCGACGGGCGGACCGGCACGATGGTCTTCGTGCACAACCTCGGCACCACCGACGCCGAGGTGGACCTCAGCCTGCTGGAGCCGGAGGCGGACCTGCCCATCGACGTCCTCGCCGACCGCAACTACGGCGAGGTCGGCAAGCTGGACCGCCTGAAGGTCGCCGGCTACGGCTACCGGTGGATCCGCCTCTGCCGCGGTCGTGGCCTCTGACCGGTCACTCCCGCCAGCCGGCCAGTTCGACCCCCTTGGCCAGCTCCACCCGGAAGCCCAGGGTGATCTCGCCGCTCTCCCCCGGCCCGAGCCGCAACCGCCAGGTCAACTCGCCCAGCTCCGTGCGCTCGGCCGGGGGCGGGACGAGGGTGGACTCCCGCACGACCACCGCCTCGTCGCGGGACACCGGCAGCTGGTCGCGCACCTCCACGCTCGCCGGCCGGGGCGTGTGGTTGGCCACGCTGATCCGGTACTCCACGTCCCGCCGCCGGGTCGAGCCGAGCGTGGCCCGGGTGTCGGCGCGCCGGCCCAGCTTCCGTTCCACCCGCACCCGGTCGTCCACGCCGAGCGCCAGCTCGGTCTCCTCGCCGGGCGCCCACACCGGCAGCCGGGTGGTCGCGACGAAGTCGGCGCCGTGGAAGACCGCCGCCGGGCCGGGGAGCAGCGTGTGCGACGAGGTGTTGCGGACCGTCGCCCGCAGGTGCGCCTCGGCCGCGCGGACCGGCACGGTCACGTGGTCCAGCCGGGCCGGCAGCTCCAGCACGGCGATGGTGGCGCGGTGGGCGCTGCCGTCGGCCGGCACCGCGACCGGGCGCGCCGGCCGGTAGGTGGCCGCCGTGACCCCCTGCTCCACGGTGGCGACGCTCTCCCGCATCTCGGGGCGCGGCGGGGCGGACCGGGCCGCCGCGCCGGCGGGCGCCGCGCCGGGGGCTGCGGGCGCCGGCATCGCGCCGAAGCTCGCCGGCGCCATCGGCATCGGCGGCGGCACCGGCCGGAGCCGGTCGAGGTACCAGGGCGACAGTTCGGGTACGCGGGTCGCCGCCGCCGGCCGGGCCGTCGAGAGCTCGAGCACGCACTCCGGCCAGTCCTCGCCGGTGTCCTGGCTGACCAGCCCGAACCAGGTGACGGTCATGGTGTCGTCGACCAGCCGCAGGTCGTAGGAGGGCTGCCAGCGGGCCCCGTCGACCAGGTAGCTCAGCTCCAGGTCCAGCTCGTCGTCGTCGGCGTCCACCGACACGGTGACCTCGGCGACCAGCTGGTCCGGTTTCCGCTTGCCGCGCGTGGCGTCCAGCTGCCGCTTGACGGCCGCCAGCTCCTCGGTCAGGTCGGTGCGCCGCCGGTCCAACGCGCGACGGCGGCGCTGGGAGTCGGCGAGCTGACCGGCCACCGAGTCGGCGAAGGTGGCCACGTCGGTCGGGGCGGCGTCACCGGAGGCCAGCGCGCGGGCGTACGTGCCGCCGGCCCGGTCGGCCAGCCGGGTGAGGAACTGCCCCCGCTGCGTCTCGACCTCGCCCGCGTCGTCGACCTCGGCCAGCTCGTCGGCCAGCTCCCGGCTCCGCTGCTCCAGCTCGCGAACCTGCCCGTCGGTGCTGCGTGCCTGCCGCCACGTCGTGACGTCCACGCCGAGCACGGTGGCCGCGCCCCGGCCGCCGACCCGCAGCGAGTCCCGCCGCAGGCCCAGCGGCAACGGTGCGACGCGTACGCGGTGCTCACCGGCGGTCAACCGGGTGCTGCCCCGGCGGGTGACCCGGGCGCGGTCCGGGTAGACGGTGACACCGACGACGGGTGCTTCGATCTCCACTGCCTTCACGGCGGCGAGAGTAGCCGGGCGATGCTCGTGAGCGGTGTCCCGCGCGGGGCCGGCGTCGGCGTACGGCTGGGTTAAGCTCCTTCGATCGAGCGTAAGTTACCGGGAGGTAGGCATGTCGGAGGAGCAGCGGGTCGCCATCGTCACGGGCGCGGCGCGGGGGATCGGGGCGGCCACCGCCCGGCGGCTGGCGGCCGACGGCCTCGCGGTCGCCGTGGTCGACATCGATGAGTCGGCGACGAAGGAGACCGTGGATGCCGTCGTGGCGGCCGGCGGCCGGGCGCTCGGCGTCGGCGCGGACGTGTCCGACCGGGCCCAGGTCGAGGCGGCCGTGGAGCGGGTCGCCGCGGAGCTGGGCGCCCCGACGGTGCTGGTCAACAACGCCGGCGTGCTCCGCGACAACCTGCTGTTCAAGATGACCGACACCGACTGGGACACGGTCATGGGGGTGCACCTGCGCGGCGCGTTCCTGTTCAGCCAGGCCGCCCAGAAGCACATGGTCGAGGCGAAGTGGGGCCGGATCGTCAACCTGTCCAGCACCTCGGCGCTGGGCAACCGGGGCCAGGCGAACTACGCGGCGGCGAAGGCCGGCCTCCAGGGCTTCACCAAGACCCTCGCCATCGAGCTGGGCCCGTTCGGGGTGACCGTCAACGCGGTCGCGCCCGGCTTCATCGTCACCGACATGACCGCCGCCACCGCGGCCCGGATGAAGGTCGACTTCGAGGCGCTGCAGAAGCACGCCGAGTCGGAGATCGCCGTACGCCGGGTCGGCCGCCCCGAGGACGTCGCGCACACCATCTCGTTCCTGGCCAGCGAGGGCGCCTCGTTCGTCTCCGGCCAGGTCATCTACGTGGCCGGCGGCCCCAAGTCCTGACCCCCTCCCGCCCCACCCCGCGAGCCCTCCCCGGGAACGTCGATCATGCAGTCGTGGTGCCCCGCAAGGCCGGCGAACCCGGCCACCACGGGCACCACGACTGCGTGATCGCGCCCGTTCTGGCGCGGGGGTGGGTGGGCTGGAGGTCAGGGGTTGGTGGGGCGGGTGCGCCAGAGCCAGAGCAGGCCGAGCACCGGCAGGACCAGCGGGATGTAGCCGTACCCGCTGCCGAACTGCGACCAGACCGTCTCGTCGGGGAAGAGCTCCGGGTCGGCGAGGCTGAGGGCCCCGACGCCGAGCACCCCGACCAACTCCACGGCGCAGCACGCGAGCGCCACGCGGCGGCCGGCGGCGCCGGCGCGGGCCAGCCCCACCGCCGCGACGATGTAGATGGCCGCGGCGAGGGCCGAGAGCAGGTACGCCACGGGCGCCTCGTCGAACTTCGTGGCGATCTGGAGGCCGGCGCGGCTCGTCGCGGCGATCGCGAAGAGCAGGTAGACCGCGATCAGCAGCCGTCCCGGGCCGGCGTTGGTCCGCTTCACCTTCGGGGCGGGTACGTCAGCCACCCAGCACCTCCCAGGTCTGCTGGAGCCGTACGACGACCACCGGGGTGACCAGGCAGACCGCGCAGACGATCGCCGAGCCCCAGCGCGTCGGCTCCATCCGGGCCAGCACCCAGGCCAGCGGCGGCAGGCAGACCACCGTCGCGAGGTAGCCGAAGAAGGCGCCCGGCTCGTCGGGGCGCTCGCCGTCGCCGAGGGCGACCAGCGCCACCGCGGCCAACGCGAGCAGCGCCACCTCCAGCACGGCCAGGCCGGCGAACTGCGCCCGGTCCGGCGCGCGGTGCCGCAGCGTCGCCACCAGCGCCCAGACGGCGACGAGGAGCGACAGCACGATCGAGGCGGTCGCGAGAAGCCCGTCCACCGGCGAACCCGCCGACGCTGCGCTGGTCATCGGGGCCGTCCGGGGCGTGATTCGGTCACCGGCACAGCCTACTAACCCGCGTAGTACACCCCGTCACCCGCCGCCCCCTCCACAGGGGCCAGCCGTCCGCCCGGCCCGGCACCCGGGGGTCCGGCGGCGTCGGACCGGCGGGCGTGGGAGCGAGCCCGGCCAAGGCGGCGACGAATGTCGTCAGAGGACAGTGGGGTACCCCTATTGACCCCTACTCGCCGGTAAGCAGAACGTTGCGGAACGTTATTCTCTCGTCATCGTCGCCACCTCCGACGGCACGTTCGTCTGACGGAGAGGATCCCCATGTCCTTGCCCACCATCCCCCCGGCGCTGAGCGTGGTGATGCCGACATACCAGGATCCGCAGTGCCTCGCGCTGACCCTCCGGGCGCTGGCCCGGCAGACGCTGCCGCCGGAACGCTTCGAAGTGATCGTGGTCCGGGACGGTGGTTCGTCCGACAGGTACGCCGAGGCTCTCGCCGAAGGCGCCGGTCTCCGCCTGCGGGTGGTGGAACTCCCCCGGCGCAAGGGTCGCTCCGTCGCCCGCAACGAAGGGGCGCGGCACGCCACCGCACCCCTGCTCGTCTTCCTCGACGCCGACTCGTGGGCCGTGCCCGACCTGCTGGAGAGGCACCTGACGTGGCACAGCACGCCCGGCAACGCGGCGGTGCTGATCGGCCGGCGGGACGAGATCGGCCTCGCGGACCTCCCCGCCGTGCTGTCCGGGGAGTCGGACACGATCGCGCGTAGCTTCCCGCACGGTGGCGACCTGCGGTTCGCGACGGGACTCCCGGACGACGGCGGCGACTGGCTCCGGGCCGGCTGGGTGATCGCCTACACGCACAACATCTCGCTCTCCACCTCGCTCTTCGCGAAGGTCGGCGGCTACCGCGAGGCGTTCGGTCTCAGCTACGGCGTGGAGGACGTCGAGCTGTTCTACCGCGTGGACCAGAGCCTGCCGGACGGCGTCAACTTCGGCTACGACGACGAGGCCCGGGTCGTCCACCTGCCGCACCACAAGAACATCACCCGCAACTGGATGGAGATGAAGGCCAACTTCCAGCAGGCCGCCAGGTTGTACCCCTGCCTGGAGTGGGAGTTCCTCACCGCGGTCATGGGATACGAGGCGGTCCGGCGGATCCTGTACTACCGGTCGCTCGTCGACGAGTGCGTCGAGCGGTCGGCGTGCGCCATCGGGCCCGCCGCCGCGCGCCTCGCGGGCAAGTTGCGGGGACCCAGGGCGCTCTGGATCGGCACCGGCCGCGCCGAGGCGAGGCTGCCCGCCACGGCGCTCACCTTCGACTACTCCGCACCCATCGGCCCGACCAACTTCCACCTGCTCGGCGTCGCCCCGCCCATGCCGGCGGGCAGTCTGGACGCGGTGGTCAGCGTCGACTTCTGGCGGTACCTGCTGTGGCCGGAGCTCTGCCAGTTCATCTCCGCCTCGGTGCAGCTGGCCGGCGAGGTCCACCTGGTCGCCACCGCCGACGCGACGCCGGGGATGTGCGCCGCCGACCCGCAGACGCTGGACTACCTGCGCCAGGCACAGGCCGCCGAGTACGCGGCCGAGCTGCGCACGGTCGAGGGGCTCGGCGACGTGTTGACGCTACGGGCCCGCCAGCCCGTGACCGGCGCCGCGCGCCGGGTGCCCGGCCAGGTGACCACCAGGGCGCGACCCACGGCAATGGCGCCGGGTCGCCCTCCGACGGGCTAGCAGATCGACGGTGCGGCCGGACCCGACGTGCTGGGTCCCGGCTCGCTCCACCGCGCCCGGATCCGCCGCTACAGACGGAAAGGCGAGCATCATGCGCGTACTGTTGTCGACCCTCGGGTCGCGCGGCGACGTTCAACCACTGGTGGCGCTGGCATCGCGGTTGAAGGCTCTCGGTCTGCAGGTTCGCCTCTGCGCCCCACCGGACTTCGCCCGGTGGGTGGCCACCTTCAAGATTCCCTTCGTGCCCGTCGGCCCGCCCTGGCGCAGGTCGGCCGCGCCCAGGCCGCGGGCCGCCGTGCCCCGCCCCTCGCCGGCACAGGTGCGTCAGCTGGCCGAGTCCTCCGTCGGCATCCAGTTCGAGGTGCTGTCGAAGGCGGCCCGGGACTGTGACGCCATCGTGGCGTCGACCGGCCTCCAGATCGCCGCCCGCACCGTGGCGGAGAGGCGCGGCATACCGTACGTCTTCACGGCGTTCTGCCCGGCGGCCCTTCCCTCACCGCACCACCCTCCGCTACCGCTGCCGGCCCTCGGGGAGGTGCCCGCGCCCGCGTCGGCCGACAACCGCGAGCTGTGGGCCGCCAACCAGCGGCACGTCAACGACACCTTCGGCGCGCCGCTCAACGCGCTCCGGGCGACGATGGGACTGCTCCCGGTCGACGACGTCAGCGACCACATCCACACCGACCAGCCGTGGCTGGCGGCCGACCGGACGCTGGCGCCCTGGCCGGACACCGCCGACCCGGCCGTCTACCAACCGGGCGCCTGGCTCCTGCCGGACGAGCGGGCCCTGCCGGCCGAGCTGACGACCTTCCTGAACGCCAGCGACCAGCCGTGCGTCTACGTCGGATTCGGCAGTGTCGCCGCACCCCCGGGCGTGCTGGAGACGGCCATCCAGGCGGTGCGCGCGGTCGGCTGCCGCCTGGTCGTCTCCCGGGGCTGGGCACCCCTCTCGATGGCCGGCCGGGCGCCCGACTGCCTGGTCGTCGGCGAGGTGAACCAGCAGGCGCTGTTCAAGGAGGTGGCCGCGGTGGTCCACCACGGCGGCTCGGGCACCACGACCACGGCCGCGCGGGCCGGGACCCCGCAGGTCGTCATCCCGCAGGTCTACGACCAGCACTACTTCGCGCGACGCGTCTCCGCGCTCGGCATCGGCGGCGCACACCCCGGCGCGGTGCCGACCGTCGAGTCGCTGACCGCGGCTCTCAGCGCCGCGTTGCGGCCCGAGACCGCCGCCCGCGCCCGCGCGTTCGCCGCCGCCATCAGCACCGACGGAGCCCAGGCCGCCGCGGAGCGGTTGACCGCCGCCCTGCGGGCCTGAGCACCGGGTCACCGCCGGATCGTCCGCGACGACCAGCGGTGAGGGTGAGCGGGCACGTGCCGGCCGGGCAGCATTCCGGCGGGGAAGGGGCGACATCGAACCAGCCGCGACCCTGACGGCCGGTCCCGGAAGGACGGACGCGCCGGCGACATCCGGCACAGGGCCCGGCGCGGCTCGTGGCCGCGGGTACCGTGGTGTGACGACGACGGTGGAGGTGCTCGTAATGCGGTTCGGGTTGTTCGGCACCGGTCACTGGGCGGCGGAGACGCACGCTGCGGCGCTGCACGCCCACCCGGGGGTCGCGTTCGCCGGCGTGTGGGGCCGGGACCCGCGCAAGGCCGCCGCCCTGGCCGAGCGCTACGGGGTGCCGGCGTTCGACGACGCCGACGCGCTGATCGACGCCTGCGACGCGGTCGCCGTGGCCCTCCCGCCGGACGTCCAGGCCGGCATCGCGGTCCGCGCGGCCACCGCCGGCCGGCACCTGCTGCTGGACAAGCCGCTCGCGTTGAGCGTCGCCGACGCCGACCGGGTGGTCGACGCCGCGCAGGCGGCGGGCGTCGCCTCGGTGGTGTTCTTCACCGGCCGCTACCAGCCGGACGTCGCCGGTTTCCTCGCCTCGACGGCGGCCGTCGGCGGGTGGCACACCGCGAAGGCGATCCGGTTCGGCTCCATCTTCCAGCCCGGCAGCCCCTACGGGGCCTCGCCCTGGCGGCGGGAGCACGGCGCGCTGTGGGACATCGGCCCGCACGCGCTGTCGCTCATCCTGCCGGTGCTCGGCCGGGTCACCCGCGTCGCCGCCATGGACGGGCCGCGTGGGCTCGTCCACCTGCTCCTCAGCCACGACGGCGGCGCGACCAGCACGGTGTCGCTGACCCTGGACGCCCCGCAGGAGGCGGTGAGCCGGGAGTTCGTCTTCTACGGCGAGAACGGCGTCGAGAGCGTTCCGGCCGGCGAGGGCGACTCGGCGACCGCGTTCGGGGTGGCGATCGACCAGTTGCTGGAGGAGATCGGCTCGGGCACCCGGGACCACCGCTGCGACGTGCGCTTCGGCCGCGAGGTCGTCGCCGTGCTCGCCGCCGCCGAGACCGCCCGCGCCGAGGGCCGCACCGTCGACCTGCCGGGCTGAGGGCGCACCGCGGAAGCGGAAAAGCGGTCGCCTCCCGGGGACGGGCGCGGCTAGGGTCGCCGCATGTCCGCGCACGCTCTGATCGAGGGGGTCGGTACGCCGGCCGTCCTCGGGTCGCTGTTGGCGGCCCGCCTGCGAGTCCGGCGTCCGGCCCTGGCCGGCGCGACCCGCGACTGACCCCGCACCGCACACGCGGCGCCCCGCCCGGGCATCCCCGGGCGCGACGCCGCCCCCGCCACGCCTCCGGGTGCCGTCCCGGGGCTGAGTGCCGCCCGTCGGCGCCGCCCCGGTAGCCGCCCCGGCGTGGCGCCACGCCGTGCGCCGCCGATCCCGCGTTCCGCGTCCCGCACAGGGCCGTCCGAGTCCCCGGACCATTCGGACAGGCCCCGCTCGCGGCTGCCTGTCCGCTCCGTCGCCGCCCGGCGACAGACAGGACGACGACCCGTGGCGCCTCGCCGTACCCGAGCAACCGAACGTGACCGGTCCCGTCGCGTACTCTCCCAGAACTTCCTCGCCGACCCGGCCGCCATCGCCCGGATGGTGCACGCCGCCCGCCCCGGGCCCGACCGGCTCCTGCTGGAGGTGGGCGCCGGCCGGGGCCAGCTCACCCGGCCGCTCGCGGCCCGCTGCCGGCACCTGACGGCGTACGAGGTGGACCCGGCCGCCGGAGCCGAGCTGGCCAGGGTCTGCGCGGCCCTGCCGAACGTGACGCACCGGCAGGTCGACTTCCTCACCGTCACCCCGCCGCCGGAGGAGTTCGACGTGGTCGGCAACATCCCCTGGTCGCTGACCTCGGCCGTGGTGCGGTGGTGCCTGGCCGCGCCCGGTTTGCGCGCCGCCACCCTGCTCACCCAGTCGGAGTACGCCCGCCGGCGCAGCGGCGACTACGGCCGCTGGACCAGGCTGACGGTGCTGACCTGGCCGGAGTTCGGCTGGCGGCTCGCCGGGCGGGTGCCCCGCACCGCGTTCCGCCCCGTGCCGAGGGTGGACGCCGGCATCCTGCGCGTCGAGCGGCGGCCGGAGCCGCTGCTGGCCGCGTCGGCGCTGCCCGCGTACCGCCGGATGGTGGAGCTCGGCTTCGACGGGGTCGGCGGCTCGCTCGCGGCCTCGCTGGCCCGGCACCACCCGCGGGCGCGGCTGGCGGCGGCGCTGCGGGCGACCCGGCTCGACCCGGCCACCCCGGTCGGGCACGTCTGGCCCGAGCAGTGGCTGGTGCTGTTCCGGCTGCTGCACGCCCGCTGAGGGGTCAGGCCAGCGTGTTCAGGGCCTCGCTCAGCTCGGCGGGGGAGTCGAACTCCTCCGCCGGCAGGGCCCGGAGCGTCTGGAGCGTCGCCGTGCTGACCCCGTTCTCCTGGCCCCAGCGGATGAGGTCCTCCCGGGAGACCGGGTAGTCGAGCCCGGCCAGGTACTCCTGCAACTGCACGCCGGTGACGGTCATGCCGGCGGGCTACCCGCTCAGCCCGCCGGCACACGCCCGCCGATCGACGATCGGCGGTTTGCCCCGGCGGCGCGCCGGGTAGCCGCCGGCATGCTGGTTCAGCGGCTCGGCGCGCCGAGCGACTTCGACCCGTTGCTGGAGCGCGTCCGGGACGCCCGGATCGTGATGATCGGTGAGGCGACGCACGGCAACTACGACTACTACCGGCTGCGCGAACAGCTCACCCGCCGGCTGATCGCCGAGTGCGGGTTCTCCTTCGTGGCCGTGGAGGGGGACTGGCCCGACTGCGACCGGGTGCACCGCTCGGTGACCGCCGCACCGGGCGGAGCCGCCGACCCGCGCGTCGCGCTGGAGCGCTTCGAGCGCTGGCCGACCTGGATGTGGGCGAACGCCGAGGTGGCCCGCTTCTGCTCCTGGTTGCGGGCGTGGAACGTGGAGCGGCCCCAGGACGCCCGGGCCGGCTTCCACGGCCTGGACGTCTACAGCCTGTGGGAGTCCATGCAGGCGATCTTCGACTACCTCGGCGAGGAGGACCCGGGATCGCTGGAGGCGGCGCAGGACGCGTACCGCTGCTTCGAGCCGTACGGCAAGCGGGTCGAGGAGTACGGGATGGCGAGCCGGTTCGTCTCCGCCCGCTGCGAGGAGGAGGTCGTGCGGCTGCTGGCGCGTACCCGCGAACAGGCCGCCGGGGACGGCCCGGACAGCTTCTCGGCCTGGCAGAACGCGGAGGTGGTGGCCGGCGCGGAGCGCTACTACCGGTCGATGGTGCGCGGCGGGCCGGAGTCGTGGAACATCCGGGACACGCACATGGCGGACACCCTGGACCGGCTGCTGGAGCGCTACGGCCCGGGCGCGCGGGGCGTCGTCTGGGCGCACAACACGCACATCGGCGACGCCCGGGCCACCGACATGGCCGGCGACGGGATGGTCAACATCGGCCAGCTGGCCCGCGAGCGGCACGGCGCCGACGAGGTGGTCCTGGTCGGCTTCGGCGGCTACCGGGGCACGGTGATCGCCGCGCCCCGCTGGGGTTCGCCGGCGGAGGCGATGGTGGTGCCGCCGGCCCGCCCCGGCTCGGTCGAGCACCGGCTGCACGAGCTGATGCCCGAGCGGGCCGTGCTGGTCTTCGGCGGCGACGACCAGCCCGGCTGGGTCACCGGGACCGCCGACCACCGGGCGATCGGGGTGGTCTACGACCCGTCCTTCGAGTCGTGGGGCAACTACGTGCCGACCCGGCTGGGGGAGCGCTACGACGCCTTCGTCTGGTGCGACGAGACGACGGCCCTGCACCCCCTGCCGGCCCTGACCACCCCGGGCGAGATGGAGACCTACCCGGCCGGCGTCTGACCCGGCCCCCGCTCCGATCCCGCTGATCAGGCAGTCGTGGTGCCCGTTCCGACCGGTTTCACCGGTTGTGCGGGGCGCCACGACTGCATGATCGACCGAGCGGTGGTGGGTCAGGTGTGGGCGGGGGACCTGTCGTCCAGGTGGGCGCGCAGGCCCTCGCCCTCGATGTCGACATTGGGCAGGATCTTGTCCAGCCAGCGGGGGAGCCACCAGGCCCGCTTGCCGAGCAGCGACATCACGGCCGGCACAATGGTCATCCGGACCACGAACGCGTCGATGGCGACGCCGATGGCGAGCGCGAAGCCCATCGACTTGATGACCGGGTCGTCGAGGAAGACGAAGCCGCCGAACACCGAGATCATGATCAGCGCGGCGGCGGTCACCACCCGGGCACCGTGCCCCATCCCGTTGATGGTCGCCTGCTGCGCGGTGTCGCCGTGCACGAAGTCCTCCCGCATCCGGGAGACCAGGAAGACCTCGTAGTCCATCGCCAGGCCGAACAGGATGCCGATCAGCAGGATCGGCAGGAAGCTGACCAGCGGGCCGGGCGTGTCCAGGCCGAGCAGGTCGGCGAGGTGGCCCTGCTGGAACACCGCCACGGTGATGCCGAAGGTGGCGGCGACGGTGAGCAGGAAGCCCAGCGCGGCCTTGACCGGCACCAGCAGCGAGCGGAAGACCAGCATCAGCAGCAGCACCGAGAGGCCCACCACCAGCAGCAGGTAGACCGGCAGGGCGTCGGAGAGCTTCTCGGAGACGTCGATGCCGATCGCGGTCGCCCCGGTCAGCAGCACGTCGACGTCGCGGAACTCACCCACCGCCGCGCGGACGTCGTTGACCAGGGTCTCGGTGGCCTCCTCGGTCGGGCCGGTCTTCGGCACCACCCCGAGCAGCGCGGTGCGGCCGTCCGGGCTGAGCTGCGGCGGGGCCACCGCGAGGACGTTCTCGGTGCGCTGGACCAGCGCGGTGACCTGCGGGATGGCGGCCGAGGTCGCCTCCGGGGTGTCCCCGGCGACCACCACGGCGAGCCGGCCGGTGAAGCCCGGCCCGAAGCCCTCGGTGATCACGTCGTTCGACTCCCGGGCGGCCGAGCCGACCGGCGCGGTGCCCGCGTCGGGCAGCGCCAGCCGCATGTCGGGCGCGGGCAGCGCGAGCAGCCCCAGCCCGATCAGCCCGACCAGGATGACCGGCACCCGGAACCGGGTGACGAGGCGCGCCCAGCGGAACCCGAAGCCCGACCGGTCCTCGGCCCGCGGGGTGCCCGCGTCGGCGGCGTCGGCCGCCCGGTCCCCGGCCGGCACGGTGGCGCGCAGCTTGCGGGGCAGCACCCGGCGGCCGGCGAAGCCGAGCAGGGCCGGCTGGAGCGTGATCGCGACCAGCACCGCGACGGTGACCGTGCCGGCGGCGGCCAGACCCATCACCGTCAGGAACGGGATGTTCACCACGGCCAGCCCGGCCAGCGCGATGACCACGGTGGCGCCGGCGAAGACCACGGCCGAGCCGGCGGTGCCGACCGCGCGGCCCACCGCCTCGTCCGGTGGCAGCCCCTCCATCAGGTTCTGCCGGTAGCGGGAGGTGATGAAGAGCGAGTAGTCGATGCCGACCGCGAGGCCGAGCATCAGGGCGAGGATCGGCGCGGTGCTGCTCAGGTCGACCACGCTGCTGATCGCGAACAGACCCGCCATGCCGACGCCCACGCCGATCAGCGCGTTGAGCATCGTCATCCCGGCCGCCACCAGCGAACCGAAGGTGACCACCAGGACGATCGCGGCGACCGCCACACCGATCGCCTCGGTCGAGCCGACCTCCGGCACGCTGCTGAGCACCTCGCCGCCGGGCGCGACCTCCCAGCCCTGGGCCTCGGCCCGCTCGCCGACCTTCTCGTACGCGTCGCGCTGGGCGTCGGTCACCTCGTCGGCGCCGGTGGCGAACTGGACCTGGACCAGCGCGTACCGGCCGTCCGGGGAGACCGCCCCCACCTGGAACGGGTCGACGGCGCCGACGACGCCGGGCA
Organism: Micromonospora sp. DT178; assembly: GCF_049841695.1. NCBI lineage: Bacteria > Bacillati > Actinomycetota > Actinomycetes > Micromonosporales > Micromonosporaceae > Micromonospora > Micromonospora sp. DT178. The sequence continues at coordinate 126,329 of NZ_JBNCKV010000016.1, forward strand.
GCGTGGCGGCCTCCTGGGTGAGTTCCTTCACCACGGCCTGCCCCTGCGGGCCGGCGAGCGCGCCGTCGGCCGGCGCCTTGACCGCGATCGTGCCGGTCGCGCCGCTCGCCGCCGGGAACTGCTCGGCGAGCAGGTCCAGGGCGCGCTGCGACTCGGTGCCGGGCATGGTGAAGTTGTCGGCTATCGGGCCGCGCAGGGTCGCGGCGGCGAGGCCGAGACCGACGAGTACGACGAGCCAGATCGCCGCGACGAGTCGCCGCCGGCGCATCGAGCCCCGGCCGAGCCGGTAGAGCAGGGTGGCCATGAGTTCCTTGTCCTCGGTCGTGGATGGTTGGGTACGGATCAGTCGACGGGCTCCAGTGCCCGCCGGGCGAGTGCCAGCAGGGCGGCGCGCAGCTCCTCGTCGGGTACGTCGGCGAACTCCCCGCAGGTCTCGGAGATGCCGGCGAGCAGCACCAGCGCCGCGATCCGGGCGGACGGGCGTGCCGGGTGTCCGGCGAGCGCGTCGACCAGTCGTTCGGACATCCGCTGGATGTGCGCGAAGGCGGGCTGCTTGAGCAGCTCCGGGAACTCGCCCCGGAGCAGGGCGATCTCGCGACGGAAGCGGACCGCGAGGTCGACGAAGCCCTCGGCGGCGACCCGCTGGGCGTCCGCGCCGCGATGCGCGGAGATCCGCTCGTCGAGCGCCTGGAGGACGTCGATCGCCGGGGCCATCAGCTCGGTGAGGATGGCCTCCTTGTTGGCGAAGTGGTAGAGCACCGCCGCCTTGGAGCAGCCCACCTCGCGGGCGATGTCCTGCAACGAGGTGCCCCGGTAGCCGGTCGTCGCGAAGCGTCGGGCCGCCGCCGAAAGGATCTCGTCGTGCGTCTCCGGAACCATCCGCGCCATGCCGGTCCACCTCCCCGGACCAGCATGCCTGACCGATCGGTCAGACCCTGACCGATCGGTCAGATCGAGGGCGTGGCGTTCCCCACACGCCGTCGAGGTTTACCCCTCCGGGGCGTGCGGGAGCGCCTCGTCGGCCGCGCCGTGCGCCCGGTCGTACGTGGCCCGGGCGTCGGCGATCGCGCTGCGGTGCCGTTCCGCCCAGCTGGTCAGGGCGATCAGCGACTCGTAGAGCTCCAGCGCGATCGGGGTGGCGGTGTACTCCACCTTCGGCGGGACGGTCGGATAGACCTCCCGGTGCAGCAGGCCGTCGCGTTCCAAATTGCGCAGGGTCAGGGTGAGCATCCGGCGGCTGATCCCCTCCACGCAGCGCTCCAGCTCCGTGAAGCGCACCGGGCCCTGGGAGGCAGCCACCAGGATGCCGATGCTCCACTTGCCGCCCACCCGGTCGAGCACCTCGCGGACGGTGCACGCCTTGGCCTGGCCGGGGGTGAAGGGCTCGTCGACCGCCCCGCACGCCTGGGGCGCCCGCCCGACGGTCACATCGCTGTTCCCCTGGGACATGAAAGTGCCTCCTTACGCTCCGCCTCATGGTCACAGAGGATGGCCCTGGTAACAAACCGTGCACCTAGGGGGCCGCTCGATGTCCACCCGTACCGTCGATTCCCGCTGGCCGGCGCTGCTCCTGCTCTGCGCCGGCAGCCTGATGATCATCCTGGACGGCAGCGTCGTCGCGGTGGCGCTGCCGGCCATCCAACGGGACCTCGGTTTCACCGCGACCGGCCTGGCCTGGGTGGTCAACGCCTACCTCGTCGCCTTCGGCGGGCTGCTGCTGCTCGGCGGACGCCTAGGGGACCTGCTCGGCCGCCGGGCGGTCTTCCTGGCCGGCGTCGCGCTGTTCACCCTCGCCTCGCTGCTCTGCGCAGTCGCGACCGGCCCGGCGGTGCTCGTGGTGGCGCGCTTTCTCCAGGGCGCCGGCGGGGCCCTCACCATGGCGGTCAGCCTCGGCATGATCGTCCGGCTCTTCCCCGCCCCGGGCGAGCGCGCCCGGGCCATCGCCGTCTTCAGCTTCACCGGCGCGGCCGGGTCGTCGATCGGCATGCTGGCCGGGGGCCTGCTCACCGACCTCGCCGGTTGGCCCGCCATCTTCGGGATCAACCTGCCGATCGGGCTGGGGATCCTGCTGGGCGCCGTACGCCTGCTCGACGCCGACCGTGGCATCGGGCTGCGGGCCGGGCTGGACCTGCTCGGCGCCGTGCTGGTCACCGCCGGCCTGATGCTCGCCGTGCTGGCGATCGTGGGCACCGGAGAACACGGCTGGGCCTCCGCCCGGACGCTCGGCGCCGGCGGGCTCGCGGCGGCCCTGCTCGGGGCGTTCGCGCTGCGGCAGCGGGCGAGTGCGACCCCGCTGCTGCCGCCACGGGTGCTGCGTACCCCCGACCTGGTCGCCGCCAACGTCGTGCAGTTCCTGATGGTCGCCGCGTTCTTCGGCTTCCAGTTCCTGCTCGCGCTGGAACTCCAGCTGGTGCTCGGCCTCGACGCCGCGGCCACCGGGCTGGCCTTTCTGCCCACGCCGGTGGTGATCGCGGTGGTCTCGCTCGGTCTCGCCGGCCGGCTGACCGCCCGGTACGGCGCCCGACCGGTGCTGCTCACCGGGCTCGCGCTGGCCGTGGTCGGGTTCCTGTTGCTCGCCCGGCTCCCCGTCGACGGCGGCTACCTGACCGACGTGCTCCCCGCGATGCTCGTCTTCGGCGCCGCCGGTGGACTCTCGCTGCCGGCGGTGACGACCCTGGCGATGGCCGGCGCCGATCCGGCGGACGCCGGGCTCGCCTCCGGGCTGGTCAACACCACCCAGCAGGTCGGCGGCGCGCTCGGGCTGGCCACACTCGCGACCCTGGCCGCCAGCCGCACCGACGGCCTGCGGGACGCCGGGTGGGCGGCGGCCGACGCGCTCGCCGCCGGGTACCGGACCGCCTTCGCCGTGGCCGCCGCCCTCGTCGTGGCCGCCCTCCTGCTCGCCCTGGCCACCCTGCGCCGTCGCCCGGCCCCGGAACCCGCCCCGGCCCGGCCCGCACCCCCGCTGCGGGCCCCGACGGCCTGACCACCTCCGCTCGCAAAAGGGGTCAGAGGGCGGTGAGGACGTGGGCCAGTGCGTCGAGGGCGGCCGGTAGGCGTGCGAGGGCGCGGCGGCGTAGCCGACGACCAGACCGCCCGGGTGCGGTCCGGGCCGGCGGCGATCCGTTCGCCGCGGTTCGCCCCGCCGCGTCCGGTTGACCGCCGGCCCCCGGGCCGCGAAGGTGGTCGGATGAGTGGCGCTGACGAGACCCGGGACGGGGTGTCGCTGACCAACCTCGACCAGCCGTTGTTCGACGGTGCCGACGCGACCAAGCGGGACCTGGTCGACTACCTCGACGCGGTGCACGAGCGGATCCTGCCGCAGCTGCGGGGCCGGCCGCTGTCGGTGATCCGGGTCCGGCCGGGGCAGCCGCCGTTCATGCAGAAGAACCTGCCGAAGTACACCCCGGACTGGGTGGCCCGCACCCCGGTCTGGGCCGAGGCGTCGCACCGCGAGATCTCGTACGCGCTCTGCGACGACCGGCGCACCCTGCTCTGGTTCGCCAACCAGCGCGCGGTGGAGTACCACCCCACCCTGGCCACGGTCGACGACCTGCACCGCCCCACCCACCTGGTGCTGGACCTCGACCCGCCGGAGGGGGACTCCTTCGCGCTGGCGGTCGCCGCCGCGCGGCTGGTCCGGCAGGCGCTCGCCGACGCGGGGCTCGCCGGCGCGGTCAAGACCAGCGGGGCCAAGGGCGTGCACGTCTTCGTGCCGGTGGCGCAGGGCGCGACGGTGGAGGACATGGCCGCCGCGACCCGGGCGGTGGCGGCCCGCGCCGAACGGCTGGATCCGGCGCTGGCCACCACCGCCTTCATCCGCGAGGACCGGGGCGGCAAGGTGTTCGTCGACTCGACCCGGGCCGGCGGGGCGACCGTGGTGGCCACCTACAGCCCCCGGCTGCGGCCGGGCGTGCCGGTCTCCTTCCCGGTCGACTGGGCCGACCTGGGCGACGTGACCCCAGCGGACTTCACCATCCGCACCGCCCCGGCGCTGGTCGTCGGGCACGACCCCTGGGCCGAGCGGCTGCCCGCGCCGCAGCCGCTCCCGGCGGACCTGGTCGCCGAGGGCCACACCATCCCGGTCGCCCGCGTGCAGGCCATGCACGAGGGCAAGCGCCGGGCCCGCGCCCGCCGCGCCGCCGACTGACGTACGCCCACCGCCTTCGGCCCCCTCCGTCGCCTGTCGCCGGCCACCCGTCGGCCTGTCGCCTGTCGGCCCTCCGTCGACTGCCGTGGGTCGCCCCTCGACCATGCCCGTCGGCCACCTCGGCTACGTCGGGAAGCGACGCCCGACCGCGCGGGCGGGCGACCGGTCCGTGCCGCCGTACGTCCGGAGGCGACCCCGCGTTCGCGCCGTCGGGCGGCAGACGGGCGGCGGCGGCCGACCTAGCGTCGACGACGACCCCAGCGGACGGCGCCGGCACGGCGTCGACTGGATCGGCAGGAGGACCCATGACCCGCGACAGGCTGACCTGGACGGTGCTCATCGCCCTGGTGTGGACGGCGATGATGTCGTTCGGCGGCGTCGCCGCCGAGACCGTGATGCTCTACCCGAACATCTTCGGGGACCCGCCGGCGTCCCTGGACCGGGCCCGCGAGTTCCTGGTGGCGGGCGGCCCGAGTGACTACTTCCCGCCGCTCGGCGCGACAGTCGTGCTCGCCTGTCTCGCGGCAGCGGTGCTGACCTGGCGCGACCGCCGGCTGCGGTGGTGGGTCGCCGGCGCGGCCGTGGTCTTCGTCGCCTGCGAGTTCCTGTTCTCCGTGTTCTTCTTCTGGCCGCGCAACGAGATCATGTTCGTCGACCCGGTCGGCACGCACTCCCCGGAGTACCTGCGTCAGGTCGCGGACGAGTTCGTCGCCGGGCACCGGGTGCGCCTGGTGGGCGGGGCGGTGACCGCCGCGCTGGCCTTCACCGCGCTGCTGCGCTGGGCCCGCGCGACCGCCCCTCGGACCTGACGGACGCCTTCCGCCCGCCCCGACCGGGCGGCGGCCGGAGCGCAGGCGAGGCCGTCGACCAGGCAACCTGGTCGGCGGCCTCTGCTGGCGGCCATGATCCAGTAGGTAGTCTCCCGCTCATGATCGCGCTGCTCTCGCCTCGCGTTCACAGCGAGCCCGCGCCGCTGCGGGCCCGCCCCGCCGCCACCCGTGCTGCGGCCAGTCCAGCTCTGAGGAGGATCTGGTGACCAGAGCCCATGCGAAGACCCTGGCCTTGATTGTCGGCGTGCTTCTCGTCCCGTTGATCCTGGTCGGATGCGCAAGAAATGAGGATTCGGGGGAGACCAGGATCTTCGAGATCGAAAACACGGAGGAGGTCTTCGGCAAGAAGGACGAAGACCACGTGACCGTCAGGAAGCACTACATGATCCTGAACCCACCCGAGGATCTGACGGAACTGAAGGAGCTGGTCGAGAAGTACGGCAAGGAGCACCCAGTCGAGGGGGAAATCGGAGCGGCGGCGGGAAAGACCCGCTTCTTCCACATGTACTTCTACCGGGAGAGCGACGACCTGCCGAGGGACTGGCAGCCGGACGAGGGCTACCTGAGCACGGATCGGATGGAGCACCACAAGAACGATCTCATTGCGGCGGTAGATTGGTCGGACGCAGACCCGCAAAAAGAATACTCCAGTTATGAAAAAAGCAAGGAGGGGAAGATCGTCAAGCGGATGCGTTTCGTGGAAGACCAGCTTGTCGAGTGAGGCTGGAGTCTCCAACAGATGTGCAGTGGCTGCGATGGCTTCCGCATGCGCCGCACCTGCTCCGCAGCCGCCCGCCTGATGATCCGGCTCAGCCACGCCAGGCGACGGCCGCGTTCAACTTCGGCACGCATCGGGTGCAGGCGCCCGTCACGGGCCGCTGAGAGCCGAACGTGGCCGAACGTACGACAAAGGCCGCTGCCTGGGCTTGCCCTGGTCAGCGGCCTTGATCGTGCTCATCGTGGTGCCCCCGGCAGGATTCGAACCTGCGCCCCCGCCTCCGGAGGGCGGTGCTCTATCCCCTGAGCTACGGGGGCTCAGCGACTCGAGAAGACTAGCAAACGCCTCCCCGGAACGCCGAATCGGTATCCGGTGCCCGCCCTCGTGTCGCCCTGCCCGGTGCCGCCTGCGCCGCACGCCGCGCCAAGGGGAGGGCGGACGCCCTCGGGCGGCACCAGTGGAACCTCACGGTTGTGTCCCGTCGTCCGATGCGACCATGGCGTTCCACTCGTCGTTGCCCGCCGGCCGCTTCGGCCGTCGCGCCGGGGCGGGCCGGCCCCGGCGCGGGCCGTCGCACCCGATGTCGGGCGTACGGTGCGGGCGCCGGCGCTGTGGGCGGTCAGGCGGCGACGGCGCGGCCGCAGCTGGGCAGCGGGTGCAGCACGATGCGGCGGGGCAGGCGCCGGGGCCACTCGTTGCGGGGCCAGGAGCCGTCGACGATCAGGTGCACGGTCCGCTGTTCCTCGCCGCTGAGCCGCAGCACGAAGTCGCGGGGGAGCGGCGGGTCGACCGACGGGGTGGTGATCATGAAGCGTACGCGGCCGCGGGAGGAGACGGCGGAGATGACGTCCGCCGCCGGCATCGTGCCCCGCAGGCGTACGCGGCCGATCCAGTAGACCTCGGCGAGGTGCTCCTGCGCCGCCCGGGTGATGGTCGGGTACTCGCTGCGTACCCAGCGCTCCACCGCGCCGACGCAGAGACCGCAGGCCCGTTCGCGGGGCTCCCGTGGGCCCAACCCCCAGGCCCGCAGGTACGCCCCGACCGCCCCGGCGTCCATGGGCGCCGCGAAGCGGTGCTGGATGAGGGCGTGCAGGCTCTGCCGCGTCCACAGCTCCTCGTCCAGGCCCAGCTCGTCGGGGTAGACGCCCCGCAGGACGTCGATGAGTTCGAGCTCCTGTTCGCGGCTGAGCGTTCCCGGCTCGCCCTGCCGCTGTCCGCGACGGACGGCTGCCACCGCCCCGTCACCGCCGATGGTGTGGCGCCGGCACCAGCTGGTGACCGAACGCCGTGCGTCTCTCAGTGCAACCCCCACGTCCTGCGCAACGAGCCCGAATCGCAACTGGTCACGATATGTGTGGAGAAAACTCTCTTAGCGTCAGAATCGGGCGTTCCGGTCAATCGGGCTGTCTGCCCGCCAGGCCGGACGCCGAGCGGTCGGGTGTCGGCGCGCTGCGTGGACGGAGAGCGGCCCGAGGATGGCGCAAGGCGCGACGGCCGGGCCGATTCGGCCTCGATCCGGCCCGCTTCGGCCTCGGGGCGGAACGGCGAGAGGTCCGCGGCGGCCGGGGCGAACCGGCGGCGACGCGGACCTCTCGACGGACAGCGGTGCGGTGGCGCGGGGTCAGCCGCCCAGCCGCTTCAGCGCGTTCTGGAGATTGGTGAGGTCGTTGCGCTGGGTGTTCTTCATGGTCTGCGCGGTCCTGACCACGTCGGTCTCGTCGCTGACCTCGAGGATCCCGTCGATCATGTGGATGCCGCCCAGGTGGTGCTTGATCATCAGTTGCAGGAAGAGGACGTCCAGCTCCCGGCCCTCCGCCGCGTGCAGCTTCGCCATCTCCTCGGGAGTGGCCATGCCCGGCATCAACCCGTTCCTGACCAGGCCCGCGCCGTCGGACATCCAGGACATCGACGGCTTGCTGCCCGCCGGGTCGAGCCCCCACGAACGCAACCACGTGTGCATGGTGCCGATCTCGCCCTGCTGGGCGGTGGCGATGTCGCCACCGATGCTGCGGACCTCCGGGTCGCTGCCCTTGTCGAAGGCGACCAGGCCCATCTCCACCGCCTGCGCGTGGTGGGTCAGCATGTCCCGGGCGAAGCCCGCCTCGGGCGAGGCGTCGCCCGGCCGGGTGAGCCGGGGCGTCAGCATGCCGCCCGCGTACCCGAGGAGCAGCCCGACCACGACGGCCAGGGCCAGCGCGGCCGTGCCCCAGCGGGCCGGCGACCGCCGCTCCTCCGGAGCCGGGCTGGCCGGCTCGCTGGTCTCGGTCATGGTCGGGATGCTCATCGCTCTCCTCAGCCCTGCGGCATCTGCTGGGCGTCGTCACGCGGCGCGGTGCCGGTGGCGGTGATGCCCTGGCTGCACAGCGCGGTCGGGCCCTCCACCGAGGCGTTGACCTTCAGCGTCTTGATGAACTCGTCGATCCGGCCGTCGTCGGCGTTGTCGACCTTGAGCTGGTAGCCCCACGCCTGGAGCGAGATCGGCTTGTCCAGCCCCTCGAACGGGCTGAGCATCAGCTTCTCCTTGCCCCGCACCTTGTCCGCGAGCTTCGTCACCTGGTCGGCGGGCAGGTCGGGGCGGTAGGTGATCCACACCGTGCCGTGCTCCAGGCTGTGCACCGCGTGCTCGTTGGCGATCTGGGCCGGGTAGACGTCGCCCATGCAGTTCTGCCAGGCGGCGTTGTGCGGGCCGGCCACGGGCGGCAGCACCGTGTAGGTGATGGGCCCCGTCTTGTGGTTCCCGCCGGCCACGAGGTCCTTGTCCTTCTCGCGGTAGTTGACGATGCCGTCGATCGCGTCGGCCCGGTCCTCCCAGGGCTTGGCGCCCTGGAACGTCGCCCAGGCGCCGTAGCCGATGATCGCCACGGCCAGCACACCCACGGCGACGAAGAGCGCGATCGGGCCCCAGGAGCGGCCCTGGCTCACCTTCACCGGGGCGATGGGCTTGCGGCCCTTGCCCCCCGCGCCGGGGCGGGTGCCCGTGGGCTTGCCGGACCCGGTCTTCGCGCCGGTGGACCCGGGCTTGGCGCCGCCGGACCCGGCCTTGGCGCCTGCTGCCGGCCGGCCCGCCGCCGGCTTCTTGCCGGTGCTGACCACGTTCGGGCGCCGCTCGGGGCCGCCACCCGGTGTGCTGATGCTCATCGTGCCTCGTCAGGTCGGTCGGTCAGGGGATCCGGCGGGCCGGTCTCACACACTGGGTCGCCGCCGCGGGTGCCGAGTCTACCCCCGATAACATGGATCGGTGACTCCCGCAGAACTCGCCGAGGTCGTCCTCTCCGCAGCCCACGCCGTCTTCACCGAGCGTGGCCTCGACCGCTCCGCCCTGCCGGAGCGGACGGCGGTCGAGCGACCCCGCAGCCCCGAGCACGGCGACTACGCCTCCACGCTGGCCCTCCAGCTCAGCAAGAAGGTGGGCGTCCCGCCGCGCGAGCTGGCTACGGCCCTCGCCGAGCAGCTCGGCCGGGCCCCGGGGGTCAAGTCGGTGGAGATCGCCGGCCCGGGCTTCCTCAACATCCGGCTCGACGCGGCCGCCGCCGGGCAGCTCGCCCGGGTGATCGTCGAGGCGGGCGAGGCGTACGGGCGCAGCGACCGGCTCGCCGGGCAGAAGATGAACCTGGAGTTCGTCTCGGCGAACCCGACCGGCCCGGTGCACATCGGCGGCGTCCGCTGGGCGGCCGTCGGCGACGCGCTGAGCCGGCTCCTGCGCGCCACCGGCGCCGAGGTCGGCACGGAGTACTACTTCAACGACGCGGGCTCCCAGATCGACCGGTTCGCCCGGTCGCTGCTCGCCGCCGCGAAGGGCGAGCCCGCCCCCGAGGACGGGTACGCCGGGGCGTACATCACCGAGATCGCCGAGGCCGTCCGGGGTGTCCGTCCCGACGTGCTGGAGCTGGACGACGCCGCCGCCCAGGAGGTCTTCCGGGTCGAGGGCGTGCAGCTCATGTTCGCCGAGATCAAGTCCTCGCTGCGCGGCTTCGGGGTCGAGTTCGACACCTACTTCAACGAGAAGGACCTGCACGACCGGGGCGAGCTGGACCTGGCCCTGGAGCGGCTGCGCGCGCAGGGCCGGGTGTTCGAGTCCGACGGCGCGACCTGGCTGCGCACCACCGACTTCGGCGACGACAAGGACCGGGTGCTGCGCAAGTCCAACGGCGAGTGGACCTACTTCGCCGCCGACTGCGCCTACTACCTGGACAAGCGGGAGCGCGGCTTCGAGCGGGTCGTGATCATGCTGGGCGCCGACCACCACGGCTACATCGGCCGGATGAAGGCGATGGCCGCCTGCTTCGGCGACGACCCGGAGCGCAGCCTGGAGATCCTGATCGGCCAGATGGTCAACCTGGTCCGCGACGGCGCACCGGTCCGGATGAGCAAGCGGGCCGGCACGGTGGTGACCCTGGAGGACCTGGTCGACGCCATCGGCGTGGACGCCTCCCGGTACGCGCTGGCCCGCTACTCCAGCGACTCCCCGATCGACATCGACGTCGAGCTGTGGACCCGGGCCACCCGCGACAACCCGGTCTACTACGTGCAGTACGTGGCGGCCCGGACGGCCAGCGTGGGCCGCAACGCGGCCGAGGTGGGGCTGACCCGGGGCGACGCCGAGGCGTTCCGGCCGGAGCTGCTCGGGCACGAGAAGGAGAACGAGCTGCTCAAGGCGCTCGCCGAGTTCCCCGCCGTGGTCGCCACGGCGGCGGAGCTGCGCGGCCCGCACCGGGTGGCCCGCTACCTGGAGGAGCTGTCCGGGGCCTACCACCGGTTCTACGACGAGTGCCGGATCCTGCCGCGCGGCGACGAGGAGACCACCGACCTGCACCGGGCCCGGCTCTGGCTCAACGACGCCACCCGCACCGTGATCGCCAACGGCCTGCGCCTGCTGGGCGTCTCGGCCCCGGAGAGGATGTGAGCGCCGTGCGAGCGCGAGGTGTGAGCCTGCGAGCCCCGCAGTCGCGAAGCGGAGACAGCTGAGATGCGTGCTCACGAGGCCGGTGCGCTGCACGGTGACATCGGCGTCCGGGGGCCGGCGTGGTTGCGCCCGCCGGCCGACGTCAACGCCCTGGTGCCGCAGCTGTGGCCGCGCAACGTCACGCGCGGCGGCGACGGCGTGCTCGCCGTGGCCGGCCTCGGCGTCCGCGACATCGCGGCCGAGTTCGGCACCCCGGTGTACGTCCTCGACGAGGACGACCTGCGGTCGCGCGCCCGGGACTTCCGCACCGCCTTCGACGGCGTCGACGTCTACTACGCCGGCAAGGCGTTCCTCTGCCGCGCCGTGGTCCGGATGATCGCCGAGGAGGGCCTGCACCTCGACGTGTGCACCGGGGGCGAGCTGGCCACCGCGCTGTCGGCCGGGATGCCGCCCGAGCGGATCGGCTTCCACGGCAACAACAAGTCGGTGACCGAGCTGAGCCGGGCGCTGGACGCCGGCGTCGGCCGGATCATCCTCGACTCGTTCGACGAGATCGGCCGGCTCACCGCGCTGGCCCGCGAGCGGGGCGTCCGCCCCCGGGTGATGATCCGGGTCACGGTCGGCGTCGAGGCGCACACCCACGAGTTCATCGCCACCGCGCACGAGGACCAGAAGTTCGGCTTCTCGCTTGCGGGCGGGGCGGCGGCGGAGGCGGCCTTCCGGGTGCTCGACGAGGGCGTGCTGGAGTTGCGTGGCCTGCACTCGCACATCGGCTCGCAGATCTTCGACGCCAGCGGCTTCGAGGTCTCCGCCCGCCGGGTGCTCGGCCTCCAGGCGCAGATCCGCGACGCGCGCGGGGTGGAGCTGCCCGAGCTGGACCTCGGCGGCGGCTTCGGCATCGCGTACACGACCCAGGACGACCCGGCCGCCCCGCAGGACCTGGCGAAGCGGCTGCGCCGGATCGTCGAGGCCGAGTGCGCCGCCGAGCGGCTGGCGGTGCCGCACCTGTCGATCGAGCCGGGCCGGGCGATCGTCGGACCGGCCGTGTTCACCCTCTACGAGGTCGGCACGGTCAAGGACGTCGACGGGATCCGGACGTACGTGAGCGTCGACGGCGGGATGAGCGACAACATCCGTACCGCGCTCTACGACGCGTCCTACTCCGCGACGCTGGCGTCCCGGGCGTCGGCCGCCGAGCCGCTGCTCGCCCGCGTGGTGGGAAAGCACTGTGAGTCCGGGGACATCGTGGTGAAGGATGAATTCCTGCCCGCCGACGTGCAGCCCGGAGATCTTGTCGCGGTGCCGGGCACCGGCGCCTACTGCCGGAGCATGGCCAGCAACTACAACCACGTGCCCCGCCCCCCGGTGGTCGCGGTGCGGGACGGCCAGGCGCGCCTGATCGTCCGGCGGGAGACCGAAGAGGACCTGCTGGCATTGGATGTGGGATGACGTCACCTGTGCGCCTGGCACTGCTCGGCTGCGGCACGGTCGGTAGCGAGGTGGTCCGGCTGCTGCACGAGCAGGCGGCCGACCTCGCCGCCCGGATCGGCGCCCCGCTGGAGATCGCGGGCATCGCCGTACGCCGTCTCGGCCGCGACCGGGGCGACCTGCCCGTCGACCCGACCCTGTTCACCACCGACGCGCTCGGCCTGATCAAGCGCGACGACGTGGACGTGGTCGTCGAGGTGGTCGGCGGCATCGAGCCGGCGCGGGGCTGGCTGGTCGAGGCGCTGCGGGCCGGCAAGAGCGTGGTCACGGCCAACAAGGCGCTGCTCGCCGAGGACGGCGCCGCCCTGCACGACGCGGCGGCCGAGGGCGGCGGCGACCTCTACTACGAGGCGTCCGTGGCGGGGGCGATCCCGCTGCTGCGTCCGCTGCGCGAGTCGCTGCACGGCGACCGGATCAACCGGGTCACCGGCATCGTCAACGGCACGACCAACTTCATCCTCTCCGCCATGGACGCCACGGGCGCCGGCTTCGCGGAGGCGCTGGAGGAGGCCACCGAGCTGGGCTACGCCGAGGCCGACCCCACCGCCGACGTGGAGGGCTTCGACGCGGCGGCCAAGGCGGCCATCCTCGCCTCGCTGGCGTTCCACACCCGGGTCGGCGCGGCCGACGTGCACCGGGAGGGCATCACCGAGGTCACCGCCGCCGACGTGGCCAGCGCCAAGGCGATGGGGTGCACCATCAAGCTGCTCTGCATCGCGGCCCGGGGCGCCGACGCCGCCGGCCGGGAGACGGTCAGCGTGCGGGTGCACCCGGCGATGATCCCGCTGGGCCACCCGCTGGCCAGCGTCGGCGACGCGTTCAACGCGGTCTTCGTCGAGGCCGAGGCGGCCGGGCCGCTGATGTTCTACGGCCGGGGCGCGGGCGGCGCGCCCACCGCCAGCGCCGTGCTGGGCGACGTGGTGGCGGTCTCCCGCAACCGGCTCGCCGGGGTGCGGTCGGCCAGCGAGAGCGCGTACGCCGACCTGGCGGTGCGGCCGATGGGGGAGGCGCTGACCCGCTACCACATCAGCCTCGACGTGGCCGACCGGCCGGGTGTGCTGGCGGCGGTGGCCGGGGTGTTCGCCCGGCACGACGTGTCGATCGCCACCGTGCGGCAGGGCCCGGCGGGCGGCGGCCCGGCGGGCCGGGGCGAGGACGCCGACCTGGTCATCGTCACCCACGTGGCGCCGGACGCGGCGCTCGCCGCCACCGTGCGGGAGCTGCGCGGGCTGGACATCGTCCGCTCGGTGGCGAGCGTGCTGCGGGTCGAGGGCGGGCTCTGAGCGGTCCGCTCGCGGGAGCGGGTCGGCCCGCGACCGCCGGCGTCAGGCGCCGGGCGGTGCCGGGCCCGCTGCGCGGCACGCGTCGGGCGGTGCCGGGTCCGCGGTGCGGCCCCGGCGGGGCGGGCGCCTCCGCGTCTCGCCTGGTGGTTAACTGCGGGTGCGCCGGCGGGCACGCGGCGAGACTGGTCCAGGCTGGAGGCGTACCCGACTCGGCGGGGCGGTAGAGGCGAGGGAGAACGACATGTGGCGGGGTCTGATCGACGCGTACCGGGACCGGCTGCCGGTCACCGACGCCACCCCGGTCGTGACCCTGCACGAGGGGAACACCCCGCTGCTGCCCGCGCCGGTGCTCTCCGCCCGGCTCGGCTGCGACGTGCACCTGAAGGTGGAGGGCGCCAACCCGACCGGCTCGTTCAAGGACCGGGGCATGACGCTCGCGGTCTCCAAGGCGGTCGAGGCCGGCAACAAGGCGATCATCTGCGCCTCCACCGGCAACACCAGCGCCTCCGCGGCGGCGTACGCGGCCCGCGCCGGCCTGACCTGCGCGGTGCTCGTGCCGCAGGGCAAGATCGCGCTGGGCAAGCTGGCCCAGGCGCTCGTGCACGGGGCGAAGCTGCTCCAGGTCACCGGCAACTTCGACGACTGCCTGTCGCTGGCCGCCAAGCTCGCCCAGGACTACCCGGTCGCCCTGGTCAACTCCGTCAACATCGACCGGCTGCACGGCCAGAAGACGGCCGCGTTCGAGATCGTCGAGGCGTTGGGCGACGCCCCCGACATCCACTGCCTGCCGGTCGGCAACGCCGGCAACGTCTCCGCCTACTGGATGGGCTACTCGGAGGAGCAGCGGGACGGCAACGCCACCCGGGCCCCGAAGATGTACGGCTTCCAGGCGGCGGGCGCCGCCCCGATCGTCACCGGGCAGGTGGTCCGCGAGCCGTCCACGATCGCCACCGCCATCCGGATCGGCAACCCGGCGAGCTGGACGAGGGCGCTCGACGCCCGGGACTCCTCGGGCGGGCTGATCGCCGCCGTCACCGACCGGGAGATCCTGGCCGCGTACCGGCTGCTGGCCCGCGAGGTCGGGGTCTTCGTCGAGCTGGGCAGCGCGGCCAGCGTGGCCGGCCTGCTCCAGCAGGCCGCCGCCGGTCGGGTCCCCGCCGGCTCGACCGTGGTCTGCACGGTCACCGGCCACGGCCTGAAGGACCCGGAGTGGGCCATCTCCACCGCGCCCGTGCCCACCACCATCGCCAACGACCCCCTGGCCGCCGCCCGATGCCTCGACCTCGCCTGAGCCGCCGGCGGATCGGCGCCGGCCGAGGTCGACGGGAGGAAACCGGCGCGGCGTAGGCGAGTCCTGTGCATCGGACTGGGGCAGGGCCGACCGGGGCCGGTCCGGCCGGGTGGGGGAGAATCCGTACCCCCGCCAATCGCCTTTTCAGGAGTGAGTCACGCCGATGTCGCTGCTCGCCAGATTCAGCCTCGCCAACCGAGGGCTGATCGCCCTCATCGCGGTGGTGACCACGCTGTTCGGGGCGTTCGCCGTACCGTCACTGAAGCAGCAGCTCCTGCCGTCGCTGGAGTTCCCGGCGGCCTTCATCGTGGCGGTCTACCCCGGCGCCGGGCCCGAGGTCGTCGAGTCGCAGGTCACCGAGCCGATCGAGAACGCCCTCCAGGGCATCCCCGGGCTGGACCAGGTCACCTCGACCTCCCGCGAGGGCTCCACGACCGTCCAGGTCCAGTACGAGTTCGGCACCGACCTGGACGACGTGGTCAACAAGATGCAGACCGCGCTCAACCGGATCGACGCGCAGCTGCCCGAGGGGGTCGACCCGCAGGTCATCGCCGGCAGCACCGACGACCTGCCCGCGGTGGTGCTCGCCGCCTCCGGCGGTGACGACCAGCGCGTCCTCGCGGAGAAGCTGCGCGCCACGGTGGTGCCCGAGCTGGAGGCGATCGAGGGGGTGCGGACGGTCGACCTGACCGGCGCCCGCGACGACGTCGTGGTGGTCACCCCGGACCCGGCCAAGCTGGCGGCGGCGAAGCTCCAGCCGACCGCGCTCGGCGCGGCGTTGAAGACCAACGGCGTGACGGTGCCGGCCGGCGCCGTGACCGACGGCACCCGCGCGCTCCCGGTGCAGGTCGGTACCCGGCTCGCCACCCTGGACGACCTGCGGGGCGTCGTGGTCGCGCCGGCGACGGGCCGGGCGGCCCCGGTCCGCCTCGGCGACGTGGCCACCGTCGAGCAGCAGCTCGCCCCGGCCACCGCGATCACCCGCACCAACGGCAAGGACAGCCTGGGCATCGCGGTCACCGCCTCCCCGGACGGCAACGCGGTGGAGATCTCCCACGAGATCCGGGACCGGCTCGCCGAGCTGCGGGAGGCCTCCGGCGCCGAGCTGACCGTCGTCTTCGACCAGGCGCCCTTCGTCGAGAAGTCGATCGAGAGCCTGACCACCGAGGGCCTGCTGGGCCTGGTGATGGCCGTCGTGGTCATCCTGGTCTTCCTGCTGTCGGTCCGCTCCACCGTGGTCACCGCGGTCTCCATCCCGCTCTCGGTGGTGGTCGCCCTGATCGCCCTCTGGATCGGCGACTACTCGCTCAACCTGCTCACCCTCGGCGCACTCACCATCGCGGTCGGCCGGGTGGTCGACGACTCGATCGTCGTGCTGGAGAACATCAAGAGACACCTGGAGTACGGCGAGCCGAAGCGGCAGGCGATCCTCGCCGCCGTCCGCGAGGTGGCCGGGGCGGTGACCGCGTCCACCCTCACCACGGTCGCCGTATTCGCGCCGATCGCGCTGGTGGGCGGCTTCGTCGGGCAGCTCTTCGCGCCGTTCGCGATCACCGTCACGGTGGCCCTGCTCGCCTCGCTGCTGGTCTCGCTGACCGTCATCCCGGTGCTCGCGTACTGGTTCCTGAAGCCTCCGAGCGGCACGGCGGACGACGCCGCGGTGCGCCGGGCGGCCGAGGAGAAGGAGCTGCGCAACCCGTTGCAGCGGGCCTACCTGCCGGTGATCGGGTTCGCCACCCGCAAGCGGGCCACCCGGTGGATCACGCTGGGGCTGGGCGTGCTCGTGCTGTTCGGCACCTTCGGCCTGTCCCGGCAGCTGGAGACCAACTTCATCGACGACTCCGGCCAGGACACCCTGAGCATCACCCAGGAACTGCCGGCGGGCACCGGCCTGGTCGGCACCGACGCGGCGGCCAAGCAGATCGAGGCGGTGCTGGAGCGCACCGAGGACGTCGAGACGTACCAGGTCACCGCCGGCGGCGGGGACAACCCGTTCGGCGGCGGCGGCAACAACGTCGCCAACTGGTCGCTGGCGCTCGGCGACGGCACCGACGCTCAGCAGATGCGGGAGAAGCTGCGCCGGGAGTTCGACGCGCTGGGCCCGGCCGTCGGTGAGGTCAGCTTCGGCGCCGGTCAGGGCGGGGCGGCGGCCAACCAGATCGAGGTGGTCGTCCAGGGCGCCGACCCGGAGGCGCTGACCCGGGCCGCCGAGGAGGTCCGGTCGGCGATGGCCGGGCTGGCGGGCGTCGAGGACGTCTCCACCAGCCTCGCCACGCGGGTGCCGCGCGTCGACGTCACCGTCGACCGGGTCGCCGCCGGCCGGGTCGGGCTCACCGAGGCCGCCGTCGGTCAGGTGGTGGCCCAGGCGTTCCGGGGCTCGCCCCTGGGGCAGGTCACGCTCGACGACGGGCAGCGGGACGTGGTGCTGCGGTTCGCGGGCAAGCCGCCGACCACGGTGGAGGAGCTGCGCGCGATGCCGGTCGGGCCGGTGAAGCTCGACGACATCGCCGACGTCACCCAGACCGAGGGCCCGCAGCAGGTGAGCCGGATCGACGGCGAGCGCAGCGTCTCCGTCACCGGTACGGCCACCGGCTCGAACCTCGGCGCCATCACCCAGGAGCTGCAGAAGAAGCTGGACGGCATCGACGTGCCGGGGGCGACCTTCGCCATCGGCGGCGTCAGCGCCGACCAGGAGGAGGCCTTCGCCGACCTGGGCCTGGCCGTGCTCGCCGCCATCGCGATCGTCTTCCTGATCATGGTGGCGACGTTCCGGAGCCTGGTCCAGGCGCTGATCCTGCTGATCTCCATCCCGTTCGCGGCGACCGGCGCGATCGGCCTGCTGCTCGCCACCGGCACCCCGCTGGGCGTGCCGGCGCTGATCGGCGTGCTCATGCTGGTCGGCATCGTGGTGACAAACGCGATCGTGCTGCTGGACCTGGTCAACCAGTACCGGGCCCAGGGCATGGGGGTCCAGGAGGCGGTGGTCGAGGGCGGCCGGCGCCGGCTGCGACCGATCCTGATGACCGCGGTCGCCACCATCTTCGCGCTGTTGCCGATGGCGCTCGGCCTCACGGGGGAGGGCGGCTTCATCTCCAAGCCGCTGGCGATCGTGGTGATCGGCGGGCTGCTCAGCTCGACGCTGCTCACCCTGATCCTGGTGCCGACGCTCTACGCCATGGCGGAGAACACCAAGGAGTCGTTCCGCTCCCGGCGGGCCCGCCGCTCCGGCGGGGTGGCCCCGGCCACCGGCACGGGCGACGGCGGCCCGGCCGGCGACGACGGCGGGGCGCCCGCCGCCGAGCCGGTACCGGTGCCCGCCGCGGGTGCCCCGTCCACCGCCGGCGCGGAGGCCGCCGACGCCCCGGCGTCCCGGCTGACGCCGTCGGGCGCGCTGGTGGACGGCACCGACCAGTTCGAGGTGCTGCGGCTGCCGAAGAGCCGCACGTCCCCGCTGCCGCCGACCGAGTAGCGGTACGTCCGCGAACGCCCCCGACGGGTCCCGCCCGCCGGGGGCGTTCGCGTTCGGTCAGGTACCCGCCGTACGCCCGGCCCGCCGGCCGGGGCCCGGTAGGGTATCCGGACGTGCCGTCCACCGTCTCGGTCCTCACCCGCAACCGGAACTTCCGCAATCTCTTCCTCGCGGAGCTGGTGGTCTTCGGTGCCGACTGGTTCGTCATGGTGCCGCTGCTCGTGCTGCTGCCGGACCTGACCGGCAGCGGGGTGTGGGGCGCGCTGGTGCTCGCCGTCGACACCGGGATCGTGGCGTTGCTGCTGCCGTACACGGGCACGATCGCCGACCGGTTCGACCGGCGCAAGATCATGATCATTTCGAACGTGGCGGCCCTGCTCGGCGTGCTGCTGCTGCTCGGGGTGCGCAGCGCCGGGACCGCCTGGCTGGCGATGGCCGGGATCGGTGTGGTGGCGGTCGCCAAGGCGTTCTACTCCCCGGCGGCCCAGGCGGCCCTGCCCAACGTGCTCGACCCGGACGAACTGGCCGCCGGCAACGCCGTCGCGGGGTCGGCCTGGGGCACCATGACCGTCGTCGGCGCCTCCCTGGGTGGCGTGCTCAGCGCCGCCGTCGGCCCGTACGCCTGCTTCTCGGTGGCGGCGGTCGGCCTGGTGGTCGCCGCGGGCCTGGCCACGCTGATCCGCCGGCCGTTGCAGGCGCCCCGCGACGCGGCCCTGCCAACGCAGCGGACCTGGCCGGCGATCCGGGAGGCGCTGGGCTACATCGGACACCGGCCGAGGGTGCTGGCGCTGGTCACCGTGAAGTCGGCGGTCGGCCTCGGCAACGGCGTGCTGACGGTGTTTCCGCTGCTCGCGGCGGTGTACGGCGTGGGCCCTGTCGGCACCGGGCTGCTCTTCGCGGTCCGCGGGGCGGGGGCGCTCGTCGGGCCGATCCTAATGCGCCGGGTGCTGACCAACCGGGCCTGGCTGCTGCCCGGGCTGGCGCTGTCGATGTCCCTCTACGGCCTGGCCTACCTCGGCACCTCGGTCGCCAACTGGTTCCCGCTGGTGCTGGCCCTGGTCTTCGTCGCCCACTTCGCGGGCGGCAGCAACTGGGTGATGTCGAACTTCGCCCTCCAGGGCGAGGTGCCGGACCGGCTGCGGGGCCGCGTCTTCGCCACCGACATGATGCTGGCGACCCTCGCCGTCTCGGTCAGCCAGCTCGCCGTGGCCGCCGTGGTGGACACCGTGGACGAGCGGGTGGTGCTGGCCAGCTGCGGCCTGGTCACGGTGGTCTACGCGATCGGCTGGCGGATCGCCACCCGCCGGCTCTCGCTCACGGACCCGGCCACGCAGCCGGCCCCGAGCGCCGCCCGCTGACCCGGCAGCGACCGGCCCCGCGCGCCGCGCGCCCGTAAGCGCCGCCCGCTGACCCGGCCGGCGGTCAGGGTCGGTCCGCGCCGGCGCCCGTCGGCGCGTCCGGCCGGGACCGGCCGCCCCACTGCGCCGGCACGTCGGCGTCGCCCGCCGCGGTCCACCCCGGGCCGGTCGGCGGCGCCGGCTGGGCGGCGGGCGCCGGCGCGGTGGTCGGCACCGGGCCGCCGTCGGCGAGCGGTCGTGCGCCGAAGGGGCCGGCCTCCGCGCCGCCCGCCCGCCGCCCGACCAGCACCGCCGCGATCAGCAGACCCGTCCCGATCGGGTACGCCAGGGCCTGCACCCCGCCGTAGGCCAGGTTCATGAGCTGGAAGTTCGAGTACCCCCAGTCGAAGCTGAACGCGCGGGGCAGCAGCAGGGACCAGGCCACGTTGAGCAGCGCGCAGGCCAGCAGCACACCGAGCCCGGACAGCGCCAGCAGCCGGGGCTTGCGGGGCAGTCGCCGCCCGGC
Source organism: Micromonospora sp. DT178 (assembly GCF_049841695.1). NCBI lineage: Bacteria > Bacillati > Actinomycetota > Actinomycetes > Micromonosporales > Micromonosporaceae > Micromonospora > Micromonospora sp. DT178. The sequence goes on from NZ_JBNCKV010000016.1 coordinate 146,324, forward strand.
CGTCGCGGCCAGTACGAGGCCGGCCAGCAGCACCAGCACCGTGGGCGCCTCGAAGACGACCGCCGTCGCCATGTACCCGAGTTCGCGCATCCCTGCCTCCAGCCGCCGTCGGTCGGGCCAGGCTAACGGACCGGCGGTGCCACCACCGCCCTGCGACGAGGCCGTCCGGCCCGGTCCCATCCGGCGGGCGGACATCCGCCCCGTCGGTACGCGGCCCTACCATGAGCCCGTGCCGACGAACTTCATCTCCGGCCCGGTCCGGGTCCGGGTCCCCGCCACCAGCGCCAACCTGGGGCCGGGGTTCGACGCCCTGGGGCTCGCCCTGGCGCTGCACGACGACGTGGCCGCCGAGGTGACGGCGGGGGGCGTCACGGTGACCGTGGCCGGGCAGGGCACCGGGGAGCTGCCGGCCGACGACCGGCACCTGGTCGTCCGGGCCATGCGGGCGGCCTTCGACGCGCTCGGCGGGCAGCCGCCCGGGCTGGCGGTGGAGTGCGTGAACCGCATCCCGCAGGCCCGTGGGCTGGGGTCCTCGTCCGCGGCGATCGTCGCCGGCGTGCTGCTGGCCCGCGCGCTGGTCACCGACGGCGAGGCCCGGCTCGACGACGCCGCCACGCTGCGCCTCGCCGCCGAGATCGAGGGCCATCCGGACAACGTGGCGCCGTGCCTGCTCGGCGGCTTCACCCTGGCCTGGACGGAGCCCTCCGGCGCCCGGGCGGTGTCGCTGCCGGTCGCCGACGGCGTACGACCGACGGTCTTCGTGCCGGCGGAGCGCGGCCTGACGGCGACCGCGCGGGCCGCGCTGCCGGCCACCGTGCCCCACGGCGACGCGGCGCTGAATGCCGGCCGCGCCGCGCTGCTGGTGCACGCGCTGACCGCCGACCCGGGTCTGCTGCTGCCAGCCACGGTCGACCGGCTGCACCAGGACTACCGCGCCGAGAGCATGCCGGGCAGTGCCGGCCTGGTGAAAGCGCTGCGTGAGGCCGGTGTGGCCGCCGTGATCAGTGGTGCGGGCCCGACCGTCCTGGCCCTGACCGCCCCGCCCGAGGGCTTCGACCCGGGAACATGTTGGGAGGTCTGGCGGTTGGATCCAGACGGGCGCGGAGCACAGGTTGCCCGGGGTAGACTGGGACACGCAGAGCGGGACCCTGTTGCCGCAGGTCGGAAGAGTTGATTACGCTCTAGACTTAGCACAGCCGCGAAGCATGCGATCTCCCTGCGGGTCGGCGCACCCCCGAAGCTCTCGGCGGTCAGCCCGTCACCCCTGCCTAGGCCCACGCCGCACCGCAGTCTTCACAGGTCGCCGCAGACGGCGAGACCTGCTCACCGACGTTCGGTGAGTCGGGAAACCGACCGGCTGCTGTGCTACAGACTCCCGCGACGCGTCCATGCGAGGCGGGTGCACCGAGGCCGCCCGGCCACCTTGCTTTTCGACTCCGGGCAGTCCCGGCCTATCGAGGGAAGGAATCCATTGAGCGACACCACCGACGTGACGTCGGATGTTTCCAACGTCGCTGGCGATGCCACCACCGCCGCCGCCCCCGCCCGTCGTCGGCGCAGCGGCACCGGCCTGTCGGCGATGCTGCTGCCGGAGCTGCAGAGCCTGGCCGCGTCGCTCGGCATCTCGGGCACGGCCCGGATGCGCAAGGGCGAGCTGATCAGCGCGATCTCCGAGCGGCAGGGCGGCGCCGCCGCCGGGACCCCTCGACCGCGGGCCGAGGCCGCTGCCGCTCCCGCCCGTGAAGAGGCCCATGCCGAGGTCCGCGAGACCACCGAGCGGCCGGCGGCCGGGCGGCGCACCGCGGCGCAGGCTCCGGCGGAGCCCGCGGCGGCAGAGACCGAGCCCCGTGGCCGGACCCGGCGCAGCCGGGCCGCCACCTCCGAGGCACGGGCCGCGGAGGCCCGTCCGGCGGAGGTTCGTCCGGCGGAGGCGGCCCGTCCGGCGGAGGCGGCTCGTCCGGCGGAGGTCACTCCGGCGGAGCCGCGCGCGGACGAGGCCGAGGCCGGCGAGCGTGCCGACCGTGGCCGTGAGCGCGGCGACCGTGCCGAGCGCGCGGAGCGCGGCGAGCGTGCCGAGCGGGGTGACCGTGCCGAGCGGGGTGACCGTGCCGAGCGCGGCGACCGTGCCGAGCGCGGCGACCGCGCCGAGCGCGGCGACCGCGCCGAGCGCGGCGACCGCGCCGAGCGCGGCGACCGCGCCGAGCGGGGTGACCGTGCGGAGCGCGGCGAGCGCGGCGAGCGTGCCGAGCGGGGCGACCGTGCCGAGCGTGGCGAGCGCAACGAGCGGGGTGACCGCGGCGAGCGTGCGGAGCGCGGCGACCGCAACGAGCGGGGCGAGCGTGCCGAGCGGGGCGACCGCGACCGCAACGAGCGCGGCGACCGGGGTCAGCGCGTCGAGCGTGACAACGACGACGACGACGAGAGCGGTGGCCGGCGTGGCCGGCGCAGCCGGTTCCGGGACCGCCGCCGTGGCCGCGGTGAGCGGCCCGAGGGCGGCGGCGACGGCGGGCGCGACGGTGGGCGCGACGGCGGGCGCGAGCCGCAGGTCGGCGAGGACGACGTGCTCGTCCCGGTGGCCGGCATCATCGACGTGCTCGACAACTACGCGTTCGTGCGGACCACCGGCTACCTGGCCGGCCCGAACGACGTCTACGTCTCCATGTCGCAGATCAAGAAGTACGGCCTGCGGCGCGGCGACGCCATCACCGGTGCGGTGCGCGCCTCGCGCGACGGCGAGCAGCGGCGGGACAAGTACAACCCGCTGGTGCGGCTGGACACCATCAACGGGATGGAGCCGGACGAGGCGAGGCGCCGGCCGGAGTTCTACAAGCTCACCCCGCTCTACCCGCAGGAGCGCCTGCGGCTGGAGACCGAGCCGCACATCCTCACCACCCGGGTCATCGACCTGGTCATGCCGCTCGGCAAGGGCCAGCGCGCGCTGATCGTGTCGCCGCCGAAGGCGGGTAAGACGATGGTGCTCCAGGCCATCGCGAACGCGATCACGCACAACAACCCGGAGTGCCACCTGATGGTGGTGCTGGTGGACGAGCGGCCCGAAGAGGTCACCGACATGCAGCGGTCGGTGAAGGGTGAGGTCATCGCGGCGACGTTCGACCGTCCGCCGCAGGACCACACCACGGTGGCCGAGCTGGCGATCGAGCGGGCGAAGCGCCTGGTCGAGCTGGGCCACGACGTGGTCGTGCTGCTCGACTCGGTGACCCGCCTCGGTCGCTCGTACAACCTGGCGGCGCCGGCCAGCGGCCGGATCATGTCGGGTGGTATCGACTCCACCGCGCTCTACCCGCCGAAGCGCTTCCTGGGTGCGGCCCGCAACATCGAGAACGGCGGCTCGCTGACCATCCTCGCCACCGCGCTGGTGGAGACCGGGTCCATGGCGGACACGGTCATCTTCGAGGAGTTCAAGGGCACCGGCAACGCGGAGCTGAAGCTGGACCGGAAGATCGCCGACAAGCGCATCTTCCCGGCCATCGACATCCACCCGTCCGGTACGCGCAAGGAGGAGATCCTGCTCGCGCCGGAGGAGCTGGCCATCATCCACAAGCTCCGGAAGGTCCTGCACTCGCTGGACTCGCAGGCGGCGCTGGACCTGCTGCTGGACAAGCTCAAGCAGACCCGCACCAACATCGAGTTCCTGATGCAGATCGCCAAGTCGACGCCGGGGGAGTGACCCTCCCCGGGTGAGACAGCGAGAAGGGCACGGCCACAAGGCCGTGCCCTTCTCGCGTCCCTGCCTCCGGTTCCGTCCTGCCTCCGGTTCCGTTCAGTGCTCCGGTGCCGCGTCCGCAGACGGACCGCCCGGAGCGATCGACCCTTGCCGGCCCGGGTTGGTGACGATCGGTGACGTTCGCCTCGAAGCGGCTCCGATGTGACTCTACGTGTTCGAATCCGGTCGCGCGAAGAGATTTCCTGTCCGGCCGCCACCGCTGCGGCCTTCTGACCAGGCACTCTGTCCCGAGATCCGATCTTGCGGCACCATCCCCCGCGTCCCCTTTGCTCTGCAGCCACATACGCAACGCTTACGCGCAGTGTCCGGTGCGGATATGACTGCAGAGCAAAGGGGACGGAGCGCGGGGTGGGCGGCCCCAAGGGCGCCCACTCTCCGTGACCGAAGGTGGTTGGCCGCGCGGCCCACGAGCGCCGCTGCGGTGCGGCACGCGCGTGCGGCGTGCGGGGCGGTGCGGCGCGCGGGTGTGGCGGTGCGGCGTGCGGGTTTGGCGGTGCGGTCCGCCGTGCCGGAAGCGGCCCCGCCTGCGCGGCACAGGGGACGGCGTGGTGCGGGCGCCGCCGTCCGGAGGGCGGTGCCGGTAGCGGCGATGACGGCAGCCGGAAGGGTGGAGTTTTCCTTCGCTTTGGCCGGCAGCTATTGAAACTTCTATTCACCGTCCGGTTGACTGTCGCCCATGCGTACCCGCAGACGATCCGCCCGGCTCGCAGGCGTCCTGCTGCTGACGCCGCTGCTCACCCTGGCCGGCACCGTGCCGGCGAACGCCGGCGCGCCGGCTCCGGCCACCGACCCGTCCCTCACCGCGGCCGAGGACGCACCGCGTGCCTCCTCGTACTCCACGGGCTCCGTGACGCTCGCCGGCGACCCGGCCGCGAGCATGTCGGCCGCCGCGGCCCCGACCGGCGTGGAGCCGGCCGGCGGGCTGGAGACCGCGAAGACCACCCGCCCGGTCGCCCCGGGCCTGAATCTGACCTCCTTCGACCGGTACGACGCCGACGGCTGGCTGCGCGCGGACGCGCTGACCGCCGACCTCACCGGCGGCCTGACCGTGGACTACGTCAACTCCGGCGCGGTCAGCCGGGCCGAGCCGCTGCGCGGCGCCGTCGACGCGGCCCGTGCGGTCGCCGCCGTCAACGGTGACTTCTTCGACATCAACAACTCCGGTGCCGCCCAGGGCGTCGGCGTCCGCGACGGCCAACTGGTCCAGTCGGCGGTCAACGGGCACCGCAACGCCGTCGCGATCACCACCGAGGGGCTCGGCCGGGTCATCGAGGTGAACTTCGACGGCACCGCGACCCTGCCCACCGGTCCGGTGACGCTGACCCAGTTCAACAACATGATCCAGGCGAACGGGATCGGCGTGTTCACCGCGCTCTGGGGGTCGTACACCCGGCAACGCGCGGTCGAGGGCGCCGCCCGCGTCACGGAGGTCACGGTGGTCGACGGCCGCGTCGCCACCGTCGGCGGCACGGCCGGAAGCGGGGCGGTCCCGGCCGGCACCACCGTGCTGCTCGGCCGTGACGCCGGCGCGGACGCCCTCGCCGGGCTGCGCCCCGGCGACCCGGTGACCGTCGCCTACCAGCCCAAGCCGGCGGACGGCAGCACCCTGCACGCGGCCGTCGGCGGCGGCAACGTGCTGGTCCGCGACGGAGTGGTGCAGAGCATCGCCGACGCGTCGCTGGCCCCGCGCACGTCCGTCGGCTTCTCCGCCGACGGTCGCCGCATGATCATGCTGACCGTGGACGGCCGGCAGGTCGACAGCCGCGGCGTCACCCAGACCGAGATGGGCCGCATGATGGCCGAACTCGGCGCGCACCACGCGCTCAACCTCGACGGCGGCGGCTCCTCGACGCTGCTCGCCCGGGAACCGGGTGCGGCGGCCGTGCAGGTGGAGAACAGCCCGTCCGACGGCAGCGAGCGCGCCGTGCCCAACGGCCTGGCCATCTACGCGCCCAAGGGCAGCGGCCGGCTCACCGGGTACTGGCTGGAGACCGCCAGCGACCCGACCACCGCCCCCGGCGTCGCGCCGGTGCGCGGCGGTCGGCCCGACCGCGTCTTCCCTGGCCTGACCAGGCAACTCACCGCCGCCGGCCACGACGAGACGTACGGCCCGGCGGCCGGCGCGCCGACGTGGCGGGCCAACCCGGCGGTGCACGGCGTCGTCGACGGCAAGGGCCGCTTCCGGGCCCTCCTGCCCGGCAGCACCACGGTCACCGCCTCGCGGGACGGGGCCCGTGGCACCCTCGACCTGACCGTGCTCGGGCCGCTGGCCCGGATCGACTCCACGGTGGACCGGGTCGGCCTGACCGGCGCGCAGGGCAGCGCGCTGTTCGGCGTCGTCGGCTACGACGCCGAGGGCAACACCGCCCCCATCGAGCCGGCCGACCTGAAGCTCGACTACGACAAGGAACTGCTGAAGATCGCCCCGACCGCCGACGGTAACCTCTCCGTCACCGCCCTGCGGGACACCGGCTCGGCGCTGGTCACCGTCCACGTCGGCCGGAGCAGCACCGTCCTGCCGGTCACCGTCGGGCTCACCGACGTGCCGGTGGCCGGCTTCGACGACGCGGCGGCCTGGAAGTTCAGCCAGGCCCGGGCCAGCGGCGCGGTCGCGCCCGCGCCGGGCCGCACCGGCACGGGCCTGAAGATGACGTACGACTTCAGCCAGTCCACCGGCACCCGGGCCGCGTACGCCGACCCGCCGGCCTGGATCGAGGTCGCCGGCCAGCCGCAGGCGTTCGGCATGTGGATCCACGGCAACGGCACGGGGGAGTGGCCCAGCCTGCACCTGCACGACGCGCAGGACACCCAGCACGTGCTGCGCGGCCCGCTGATCACCTGGACGGGCTGGAAGTACGTCGAGTTCGCCGTGCCCGCCGGAGTGCAGTACCCGGTGCGGGTCCGCCGGTTCTACGTGGCGGAGACCAACGCCGCCGCGCAGTACCGCAGCGAGGTGGTCATCGACGACCTGGTGGCGAAGGTGCCGCCGACGGTCGACGCGCCGGCCGAGAAGCCGCGTACCGACCGGGTGGTGCTGCGTGACGGCACTGTGGACGGGGCGCCCTGGCGCTTCGCCGTCATGTCCGACGCGCAGTTCGTCGCGGCGAACCCGGACAGCGACCTGGTCGCCCAGGCCCGCCGTACGCTCCGCGAGGTCAAGGCCGCGAAGCCGGACTTCCTGGTGATCAACGGCGACTTCGTCGACACCGCCTACCCGGCGGACTTCGCGCTGGCCAAGCGGCTGCTGGACGAGGAACTCGGCGGGGAGCTGCCGTACTACTACGTGCCCGGCAACCACGAGATCATGGGCGCCCCGATCGCCAACTTCCGGGCCGCCTTCGGCGACACCGAGCGGACCTTCGACCACAGGGGCACCCGGTTCGTCACGCTGAACTCGTCGACCGGCTCGCTGCGCGGCGGCGGCTTCGACCAGGTGCGGATGCTGCGCGAGGCGCTCGACTCGGCGGCCGGTGACCCGGCCGTCGGCTCGGTGGTCGTGCTGCACCACCACCCGCCGCGCGACCCGAGCCCGGCCAAGGCCAGCCAGCTCGGCGACCGGAAGGAGGCGGCGCTGCTGGAGCAGTGGCTGGCCGACTTCCAGCACCGCACCGGCAAGGGCGCGGCCTTCGTCGGCGGGCACGTCGGCACCTTCCACGCCGACCGGGTCGACGGGGTGCCGTACCTGATCAACGGCAACTCGGGCAAGAACCCCTCCACCCCGGCCGACCAGGGCGGCTTCACCGGGTGGACGGAGTTCGGGGTGGACCCGGTGAGCCCGGCCGAGGCCGACCGGGCCCGGCGCAACCCGCTCGTCGAGGGCCCGCGCTGGGTCGCCGCCGAGTTCCACGCGCACGTCGACGCGCTCGCATTGGCGGCCCCGGCCAGCGTCGCGGTCGGCGCCCCGGCGACGGTCACCGCCACGGTGACCCAGCCCGGCGGGCGTACGGTGCCGGTGGCGGCGCCGGTGAGCGCGGACTGGTCCGCCTCGCCGAACGTGCACGTCGGCTCGATCCTCGGGCTGAAGCCCTGGCACGTGGCCCGCCTCGACCCGGCCACCGGCAAGCTCACCGCCCTGCGCCCCGGCGCGCAGGTCAAGCTGGTCGTCGACGTCAACGGCGCACGCGCCGAGGCGACCGTCACCCTGACGGCCGCCGCGGCGGCCCCGGCCGCCTAGCGGGAGGTGAGGAAGGGCCCCTTCCCCGACGCTCGGCGCGTGGGGGGAGGGGCCCTTTTCCGACGTTGCGGGCCTCAGAAGTCGCCCTCGGCCACCTGGAAGACGGTGAGGCCGAGGGCGCGCCACATCCGTACCACCTGCTGGCGGTCGTCGAAGACGCCGACCACCCGGTAGCGGTCGGCGATCTCGCGCTCGTAGATCTCCCGCTTGACCACGGAGTCCTTCCGGCTGTCGCCGACGGCGCGCAGGTGCAGCCCGAGGTAGGGGACCCGGACGTGCCGGGCCAGCCACGCCTCCGTGGCGGCGCGGGCGGTGGCGTCCCGGCCCGAGCAGAACACCACCCCGTACCCGGCGGCGTGCATCGCCCGGACCGCCGCGATCACCGCCGGGTTGGGTTCGTCCTCGGCGACGCGGGTCATGTCGTACGGGCTGCGCGAGACGTTCAGCGCGACCGTGCCGTCGATGTCGACCAGGACGATCTCCGGCGGCTCGGTCGACGGGGCGTGCACCGTGGCGGGCCGCCCCGTGCGGGCCTGCGGCACGGGCAGCGGCAGCGTACGGCCCTCCAGGTAGCGCTCGTGCAGCCGGCGGATCCACGCCTCGCCGACCCGGTCGGCCTCGGGGCGGGCGGCGTCGCGGCGCAGGCACTCCGCGAGCGGCACGTCGGTGAAGTCGTGCACCTCGAACTCGGCGCCGTGTCGGGCGGCCAGGTCGGCCCAGTCGCGCAGGGTCCGCGACCGCAGGTTGGTGTCGTCGACGCAGACGTCGGCGCGGGCCCGCAGCAGCGCCTCGACCTGGGCCCGCTGCACGACGGTGACCTGCCACTCCGCCCACTGGGTGAACAGCCGCTCGCCGTGCAGCATCCGGCGCAGGTCGTCCCGGTTGACCCGGACCACGGACGGCTGGAGCGTCCGGGCGAACGTGGTCTTGCCGGAGGCGGGCAGTCCCCGGGTGGCGATCAGGCGGGCCATCAGGTCCTCCGTGTCGTACGTCGTCGGCGGTCCCGCCGCCCGGGGCGCGTGCCCCGGGCGGGGCACGACGCCGACGGCGGCCGTGCCGGGATGAATGCCCGGCCAGGCGTCGGGAATGCGGGAGGTGGGGCGTGCGTTGTCGATGCCGGACCAGCCGTGCGGCCCGATTGCCGGGTCGGCGTACGCCCATGGCACACTGGTCAATCGGCCACCGGTTCCGGTTCACGCCCGAGCCCGTCGCGCGCCGCGACGGACACCGACGGCGACCCGGCGACCACCCACGAGAGGACCGAGGCGAGATGAAGTCCAACATCCACCCGGAGTACGTGACCACCGAGGTCAGCTGCTCCTGCGGCAACACGTTCACCACCCGCAGCACCGCCAAGGGCGGCTCGATCCACGTCGAGACCTGCAGCGCCTGCCACCCGTTCTACACCGGCAAGCAGCGCGTCCTGGACACCGCGGGCCGGGTGGCCAAGTTCCAGCAGAAGTACGCCAAGGTTCAGGCCAAGAAGGCCAAGTAGCTCCTCGTTCGGCGCCCGCGTCCGGTCTCGTGCCGGACGCGGGCGCCGTCCGTATTCCCCCCGGTCCCGTCCTCGTCGTCGAAGGAGCCTCCCCCGCATGAGCAGCGAGCGTCTGGCCGCCCTCCTCGACGAGTACGCCGAGCTGGAGAAGCGGCTGGCGGACCCGGCCATCCACGCCGACCAGGGCACCGCCCGCCGGGTCGGCCGTCGGTACGCCGAGCTGGTCCCGCTGCACAAGGCGGCCGGGGAGCTGGAGCAGGCCCGCGCCGACCTCGCCGCCGCCCGGGAGCTGGTCGCCGAGGACGCGTCCTTCGCCGCCGAGGCCGAGTCGATCGCGGAGAGCCTGCCGGCGCTGGAGCAGCGGCTGGCGGAGCTGCTGATCCCGCGCGACCCGCACGACGCCAAGGACGTGATCGTCGAGATCAAGGCGGGCGAGGGCGGCGAGGAGTCCGCGCTCTTCGCCGGCGACCTGCTGCGGATGTACACCCGCTACGCCGAGCGGCGCGGCTGGCTCACCGAGGTGCTCGACGCCCAGGACTCGGACCTGGGCGGGGTCAAGGACGTCTCGCTGGCGATCAAGACCAAGGGCGTGCCCGAGGGCGGCAACGGCGTCTGGTCCCGGCTCAAGTGGGAGGGCGGCGTGCACCGGGTGCAGCGCGTACCGGTCACCGAGTCGCAGGGCCGCATCCACACGAGCGCCGCCGGGGTGCTGGTGCTGCCGGAGGCCGAGGACGTCGACGTCACCATCGACCCGAACGACCTGCGGATCGACGTGTTCCGCTCGTCGGGGCCCGGCGGCCAGTCGGTGAACACCACCGACTCGGCGGTGCGGATCACGCACGTGCCGACCGGCATCGTGGTCTCCTGCCAGAACGAGAAGTCCCAGTTGCAGAACCGGGAGCAGGCGATGCGGATCCTGCGCGCCCGGCTGCTGGCGGCGGCCCAGGAGCAGGCCGACGCGGCCGCCTCGGACGCCCGCAAGGCGCAGGTGCGCACCGTGGACCGCTCCGAGCGGATCCGCACCTACAACTTCCCGCAGAACCGGATCACCGACCACCGGATCGGCTACACCGCGTACAACCTGGACCTGGCGCTCGCCGGCGACCTGGACGGGGTGCTCGACGCCCTCGCCGAGGCCGACCGCGCCGCCCGCCTCGCCGGCGACACCGAGCTGACCCGCCGCTGACGTCGCGGCCCGGGGTCAGGAGGCGCGGGGGCGGGTCTTCGCCGCCAGCATCGCGCGGTCGGCGGCCTCGAACGCGGTGCCGAGGGCGTCGCGCAGGCCCGGGCCGGTGGCGCCCACCTCGGCGAAGCCGACGCTGACCCCGACCGGCGTGCCGGGCACCAGCGACTCCCAGTCCTCCGTGCGCACCGCGGCGTCGATCCGGCGGCCCACCTCGGCCGCCTCGGTCATCCCGGCGCCGGGCAGCACCACCACGAACTCGTCCCCGCCGTAGCGGGCCACGAAGTCGCCCCGGCGCATCACCCGGTTGATCACCCCGGCGATGCGCTGGAGCACCAGGTCGCCGGAGTGGTGCCCGTGCCGGGTGTTGACGGCCTTGAAGCCGTCCAGGTCGCAGACGCCGATCACCACCCGGTCGCCGTGGGCGACCAGGGTGGCGATGTAGCGCTCCAGCCGCCGCCGGTTGGGCAGCCCGGTCAGCGGGTCGGTCAACGCCTCGCCCTCGAAGCGGGCCGCCTCGCGGCGCATCTCCTCGTGGTCGATGCGCGCGGCGATGCCGTCGATGTAGACGTCCCGGAGCCGGTCGTTGCGCTGGGCGGCCAGCCGGAACGCCAGCCGGTCGGCCCGGTGCGCGCCCGCGTGGTCGCCGGCGCGGGCCAGGGCGATGCTGCGCAGCCGGGCCGGTTCGGCCGCGCCCAGCGTCTCGGTGGAGACCTGGACGGTGTCCAGCCGGGTGACGGCCTCGATCGGCCGTCCCTCGGCGACGGCCAGGCAGACCTGGCCGAGCTGGCGCATGTCGCGCGCCCGGGCGCTGTCGCCGCCGTGGCCGAGCAGCCGGGCCGGGGCGGCCTCCGTGTCGACGTCCCACCGGTCGCCGAGGGCCGCCCGCCGGGCGGCGGCGTAGCCGTACGCGGCCAGGCTGCTCGGGCGCAGCTTCCCGGCCCGCCCGCTGCGCCGGAACCGGTCCAGGTCGGCGGCGACGTCGCGCAGCACCCGCAGGCAGCCGTCGCTGTCGCCGTTGTGGTCCAGCGCCACGGCGTTGCGCAGCCGGATCCCGGGGGCGGCGAAGGTCTCCTCCGGGATCTCGGCGGCGCTGCCGAGCTGCCGGGCCCGTTCGATCGCCCCGAGGGCGTAGCCGTGGAAGCTGAGGTACGAGTAGGCCATCGCCAGGTCGTGCCAGCCCCACGCGGTGTCCCGGTCGGGGTCCTCCACCGCGCCCAGCGCCCGCGCGGCTTTCACCAGGTGGGTGACGCAGCGGTCCAGCGCGCCCTGGTGGTGCGCGGCGAGCGCGGCCAGCGCGTTGAGGTGCCCGAGCAGGTAGGGCTCGGCGAGGTCGCGGACGGCGGTGGAGGCCTCCTCGACGGCCCGGGTGTACTCCGCCGTCCGCCCGAGGTTGATCACCGCGGAGAGGCGCTGCACCAGGGCGTCGGCCCGCGCGTACGGGTCGGTGGTGGTGGCGGCGATCCGGTCGAGGATCGCGTACGCCTCGGCGGACTGGCTGGACTCCTGGAGGGTCCGCGCCCGCGACAGGGCGTCAACCTGGTCGGTGACCCGGTCGAGCCAACCCACCGCGACCTCCTGTCGGTGTGCGTCCGGACGCATCCGCTCGTGATGTCCAGCGCGACGCCCCATGATTATCTCGTGACCACCGTGCCGCAACACCCGTCCGAAGGGACGAGACGCCAGCGCCCTTCCGTGGCGTTGGCCCGGGCGTCCCGGGCCCTCGCCGACGCCGGTGTCGCCTCGGCCCGCGCCGAGGCGGAGCAGCTGGCCGCGTACGTGCTGGCGGTGCCCCGCGGGCGGCTGGCGCTGGCCGACGACTTCACGGCCGACCAGCTCGACCGGTTCGACGAGCTGGTCGCGCGGCGGGCCGGGCGGGAACCGTTGCAGCATCTCACGGGCAGCGCCGGCTTCCGGCACCTGGAGTTGGCCGTCGGGCCGGGCGTCTTCGTGCCCCGGCCGGAGACCGAGCTGCTCGCCGGCTGGGGGATCGCGCAGGGCCGACGCCTGGACGCCGCGCTGGTGGTGGACCTGTGCAGCGGCTCGGGGGCGATCGCCCTATCGGTGGCCCAGGAGCTGCCGGCGGCCCGGGTGGTGGCGGTGGAACGGTCGGCGGCGGCGCTGCCCTGGCTGCGGCGCAACGCGGCGGCCCGGGCCGCCGCGGGGGACCGGCCGATCGAGGTGGTGGCGGCGGACGTCACCGCCGCCGACCTGCTCGCCGACCTGGTGGGCCGGGTCGACGTGCTGCTCTGCAACCCGCCGTACGTGCCGTCGGGCGTGGCCGTACCCCCGGAGGTGGGGCGGCACGATCCGGCGAACGCGGTCTTCGGCGGCGCGGACGGCCTGGCGGTGATCCGCCCGGTGATCGCCCGGGCGGCGGCGCTGCTGCGCCCGGGCGGGGTGCTCGGCGTGGAGCACGACGACACGCACGGCACGGCGGTGCCCGACCTGCTCGCCGCGGACGGCCGGTTCGAGGCGGTCGCCGACCACCCGGACCTGACCGGACGGCCCCGCTTCGCGACCGCGTCCCGGCGGACGGACGGCCAGCACGCCGCCGCCGACGCGACGTGGCAGACTGACTCCTCGTGATGCTCTACGACTGCCGGTCGCCCGCCGACCGGGACCGCGGCATCGCCGCTGCCATCGAGGCGGTCAAGAACGGCGAGCTGGTCGTCCTGCCGACCGACACGGTCTACGGGATCGGCGCGGACGCGTTCACCCCGTACGCGGTCAAGGCCCTGCTGGACGCCAAGGGCGGCCGTCAGGTGCCGCCGCCCGTGCTGATCGGCTCCCGGAACACCCTCGACGGCCTGGTCTACTCGCTGCCCCAGGCGGCCCGGGACCTCGTCGAGGCGTTCTGGCCCGGGGCGCTGACCATCATCGTGGCGCACTCGCCCAGCCTGCGCTGGGACCTCGGCGACTCCTCCGGGACGGTGGCGGTGCGGATGCCGCTGCACCCGGTGGCGCTGGAGGTGCTGCGCGAGACCGGCCCGATGGCGGTCGCCTCGGCCAACAAGACCGGCCAGCCGGCCGCCCTCACCGCCGAGGAGGCCCGCGACCAGCTCTCCTACTCGGTGCGGGCCTACCTGGAGGCCGGGCCCTGCCCGGATCCGGTGCCGAGCACGATCGTGGACCTCACCGGCGAGGTGCCGCAGGTCCTCCGCCAGGGCGCCGTCGGGCTGGAGAAGCTCCGCGACGTGGTGCCCGACATCCTCGCCGGCCAGGGGGTCTGAGTGCCTCCGTTCACCGTGCTGCACGTCTGCATGGGCAACATCTGCCGGTCCCCGATGGCCGAGCGGCTGCTGGCCCTCGCCGTCCGGGAACGGCTGGCCCGCCGCGAGGTCGACCCGGACCGCGCCGACGAGCTGCTGCACAGCCACAGCGCCGGCACCGGCGGCTGGCACGCCGGCGAGGAGATGAACCCGCCGGCGTCGCGCCAGGTGACCTCCCGGGGCGGCAGCGTCGCCGGCTTCGCCGCCCGCAAGCTGCGGTCGGACCACATCGACGCCGCCGACCTCGTCCTCACCGCCACCGCCGACCAGCAGGAGTACGTGGTGGCGCTGCGGCCCGACGCCGCGTCGCGCACGTTCGTGCTGGGCGAGTTCGGCCGGCTGCTCGCCGGGGTGGACGCCGCCGCGCTGCCGGCGGCCGAGGCGACCCCCGACGCGGTGTACGCGCGCGGCGTGGCCCTGGTGGAGGCCGCCCACGCCGCCCGCCTGGGCACCACCTCGCTGCCCACCGACGATCTCGACGATCCGTGGGGGCGCGGCGACCAGTGCTTCAGCCGGGTCGCCGACGAGATCGAGGAGAGCGTGCACCCCCTCGCCGCCGTGCTCCTGCCGTAACCCTCCCGAGGTACCCGCCCGCGTGAGTTTCCTGCGGGTTTGGGGGAAAGGGGCGGTCAAGAGGGACTTTCGGGTCATTCTGGGTGGGTCCTGACCGGCTCCTGCGGGGAGAGCTGATGACCCGGGCACGCCTCGACAAACTGTTCACCGTACTGATCGCCGGCGTGCTGGCCGGGCTGGCGCTCGCGGTGGCGGCCCTCCCGGCCGCGCTGGTCTTCGGCATCGGGTTCTCGGCGCTCGCCGCGCCGTACTCGGAACTGCCGAACACGCTGCGCACGCCGCCCACGCCCCAACGCTCGAACCTCTACGCCAACGACGGCACCACGCTGATCACCTCCTTCTACCAGGAGGACCGGGTGGACGTGCCGCTGGCCGACGTGGCGCCGGTGATGCGGCAGGCGGTCATCGCCGCCGAGGACACCCGGTTCCACGAGCACAGCGGGGTCGACCTCCGCGGCGTGGTGCGTGCCTTCACCGTCAACCGGGGGGCCGGCGAGACCCGGCAGGGCGCGTCCACGCTGACCATGCAGTACGTCCGCAACGTGCTCAGCAACGACCCCCGGCTGAGCGAGCGGCAGCGCGCCGCCGCCACCGAGCTGACCACCGCGCGCAAGATCCAGGAGATGCGGTACGCGCTGGCCCTGGAGCGGGAGCTGACCAAGGACGAGATCCTCGCCCGCTACCTCAACATCGCCTACTTCGGGGCGGGCGCGTACGGGGTGGCCGCCGCGAGCCGCCGCTACTTCTCGAAGCCGCCGGCGGAGCTCACCCTGGCCGAGGCGGCGCTGCTGGCCGGCCTGGTCCGCTCCCCGCACACCGACGACCCGATCAACGGCGACGCGGACGCCGCGCTCGCCCGCCGGGCGTACGTGCTGGACCGGCTGGTGGAGTCCGGGCAGGTCCCGGCCGAGGCGGCGGACCGGGCCCGGGCCGAGCAGTTGAAGCTGCGCCCCAGCCAGACGCCGAACGACTGCACGGCGGTGCCGGCGGAGCACAACGACTGGGGCCTCTTCTGCGACTGGTTCACCCGCTGGTGGAACGCCCAGCCGGCGTTCGGCGCGACGGTCGACGAGCGGCAGCTCACGCTGCGCCGGGGCGGGTTCTCCATCGTCTCCTCGCTCGACCCGGCGGTGCAGCGCGCCACCACCGAGCAGGTCCGCCGGATCTACTCGGTGGACGACCGCCGGGCGGCGCCGACGGCGGTGGTCCAGCCCGGCACGGGCCGGGTGCTCGCGATGGCGGTGAACCGGAACTACGGCGTGGCCGCCAACCCGGCCGGGCAGAAGAACCACCCGAACACGGTCAACCAGCTGGTGGCCGGGGGCGGGGCGATCGAGGGCTACCAGGCCGGCTCCACGTTCAAGGTCTTCACGATGCTGGCCGCGCTGGAGTCCGGGCTGCCGCTGAGCACGGAGTTCGACGCGCCGGAGCGGATCGTGACCGACTACTCGGCGAGCGGGGCGGCGAGCTGCGACGGGTACTGGTGCCCGCGCAACGCCACCGACCTGATGGACGGCCGGCACACCATGTGGACCGCCTTCGGCGAGTCGGTCAACACGTACTTCGCCTGGCTGACCGAGCGGGTCGGCGCGGACCGGGTGGTGGAGATGGCCGAGCGGCTCGGCATCGTCTTCCGTTCCGCGGACGACGCGCGGCTGGCCCGCCACGGCGCGCGCGAGTGGGGGCCGTTCACCCTGGGCGTCTCCGCCACCACCCCGCTCGACCTGGCCGGCGCGTACGCCGCCGTGGCGGCCGAGGGCTCGTGGTGCGCGCCGCTGCCGGTCGTCTCGATCGCCGACGCCGCCGGCCGCCCGGTGGCCGCCGCGCGGCCGCACTGCCGGCAGGCGGTGGACGCGGACGTGGCCCGGGCGGCGGCCGACGCGGCCCGCTGCGCGGTCGGCGACCAGTCGATGTACCGGGAGTGCGACGGCGGCACCGCGGAGGGGCTGCGCCGGCAGCTCGGCCGGCCGGTGGCGGGCAAGACGGGCAGCTCGGACGGGTACGCGACGGAGACCGTGGTCGCCTTCACCCCGCAGCTGGCGGTCGCCTCGATCGCCGCGAACCCCGACGACCCGCGCGACGCGGTCGGCCAGCGGGTGCAGGCGCAACTGGTCGAGGCGGTGGGGGAGGTGCTCGCCTTCGCGCTGCGCGACGAGCCGGTCCGCGACTTCGTGCCGCCGAGCGAGACGACCGCCTTCCGGCTCACCGGCGCCCGCGCCGGCAACTGACCCCGGAGCCGGTACCGGGCCCGCGCCGGCAACTGACCCCGGAGCCGGTACCGGGCCCGCGCCGGCGCTGGACACGCGCCGGCACCGGGCCCGCGCCGGCGACTGAACCGGCGGGCCGGCAACCGAGCCCCGCGTGCCTCAGCGGCGCGGGGAGGCGGCTACGGGCCGGCGGGCCGCCTGCTCCGCCTGGCGGGCGATGTTGCGGGCCATCCCGCCGAAGACCACCGCGTGGAAGGGCGCCACCGCGCCCCAGTACGCGTGCCCGGGCAGCCCGCGCGGCAGGAACACCGCCCGCTGCTGGTAACGGCTGCCCTCGCCGTCCACCCGGACCACCCGCATCTCCAGCCAGGCCCGGCCCGGCAGCCGCATCTCGGCGCGCAGCCGCAGCAGCTCGCCGGGCACGATCTCCTCCACCCGCCAGAAGTCCAGCGCCTCGCCGACCTGGAGGCGGTGCGGGTCGCGCCGGCCGCGGCGCAGCCCCACGCCGCCGATCAGCCGGTCCAGCCAGCCGCGCACCGACCAGGCCAGCGGGAACGAGTACCAGCCGTGCTCCCCGCCGACGCCCTCGACGACCCGCCACAGCTCCTCCGGCGGCGCGTGCACCGCCCGCTCGCGGACGTCGGTGTAGGCGGTCCCGCCGGACCACTCCGGGTCGCTGGGCAGCGGCTCGGCCGGCGCGTCGGGGCCGCTCGCGGTCGACCAGCGGGTCTCCACCTCGCCGTCGCGGACCTTCGTCAGGGCCGCCGCGACCGCCTGGTCGAAGCCGGTCAGCCCCTCCGGCGGGTCGGGCACGTACCCGGCGATGTCGTGCTCGTGGGCGACGGCCTCGTGGACCAGGCTCTCCACCAGCGGCCGGGCGATCGCGTTGGGCACCGGCGTGACGAGCCCGACCCAGTGCGAGGAGAGCGACGGCGTCAGCGGTCGCACCGGCACGATGGTCCGCCGGCGCAGCCCGGCCACCCGCGCGTACCGCTGCATCATGTCCTCGAAGGTGAGGATGTCCGGCCCGCCGATGTCGAAGGCGCGGTTGACCTCCGGCGGCAGGCTCGCGCAGCCGGCCAGGTAGCGCAGCACGTCCCGGACGGCGATGGGCTGGATCCGGTTGCGGACCCAGCGGGGGGTGACCATGGCCGGCAGCCGCTCGGTCAGGTAGCGCAACATCTCGAACGAGGCCGACCCGGACCCGATGATCACCGCCGCCCGCAGCACCGCCGTCGGCACCCCGCTGTCGAGCAGGATCCGCCCCACCTCGGCCCGCGAGCGCAGGTGCGCCGACGGGACCTCCGAGTCCGCCGCCGGCTCCGGCCCGCCCAGGTAGACGATCCGGCGTACGCCCGCGACCCGCGCGGCCTCGGCGAACCGGGTGGCGGCCTCCCGGTCGGCGACCTCGAAGCCGGCCTGGCCGAGCGAGTGCACCAGGTAGTAGGCGACGTCCACGCCCTCGAACGCGGCCGGCAGCGTCTCCGGCCGGCGCAGGTCGCCCTCGACGATCTCGGTCCGCGCCGCCCACGGCACGTCCCGCAGCCGTCCCGCCTTGCGGGCGAGGCAGCGCACCGTGTGCCCCTCGGCCAGCAGCCGGGGCGCCAGCCGCCCGCCGATGTAACCCGTCGCTCCGGTGACCAGGCATCTCACGGTCTCCAGTGTGCGGCCCAATAGACTCTGGCGCTGTGGCTACTGAGACGAGCACCTTCTGGGGGCCGGACTTCGACCAGCTCCGCGCGACCGACCCGGAGATCGCCGGGGTGGTGCTCGGCGAGCTGGACCGGCTCCGGGGCGGACTGCAACTGATCGCCAGCGAGAACCTCACCTCGCCGGCGGTGCTGGCCGCGCTCGGCTCGACCCTGACCAACAAGTACGCCGAGGGCTACCCGGGCCGGCGCTACTACGGCGGCTGCGCCGAGGTCGACCGGGCCGAGGAGATCGGCATTGCGCGGGCGAAGGAACTCTTCGGCGCCGAGCACGCCAACCTCCAGCCGCACTCGGGGGCGAGCGCCAACCTGGCCGCGTACGCCGCGCTGGTCCAGCCGGGGGACACGGTGCTCGCCATGGACCTGCCGCACGGCGGCCACCTCACCCACGGCAGCCGGGTCAACTTCTCCGGCAAGTGGTTCCACACGGTCGGCTACACCGTCCGCCGCGACACCGAGCTGATCGACTACGACGAGGTACGCGACCTCGCCCTCGCGCACCGGCCCAAGATGATCATCTGTGGCGCGACGGCGTACCCGCGGTTGATCGACTTCGCGCGGTTCCGCGAGATCGCCGACGAGGTCGGGGCGTACCTGATGGTCGACGCCGCGCACTTCATCGGGCTGGTCGCCGGGAAGGCCGTCCCGTCGCCGGTGCCGCACGCCGACGTCGTCTGCTTCACCACGCACAAGGTGCTGCGCGGGCCGCGCGGCGGCATGATCCTGTGCCGGGAGTCGCTGGCCCAGCGCATCGACAAGGCCGTCTTCCCGTTCACCCAGGGCGGCCCGCTGATGCACGTCGTCGCCGCCAAGGCGGTCGCGCTGCGGGAGGCCGCCCAGCCCGAGTTCCGGGCCTACGCCGACCGGGTGGTGGCCAACGCGCGGGCGCTCGCCGCCGGGCTGGCCGACGAGGGGATGCGCCCGGTCTCCGGGGGCACCGACACCCACCTCGCCCTGATCGACCTGCGCGAGGTCGGGGTGACGGGCGCGGACGCCGAGGCGCGCTGCGACGCCGCCACCATCACCCTGAACAAGAACGCGATCCCGTACGACCCGCAGAAGCCGATGGTCGCCTCGGGTATCCGGGTGGGCACCCCGAGCGTCACCACGCAGGGCATGCGCGAGCCGGAGATGCGGCAGGTGGCCTCGCTGATCGCCCGCGCCGTGCGCACCGATCCCGCCGCTCCCGGGGGCGCCGACACCCTCGCCGGGATCGCCGGCGAGGTCGCCGAGCTGGTCGCCGCCTTCCCGGCGTACCCCCGATGAGCGCGCCGCGCGCGGGCGAGCCGGGCGCCATCCGGGCCCGGCTGCCGCACCTACGCCTGCCGTTGCTGGCCTGCGCGGTCCTCGCGCTGGTCGCGGTCCCGGCCGCGGCGGTGCTGCGGGGCGCCACGGGCGCGGCCGGGGTGGCCGCCGGGATCGCGCTGGTCATCGCCAGCTACCTGGTCTCCGGCGTCTCGGTGGCCTGGGCGGACGCCGTAAACCCCCGGATGATCATGTCGGTCGGGCTGGTCACCTACGCCACGAAGATCGTGGTGCTCGGGGTGGTGATGGCCGCCGTGGCGGCCACCGGCTGGCCCGGCCTGCCGGACATGGGAGTGGCGATCATCGCGGCCGTGGTGGTCTGGACGGGCGCCCACCTGACGTGGGCCCTGCGTACGCCGCTGCCCACATTCGAGCGACGCGGTGAGTGAGCGTTCTGTCGGATCTGCGTCCGGCATTTCGGGCTGCCGCGGCGGGCCGCACGGGAGTAACCTGACCAACGACTTTCGCGCCCGCACCACGGCCCGCACGCTGTCCGCAGTGTGGGGGGTGCCGCACACTCCCGCGCGTCCCTGCTGATATTGTTCGCCACGTCATGGCCGAAGACCCACACCCCCGCAGGTCCGACGAGCACTCGTCGGAAGGCGTGGCAGGGGCCGTTCTGGGCTACCTCCTCGCCGGCATCGTGGTGTGGGGCTTCCTCGGGTGGTTGGCGGAGCGACTTCTCGATCTGCCCACCGGCGTCGGGGCCGCCGTCGGCATGATCTTCGGCGCGGCCGGAGCGATTTACCTGATCATGAAGAGGCTCAGTGCTTGAGTGCCAGCACGCGCGGGTCTGTCGAGTGCGGAGGATGACACGGTGAGTGGACAGCTCGTCGCCGCCGAGGGGCTTCCCTGGCCCCCCAGCGTCGGAGATTTCTACCCGCCGGACGTGGCTGGCCCCTGGGTCACCAAGTTCGGGATCATGGTCTGGCTCGCGGTCGCGTTGCTGATCATCTTCTTTATGCTCGCCTACCGGAAGCCCAAGCTGGTCCCCGGTAAGGCCCAGTGGTACGCGGAGTCGGTCTACGGCCTGGTCCGGGACAACATCGCCCGCGAGCAGATGGGCAACGCGGGCATCCGCTTCGCGCCCTACTTCACGGTGCTGTTCAGCTTCATCGTGCTGACCAACTTCTTCGCCATCGTGCCCGGCCTGCAGATCTCGCCCAACTCGCACATCGCCTTCCCGATCGTGCTCGCGTTGATCTCCTACGTGATGTACCTCTACATCGGCGCCCGCAAGCACGGCCTCGGCAAGTACCTCAAGATGAGCCTGATCATCCCGGGCGTGCCGTGGCCCATGCACATCCTGCTGATCCCGATCGAGTTCCTGCAGACGTTCATCGTCCGGCCGGTCACCCTGGCCCTGCGGCTCTTCGCCAACCTGTTCGCCGGCCACCTGCTGCTGCTGGTCTTCACCGTCGGCGGCTTCGTGATGCTGAACTCGAGCAGCCTGTTCATCCAGGTGACCTCGGTCTTCTCCTTCCTGATGGCGATCGTGATGGCCTTCTTCGAGGTCCTGGTCGCCGTGCTGCAGGCCTACGTCTTCGTCACGCTGAGCGCGAACTACATCGGAAGTTCGCTCGCCGACGAGCACTGATCGGGCTCGGCGGGCCGCCCGGCCCGACCAAGCTTCTGGTACCGACCCGCGTACGCGTGAGAACTCACGCGTCGAACAGGAGGAATACCCGCAATGACTGTTCTTGCCGAAATCGGCGGCAGCGTCAACACCATCGGCTACGGCCTCGCCGCCATCGGCCCCGGTATCGGTGTCGCCCTGGTCTTCGCGGCCTACATCCAGTCGAGCGCGCGTCAGCCGGAGTCCGCCGGCTACAACCGCACCTGGCTGGTCCTGGGCTTCGCCCTGGTCGAGGCGCTCGCACTCTTCGGCCTGGTGCTCGCCTTCGCCGTCCAGGGCTGACGAGAGCTCTCTCCCGACCCGGAGGTCTGACATGTTCATCGCCGCAGAAGGTGTGGAGCACAACCCGATCCTGCCCATCTGGCAGGAGATGGTCATCGGGACCATCGCCTTCGCCCTGCTCTGCTTCGTCCTGCTGAAGTTCGTCATGCCCCGCATGGAGGCGATGTACCAGGCGCGGGTCGACGCGATCGAGGGTGGCCTCAAGCGGGCCGAGGCCGCCCAGGCCGAGGCGAACCAGGTGCTGGAGCAGTACCGGGCCCAGCTCGCCGAGGTGCGTACCGAGGCGGCGCGGATCCGGGACGACGCCCGCGCCGACGCCGAGGGCATCCGCCAGGACATCCTTGCCAAGGCGCGGGAGGAGTCCGACCGGATCCTCGCCGCCGGCAAGGAGCAGCTCGCCGCCGAGCGGGCCACCATCGTGCGCGAGCTGCGCACGGAGGTCGGCACGCTCGCGGTCGACCTGGCCAGCAAGATCGTCGGGGAGTCCCTCGCCGACGAGGCGCGTCGCAAGGGCACCGTCGACCGGTTCCTGAGCAACCTCGAGAGCGCGGGGGCCCGCTGATGCAGGCCGCCAGCCGGGAGTCGTACAAGGTCGCGGTCGAGCACCTCGGCGCGTACGTCCGCGGCGCGGAGCCGTCGGCGGTGGCCACCACCGCCGGCGACATCCTCTCCGTCGCCGACCTGCTGCGGCGCGAACCGCGGCTGCGCCGCGCGCTCGCCGACCCGGCCCGCTCCGGGGCCGACCGTGCCGGGCTGCTCGGCGAGCTGCTGCGCGGCAAGGTCGGCGCCGAGGCGCTGGACCTGGTCGCCTCCCTGGTCGCCGGCCGCTGGTCGGTGCCGTCGGAACTGCTCAGCGCCACCGAGCAGTTGGGCATCGACGCGCTCCTGGCGAGTGCCGACTCCGCCGGCGAGCTGGGCGAGGTCGAGGACGAGCTGTTCCGCTTCGGGCAGGTCGTCGCCGGTTCGCCGCAGCTGTCCAGCGCGCTCTCCGACTCGGCGGTCCCCGCCGACCGGCGGGCCACGCTGGTCGACCAGTTGCTCGTCGGCAAGGCCCGGCCGATCACCGGCTACCTCATCGGGGTCGCGCTCGCCGGTTTCGGTGGACGCAACCTCTCCGGTGCGCTCAGCCGGCTGGTCGAGCTGGCCGCCGAGCGGCGGGACCGGCAGGTGGCGTACGTGACCGCCGCGGCCCCGTTGAGTGAAGAGGAGGAGCGCCGGCTGGGCGCAAGCCTCTCCGCGATATACGGTCGAGAGGTTTCCGTCAAGCAGACGGTGGACCCCTCGGTTCTCGGTGGCGTGAGCGTACGGGTCGGCTCCGACCTGTACGACGGCACCGTTCTGCGCCGCCTCAACGAGAGCCGCAACGCGCTCGCGAAGCGCTGAGGCGGCAGCGCCGCCCAGTGCCTGTGACATAGACGCCATTCGGACCGGTCGGTACTAGGTATCCCGGGCCCCTGATACTTAAGGAAGCAGAGGATGGCCGAGCTGACCATCTCGACGGAGGAGATCCGCGGCGCCCTGGAGCGCTACGTCTCCTCCTACTCGTCCGAACTCTCCCGCGAGGAGGTCGGCACCGTCGCCGACACCGGCGACGGCATCGCCCACGTCGAGGGTCTTCCCTCGACCATGACCAACGAGCTCCTGGAGTTCGAGGACGGCACCCTGGGTGTGGCGCTGAACCTCGACGTCCGGGAGATCGGTGTCGTCGTTCTCGGTGACTCCGCCAAGCTCGAAGAGGGCCAGCGCGTCAAGCGCACCGGCCGGGTGCTCTCCGTGCCGGTCGGCGACGCCTTCCTCGGCCGCGTGGTCAACGCGCTCGGCCAGCCGATCGACGGGCTCGGCGACATCGCCAACGAGGGCTTCCGTGAGCTGGAGCTCCAGGCCCCGAACGTGATGGCTCGGCAGTCCGTCGACGAGCCGCTGCAGACCGGCCTCAAGGCGGTCGACGCCATGACCCCGATCGGCCGCGGTCAGCGTCAGCTGATCATCGGCGACCGGAAGACCGGCAAGACCACCGTCGCGCTGGACACCATCCTCAACCAGCGGGACAACTGGCGCTCCGGCGACCCGAAGAAGCAGGTCCGCTGCATCTACGTCGCCATCGGCCAGAAGGCCTCCACGATCGCCTCGATCAAGGGCGTCCTGGAGGAGGCGGGCGCGATGGAGTACACGACCATCGTCGCCTCCCCGGCCTCCGACCCGGCCGGCTTCAAGTACCTCGCCCCCTACACCGGCTCGTCCATCGGGCAGCACTGGATGTACGGCGGCAAGCACGTCCTGATCGTCTTCGACGACCTGAGCAAGCAGGCCGAGGCGTACCGCGCCGTGTCCCTGCTGCTGCGTCGCCCGCCGGGCCGTGAGGCGTACCCGGGTGACGTCTTCTACCTGCACTCCCGCCTGCTGGAGCGCTGCGCGAAGCTCTCCGACGAGCTGGGCGGCGGATCGATGACCGGCCTGCCGATCATCGAGACGAAGGCCAACGACATCTCGGCCTTCATCCCGACCAACGTCATCTCCATCACCGACGGCCAGATCTTCCTGGAGACCGACCTGTTCAACCAGGGCGTCCGGCCGGCCATCAACGTCGGCACCTCGGTCTCCCGGGTCGGTGGCGCCGCGCAGGTGAAGCCGATGAAGAAGGTCGCCGGTTCGCTGCGGCTCAACCTGGCCCAGTTCCGCGAGCTGGAGGCGTTCGCCGCCTTCGCCTCCGACCTGGACAAGACCTCCCGCGCCCAGCTGGACCGCGGCGCCCGCCTGGTCGAGCTGCTCAAGCAGTCGAACTACGCGCCGTTCCCGGTGCAGGAGCAGGTCGTCTCGGTCTGGGCCGGCACCGAGGGCAAGCTGGACGACATCCCGGTCGGGGAGATCCGCCGCTTCGAGTCGGAGTTCCTCCAGTACCTGCGCCACAAGCACGAGGGTGTGCTGGCCAGCATCGCCGACCACCAGTGGAACGACGACATCATCGGCTCGCTCGACGCTGCCATCGCCGACTTCAAGCAGGTCTTCCTCGGCAAGTCCGACGAGCGGCGGATCAACGAGGCCCCGGCCTCGCCGCTGGAGGGTGACGAGAACCGCGAGACGGTGACCCGCTACCGGGACGGCGCGGGCGACCGCCCGGCCGAGAACCAGTAAGGGCTGATCCATGGCGGCCCAGGTACGCGTTCTTCGTCAACGGATCCGCTCGGCGAAGGGGATGAAGAAGATCACCAAGGCGATGGAGCTCGTGGCGACGAGCCGGATCGCCAAGGCCCAGGCCCGGGTGGAGGCGTCCCTGCCGTACGCCCAGGCGGTCACCGGTGTGCTCACGGCGCTGGCGTCCAACGCGCGGATCGACCACCCGCTGCTCACCCCGCGTCCGAAGGTGCGGCGGGCGGGTGTCCTGCTGGTCACCTCCGACCGTGGCCTCGCCGGCGGCTACAGCTCCAACGCCATCAAGATGGCCGAGTCGCTGATCGCCCGGCTGCGCGCCGACGGCAAGGAGCCGGTGCTCTACGTCATCGGACGCAAGGGTGTCGGGTTCTTCCGGTTCCGTGACCGGCCGATCGAGGCCAACTGGACCGGGTTCTCGGAGCAGCCGACCTTCGCCGACGCCCGCACCGTGGGCGAGACGCTGATCAAGGCGTTCACCGCCGGTGCGGACGACGTCGACGGCGGCGCCGGGGCGGACGGGGTGCTCGGGATCGACGAGTTGCACATCGTCTACACCGAGTTCCACTCCCTGATGACCCAGACCCCGGTCACCAAGGTCATCGGCCCGATGCAGGTGGAGGACCGGCCGCGCGCCGAGGGCGCGCTGCCGTCCTACGAGTTCGAGCCGGACGCGGAGGCGCTGCTCGACGCGCTGCTGCCGAAGTACATCAACACGCGGATCTACGCGGCGTTGCTGGAGTCGGCGGCGAGCGAGTCGGCGGCCCGTCGGCGGGCGATGAAGAGCGCCACCGACAACGCCGAAGAGATGATCGAGAAGTACACGCGTGAGATGAACTCGGCCCGCCAGGCCGGGATCACCCAGGAGATCAGCGAGATCGTCGGCGGCGCGAACGCGCTCGCCGCGTCGGGAAGTGAAGTGTGATGACTGCCCCAGTAGAGACCAAGACGGCCACGGGTCGCGTGGTCCGGGTCATCGGCCCGGTCGTCGACGCCGAGTTCCCGCGCGACGCCATGCCGGCCCTGTTCAACGCCCTGCACGTCAACGTGACGCTCTCCGGCGGCGAGAAGACGCTGACCCTGGAGGTCGCCCAGCACCTGGGTGACAACATGGTCCGCGCCATCTCGATGCAGCCGACCGACGGCCTGGTCCGCGGCACCGACGTGCGCGACACCGGCTCGCCGATCACCGTTCCGGTGGGCGACACGGTCAAGGGCCACGTGTTCAACGCGATCGGCGAGTGCCTCAACCTGACCGAGGGCGAGACGCTCCAGCCCGACGACCACTGGGGCATCCACCGCAAGGCCCCGGCCTTCGCGGACCTGGAGCCGAAGACCGAGATGCTGGAGACCGGCATCAAGGTCATCGACCTGCTCGCCCCGTACGTCAAGGGTGGCAAGATCGGCCTGTTCGGCGGTGCCGGCGTCGGCAAGACGGTGCTCATCCAGGAGATGATCACCCGTGTCGCCCGGAACTTCGGTGGCACCTCGGTCTTCGCCGGCGTGGGTGAGCGCACCCGCGAGGGCAACGACCTCATCGCCGAGATGACGGAGTCCGGCGTCATCGACAAGACCGCGCTGGTCTACGGCCAGATGGACGAGCCGCCGGGCACCCGGCTGCGGGTCGCCCTCTCCGCGCTGACCATGGCGGAGTACTTCCGCGACGTCAAGAAGCAGGAGGTGCTGCTCTTCATCGACAACATCTTCCGCTTCACCCAGGCGGGTTCGGAGGTCTCCACCCTGCTCGGCCGCATGCCGAGCGCGGTGGGTTACCAGCCGACCCTGGCCGACGAGATGGGCGAGCTCCAGGAGCGGATCACCTCCGTCCGGGGCCAGGCCATCACCTCGATGCAGGCGATCTACGTGCCGGCGGACGACTACACCGACCCCGCCCCGGCCACCACGTTCGCCCACCTCGACGCGACCACCAACCTGGAGCGGTCGATCTCCGACAAGGGCATCTACCCGGCCGTGGACCCGCTGGCGTCCTCGTCCCGGATCCTCGCCCCGGAGTTCGTCGGCGCCGAGCACTTCGCGGTGGCGACCGAGGTGAAGCGGATCCTGCAGAAGTACAAGGACCTGCAGGACATCATCGCCATCCTCGGTATCGAGGAGCTCTCCGAGGAAGACAAGATCACCGTGCAGCGCGCGCGGCGCATCGAGCGCTTCCTGTCGCAGAACACCTACGCGGCGGAGCAGTTCACCGGCGTGCCGGGCTCGACGGTCCCGATCCAGGAGACCATCGAGGCCTTCAAGAAGATCAGCGAGGGCGAGTACGACCACTTCCCCGAGCAGGCCTTCTTCATGTGCGGTGGTCTGGAGGACCTGGAGCGCAAGGCGGCGGAGCTGATGAAGGGCTGACCTGTCGGTCCTGACGAAAGGCCGCCCCGGCACTGCCGGGGCGGCCTTTCGTCCGTCTTCGGATCGGGTGATCGCGCCGCCCTGTTCCGCGTGGTCGGCGATCATGCCGGACGCGGGGTACCGTCGATCCGCCCACTCACCACGTGGGCGTCGATCCGCAACGAATCGGCTGCATGCGCCCGTCTCCTGATCGTGGGCGTGACGAACGGAGATGATCGTGGGTAAGGCCGACAAGGGCGGCGGCAAGCCGTCCAGGTGGTCGGGGGTGCCGCGCTGGGCCCGGGTCTGCACCGTGTTCGGTGCCGTCCTGATGCTGCTCAGCGGGGCCGTGCTGGTCGGCGCCGAGGCGCTGATGGCCCGTTACGAGGGGGCCGTCGGCAAGGCCGACCTCTTCGGCGACCAGGCCGCCGGGGCGAAGGAGCGCAAGAGCGACATCAAGGGCCCGCTCAACATCCTGCTGGTGGGCATCGACCCGCGCAACCCGGAGATGCCGCCGCTGGCCGACTCGGTGATGGTGCTGCACGTGCCGGCGGAGATGGACCGGGCCTACCTGTTCTCGATGCCGCGCGACCTCATCGTGGAGATCCCCGAGTTCAGCCGGGCGGAGTTCAGAGGCGGCACCGACCGGCTCAACGCGGCGATGTCGTACGGCAGCCGGGTGCCCGGCGGCAACCCGGACGCGGCCCGCGGCTTCGAGCTGCTGGCGACGACGGTGCAGAACGTCACCGGCATCACGCGCTTCGACGCCGGCGCGATCATCAACTTCAACGGCTTCAAGAAGATCGTCGACGCGATGGGCGGCGTCGACATGCACATCGAGCGCGAGGTGCGCTCCGAGCACCGCGAGCCGGACGGCAAGCACCGCAAGGGCAACCCGAACGGCGAGGGCTACGTCGGCCCGCAGGCGGTCTACAAGAAGGGCAACCAGCACCTCAGCGGCTGGCAGGCGCTCGACTACGTCCGCCAGCGCTACCCGAAGAACGGCGTCCCCGACGGCGACTACGGGCGGCAGCGGCACCAGCAGCAGTTCGTCAAGGCCATGGCCGGCCAGGCGTTCAGCGCCGACGTGGTGACCAACCCGGTCAAGCTGGACCGGGTGCTGCGGGCGGCCGGGCAGTCGCTCATCTTCAGCGGCCGGGGCAACAGCGTGGTCGACTTCGGCCTGGCCCTCAAGAACATCCGTCCGGAGACGATTCAGATGATCAAGCTGCCGGGCGGCTCGGTCATCGAGAACGGGGACTACCGGGGCGAGAAGTTCCAGCCCGCCGTGGACGACTTCTTCGCCGCGCTGCAGAAGGGGCAGCTCGACGCGTTCCTGCTGGAGCACCCCGACTTCCAGAACAAGGCGAAGTAGTCGTGGCGCAGGTCTCGCCACCCGCGTTGGGGACGGGTCGGCGGCACGACTAGACTTTCGACAATCCGCCGCCGCAGCAAGGAGACAGCGTGGCAAAGCAGCTTCACGTCGAGCTCGTAGCCGTCGAGGAGAAGGTCTGGTCCGGCGAGGCCGAGATGGTCGTCGCCCGCACGACCGAGGGCGAGCTGGGTGTGCTGGCGGGGCACGCGCCCCTGCTCGGCCAGCTTGCCGAGCCCGGCCAGGTGCGCATCAAGCTTCCCGGCGGCGAGCAGGTCTCCTACGAGGTGGCAGGTGGCTTCCTGTCGGTGACCGGCGAGGGCGTCACCGTCCTGGCCGAGAGCGCCACCCCGGTCTCCGCCGCGCAGAGCCGCTGAGCCGAAACGCCGATGGAGATCGTCGAAGGGATCGGAATCGGCGTCGCCGTCATCCTCGGCGCACTCCTGATCCTCTTCGCCCGGCGGGCCGTCGTCACCCGTAGCGGTGGCATCATCCGGCTCGGCGTCCGGACCTCCACGATGCTCGACGGCCGAGGCTGGTCTCCCGGCTTCGGCCGCTTCGTCGGCGACGAACTCCGCTGGTACCGGCTGTTCAGCTTCGCCATCCGCCCCACCCGGGTGCTCTCCCGCAAGGGGCTGGCCGTCGAGCGGCGGCGGCTGCCCGAGGGGCAGGAGCGCCTCTCGATGCCCGCCGACTGGGTCATCCTCCGCTGTACGAGTGACCACGCCCCGGTGGAGATCGCCATGGCCCGGTCCACCGTCACCGGGTTCCTCTCCTGGCTCGAGGCCGCCCCTCCGGGGGCGGTCTCGCCGCGTCTGGCCTCCCAGGACTGGCCCGCCGCCTGACTCGCGCCTCGCGGCGGGTGATTCCAGGGGTCCGTCTCGGTCCTCCGCGGCCACGAGTTCGACCTCGTGACGCCGGCTGTCCGGCGGCCAGCCCCCGCCGCGTGTAGCGGCGCTCAGATCGGGCACCCGGACCTCGACGTGGTGCGGCGTGCCCACCGGGGTCTCCGGTGGGCACGAGGGCCGCGTGGTCAGCGGTTACCGCCCGGCACCCATAGCACATCTCCGTCCGGATTTGCCGTTCTTGACAGGATAAAGAGCAGATCGGAAAGCCGGTTGAGATACTTTGCCGGGAGCGCGCTGGTCCGCTCGGGGTCGTGCGCGACCAGGGCCCACGCCGCCCGCTCGGCGCGTCGGGCGACCGTCCGCGCCACGTGCAGCAGCGCCGCACCCGCGGTGCCGCCGGGGAGGATGAAGGAGTCGAGCTTGCTCAGGCGTGCGTTGTACTCGTCGCACCAGCCCTCCAGACGCTCGACGTACGCCTCGGTGACCCGCAGCGGCGGGTACTTCGGATCGGGTTCGACCGGGGTGGCCAGGTCGGCGCCCACGTCGAACATGTCGTTCTGGATCGACGCCAGGACGGCCCGCAGCTCGTCGTCGAGCTGCCCCAGGGCGAGCGCCACGCCGATCGCGGCGTTGCACTCGTCGACGTCCGCGTACGCGGAGATGCGCGGATCGGTCTTCGGCACCTGCTCGTTGTTGCTCAGCCTGGTCATGCCGGCATCGCCGGCCTTGGTGTAGATGCGCGTGAGGTGGACGGCCATGACGCACAGCCTACGGATACCGGACCTGACGATCCCGGAGCGTCCGGGCGGCACCGCCGTCCGGACGGCGGGGGTGGGGCCCGGCGACGCCGGTGACCCGGCGGTCCACGACCTCGACGTCATCCGGGTGCGCGGCGACGCGCGCCTGGCCGGCTCGGTGCACGTCGTGGGCGCCAAGAACTCGGCGCTGAAGCTGATGGCCGCCGCGCTGCTCGCGCCGGGCCGCAGCGTGATCACCAACGTGCCCCGGATCACCGACATCGCGATCATGGGCGAGGTGCTCCGCCGGCTCGGCTGCGGCGTCCGGTTCGACGTCGACGACCCGGTCGACCCGATGGTCGCGTACGGCGGGGTGGCCCGGTCCCGGTCGGTCGTCATCGACGTGCCCGAGCAGCCCGGCGCCGAGGCGGACTACGACCTCGTACGCCGGCTGCGCGCCTCGATCTGCGTGCTGGGCCCGCTGCTGGCCCGCCGGGGGCACGTGCGGGTGGCCCACCCGGGCGGCGACGCCATCGGCTCGCGGGGCCTGGACATGCACGTCTCCGGGCTGACCCGGATGGGCGCCGAGATCTCCGGGGAGCACGGCTTCGTGATCGCGTCGGCGCCGCACGGGCTGCACGGCGCGGAGATCGTGCTCGACTTCCCCAGCGTCGGGGCGACCGAGAACCTGGTCATGGCGGCGGTGCTGGCCCGGGGGCCGAGCGTCATCGACAACGCCGCCCGGGAGCCGGAGATCGTCGACATCTGCACGATGCTCAACCAGATGGGTGCCCGGATCTCCGGCGCCGGCACCTCCACCCTGCACATCGAGGGGGTGCCGGGGCTGCGGCCGGTGCGGCACGCCACGGTGGGGGACCGGATCGTCGCCGGCACCTGGGCGTTCGGCGCGGCGATGACCCGGGGGGACGTCACCGTGACCGGGGTCGAGCCGGCGTTCCTGGAGGTCGCGCTCGACAAGCTGGTCTCCGCCGGGGGCCTGGTCGAGACCCGGGGCGACGCGTTCCGGATCCGGATGGACGACCGGCCGAAGGCCGTGGACGTCGTCACGCTGCCGTACCCGGGCTTCGCCACCGACCTGCTGCCGATGGCGATCGGGCTGGCGGCGGTCAGCGACGGGGCCTCCCTGATCACCGAGAACATCTTCGACGGCCGGTTCATGTTCGCCAACGAGATGATGCGGCTGGGCGCGGACATCAAGACCGACGGCCACCACGCCGTGGTCCGGGGCCGGGACCGGCTCTCCGGCGCGCCCGTCCGCGCCACCGACATCCGGGCCGGCGCCGGGCTGATCATCGCCGGGCTCTGCGCCGAGGGGGTCACCGAGGTCTCCCACGTGCACCACGTGGACCGGGGCTACCCGGACTTCGCGGCCGACCTGCGCGCGCTCGGGGTCGAGGTGGAGCGGGGCACCGCACCGGAGGAGCCGGACCTCACCATCTGAGCGCGCCGCGCCCGACCGGCACCTCGCCCGCCGAGGCGCGGGGACCCCGCCCGGGCCGTCACCTTCGGCCACACGCCTTAGCATCCGTTCAGGCTCGCCGACTAGGGTGCTGGCAGACACTCAATCAGGCGAGGGAGAAGCAGATGGCGGGTCGACTCGCGGTCGTCGGGGCCGGGCTGATGGGCTCGGGCATCGCCCAGGTGGCGGCGCAGGCGGGCTGGCAGGTGACGCTGCGGGACCTGGACGACGCGGCCACCGGGCGGGGCATGGACGGCATCCGGAAGTCGCTGACCAAGTTCGCCGAGAAGGGCAGGATCGAGGCGTCCGAGGTCGAGGCGGCGCTGGGTCGGATCACCCCGACCACCGACCTGGAGGCGGCGGCCGACGCGGACATCGTGGTCGAGGCGGTCTTCGAGCGGCTGGAGATCAAGCACGAGGTGTTCCGCGCGCTGGACAAGATCTGCAAGGCCGACGCGGTGCTCGCGACCAACACGTCGGCCATCCCGGTGACGCAGATCGCCGCGGTGACCGAGCGCCCGGAGGCGGTCGTCGGCACCCACTTCTTCTCGCCGGTGCCGATGATGAAGCTCTGTGAGCTGGTGCGCGGCTACAAGACCAGCGACGAGACCCTGGCCACGGCGAAGTCGTTCGCCGAGGAGATCGGCAAGACCGTCGTGGTGGTCAACCGGGACATCGCGGGCTTCGTCACCACCCGGCTGATCGCGGCCCTGGTCGTCGAGGCGGTCAAGCTCGTCGAGTCGGGCGTGGTGTCGGCCGAGGACCTGGACACCGCCTGCCGGCTCGGCTTCGGCCACGCCATGGGCCCGCTGGCCACCACGGACCTGACCGGCGTGGACGTGCTGCTGCACGCCTCGAAGAACATCTACACCGACACGGCGGACGAGAAGTTCTTCCCGCCGGAGCTGCTTCAGCGCATGGTCACCGCGGGCGACCTCGGCCGCAAGAGCGGCAAGGGCTTCTACACGTACTGACGGGCAGCCGGGGGCGCGACGTCCCCCGGCCGCTCAGCGGACCGCCTCCACCGGCGCGGGGGCGGTCCGCCGCAGCCCGGCGGTGAGCATCAGCGTGGCCGCCAGCGCCGCCGCGGCGAGCAGCGCGACGGCCCAGCCCGCCGGGACCAGGTCCGCGACCGTGCCGGCGAGCACGGCACACAGCGCCTGCGAGGCCAGCATCCCGTTGTGGTGCAGGCCCAGCACTTGGCCCCGGACCTCGGCGGGGGAGTGGGCGATCAGCCGCTCCTGCAACGGCAGCCCGGCGGCGAAGCCCACCGAGGCGGCGACCGCGACCAGCATGGCCAGCGGCAGCACCGGCGACAGCACGAAGGCCAGGTAGGGCAGGACGAGCAGCAGCCGCAGGGCGGGGACCAGCCGGTCCCGCCGGGCCGGCGGCAGGAACCGCCCCACCACGATGTCGCCCACCAGCATGCCGAGGGCCGCGGCGGCGTAGAGGAAGCCGGCCCGGTCCCCGGCGTACGGCACGAACAGCGCCTCGCAGCCGACGACCAGGCCGCCCGGCAGCCACAGGTTGAGCAGGAGCGAGCGGCGGCCGGGATCCGTCCACAGTTCCCGGTTCACCCGCAGCGTGCGCCCGACCGTCGTCCGGGCGGTGGTCCGGGCCGGGCGCTCCGAGATCCCGAACCACCCGACGGCCGCCGCCACCGCGCGCAGTACCGCCGCGAGCAGGAACACCTCGTACGGGTCCAGCCAGACCAACAGGACGCCGCCCAGCCCGAAGCCGGCGATCTGCATCGCCCCGACGCTCGTGTTCATGGTGGACCTGCCCAGCACGTATGCGTCGGCCGGCAGGATGTCGGTGAGCAGCGCCCACCGGGCCCCGGACGTGATCGAGCCGACGTACGCGCCGGTGAAGATGATCGCGAACCGGGCCCACAGCGGCAGGCCGGGCACGGCCTGGAGTGCCGCCCCGGCGGCGACCAGCACGGCGGCGAGGGTCAGCGAGCGGCGGGGCGGCAGGCTGTCCGCGGCCGACAGCAACGTCAGGCTGCCGAGCACGCCGGCGAGTGGCGCGCCGAACATGCTCAGCGCGGTGAGCAGCGCCGAGCCGGTCGACGCGTAGGTCAGCGAGCCCAGCGCCAGTGCCGACGTCGTGTGCGCCGCGATCCCCGCGCAGTTCGCCAGGAACAGGTTACGGAACTCCCGGACCGCGAACAGGTCTGCGTACGTTCTCACGGGCACGAGCGTGTGGGGTGCCGGGTGGATCTCCTAGAGTTACGTCTGGAGGCGAAACATGGCCGTCTGGCAGGTACCGTCGGATCTCCTCGCGCGCAGCCGCTTCACGGTCTCGCCGATGGTCGACACGGTCGCCGCGCTGCGTGCGCTGTACCACCCGCGTAACCCGTGGCAGCGGGCCTGGCGGGAGCCGCACGTCGCGGCGTTCCTACGGATGCTGGCCGGTCGGCCGGTGGCCCGGGCGCTGCTGCCCGCGTCGTTCCACCCCCGGTGGACCGCGGACTTCCTCACCGTCGCGCCCGCCTCGCCGGAACCGACGTTCGCGGCGGAGCTGGCGGCCGTCGGGCGGTTCTCCGACGAGCGGATCCGGACCGACCTGCGCGCCACCCGCCCGGAGCCGCTCGCCGCCGAGTTGCTGGCCGACGGCCTCACCGGGCAGGTCGTGGAGCTCCTCGACTGGGTCTGGACGCACACCGTCGAGCCGGAGTGGCCGGAGCGGGAACGCCGGCTGCGGGCGGACATCGTGGCCCGCACCGCCGCGCTGAGCACGGGCGGCTGGGCCGGGGTGTTCGCCGACCTCAACCGCAACGTGCGCTGGCTGGGCGACGGCCGGCTCCAGGTCAACGACTACCCGGAGCCGCCGCTGTCGCTGGACGAGGCCGAGCAACTCGTCTTCCTCCCCGCACACTGCCGTCGGGGCTGGGTGGTCTGGGACAGGCCGACCCGGTTCGGCATGGTGTATCCGGTGCGCGGGATCCTGGTCGATCCCACCTCACCGGCACCCGACGGGCTCGCCCGGTTGATCGGCGCGAACCGGGCCGACATCCTGGCCAGGCTGGACACGCCGCTGAGCACCTCGCAGCTCGGGGTGGTGACCGGGCTGTCCCTCGGCACGGTGAGCGGCCACCTGCGGGTGCTGCTGGACGCGGGCGCCGTCGGCAAGCGGCGGTCCGGGCGTGAGGTGCTCTACTGGCGTACGCCGCTCGGCGACGCGCTCACCGCCGGCGGTTGAGCGGGGTCGCCCGGCCGCCGGCGGTGCGGGCCGCCCGTCCGGGTCAGCCGTCGCGCTTGGTCGTCCAGCGGAACGTGGTCAGGCAGAGCACCAGGCCGATCACGCACCACGCGACGAGGACCAGGGCGACCCGGTCCAGCTCGAACGAGCCGCCGGGCTCGCGGGCGCCGAAAGCCTCCGGCAGGAAGACCGAGCGCAGGCCCTGGCACATCCACTTCAGCGGGAAGAGCGCCGCCACCTGCTGCATCCAGGTCGGCAGCTCGGTGAAGACGAAGAACACGCCGGAGATGAACTGGAGCACCAGCGCGACCGGGGTGACCACCGCTGAGCCGC
The DNA here is from genome assembly GCF_049841695.1 of Micromonospora sp. DT178. Classification (NCBI taxonomy): domain Bacteria; kingdom Bacillati; phylum Actinomycetota; class Actinomycetes; order Micromonosporales; family Micromonosporaceae; genus Micromonospora; species Micromonospora sp. DT178. The sequence continues at coordinate 181,366 of NZ_JBNCKV010000016.1, forward strand.
TGCGGGCGGTGCGGGCCAGCGACGAGATGGCGATGCCGCAGAGCGTGCAGGCGGTGACGCCGAGCACCGACACCCAGCCGAAGGTCAGCCACTTCGCGGCGGTGCCGGGCAGCTCCAGGTCGAACAGCGCCACCGAGACCGCGAGCAGCAGCACCGTCTCGGCGATGCCGATCGCCACCACCATGATCACCTTGCCGGCGAACCAGACCCACTTCGGCATCGGCGTGCCCCGGTAGCGCTTGAGCACCCCCCGGTCCCGCTCGATCGGGATCCAGATGCCCAGGTTCTGGAAGCTCACCGTCATCAGGCCGGTGGCGATCATGCCGGTGATGAAGTACTGGGTGTAGCTGACCCCGGGGGCGATCTCGTCGTCGAAGATCGCCGCGAAGATCAGGATCATGATGACCGGGAAGCCCATCGTGAAGACGACGGACTCCCGGCTGCGCAGGAACTGGGTGATCTCCAGCCGGCTCTGCCGCAGGCTGAGGGCGACCGGACCGGGCCGCCGGGCCGGTGCCGTGGTGGCCGGCGCGGCCGGCTTCGTCGTGGTGGTCATCGGTGTCCGATCATCCGCAGGTAGATGTCCTCCAGGGTCGGCCGGGTCACCGTCAGGCCCGGGACCTCGCCGCCGCAGCGCGCGGCCAGCTCCGCCACCAGCGCCGTCGGCGTCGCGCTCTCCACCGTCTCCCGCGCCCCCTCCGGCGTACGCCAGGAGACCGTCGCCAGGGCCTCCCGCCGGTTGCCCAGATGGTCGGGGGTGGCGACCTCGACCACCCGGCCGCCCGCGATCACGCCGACCCGGTCGGCCAGCGCCTCGGCCTCGTCGAGGTAGTGGGTGGTGAGCACGATGGTGGTGCCGGCGGCGGCCAGGTCGCGGATCAGGTCCCAGAACTCCCGGCGCGCCTCCGGGTCGAAACCGGTGGTCGGCTCGTCGAGGAAGAGCAGCTCGGGGCGGCCGACGATGCCGAGCGCCACGTCGAGCCGGCGCTTCTGCCCGCCGGAGAGGGTGTGCGTGCGGGCCTTCGCCTTGCCGGCCAGCCCCACCCGCTCGATGACCTTGTCCGGGTCGTCGGCGTCGGCGTAAAAGCCGGCGAAGTGGCGCACCACCTCGGCGACCGTCAGCTCGTCGAACTCGCCGGTGCCCTGGAGCACGATGCCCACCCGCGACCGCCAGTCCGGGGCCGGACGCGCCGGGTCGCTGCCGAGGACGTCGACGTCGCCGGCGTCGCGCCGCCGGTAGCCCTCCAGGATCTCCACGGTGGTCGTCTTGCCGGCGCCGTTGGGGCCGAGGAGGGCGAAGACCTCGCCGCGGTGGACGTCGAGATCCACGCCCGCCACGGCGACGTTGTCCCCGTACGCCTTGCGCAGCCCTCGCACGGAGATCGCCAGCTCGTCATGCATGCGTCAAGTGTGCGACCTGGTCGCCGCGGCGGGCCGGCCGGGGTGTGGTGGTCGCGCCCATGTCGGGCGCTTCGCACCCGGGTTTCCGCTCCATGGAGCTGTGTGGTTTTCCACAGCTCTGGTGACTGAACGGTAACTTAGACTCCCGCCATGGACGAGAAGGCTCTCCCCGGCCGGCTGCCCGAGCGCGACCGCCCCTGGGTGATGCGCACCTACGCCGGGCACAGCTCGGCCGCGGCGACCAACGCGCTCTTCCGCCGCAACCTGGCGAAGGGGCAGACCGGGCTGTCGGTCGCCTTCGACCTGCCGACGCAGACCGGCTACGACCCCGACCACGAACTCGCCGCCGGCGAGGTGGGCCGGGTGGGCGTACCGGTGGCGCACCTCGGCGACATGCGGGCCCTCTTCGACGGCATCCCGCTGGCCGACATGAACACGTCCATGACCATCAACGCGCCGGCGATGTGGCTGCTCGCCCTCTACGGCACCGTCGGCGAGGAGCAGGGCGCGGAGCTGTCCCGCTGCGCCGGCACCACGCAGAACGACATCATCAAGGAGTACCTCTCCCGGGGCACCCACATCTTCCCGCCGGCGGCGTCGCTGCGGCTGACCGCCGACGTCGTCGCGTACGCGCTGCGCGAGATGCCGCGCTGGAACCCGGTGAACATCTGCTCGTACCACCTCCAGGAGGCCGGCGCGACGCCGGTGCAGGAGGTCGGCTTCGCGCTCTCCACCGCCGTCGCGGTGCTCGACGCGGTCCGTGACTCGGGGCAGGTGCCCGCCGAGCGGATGGGCGACGTCGTGCAGCGGATCTCCTTCTTCGTCAACGCCGGGGTGCGCTTCGTCGAGGAGATCGCCAAGATGCGCGCCTTCGGAACGCTCTGGGACGAGATCACCCGCGAGCGCTACGGGGTGCAGGACCCGAAGCAGCGGCGGTTCCGCTACGGCGTGCAGGTCAACTCGCTGGGCCTGACCGAGGCGCAGCCGGAGAACAACATCCAGCGCATCGTGCTGGAGATGCTCGGCGTGACCCTCTCCCGGGACGCCCGGGCCCGCGCCGTCCAGCTGCCCGCCTGGAACGAGGCGCTCGGGCTGCCCCGGCCGTGGGACCAGCAGTGGTCGCTGCGGATGCAGCAGGTGCTCGCGTACGAGTCGGACCTGCTGGAGTACCCGGATCTCTTCGCCGGCTCGCACGTGATGACCGCGCTGGTCGAGGAGATCGTCACCGGGGCCCGGGTCGAGCTGGAGAAGGTGCTGGAGATGGGCGGCGTCGTCGCGGCCGTCGAGACGGGCTACCTCAAGAGCGCGCTGGTCGCCTCGCTGGCCGAGCGGCGCCGCCGGATCGAGTCCGGCGCCGACGTGGTGGTCGGCGTCAACCGGTTCACCGAGACCGAGCCGTCGCCGCTGACCGCCGCCGGCGCCGAGTCGGTCGAGCAGGTCGACCCGGCCGTCGAGGCGGCGGCCACGGCCTCCGTACGCCGGTGGCGGGCCGGTCGGGACGACGCGGCGGTCGACGCGGCGCTGGCCCGGCTGCACGCGGACGCCGCGACCACGACGAACCTGATGCCGGCGACGCTGGAGTGCGTGCGGGCCGGGGTGACCACCGGCGAGTGGGCCGGCGCGCTGCGCCGGGTCTTCGGCGAGTACCGGGCGCCCACCGGCCTGACCGGCGCCGCCGGGGCCGGCGGGGACGCCACCCTGGCCGCCGTCCGGGAGCGCGTCGCCGCCACCGCCCGCGAGCTGGGCAGCGGCCGGCTGCGGCTGCTCGTCGGCAAGCCCGGCCTCGACGGGCACTCCAACGGCGCGGAGCAGATCGCGGTACGCGCCCGCGACGCCGGCTTCGAGGTGGTCTACCAGGGCATCCGGCTGACCGCCGGGCAGATCGTCGCCGCCGCCGTGGAGGAGGACGTGGACCTGGTCGGCCTCTCGGTGCTCTCCGGCTCGCACCTGGCGGCGGTGCCGGCGGTGCTGGACGGCCTGCGCGCCGCCGGCCGGCCGGACCTGCCGGTGGTGGTCGGCGGGATCATCCCCGCCGGCGACGCGGAGCAGCTCCGCGCCGCCGGGGTGGCCCGGGTCTTCACACCGAAGGACTTCGCCCTGACCGGGATCATCGACGAACTGGTCACCGTGGTGCGGGAGGCCAACGGCCTGCGCTGAAGGAAGGCCCCCGGCGAGGACGTGCGTCGCCAGGGGCCTGTCCGTCGAGCGGTGCGCCTCGCCGGGGGTACGCGCCGACCCGGCGCGCCCCGGGCGCGGTCAGCGGCTGACGTAGGTCATGCAGTCGGCCATGTCGTTGTCGGGGCCGACCTTGATCGACGGCGCGTGGCACTCCAGCTGCTCGTTGTGCTGGCAGTCCGCGCGCTGACAGGCACCGACCTGCGCTGTCATGCCGCCGTCCACCCCGCCACGGACCGCCGGCATCTCGATGAAGGTGTGGCAGTGCGCGTGGTCCGGGCTGCCGATGGTGATGGCGAAGGCGTGGCAGTCGTTGGTGTGGTTGTACGAGCACGCCGCCACGACACATTCCTGGACGCGGGGCATCTCCACTGCTGCGGTCACGGTGACCTCCTATAGAGTCGTGCCCCGATTTTAGGCTTTTGCGGGTTTTGCCGAGTCTGGTTCAGCCCACTCCGAGAACCTCCGACAACGGGGCCGGCTCAAGACCGCGCTCCGCCAGCCCGGCCAGGATGTGCGGCAGCGCCTCGTCCGTCATCGGCGCGTTCGCCTCCGTCACGTGCAGGACGATCACCGAGCCGGGACGCACCCCGTCCAGCGAGGCGCGCACCACCGGCCGCCAGGACTTCGCGAACGGGTCGCCGCTGACCACGTCGCCGTCCACCACCGTCACCCCCAGCGGGGCCAGCGCGGCCAGCGCCCTACGGTCGTGGCACAGCCCAGGGAAGCGGAAGTACCGGGTCTGCCGCCCCCCGTACGCGGCCACCACGTCGAACGTCCGGGCCACGTCGGCGGTCATCTCGCGCTCCGCGATGCGGGGCAGGCCGTAGCAGTCCGGGGTGAAGGCCAGGTGCCCGTACGTGTGGTTGGCCAGCTCGAAGCGCGGGTTCGCGGCGAGCCGGCGGGTCACGTCCGGGTACTGCTCGACCCACTTGCCGGTGAGGAAGAAGGTGGCCGGCACCCGTTCCCGCTCCAGCAGGTCGATGATCTTCAGGTTCGCGTACGACCGCACCGCACCGCTGCGCAGCTGGTACCGCATCGCGTCCGTCATGTCGGCGTCGAAGGTGAGCGCCACCTTGTTCCCCGTACGCGGCCCGTGGTCGACGACGGGCGGCCTGGTCCCGACCGGAGTCGCGCCGGGGACCGTCGCCGCGGGCGCGGTGGGGTCAGTGGCCGTCGGCTGCGGGGCGGTGGGGCCCGAGGTCGTCGGTCGCGGGGCGGGCGAGGTCTGCGGGGCTCGGCCCCCTGCCGCGACGCGGACGATGCCGGCGTTGGCCGGCGCACGCACCGGCGCCGGGGCGGCGAGGAGGGCCGCGGCAGCGACCACGGCGGCGACGGTAGCGACGAGCGGAACGCGGGGGATCTTCACGTGCACCGGGAGATGATGTCAGCGCCCGGGGGTTCTTGTGTGCCCACTCTCGCGCCCGTCCGCTGCGGGACCCGGTGCGACGCGGTCCGACGAGCGTGGCTTGGCGTGCCCACCGCCGCCGTGTCGATCATGCAGTTGTGCTGGTGCTGTGTCCTGAATTGCGCCTTATGGGGCGTCGCAACTGCATGCCCGCCTGCCCGCCTGCCCGCTCGGGTGCCCGCCCGCCCGCTCGGGTGCCCGCCCGCCCGCTCAGGTGCCCGCCTGCCCGGGTGCTCGGGTGCTCGGGAGATCTTGGTAGGTAAGCGCCCTTTGGGGGGCCGTTACCTACCAAGATCTCGGACGTGCGGGCGGATCCGGTGCGTCGCTTGTCCGGTTTCGGGGGTTGTTGGTCGGTGGGTGTCGGTGATTGATCGCCTTGGGTGCGCGCTATGAGGCGGGTGTCCGGTTCGGGGGTGTGATCGGGGGCATCGTGGGGGCGGAATCGTGGCGGGGGTGGGGTCGTTACACCCTGCGTACGACCGAGCAAGGCAAGGCCGCGCCGCCCGATGGGATGGTGTGGCGGGGCCCGGAATGATGGCGGGCCGGCGGTCGTTACACATGGTCCGGCCGACGTGAGGGCATCCCCCCGCCCCGCGCAAGCCAACGTGAGGGCGTCCTCCGCCCCGCGAAACAGCCGGCCTCTTCCGGGCATCGGGCCGGTAGGGCCGATCTGATCTTTCCTTCGGTGTGATGCCGGAGATCCCTCCAGTTCCGCTGGAGTTTCCCCCTTGCAGTTCATGGGCGCCGGACGGTGCTTGCATCCGCGTAGCCGATCCCCCTCGGTGCGGGTGCCAACCCCCGAATGGAGCGTTTCTGATGAACATGATTCTGCGTAAGAGCGTTCTTGGTGTTGCTGGTCTGGCGTTTGCCGGTGGCGTGTTCGCCGGTCCCGCGACTGCCCAGGCGGCTCCGTCGGTGCAGTCGGCGGCTCCGATCGCCGCTGTGGCGGTGGCGGCGGACAAGCCGGACATGGGCGTGCTGGTGCCGCATGGTGTGCAGGGTGCGCAGTCGCGTATCGACCTGTC
>NZ_JBNCKV010000017.1:0-180082 GCF_049841695.1 Micromonospora sp. DT178
GGCCGGCGATGGCGCCGCCGGTGAAGGCGAGCCCGGCAGCGGTCAGAGCGGTCTTACGCAGCATGTCGGTACGCATGGTGATGGCACCTTTCGATCGGGGGTGCGCGGACGCGCGGGGGAGCGGCGTGCCGCGAAGGGGAAGTCAGAACGGATCGCTCCGGCGGCGGGGGCCTGCTCGGGCGTCCGGGATGTCTCAACGACCCGGGCCGGTCAGCCATTCCGCCGGCCGGTCGGGCCACCCGTGGCGCGGGGGAGCGGAGAGCGCCGTGGGTATGCCATGTTCAACGACCCGCGCCGGCCCACGATTCCGCCGCCCAGGTGGCACCGACCACGGGACGCACCGGACGGCGGCCGCTTGCAGGCACCTACCCGGACATCCGGAACCGGACAAACACCTCACGACATCTCAGTCCGCGCGATCGGTCCTCGGGTGAGCATCGCCGCCGCACGGTGAGATCGTGTGCGGGGAGTGGGTGGCGAGCGCGCTGTCGAGCTGATGTCGCAAACGACTCACGCTGCCGCGCCGGCACGAACCGCACGACACCCGGGGCGAGCTCGGAGCCGGCCCGGGTGACTCCTTCCCGCGCCGACGGCCCGCCTCCCCGGCCGATCTGGGCGGGACATCGCTGAATCGTCTACGACATCAGCTCGACAGCGCGCGAGGAGTCCACCCCGCGCCGCCATGCCCGCGCCGCCATGCCCGCGCCGCCATGCCCGCGTGCCGCCAGCAACCGGCAACCGACGGCAGTGACCCGTCGGCGATGCCCCCGATGATGGTCGGATGGCCTGCCGTGCGACGCCGGGCGACGCATCGGGCGAAACCGCCCGCACCCTGACATCGAGAGGTGAGATTCGCGACGGCGCTTCCCGGGGGCGTTGGGCGCGGGCGTCAGGCGGACGGGGCGGGCGCGGGGGCCTCCTCGGGGCCGGCCTGGGCGGGGATCGCGGTGTGCGGCACGGCGTGAGTCGGTTGCTCGGTCTGGGTGGGGATCGCCGCCTGTCGCGCGGCGGGAGCCGGCCGCTCGGCGGGCCAGGGGATCTCCGGCGAGCGGTGGAAGGCCGTGCCGGCCGCGATCCAGCGCGGGCCGTGCCCGGCCAGCCGGTCGCGGAAACCGGCCCAGTCGTGCGTCGCGCGGGGCGACCAGCCCAGCTCGGCGATCGCCGGCAGGCGCGGGAAGAGCATGAACTCGACCTCGGCCCGCGAGGTGACCGACTCGGTCCACAGCGGCGCCTCCACGCCGAGCACCGCGTCGGCCGGTACGCCGGCCAGGTGGGTGCCGGGATCCCAGTCGTACGCCCGCCGCACGTCGATCAGGCCGGCCCAGTCGTGCCCGATGGGGGTGTCCGGGGCGTACTTCATGTCGAGGTAGGCGTGGTTGCCGGGGGAGAGGACGAGCCGCGCCCCCCGCTGGACGGCGTCCGCCGTGACCGGGTCCTCGCCCCTGGTGCCCCACCACTGGAGCACCCGTCCCTCGGCGTGCGCGACGGGTGCGATCTGGTGCCAGCCCACCACCGTCTTGCCGGTCGCGGCGACGATGCGCTGGGCCCGCTCGACGAAGGCCGCGTACGCGTCGGGGCGCACCTTGAACGCCTCGTCGCCCCCGATGTGCAGCCACGGCCCGGGGGTGAGCGCCGCGATCTCGCCCAGCACGTCGGCGACGAACTCGTACGTCCGCTCGTTCGTGGGGTCGACGTAGCTGAAGCCGACGTCGGTGCCGGTGTACGGCGGCGGCGCGATGCCGTCCGGGGCCAGCTCGCCGTACGCGGTCAGCGCGGCGTTGGTGTGCCCCGGCAGGTCGATCTCCGGCACCACGGTGACGTACCGCTCGGCGGCGTAGGCCACGATCCGCCGGTAGTCGTCGCGGCTGTAGTGCCCGCCCGGGCCGCCGCCCACCTCGCTCGCCCCGCCGACCTCTGTCAGCCGCGGCCAGGCGTCGACCGCGATCCGCCAGCCCTGATCGTCGGTGAGGTGCAGGTGCAGGTGGTTGAGCTTGTAGCGGGCCAGGTGATCGATCACCCGCAGCACGTCCGGTACGCCGAAGAAGTGCCGGGCGACGTCGAGCATCGCCCCCCGGTAGGGGAACCGGGGCCGGTCGGTGATCGAACCGCCGGGCAGCGCCCAGCGCTCGGCCACCGGCACCGGGCTCTCGATGGCGGCGGGCAGGAGTTGACGCAGCGTCTGCGCGCCGTGGAAGAGCCCGGCGGGGGTGGCGGCCTCGATCCGTACGCCTTCGGACGTCACGTCGAGCCGGTAGCCCTCGGGGCCGAGGTCGTCGGAGGCGGCCAGCGCCAACGTGACGTCGCCGGCGGGCTCCGGTCGGGTGGCGTCGGTCACCGGCAGCGGGTAGCCGGTGGCCGGCCGGAGCAGGGCGGCGAGCTGCCCGGCGACGGCGCGGGCGGCGTCGTCGGGGCTCACCCGGATCGTCGCGTCGGGAGTGAGGACGAAGTCGGCGCCCGGGACCGGCGCGACCCGCTCCGGGGCGGGCACGACGTCGCCCAGCCGGACCCGGGCCGGCGGGGCGGGCAGGTCGTCGTCGGCGGCTCCGGTCGGCGGGGCGAGCAGGTTCTCGGGGGTCCCGGTCGGCGGGGCGAGCAGGTCGTCGGCGGCCCGGGCCGCCGCCCGGGCCAGCTCGGCGGCGGTCGGTTCGTGGACCGGCAGGTCGTGGTGCGCGGGGGTCCGCTCGTCCACCCCGGGGGCGCGGGACGGGTCGAGCGGCTCCGGGGCGGCGGTGGGAACGGCTGGCACGGCGTCGGCTCCGAGGGGTGTATTTGCGGCGGTTATGGCAAAGGTGAGGTTCACCGAAAAGCGTGCGGCCAAGAATACGAGGCGAAGCGGGAAATGCGTGATCGTGCTCGTGGAAGCGTTCCCAAAAACCCGTACGAACGCGGATAGTCGTGATAGCTGTGCCTATTGTCACCGAACGGTCCCGGGCCACACGAAGTTCGCTTAGCCTTCGCCCACCGGCCGGCTTGGCACCGGGATTGCCGGTGGTCCATCCCGGGGTATGAGAGCAACTGAACCTTCGTTAAGTGTCGGACCGGCGCGCGTGGGAGGGCTCTGGTGGCAAAGCAGGAGACGGTGGAACACAAGTACGTCTACGCCTTCGTCGAGGGCAACAAGGATCTCAAGGAACTGCTCGGCGGCAAGGGGGCCAACCTGGCCGAGATGACCAATCTCGGCCTGCCGGTCCCACCGGGCTTCACGATCACCACGGAGGCCTGCAAGGCGTACCTCGCCACCGGGGAGGAGCCCGACGGCCTGGCCGACCAGATCGCCGCGCACCTCGCGTCGCTGGAGCAGGCGATGGGCAAGCGCCTCGGTGACCCGGAGGACCCGCTGCTGGTGTCCGTGCGCTCCGGCGCCAAGTTCTCCATGCCCGGCATGATGGAGACCGTCCTCAACGTCGGCCTCAACGACCGCAGCGTCCAGGGACTCGCCCGACAGGCGGGCGGCGCGGACCAGCAGGCCGCCGGCGGCGCGGACCGGTTCGCCTGGGACTCCTACCGCCGCCTGATCCAGATGTTCGGCAAGACGGTGTGCGAGGTGCCGGGCGAGGAGTTCGAGCACGCGCTCGACGACGCCAAGCGGGCCAAGGGCACCGGGAACGACCTCGACCTCGACGCCGACGACCTGCGAGGGCTGGTCGACGCGTACAAGAAGATCTTCTTCAAGCACACCGGCCGGGAGTTTCCGCAGGAGCCGCGCGAGCAGCTCGACCTGGCCATCCGCGCGGTCTTCGAGTCGTGGAACGCCGAGCGCGCGGTGCTCTACCGCCGCCAGGAGCGGATCCCGGCCGACCTGGGCACCGCGGTCAACGTGGTGGCGATGGTCTTCGGCAACCTCGGCCCGGACTCCGGCACCGGCGTCGCGTTCACCCGCGACCCCGCCAGCGGCGCCCAGGGCATCTACGGCGACTACCTGGCCAACGCCCAGGGCGAGGACGTGGTCGCGGGCATCCGCAACACCGTGCCGTTGCAGGAGCTGGAGCGGCTGGACAAGAAGTCCTACGACGAACTGCTCGGCATCATGGCCCGGCTGGAGGGCCACTACAAGGACCTCTGCGACATCGAGTTCACCATCGAGCGCGGCAAGCTCTGGATGCTCCAGACCCGCGTCGGCAAGCGCACCGCCGCCGCGGCGTTCGTCATCGCCGGGCAACTCGTCGACGAGGGCCTGATCGACCTCGACGAGGCGCTGCACCGGGTCAACGGCGCGCAGCTCGCCCAGCTGATGTTCCCGCGGTTCCGGCTCGACCACGAGTTCCAGCCGGTGGCCAAGGGCATCGGGGCGTCGCCGGGCGCGGCGTCGGGCAAGGTGGTCTTCACCTCCGCCCGCGCGGTCGAACTGGCCGCCGAGGGGGAGTCGGTGATCCTGGTCCGGCGCGAGACCAACCCCGACGACCTGAACGGCATGATCGCCGCCCAGGGCATCCTCACCTCGCGCGGCGGCAAGACCAGCCACGCCGCCGTGGTGGCGCGGGGGATGGGCAAGACCTGCGTCTCCGGCGCCGACGAGATCGACGTCAACGTCCCGCAGCGCCGCTTCGTCGTCGGCGGGCAGACCGTCGTCGAGGGCGACATCGTCTCCATCGACGGCACCACCGGCAAGGTCTACCTCGGCGAGGTGCCGGTCATGCCGTCGGAGGTGGTGCAGTACTTCGAGGGCAGCCTCGACCCCGAGCACATCGACAACGCGCTGGTACGGGCCGTACACCGGATCATGTCGCACGCCGATGCCCGGCGGCGGCTGGCGGTACGCACGAACGCCGACACCGGCGCGGACGCCGCCCGGGCCCGGCGCTTCGGCGCGGAGGGCATCGGGCTGTGCCGCACCGAGCACATGTTCCTCGGCGACCGGCGCGAGCTGGTCGAGCGGCTGATCCTGGCCCGCGACAACGCGGACCGGGAGGCCGCGCTGGCCGCGCTGCTGCCGTTGCAGCGCGCCGACTTCGAGGAGATCTTCCGGGAGATGGACGGGATGCCCGTCACCGTCCGGCTGATCGACCCGCCGCTGCACGAGTTCCTGCCCCCGTTGGAGCAGCTCGCGGTCAACGTGGCGGTCGCCCAGGAGCGCGGCGAGGACGTGGCGCAGGAGGAGGCGCTGCTCGCCGCCGTGCGGCGGATGCACGAGGAGAACCCGATGCTGGGTCTGCGCGGCGTCCGCCTCGGCCTGGTCATCCCCGGCCTGTTCGCCATGCAGGTCCGGGCCATCGCGGAGGCCGCGGTCACCGTCACCCGCAGCGGCGCGGTGGCCCGGCCGGAGATCATGGTCCCCCTGGTCGGCGCGGTGCAGGAGCTGGAGACGGTCCGCGCCGAGGCCGAGAAGATCATCGCCGAGGTGGTCGGGGACAGCGGCGTCGAGGTGCTGATCGGCACGATGATCGAGGTGCCCCGGGCGGCGCTGACCGCCGGCCAGATCGCCGAGGCGGCGCAGTTCTTCTCCTTCGGCACCAACGACCTGACCCAGATGGGCTGGGGCTTCTCCCGCGACGACGTGGAGGGCGCGTTCTTCTGGCGCTACCTGGAGCTGGGCATCTTCGGCATCTCGCCGTTCGAGTCGATCGACCGCGACGGCGTGGGCCGGCTGGTGCGCATCGCCGCGGAGGAGGGCCGAGCGGCCCGGCCGGAGCTGAAGCTCGGCGTCTGCGGCGAGCACGGGGGCGACCCGGAGTCGGTGCACTTCTTCCACGAGGTCGGCCTGGACTACGTGTCCTGCTCGCCCTTCCGGGTGCCCGTGGCCCGGTTGGAGGCCGGCCGCGCGGCGGTGGAGACGGACGGCTCCGACAGCCGCTGACGGGGACGGTACGACAGGCTGGCGGCGGACCCGGGGGAGCGGATCCGCCGCCGCTGCCGTGCGGGCGGCCCGTGCCGGCGTGACCGCACCGTGGGTCGGGAGTCGGTCGCGACCGGCTCCCGGAGGTTGCTCAGACCGGCGGGCGGCGCCAGGTGTGGGGCGTGACGCGTCGGGGCAGCCTGCCGCCCGAGGTGCGGGCCGTGAGCCGGGCGTGCGCCTCGGGCACCGTCGCCGCCCCGATCAGGCGGTTGGTGTCCAGCACCGAGCCGGTGCGCCGGGCCACCGCCCGCGCGTCGGCGTGCAGCTCCTCCAGGTCGGCGCCGGCGTCGGCGACCAGCGTCAACAGGGCGTTGCGCCCGGCGGGATAGGTGACGACGGCGCCGGTCGACGTGCGGACCACCGATTCCCGGAACTCGCCGTGCCGCACGGTGTCGGCCACCCGGTGGCCGAGGCCGAAGCTGGCCGCCGCGAGCGCCGCCAGGTGGGTGGCGTCCGTCGTCGGCAGGTCGCTGGAGATCAGCAGCCCGTCGGTGCCGGCCAGCACCGTGCCCGCCACCTCCGGGCGGCGCCGGCGCAGCTCCGACAGTTCCGTTCCCATCATCGTGTCCGCGTTCACGGGCGTCTCCCCACCGTCGGGCCCTCAGTCTGGTCACGTTCCGCGCTGGGAACGCTACCGGCGGCCATGCCGGACCGCGATCCCGTAACCGTCGGCGATCGGTCGACAACTCTCGACTGTTCGGAGGTTGCGTAGCCGTCGGGCGCGCGCCGGCGGCGCGCCGTTCGCGGCGCGCGGGCGTAACCTGATCGGCATGAGCAGCGCCTGGGAGAGCCTGACCGTCGACGCCCGGGACCCCGCCCGGCTCGCCCGCTGGTGGGCCGAGGCGCTGGGCTACCAGGTGGTCAACGAGCAGTCGGACGAGGTGGAGATCCGCCGGTCCGCCGACCGGCTGCCGGGCATCGTCTTCGTGCCGGTGGCCGACGACAAGACGGCCAAGAACCGGCTGCACATCGACCTGCGCCCCGACGACCAGGAGGCCGAGGTCGAGCGGCTGGTCGACATGGGGGCCCGGCACGTCGACGTGGGGCAGGGCGACGGCGGGTGGACCGTGCTGGCCGATCCGGAGGGCAACGAGTTCTGCGTGCTGCGGCAGCGTGAGGACTGAGCCTCCCGGGCCGGACGATCCGGACGTCGCCCGCTGGGTCGACGAGCCGCCGAAGGACACCGGGTACGGGCGGTCGGCGTACGAGCGGGACCGCGCCCGGGTGCTGCACTCGGCGGCGTTCCGGCGACTGGCCGCGAAGACCCAGGTGCACACGGCCGGCACGGACGACTTCCTGCGTACCCGGCTGACCCACTCGCTGGAGGTCGCGCAGATCGCCCGGGAGATGGGGGCCCGGCTGGGGTGCGACCCGGACGTGGTCGACACCGCGGGGCTGGCCCACGACCTCGGTCACCCGCCGTTCGGGCACAACGGCGAGGACGCGCTGGACGACCTCGCGGCCGGGTGCGGCGGCTTCGAGGGCAACGCGCAGACGCTGCGGGTGCTGACCCGGCTGGAGGCCAAGGTGGTCGCCCCGGACGGGAGGTCCGCCGGTCTCAACCTGACCCGCGCCTCGCTGGACGCCGTGAGCAAGTACCCGTGGCCCCGCCGCCGGGAGCAGCGCAAGTTCGGGGTGTACGACGACGACCTCCCGCTCTTCGCCTGGCTGCGCGCGGGCGGCCCGGGTGACGACCGGCGCTGCCTGGAGGCGCAGGTGATGGACTGGGCCGACGACGTCGCGTACTCGGTGCACGACGTCGAGGACGGCATCCACGGCGGTTACGTGGCGCTGCGTACGCTGCTGCGCGACCCCGAAGAGCGGGCCGCGCTCTGCGCCGACGTCGCCGCCACCTACTCCGGCGAGTCCCCGGCCGACCTCGGCGACGTGCTGCTGGAACTGCTCGACGACCCGGTGCTCGCCCCGCTGGCCGGCTACGACGGCAGCCACCGCGCGCAGGCGGCGCTGAAGGCGACCACCAGCGTGCTGACCGGCCGCTTCGTCTCGACGGTGGTGGCGGCCACGCAGGAGCGGTACGGCCCGGGGCCGCACCGCCGCTACGCCGCCGACCTGGTGGTGCCCCGGCGGATCCGGGCGCGGTGCGCGCTGCTCAAGGGAATCGCCCTGCGGTACGTGATGCGTCGCCCCGGCGCGGGGGACCGCTACCGGCGGCAGCGGGAGGTGCTGGCCGAGCTGGTGCACGCCCTGGCCGACCGGGCACCGGACGGGCTGGATCCCGTCTTCGCCCCGCTCTGGTCGGCGGCGCCGGACGACGCGGCCCGGCTCCGGGTGGTGGTCGACCAGGTCGCCTCGCTGACCGACCCGGCCGCCGTCGCCTGGCACGCGCGGGTGGTGCGCGGCGGGCGCGGGCACCAGCCGACTGGGGATGGGGGATGGGCTACCGCGCAAACTTAGGCTAACCTAACCGGCATGACGGAGCGCCCCATCAAGGTCACCACCGCCCGGGTACTGCGCACCGAGCGGCCCACCCCCCACGTCGTCCGCCTGGTGCTCGGGGGTGAGGAGCTGGCCGGCCTGCCGGTGGGCGAGTTCACCGACCACTACATCAAGATCGTCTTTCCCGCGCCGGAGACGGAGTATCCGATCCCGTCGGACCTCAACGCGATGCGCCGCGATCTGCCCCGGGAGCGGTGGCCCCGGCTGCGCGCGTACACGGTGCGGGCCTGGGACGCGTCGGCCGGCGAGCTGACCGTCGACATCGTGCACCACGGTGACGTGGGGCTGGGCGGGCCGTGGGCGGCCGCGCTGCGCCCCGGCGACCCGGTGCCCTTCGTCGGCCCCGGCGGGGACTACGCCCCCAGCCCCGAGGCCGACTGGCACCTGCTGGTGGGCGACGAGAGCGCGCTGCCGGCCATCGCCGCCGCCCTGGAGCGGCTGCCCGCCGGCGCCCCGGCCACCGTCTTCGTCGAGATCGACGACCCGAGCGAGGAGCAGCCGCTGGCCAGCCCGGGCGCGGTGCGCCTGACCTGGCTGCACCGGGGCGACCGCCCGGTCGGGGAGGCCCTGGTCGCGGCCGTCCGGGCCCTGGAGTTCCCGCCCGGTGACGTGCAGGCCTTCGTGCACGGCGAGGCCACCTTCGTCAAGGAGCTGCGCCGCCTGCTCCGCATCGAGCGTGGCGTTCCCCGCGAGCGGCTCTCCATCTCCGGCTACTGGCGCCGGGGCCTGGACGACGAGGGCTGGCGCGCCAGCAAGCCCGACTGGAACCGGCAGGTGGAGGCCGAGGAGGCCGCCGCCGTCCCGGCCTGACCGGCCACCGCCGCTCCTGACGCCACCGTCCCGGCCAGCTGCCGCGCCCGGCCGGCTCCCGTCCACGCGGTCCGGCCGGGCAGGTTCTGCCCGATATCGCCGTGTGCCGCCTCCCTGCCCAGCAGGATGGGCAGGGGGTGGCCATGAGCGGGCAGGTACGGGACCGGGCGCAGGCCGTGGGCCGGATCGACCGGACGGTGCTGGCGCTCAGCGTCGGCGGCGTACTGGCCGTGGTGGCGTGGGGCGTGCTGGCCCGGGGCTCCCTGGCCGGCTTCGGCGAGTCGGGCCTGGCCTGGGTCATCGACACCTTCGGCTGGTTCTTCGTGGTGGCCGCCGACGCCTTCCTGGTGCTCTCGGTGATCATCGCGGTGACGAGGTTCGGCCGGATCCGGCTCGGCGCCGACGACGACGAACCGGAGTTCAGCACGCTGGCCTGGGTGGCCATGATGTTCAGCACCGGCATGGGGATCGGCCTGGTCTTCTACGCCGTCGCCGAGCCGATCGAGCACTACGGCGCCCCGCCGCCGGCCAGCGGCGTCGCGCCGAACACCGGGGCCGCCGGTGCGGCGGCGATGCAGTACACGCTCTTCCACTGGACGCTGCACCCGTGGGCGATCTACGCGGTGGTGGCGCTCGCGCTGGCGTACTCGACGTTCCGTAAGGGCCGGCCGAACCGGATCTCGGCCGCCTTCCAGCCGCTGCTCGGCGCGCAGACCGAGGGGCCGGTGGGCCGCGCGATCGACCTGCTGGCCGTCTTCGCCACCGTGTTCGGCTCGGCGACCAGCCTCGGCCTCGGCGCACTCCAGGTCGCCGCCGGGCTGGACCTGGTCACCCGGGTCCCGGACACCACCGCGGTCGAGCTGGTGGTGATCGGCGCCCTCACCCTGGCGTTCGTCGTCTCCGCCTTCTCGGGGCTGCACCGGGGCATCAAGTGGCTGTCGACCACCAACGTCGTGCTCGCCGTCGCGCTGATGGTGTTCGTGTTCGTGGCCGGCCCGACGATCTACACGCTGGAGGTGCTGCCCGCCTCGGTCGGCGACTACCTGAGCAACCTGGTCACCATGTCCACCCGCACCGGCGCCTTCTCGGATCCGGCGTGGTTGGGCAACTGGACGATCTTCTACTGGGCGTGGTGGATCTCCTGGGCCCCGTTCGTCGGCATCTTCATCGCGCGGATCTCCCGGGGGCGTACGGTCCGGCAGTTCGTCGCCGGGGTGCTGCTGGTGCCCAGCGGGGCCAGCGTGATCTGGTTCGCGGTGCTGGGCGGCAGCGCCCTGCGGGTGCAGGCCACCGGCACCCGGGACCTGGTCGCCGACGTCCGCGCGGGCACCGAACGGGCCCTGTTCGGCCTGCTGGAGGCGCTGCCCCTGGCGGGCCTGACCACCGTCCTGGCGATGGTGCTGGTCGGGCTCTTCTTCGTCACCGGCGCCGACTCCGCCGCGCTGGTGCTCGGCTCGCTGACCTCCCGGGGCGCGCTGCGCCCGCACCGCGCGCTGGTGGTGGTCTGGGGCGTGCTGATCGGCGCGGTCGCCGCCGTACTGCTGCTGGTGGGCGGGCTGGACGCGCTGCAACAGGCGACCATCCTCGTCGCACTGCCCTTCGTCGTGGTGATGCTCGGCCTGGCCGTCGCGCTGGTCCGGGACATGGCCCGGGACCCGGCGGTCAACCCGCCGCCGCGGGTCCGCCGCTCCGGCCTGGCCGCGGCCGTGCGGGCCGCCCGGTCGTACGACGAGGAGGACCCGCCGCCGGTGCGGCGCTACCTGCGGCGCCCGCGCTGAACCGGCGCGGCCGGTCCGGACGCCGCGCCGGGTGGCCGTGATCCGGTCGTCGCGGGCGCGGGCGCCGAGGTGACGGCGGTGGTCGCCACACGCGGCGTCCCCCGGCGGCGCGGCGTCGGTGCGGCAGGGCAGGATGTACGCCGAGGGGGTGGCGGACATGGCTGGGCGGATCCGGGACGAGGACATCGCGCTGGTCCGGGAGCGCAGCTCGATCGCCGAGGTCATCTCCGAGACGGTGACCCTGAGGTCGGCCGGCGCCGGCAACCTCAAGGGGCTGTGCCCGTTCCACGACGAGAAGAGCCCGTCGTTCAACGTCTCGCCCGCCCGCAACGTCTGGTACTGCTTCGGCTGCGGCGCCGGCGGCGACGCGATCAAGTTCCTGATGGACGCCGAGCACCTCAGCTTCGTCGAGTCGGTCGAGCGGCTCGCCGACCGCGCCGGCATCCAGCTGCGCTACGTCGAGAACGACTCCGCCGCGCCGCGCCCGCGTCCCCAGCAGGGGCAGCGGCAGCGCCTCGTCGCCGCGCACGCCGCCGCCGTGGAGTTCTACCGCGGCCAGCTCACCACCGCCGGCGCGCGTCCCGCCCGGGAGTTCCTGGCCCAGCGCGGCTTCGACCGGGCCGCCGCCGAGCGCTACGGCTGCGGCTTCGCACCCGACGCCTGGGACCTGCTCACCAAGCACCTGCGCCAGCAGGGCTTCAGCCACGACGAGCTGGTCACCGCCGGGCTGTCCCGGCCGTCGCGTTCCGGCACGCTGATCGACCGGTTCCGCCGCCGCCTGATGTGGCCCATCCGCGACCTGGCCGGAGACGTCATCGGCTTCGGCGCCCGCAAGCTCTTCGACGACGACGACGGCCCGAAGTACCTGAACACCCCCGAGACGCCCATCTACAAGAAGTCGCACGTCCTCTACGGCATCGACCAGGCCAAGCGGGAGATCGCCAAGCAGGGCAAGGTGGTCGTGGTCGAGGGCTACACCGACGTGATGGCCTGCCACCTGGCCGGGGTGCCGACGGCCGTGGCGACCTGCGGCACGGCGTTCGGCGGGGACCACATCGGGGTGCTGCGCCGGCTGCTGCTGGACACCGACGACGTGGCAGGCGAGATCATCTTCACCTTCGACGGGGACGCCGCCGGCCAGAAGGCCGCGCTGCGTGCCTTCGAGGACGACCAGCGCTTCGTCGGGCGTACGTTCATCGCGGTCAGCCCCGACAACATGGACCCGTGCGACCTGCGCCTGGCCAAGGGTGACCTGGCGGTCCGCGACCTGGTGGCCCGCCGCGAGCCGCTTGTCGACTTCGCGCTGCGGCACGTGATCAACCGCTTCGACCTCGACACCGTCGACGGCCGGGTGGAGGCGATGCGCCGGGCCGCGCCGCTGGTCGCCAAGCTCAAGGACCGGGAGAAGCGTCCGGAGTACGTCCGCAAGCTCGCCGGCGACCTCGGCATGGAGATCGAGCCGGTGCAGCGGGCCGTGCTGGCCGCCGCGTCGCCCACCCCCGGCCGGGAGGCCGCGCCGGCGCCCCGACCCGCCCGGCCGGAGCCGGTCGTCGACAACCCGCACTCGATGGTCGAGCGGGAGGCGCTGAAGCTCGCCCTCCAGGAGCCGGTGCTGGCCGGGCCGATGTTCGACGCGGTCGAGGCGTCGGAGTACCGCCACCCCGTGCACGTGGCGGTACGGGCGGCCGTCGCGGCGGCCGGCGGGGCCGCCACGGCCACCGGCGGGGCGGTCTGGATCGAGTCGGTCCGCGACGCCTGCGAGGACCTGGCCGCCCGGGCGCTCGTCGGCGAGCTGGCCGTGGAGCCGCTGCGCATCGACGGCGAGCCCGACCCGCGCTACGTCTCGGTCACCATGGCCCGGTTGCAGTGGGGCTCGGTGACCAGCCGGATCAGGGACCTGAAGTCCCGGATCCAGCGGATCAACCCGGTCAACAACAAGGACGAGTACTTCGCCGCCTTCGGCGAGCTGCTGTCGCTGGAGCAGCACGCCCGGGCGTTGCGCGAGCAGGCCGCGGGAGGACTGTAGATGGGACTGTTCCGCCGCAAGCCGAAGCTGCCCCCGGCCGCCCGGCCGCCGCTGGCCGCCGACGAGCGGGTGCTCGCCTGGGCCGCCGCCGGCAACGGCGAGGGCGACGGGGTGGTGGTCGCCAGCAACCTGGGGCTCTGGCTGCCCGGCCGGGCGCACCGGCTGGGCTGGCACGACGTCCTCAAGGCGGTCTGGTCCGGCCGCGAACTGACGGTGACGCCGGCCGAGCGGCTCGCCGAGCGCGACGGCTACCTGCTGGTGGCCGACCGCCCGGCCGAGACGTACCTGCTGCTCGACCCGGGGGAGCTGCCGCACCAGGTGCGGGAGCGGGTCACCCGGTCGGTGGCGTACACGCAGCACCACCCGGTGCCCGGCGGCGCCGGCCGGGTCGCGGCGCGCCGCGTGCCGGGGGTGGACGGCCTCACGTGGACGGTCCGCCTCGACCCCGGCACCCCAACCGACGACCCCGAGGTGCTCGCCGAGACCGACCGCCTCGTGGCGGAGGCCCGCGCCGCCACCGCCCCGGCGGACGCCTGACCGGCGCGGGTCACCCGCGCTGGTAGAACCGCGCGGCCCCGGGGTGCAGCGGGATCGGGTCGGTGCCCGAGGCGCTCTGCTGGGTGAAGTTGCCGGCCTCCGGGTGCACCTTGACCAGGTCGGCCTGGTAGGCGAAGAGCAGCCGGGTCAGGTCGTACGCCAGCTGGTCGGGCATGTCGGCGCTGACCAGGATGACGTTCGCCACCGTGACCGTCGGCGTGCCGCTCCTCGTCTTGTAGACCTCCTTCCGCAGCTCCGCGGTGGTGTAGACCGAACCGTGTCGCGCGGTGAGCGGCTCCATCAGGTCGACGATCGGCAGCAGCGCGTACCTGCCGGGCGCGCTGGCCAGCAGGTCGGCGATGCCCGGCGTGGGCAGGCCGCCGGAGAAGAACATCGCGTCGAGCGTGCCGGCCCGCATCCGCTTCACGGTCTCCGGCAGGGAGAGCGTGGCCCGGACGACGTCCCGGTCCGGGTCGAGGCCCGCTGCGGTCAGCAGACGCCCGGCGATGATGTCCGTGCCGGACTTCGGCGAGCCGGTGGAGACCCGCTTCCCGCGCAGCCCCGACAGCTTGGTGATCTTCGCGTCGGCGCGGACGATCACGTGGGTGTAGTTGCTGTAGACCCGGGCCAACGCCCGCACCGGCTGCGGCTGGCCCTCGAAGGCCCCGCGCCCCGCGACGGCGTCCGCCGCCGTGTCGGCGAGGCTGAAGGCGATCTCCATGTCGCCGCTGGCCAGCCGGTTGATGTTCTCCACCGACGCGCCGGTCGGCTCGGCCCGCGCCTCGTAGCCGGGCAGGTGGCGGCTGATCACGTCCGCGTAGCCGCCGCCGAGCTGGTAGTAGACGCCGGTGGTGTTGCCGGTGGCGAGGAAGATCCGGCCACCGTGCCAGGGCTGCGGCCCGGCCTCGGCCGTGCCGCAACCGGCGACGAGCACGGTCGCCAACAGGGCCGCGAGCAACCGGGAGGACCGTCCGATCACGCCCGGACCGCCGGCTCCAGGGCCTCCGCCACCCGCTGGACCAGCATGGCGGTCTCGTAGCCGATCTGGCCGAGGTCGCAGCCGGGCGCGGCGAGCACCCCGACGAGCGCGCGCTCGCCGACCGCCATCACCAGCAGCACCCCGCCGTCCATGTCGACGATCTGCTGGCGTACCCGGCCGGCCGACATCAACCGGGCGGCACCGACGGTCAGGCTGGCCAGGCCGCTGATCACGGCGGAGAGCTGGTCCACCTGGTCGGGCGCGAGGTGGGGCGAGGCCGCCAGCCGCAGCCCGTCGCCGGAGACCGCGAGGGCGTGCGACACGTCCGGCACCTGTTCGGCGAAGTTGGCCAGGAGCCAGTCCAGGCCGGCGCTCACGGATGGGGTCATGGTGTTCTCCTGGGGGGTGTCGTCTGGGTACGTCGGGTCGCGGCGGCCACTCCCTCGGCGAGGGAGGAGAGCCGGGACCGTACGACCTCGGGGTCGAGCAGGTCGCCCGCCGGTCGTACCGGCGGGGCCTCGTGCAGCGTGGCCGGCAGCTGGCCGCCCCGGGTGCGGCGCGGCAGCCCGGCCCCGGTGAGCTGAGGCGGCGCGGGCGGAGCCGACGCGGGACGGGACGACGGCGCCGTGGCGACGCCACCCGGCCCGGTCGGGCGCGCGCCGAGCACCGGGAGGGCGATCGTCGGCGCGTGGTGGACGCTGGCCAGGTCGGGCACGGCGGCGGGATCACCGGTCCCGGTCCGGGGCCGGAACCAGGCGGTCTGGGCGGGGACGACCGGCGCCTGCGTACGCGCGGGCGGGGGCGCCTGCGCGGGCACCTGCCGGACGGGTGGCGCCGGCGCGTGCACCTGCGGGGCGGCCTGGGCGGGGGCACGACCCTCCGGGGCGGAGCGCGGGGCGACGTCCTCGACGCGGGTGAGCGCCGACTCCGGGATCTCCACCTGCGCGACGGTGCCCGCGCCGCTGTTGTGCAGTTGCACCCGCACGCCGTGCCGGGCCGCCAGGTGGGCCACCACGTGCAGGCCCATGCTGCCGGCCGAGGCGCTGGAGAGCATCGCGGGGGCGAGCAGCCGCTCGTTGATCGAGGCGAGGCGGCTGTCGCTGATGCCGATGCCCTGGTCGTGCACGCGCAGCGTGAGGCCGTCGATCGTGCGCCGGCCGTCGACGTGCACCGGGGCGTTCGGCGGGGAGTAGACGGTGGCGTTCTCCAGCAGCTCGGCGAGGAGGTGGACCAGGTTGCCCACCGCGGCGCCGTGCACCGCGGCGGTCGGCACGTCGACCTCCACCCGCGGGTAGTCCTCGATCTCCGAGGCGGCCGCCCGCACCACGTCCGCGAGCAGGTGTGCGCCGTCGTGCGTACGGCCGGGCTCCCCGCCGGCGAGGACCAGCAGGTTCTCCCCATTGCGCCGCATGCGGGCGGCGAGGTGGTCCAGCGCGAAGAGCCGGGCCAGCGCGTCGGGGTCGGTCTCCTCGCGTTCGAACTCGTCGAGCAGCCGCAGCTGCCGGGTGATCAGGGTGCGGATGCGCCGGGCCAGGGCCTCGGCCATCCGGGTCACGTCCATCCGCACCTCGGCCTGTTCGCCGGCCAGGCGCAGGGCGGCCCGGTTCACCGTGTCGAAGGCCTGGGCGACCTGGGCGATCTCGTCGCGGCCCTGCCCGATGCCGGCGGTCAGCCGGGTGGCCGCGCCGTCGGTCGGCGCGCCGTCGCCGGCCGCGATGGCGGTGATCCGCTCGGGCAGTTCCCGGTTCGCCATGGTGAGCGCCGCGACCCGCAGCCGGCGCAGCCGGCGGCTGGTGCGGACGGCCAGCAGCACGGCCGCGGTCAACGACGCCAGCGCGACGGCGGTGGTCGCGCCGCCGGTGATCAGGGCCCGTAGCTGTGCTTCCCGGGCCAGCCCGGCGGCGTTGCGGTCGAGTTCCTCGGAGAGTTCCCGGCCGAGCAGGTTGTAGCGCCGGATGGCGCCGCTCTGGGCCACGTACCAGGCGTCGCCGTCGGTCTTCAGCCCGGCGGGCTCGGTCTCCACGTTGAGCGCGCTGTCGCGCATCCGGCGGGCGGTGGAGACGTCGGTGCCGGACACCAGCCGGGTGTACGCGTCCGCCGCCGGTCGGCTGGCGATCCGGGAGAACTCGGCCTGCCGCTGCTCCTGCGCGCCCCGCAGCTGGCCGAGGCGGACCAGTTCGCCGTCCACCAGCTCGCCCCGGACGAAGACGGTGCGCAGCAGGTCGCGTTCCACGGCGGCGAGGTGCTCCTGGGCGGCGACGGCGGCGACCTCGCGCGCCCCGTTGGCCAGCTCCCGGTCGCGCAGCTGGGCCGGCAGCGCGTCGGCGACGGCGAGCAGCGACTCGACCAGCGAGAGGTAGGCCGGGTCGGCGGTGGTGCCGCCCAGCGCGGACCCGCGGGCCGTTTCGAGCTGGCCGAGCTGCGCGTCGGCGCCGTCGAGCACCTGGCGCAGGTCGGGTGCGGCGCGGCGGGCGTCCCGGCTGGAGCCGCGGTACCGCTCGACGGACGCGTCGACCCGGCGGCGCTGCGCGTCGACGAGGGGTCGTCCGCTGCTGCCGCCCCGCTGGCGCAGTGCCGCCGTCTCGCCGAGTTCCCGTTCCAGCTCGTGCACCAGGCGCACGGTGGCCGTCGCGGTGCCGGCCAGCACCCGGGCGCGGTCCGCGTCGTCGGTGGCGGCCATGGCCATGGCGGTCTGGGTGGACCCCAGCACGACCAGACCGATCGTGGCCACCAGGATGGGCGCGAGCAACTGGGTGCGTACCGACCACAGTCGGTCGGTGTGGTCGGCGGGCCGGTGGTGCCGGCGTACGCGGCCGGGGGTGGGGAGCGACACTCGGGCCTTCCGGGGTGGGGTCGGAGGTGCCGGACCCGGGCGCGAGGCCCGGGCCCGGCACCCTGGATCAGCGTGCGCCGAGGTCCTGCAACGCCTTGTCCGCGCCGCGGTGCAGCGGTACGGGGTCGGTCTTGCGGGCGTTGTCCAGGCTGATGCCCTTGGCGGCCGGGTTGGCCTGCGCCAGGGCGTCCTTCTTGTCGAACACCGTCCGGGTGATCGCGCAGGCCACGTTCGCGTTGAGGTCCTTGCGGACCAGCAGCACGTTCGGCACCACGATGGTCGGGGTGTCCGCGGCGGTCTTGTAGACGTCCGCGCCGATGGTCCCGGCCTGGTACGCCGGGTTGAGCTCGGTCATCTTCGGCAGCAGCGGGGTGATGTCGATGAACTTCACCTTGTCCCCGGCGGTGGTGAACAGGTCGGTCAGCCCGCCCGTGGGCACCCCGCCCGACCAGAAGAGCCCGTCGACGCTGCCGTCCTTGACGCCCTCGACGGACTTGGTCAGGTCGAGCCGCTGCGCCTGGACGTCCTTGGCCGGGTCGAGGCCGGCGGCCTCCAGCAGCCGGTTGGCGATGACCTCGGTGCCGGACTTCGGGGAGCCGGTGGAGATCTTCTTGCCCTTCATGTCGGCGACCGAGTTGATCCCCGAGTCGGCCCGGACGACGACCTGCGTGTAGTTGTCGTAGATCCGGGCGAGCGCCTCGACCGGCTGCGGCGCCGTGAAGCTGCCCTTGCCCTGCACCGCGTTGACCGCCGTGTCGAACAGGGAGAAGGCGACGTCGTACTGGCCGCCGACGAGCTGCTCGACGTTCTGCACCGAGGCGCCGGTCTCGGCGGCGGTGCCGGTCAGCTTGCCCTCGGTCGCCCCGGAGAGCTGACCGGCCAGGGCGTTGCCGACCACGTAGTAGACGCCGGTGGCGTTGCCGGTGGCGATACCGACGCGGGTGCTGTCGGTGACCTTGCAGGTGATCTCACTGGCGGCGTCGTCCTTGGTCGCGCCGTCCTGACGGCCTCCGCAGCCGGCGGTGCCCGCGGCGACGAGGGCCAGCGCGCCAACCCCCGCGGCGAGCCGCACGTTGATCCGTCTCACTGTTTTTCCTCCCCATGGTTCACCGTTGGTACTGCTGACGGCCCGCCGGTCCGACCGGCGGATCCGCGTCTGACGAGCACACCCGCCACCATGACGGCCGCCAGGGCGGCGCCGATCGCGACGGGCACGGGTTCGAGCCAGAGCAGCGTCAGCCCGGCGAGCGCGCCGACGATCCGCTCCGGCGTGCCGGCCGGGCCGACGCCGGGCAGCCAGCCGCCCGCCGCCACCGCCAGCACGGCGACGCTGAGGGCGGCGACCGTCGCGGCGACGGCTATCCGCTGCGGGCCCCCGATGCCGAGCAGCCCGAGGCCGGTCGGGGTGACCACGAAGGCGAGCGGGATGAGGTAGGCCGGCAGGGCGTACCGCAGGGTCTGCCACATGGTCGGCACCAGCCGGCCGCCGGTCACCGCGGCGGCGGCCACCGCGGCGAGCGCGGTCGGCGGGGACGCCTCGGACAGGACCGCGAAGTAGAAGACGAACATCGCCGCGGCGGGCGCGGTGACGCCCAGGTCCAGCAGGGCCGGGCCGATGATCACCCAGCCGATCACGAACGACGCGGTGACCGGCACGGCCAGCCCGAGCAGGGTGAGGGCGACGGCGGCGAGCAGCGCGGTGAGCGCCAGCACCACGGCCGGCTCGGAGCTGACGGCCTGGGCCCCGCTGACCAGCAGCGCCGCGGCCTGGGGCCCGAGGCCGGTCTTGGTGGTGGTGGCGGTGATGATGCCCGCGGCGGCGCAGACCGCGCTCACCGCGAGCACGCCGCGCACCCCGGCGCTCAGCGCGGCGAGCAGGCGGGCCGGGGTGAGCCGGTGCCGACGGTCGAGGAAGGACAGCACGGCGGCCAGGACGGTGGCCAGCACCACGGCCTTCGTCGCGGAGAAGCCGACGGCGAGCAGCCCGACGATCGCGAAGAGCGAGAGGAAGTGGTAGCCGAAGCGGGCCAGCAGCCGGCCGGCCGAGGCCGTCTCGATCACCACCGGCCGCACGCCCGAGCGCCGGGCGTCGATCTCGACTGCGAGGAGGATGCCGAGGTAGTAGAGCACCGTCGGGACGGTCGCCCAGCCGAGCACCTGCAGGTACGACACGCCGAGGTACTCGGCGATGATGAAGGCCGCCGCGCCGAGGGTGGGCGGGGAGAGGATCGCCCCGACGCCGGCCGCGGCGAGCATGCCGCCCGCCCGCTCCGGCGGATAGCCGGCGCGCCGCAGGACGGGCCAGGTGACCGCGCCGATGCTGACGGTCGTCGCCGCGCCGGAACCGGAGACGGTGCCGAGCAGGAACCCGGAGGCGACGGCCGTGCGCCCGGCGGCCGTGCGCGAGCGCCGGAAGGCGGCGGCGGAGAGCTCCACGAAGAACCGGCCGGCCCCGGAGAGGTCCAGCACCGCGCCGTAGATGGTGAACAGCACGATGTACGTCGCCGCGACGTCGAGCGGGGTGCCGTAGAAGCCGCTGTCGGAGTTGTAGAGGCCGTCGACGATCTGTCCGAAGTCGAGGCCCGCGTGGGCCACCGGCCAGGACTGGGGCAGCAGCCCGCCGTAGTAGCCGTAGCCGAGGAAGACCACACAGACCGCCGGCAGGATCCATCCGGTGGTGCGCCGGCACGCCTCCAGCAGCAGGATCAGCAGGACGGTGCCCATCGCCACGTCCACGCCGACCAGCAGGCCCTGCCGGTCGAGGAAGGCGTCGTACCCGCCGCCGCCCTCACCCAGGCCGACGGGCAGCACCGGGTAGAGGCAGCTGACCAGCGCCGCGCCGGCCAGGATCCAGTCCGGCAGGGTGGGACCCCGGCGCCCGGGGCGGCCGGTGGGCGCGGCGTCGCTCGGCGCGTCCGCGCGACGCAGTCGCCGGGGCAGGCGCAGATCGGCCGGGTACGCCAGGAAGACCATCGGCAGGATGCCGGCCAGGAAGATGACCAGGTAGAACTTGCTCCCCTGCGGCAGCGGGCTGAACACCTGCCAGAGGGCGAGCAGCGCGATCGCCAACGTCGTTCCGGTGACCAGCACGCCGATCGGCCCGGAGAGTTCCCGCCCGGGCTTTTCGTCCTCGAACTGCGCGGCGAGTTCCCGTGGATCGGGCGCGGCACCGTCTGGATCGGACCGATTGTCCGTCTCGGGCGGCAGGGGGACCGGACCGCCGTCCGGGGTGGACTCGGGGCCCACGGTGGACGGCTGCGGGGCGGGTTCGCCTGATGAACGCACTGGTGGCACGAGGGGGCACGATACGCGAATTAGATACCGGGCGGAATATTGCTGATCATGATTGCAGCCAGTAATTAAATGGGACTTCCGATTACGCAGAGAGACTGTTATTGCGCCCGGATATGCGGCAGGATGCGCGCCCTGATTGGTAAGAATGCGGCAAGCCGGGAGCGGTCCGCATCCGATGCGTCCACTCTGGTCCGGTAGCGGCGCGTTTCCGGCCCACCCTCGCGCGGTGGTCACCGCGTCGTCGACATCGCACGAAACCATCACGCAGCGTAGTTTTCGTCGCTCTCCGTTGCCGGAAGGGCCCTGACCAGGGCGCCTGCACCCCCTACCGTCCGGCCCCACTCCTGCCGCCGATCCCACCCCTACCGCCCGGCGACGGGCCCGGCCGCGATCCGGCCGGCGGTGTCGGCGCCGGAGGTTATGGTCGGGCGGTGACCACGGCTCCACCACTCATCCAGGCGCGGGCGCTGGTGAAGCGGTTCGGCGACTTCACCGCCGTCGACGGCATCGACGTCGAGGTGCGTGCCGGCGAGGCGTTCGGCTTCCTCGGGCCCAACGGCGCCGGCAAGTCCTCCACCATGCGGATGGTCGGCTGCACCTCCCCGCCCAGCGGCGGCGAGCTGCGCATCCTCGGCATGGATCCGGTGCGCGACGGGCCGGCGATCCGGGCCCGCCTCGGCGTCTGCCCCCAGCTCGACAACCTGGATCCCGAGCTGACCGTCCAGGAGAACCTCACCACCTACGCGCGCTACTTCGGCATCTCCCGCCGGGTGGCCCGCGCGCGGGCCGCCGAGCTGCTCGACTTCGTCCAGCTCACCGAGCGGGCCGACAGCAGGGTCGAGCTGCTCTCCGGCGGCATGAAACGGCGGTTGACCATCGCCCGCGCGCTGGTCAACGAGCCCGAGATCGTCCTGCTCGACGAGCCGACGACCGGCCTCGACCCGCAGGCCCGGCACCTGGTGTGGGAGCGGCTGTTCCGGCTCAAGCAGCAGGGCGTCACGCTGGTCCTCACCACCCACTACATGGACGAGGCGGAGCAGCTCTGCGACCGCCTGGTGGTGATGGACGGCGGGCGGATCGTCGCCGAGGGCTCGCCCCGCGCGCTGATCGACCGGCACTCCACCCGGGAGGTGGTGGAGCTGCGGTTCGCCGCCGAGTCGCAGGAGGCGTTCGCCGGCAAGCTCGACGGGCTGGGGGAGCGCGTCGAGGTGCTGCCCGACCGGATCCTGCTCTACGTGCCCGACGGCGACGCGGCCGTCACCGAGGTCGGCGAGCGGGGGCTGCACCCGGCCAACGTGCTGGTCCGGCGCAGCAGCCTGGAGGACGTCTTCCTCCACCTCACCGGCCGCACCTTGGTCGACTGACCGGGCGGGACGGCCGGCTCCGCGCCGTCCGGCCGACCGAACCGGCGGCGGTCCGCGTCGTCCGCGCCATCCGTGCCGCCCGCATCGTGCGCGCTGTGCGCGCCGCCCGTGCCGTGCGCGTCGTCCGTGCCGCCCGTGCCGTGCGCGTCGTGCGCGTCGTCCGCGCCGCCCGCGGCGGGTGTGCCGCCGGGAGGCGGGTCGTGGCCGGCGGGTGCGGCGGTGCCGGTCGTTACGTAGCATCGGCGGGCCGGCGGCACGTCGCCCGCCCGGCGACACACACGGGGGTGTCATGTCGAGGTTGGAGTTCCAGTCCCGCCGCCAGGCCGGGCTCGCCGCGCTCTATCTGGGCGTCTTCGCGACGATCTGGTTCAGCGTGCCGGCCGCCGAGCAGCCGCTGCGCGCCCTGCTCGTGGTCGCGAGCGGCGCGGCCCTGGTCACGGCGGTGATCGGCGCCGTCGTCGTGGCCCGCAGCCGGGGACCCGTCGCCCACGACCGCGCCGCCGACCGTCGCTACCTCCTGATCGTCCTCGCCGAGTTCGCCGCCGCCGGGCTCGGCGCCGTCGTGCTCGCCCTCGTCGGGTGGTCGGAGTTCATCCCGGTGCTGGTCTGCGCCGTGGTGGGGCTGCACTTCTTCCCCCTCGTGCCGGTGCTGCGCGACCCGCTGCTGCGACTGCTCGGGGCGGCGATGTGCGTCGTCGCCCTGGCGGGGCTGGTCACCGCGCTCGCCACGGCGGTGTCGGCGGGGCTCGTCGTCGGCACGGGTGCCGGGCTGCTGCTGCTCGGCTACGCGGTGCTGGCGCTGCTCCGTACGGCCCGGCAACGCTGACGGACGAGGGCGCCGGTTCGCCGTAGGGTGGCCTCGGCCTGTCGTACCCGCGAGGTAGGAAGGTCGTGGTGGGCGCGGAGCGAGACGGGGGTGGTCGCGTGAGCGTGGCGCAGTCGGCGCGGGAACGGGCGCGTCCGGCGCTGCCGCGGGTGCCGGCGCTCGCGGTGCTGGCGCACCATCTCGTCGGCTACCGGCGCACCTGGCGGGCGGGGCTCTTCTCGTCGTTCCTGCTGCCGGTGCTGACCGTGGTCGGGTTCGGCGTCGGCGTCGGCTCCTACATCGACCAGGGCATCGGCGGGGTGCCCTACCTGGACTGGATCGTGCCCGGCCTGATCGCGTCGACGGCGTTGCAGACGGCCGTCAGCGAGTCGACGTGGCCGGTGTTCGGCAACTTCCAGTGGGTCAAGACCTACTTCGCGCAGAGCGCGGCGCCGCTGCGGGTGGGCGACATCCTCGGCGGGCACCTGGCCTTCGTGGTGTTCCGGGTGGTCACCACCGTCGCGGCGTTTCTGCTGGTGACGGCCCTGTTCGGGGCGCTGCGGTCGCCGTGGGCACTCGTCGCGCTGCCGGTGACGGCACTGCTCGGGCTGGCCGTCGCCGCGCCGACCTTCGCGTACGCGTCGGTGGTCTCCGTCGACAGTTGGCTGGCGATGCTGCTCCGCTTCGCGGTGATCCCGATGACGCTCTTCGCCGGCGTGTTCTTCCCCGTCGAGTCGCTGCCCCTGGCGCTGCGCTGGCTGGCGTACGCGACCCCGCTCTGGCACGGCGTCGACCTGTGCCGGGCGGCGTCGCTCGGCGTCGCCCCGCAGTGGTCGGTCGCCGGCCACCTGCTCTACCTCGCGGCCTGGGCGGTCGGCGGCTGGCTGCTGGCCCGTCGCGCGTTCCGTCGCAGGCTGGTCGTCTAGGAGGGTCGCAGTGGTCGGTCTCGTCCTGCCCCGGCTGGTCGCCGTCTCCGCCGCGTCCCGCCGGTCGGTCTCCGTGGCCGAGCGCAACGTCGCGGCCCTGAAGGCCGTCTACTGGCTGCTGCTCGTCTCCGGTTTCGTGGAGCCGCTGCTCTACCTGCTCTCCATCGGTGTCGGGGTCGGCACGCTGGTCGGCGACCTCACGCTCGCCGGCGGCGAGGTCGTCACCTACGCGGCGTTCGTCGCGCCGGCCATGCTCGCGTCGTCGGCCATGTCCGGCGCGCTGTCGGAGACGACCTTCAACTTCTTCGGGAAGATGAAGCAGATGAAGCTGTACGACGGGGTGATCGCCACCCCCGTGCAGCCGTTCGAGATCGCGGTGGGAGAGCTGCTCTGGGCGATGCTGCGCGGCAGCGCCTACTCGGCCGCCTTCCTGGTGGTGATGGTGGCGATGGACCTGACCACCGCGGCGCGGGCACTGGTCGCCTTCCCGGCGGCCGTGCTGGTCGGCTTCGCCTTCGGCGCGCTGGGAATGGCGATCACCACCTTCATGCGCAGCTGGCACGACTTCGACCTGATGTCGGCGGCCCAGTTCACCCTCTTCCTCTTCTCCGGCACGTTCGTCCCCGCCGAGTCCTACCCGGCCGCGCTGCGCTGGGCGGTGGAGGTGACCCCGCTCTACCGCGCGGTGCACCTCATCCGTGGCGTCTCGGTGGGCGCGGCCGGCTGGGAATGGGTGCTCGACGTGCTCTACCTGCTCGCGGCGATGATCCTGGGGCTGCTGGTCGCCTCGCGCCGGATGGGCAGGTTGCTCTACGGCTAGGGGTTAACGGTGGCCGCTGCCTGGGCATGTCGAGGGGACTGACGCCGACCACGAGGAGGGGCGATGGCCTCCGACGAGTCCTCCACCCGCAGCGGGCGCGACCGCGACGATTCCGGGGCGGTGCCCGCCGGCCGGGTGGGCGACCGCCGGACGGGCCGCGCGGACCGGGGATCCGACCCCCTTCGTGCCGAGCGGCACCGCCCGGGTCGCGGCCCGGTCGGGCCCGACGAGGGTCCCGACAGCCCGGCCGAGCTGCCGGGCGCCGGCTGGAAGGCCGCGCTGCGCCGCACGGTACGGGAGTTCCAGGACGACAGCCTGACCGACTGGGCGGCGGCCCTGACGTACTACGGGGTGCTCTCCATCTTCCCCGGCCTGCTGGTGCTGGTCTCGATCCTCGGCCTGCTCGGCCCGGGCGCCACGCAGGGCGTCAAGGACACCGTCAACCAGGCGGTCCCGCAGGGGGAGATCCGGCAGATCGTCGAGGGGGCGATCGACCAGGCGCAGCAGAGCGGCGGTTTCGCCGGTTTCGCCGCCATCCTCGGTCTGCTGGCCGCGTTCTGGTCGGCGTCGGGTTACATCGCCGCGTTCATGCGGGCCTCCAACACCATCTACGACGTGCCGGAGGGGCGCCCGATCTGGAAGACGCTGCCGATCCGCGTCGGGGTGACCGCGGTGATCGGCGTGATGCTGCTGGCCAGCGCGGTGATCGTGGTCTTCACCGGCGGCCTCGCCGAGCAGGTCGGGGAGGCGATCGGGCTGGGCTCCACGGCGGTGACGGTGTGGAACATCGCCAAGTGGCCGGTGCTGCTGCTCCTGGTGAGCCTGATGTTCGCGATCCTCTACTGGGCGTCGCCGAACGCCCGGCACGGCGGCTTCCGCTGGGTCAGCCCGGGTGGCGTACTGGCCGTGGTCATCTGGTTGGTGATCTCGGGCCTGTTCGCGCTCTACGTCAGCAACTTCGGCTCGTACAACAAGACGTACGGGGCGCTCGCCGGTGTGATCATCTTCCTGATCTGGCTGTGGCTGAGCAACATCGCGATCCTCCTCGGCGCGGAGTTCGACGCCGAGCTGGAGCGCAGCCGCGCCATCGAGGCGGGCCACTCCCCGGACGAGGAGCCGTACGTCGAACTGCGCGACGACCGCAAGCTCAAGAAGAAGCGCAACGCCGCCAACCGCAGCTGACGCTCCGCCCGCACCCGCAACCGCAACCGCAGCTGCACCCGCCGCCCCGCCACCCGTCCGGTGCCGGGGCGGCGGCACGTCCCGCGCCGCCGGCACCGGCGCGCTTGCCTACGCCACGGCTTGCCTCGTCGCGCTGGGTGTCACCCGCCTCACCCGCTTGCCTCGCGCGTGGCCGTGCTGGCCATCCGCTCCACCCGCTTGCCTCGCGCGTGGCCGTGCTGGCCATCCGCCCCACCCGCTTGCCTCGCGGCGCGGGCATGCTGGCCATCCGCCCACCCACCCGTCTCCTCCGGAATGACCGTCCGGGTGATCAGGACGTGGTGGACCTTATCCGCCGGTTTTTAGGTACATGGCGTCCTGATCACCGTCGGTGGGTCTGCGCAGCACCTCCGGCTGGGGAGTGCGGCAGCACCGGCGGTGGGCCTGCGGCAGCGCCGGCTGGGCTGCGGCAGCTCCGTGGCTGGGTTGCAGCAGCAGCGCCTCCGGCCGGGGCGGGGCCGGGCTGGGGCGCGGTGTGCGCGTTCGCTTCGTGGTGCGTGTGGGGAGTAGCTTTCCTTGATCCATCCGAAGCTTTTGCTTGTACGAACGAAAGTTCGCGTCAGATCGGCCGAAGCTCTGGACACGTGACACGGAACACTCCTACTGTGTCGGCACGACACCTCGGCATTACGTCGATGTGAACGAGCCGCGAAGAGGTGATTCCGGTGCGGACGGTCGACCCCCTGCACGTACGGCTGCTGCGGCTGCTCCGTGACGAGGGGGCGGTGTCCCGGGCCGAGCTGGGCGACCGGTTGCAGATGCCCCGTCCCCGGCTGCTGGCGGAGCTGGAACGGCTCGTCACCCTCGGCTACGTCGCCGAGGCGGGGCTGGCCGCCTCCCGGGGCGGCCGCCGCTCCACCCTCGTCGAGCTGAGTCCGCGCCTGCGCTTCGCCGCCGTCGACCTCGGCGCCAGCTCCATCGACGTCGAGGTGGTCAACGGCCGGCTGGAGCCGGTCGCCGCGTACGCCGAGGCGGCCGACATCCGCACCGGCCCGAAGGTGATCCTCCAGCGGGTCAACGAGTTGCTGCACAAGGCCCGGGTGGACGGTGCCTACGAGCGGCTCGACGCCGTCGGCATCGGGGTGCCCGGCCCGGTCAGCTTCCGCGACGGCGTGCCGGTCTCCCCGCCGATCATGCCGGGGTGGGACC
Organism: Micromonospora sp. DT178; assembly: GCF_049841695.1. Classification (NCBI taxonomy): domain Bacteria; kingdom Bacillati; phylum Actinomycetota; class Actinomycetes; order Micromonosporales; family Micromonosporaceae; genus Micromonospora; species Micromonospora sp. DT178. The sequence continues at coordinate 26,833 of NZ_JBNCKV010000017.1, forward strand.
GGTTCCCGGTGCGCGAACTGCTCACCCGCGAGCACGGCTGCCCGGCCGTGGTGGACAACGACGTCAACATCATGGCGATCGGGGAGCGGCACGGCGGGGTCGCCCACTCCGTGGACGACTTCCTCTTCGTGAAGATCGGCACCGGAATAGGGTGCGGGATCTACCTCAGCGGCGAGGTCTACCGGGGCACCGACGGCTGCGCCGGCGACATCGGCCACATCCAGGTCGACGCGCACGGCCCGATGTGCTCCTGCGGCAACGTCGGCTGCCTGGAGGCGCTGTTCAGCGGGGCCGCGCTGGCCAAGGACGCGACCGCCGCCGCGCGCAGCGGGGTGTCGCCCGCGCTGGCCGAACGGCTCGCCGCACGCGGCGCGGTGACCGCGCTGGACGTCGCCGGGGGCGCCGTCGAGGGGGACGTGACCTGCATCCAGCTGATCCGCGACGGGGGTCGGCGGGTGGGTGGGGTACTGGCCGGGCTGGTCAGCTTCACCAATCCGTCGATGATCGTGATCGGCGGCGGGCTCGCCCAGCTCGGGCACATCCTCCTCGCCGAGATCCGCAGCGTCGTCTACCGCCGGTCGCTGCCGCTGGCCACCGGCAACCTTCCCGTCGTCCTCTCCGAACTCGGCCCGCGCGCCGGTGTGGCCGGCGCGGCCGTGCTCGCCAGCGACGTCGCCTTCGGGGAGGCATCGTGAGCGCGAGGAGTGAGCCGGGTCTGCGAGCCCCGCAGTCGCGAACGGAGAAGTCGTCGTGAGCGCGAGGAGTGAGCCGGGCCTGCGAGCCCCGCAGTCGCGAACGGAGAAGTCGTCGTGAGCGCGAGGAGTGAGCCGGGTCTGCGAGCCCCGCAGTCGCGAACGGAGGTGGCGTCGTGAGCGAGCGTGAGGAGGAGACCGTGGCCCGATCCGAGGAGACGGCCGCCGGGCCGGCGGATGCCGTCCCCGCCGGCGCCCCGCTGGTCGAGGCGCCCGCCGACGCCGTCGCGGGCGAGGTGGTGCTGCGCCTCACCGACGTGGTCAAGACCTTCCCGGGCGTACGGGCTCTGGACGGGGTGCAGTTGGAGGTGCGGGCCGGCGAGGTGCACTGCCTGCTCGGGCAGAACGGCGCCGGCAAGTCCACCCTGATCAAGGTGCTCGCCGGGGTGCACCGGCCCGACTCGGGGCTCGTCGAGTGGCGGGGCAGCCCGGTCACCTTCGCCAACCCGCAGGCCGCCATGCGCGCCGGCATCGCCACCATCTACCAGGAACTCGACCTGGTCGAGGACCTCTCGGTCGCGGAGAACGCCTTCCTCGGCCACGAGCCGCGCCGGTTCGGCTTCGTCCGGCGGGGCACCATGGCCCGGCACACCCGGCAGATCCTCGGAGGGCTCGGCCACGCCGAGATCCCGCCCGGGCGGATGGTGCGCGCGCTGCCCGCCGCCGGCAAGCAGATCGTCAGCATGGCCCGCGCGCTCTCCCACGAGGCACGGCTGATCATCATGGACGAGCCGAGCGCCGTACTGGCCCACGACGAGGTGGGCAACCTGTTCCGGATCATCCGGGAGCTGACCGCGCAGGGCATCGCCGTCATCTACATCTCGCACCGGCTGGAGGAGATCCGCGAGATCGGCGACCGTGTCACCGTACTCAAGGACGGCCGGACCACGGCGGCGAACCTGCCGGCCCGCGACACCCCGACCCGCGACCTGGTCAGCCGGATGACCGGCCGCACCATCGAGTACGTCTTCCCGGACCGCCCGGCCGGCGCGGCCGGCGGCGCGGAGCTGCTCACGGTCGAAGGGCTGACCCGGGCCGGCGAGTTCGCCGACGTCTCGCTCAGGGTCCGGGCCGGCGAGATCGTCGGCATCGCCGGGCTGGTCGGCTCGGGCCGTTCCGAGCTGCTGGAGACCATCTACGGCGCGCGTCGTGCCGAGGCCGGCTCGGTGCGGATGGCCGGTCGGGCGTTGCGCCCGGGCAGCGTCGGCGCGGCGGTGCGGGCCGGCATGGGGATGGCCCCCGAGGAGCGCAAGAGCCAGGCGCTGCTGCTGGGCGAGCCGATCTACCGCAACGTGACCCTGGCGACCTTCGCCCGCTACGCCCGCGCCGGGTTCACCGACGCCGGGCGGGAACGGGCGGAGGCGGACCGGATCGCCGAGAGCCTGGAGCTGCGCCCCCGCGACGTACGCCGGCCGGTGCGCACCCTCTCCGGCGGCAACCAGCAGAAGGTGGTGGTCGGCCGCTGGCTGCTCGGCGACACCCGGCTGCTGCTGCTCGACGAGCCGACCCGGGGCGTCGACGTCGGCGCCCGGGCGGAGCTCTACCAGGTGATCCGAGGGCTGGCCGCGCGCGGCGTCGGGGTGCTGCTGGTCTCCAGCGAGGTCCCCGAGGTGCTCGGCCTGGCCGACCGGGTGCTGGTGATGCGGGAGGGGCGGGTCGTCCGCGAGGCCCCGGCCGGCGAACTCGACGAGAACACCGTGCTCGACCTCGTCATGGCGGGGTCCCTGATGGAAGGCGCACCGGCATGACCGAGGGTCCTACTCCCACCGTGGCGCCCAAGCGGGCGGCGCAGCTGCCGGCGCAGTCGCCGCCGGTGGACCCGGCACAGACCGCGGCGGCCGTCGACAAGGTGGCGGCACCGGGCCGGATTTCCTGGTGGCGGGGGGACGGCGGCGAGGGCGTCCGCCGCAACCTCGGCCTGATCGGGGTGCTGGCCGTGCTCGTCGTGATCGGCGCCCTCACCCGCTCCGACCTCTACTCCAACCCGGACTGGGTGTGGGACAACGTCCTGAGCATCCTCAAGCTGGCGGCCGTGGTCGGCGTGGTCACCGTTGGCATGACCTTCGTGATCATCGGCGGTGGCATCGACCTTTCCGTCGGCGCGATCGTCGCGCTGGCCGGCGTCTGGTGCACCACGGTGGCCACCCAGAGCTACGGCGCCGGCGGCATGATCTTCAGCGCGCTCACCGTCGGGTTGGCGGTCGGCCTGGTCAACGGGCTGCTCATCTCGTACGGCCGGCTGGTGCCGTTCATCGCCACCCTCGCCATGCTGGTGGCGGCCCGGGGCCTGGCCGCCGAGATCTCCGACAAGCAGACCCAGGTGTCGGACAACGGCTTCATCAACGGCCTCGCCAGCAACAGCCTGCTGGGCATCCCGCTGCTGGTCTACATCCTCGCCGCCGTGGTCGCCGCCGGCTGGGTGCTGCTCAACCGCACCACCTTCGGTCGGCGTACGGTCGCCGTCGGCGGCAACCCGGAGGCCGCCCGGCTCGCCGGGATCAACGTCCGGCGGCACACCGTGCTGCTCTACGCGCTCTCCGGCCTCTGCTGCGGGATCGCCGCCATCATGCTCACCGCCCAGGCCAACTCGGCGCAGGCGGCTATGGCGAACCTCTACGAGCTGGACGCGATCGCCGCCGCGATCATCGGCGGCACGCTGCTCAGCGGCGGGCGGGGCACCATCATCGGTTCCCTGCTCGGGGTGGTCATCTTCGCCACCATCACCAACCTCTTCGCCATCAACGGCCTCTCCACGGAGGCCCAGAACATGGTCAAGGGCGGCATCATCGTGGCCGCCGTCCTGGTCCAGCAGGTCCAGTTCCGCAGCCTCACCCAGTTCCTGGGCCGCAACCGGCTCACCACCACCTGATCCGTACCGCACCGACCGCGCGGCATCCGGGCCACCCGAGCGACGGTGGCCGGGCCCCGCACGCTCTCTTCCGTCCCGCACCGCGAGATTTCCTCCACCACCGTCAACCCAGGAGGTCGTCATGACCCAGCACAGTCGCGACATGTCGCGCCGCCGACTGCTCTTCGGCGGGGCCGCCGTCGGCGCCGGCGTGCTGCTCGCCGGCTGCACCAGCAACGAAGCCCAGCCGACCGAGGCGCAGACCAAGGCGGCGGCCGCGCCGGGCGGCAACAACGAGCCCGGCAAGCGGGTCGTCATCGGCTTCTCCGCGCCGGCCGCGGACCACGGCTGGATCGCCGCCATCACCAACAACGCCAAGGCGCAGGCCGGGGCGTACTCCGACGTGGAGTTCAAGTCGGTCGAGGCCGGCGCGGACGCGGCGGCCCAGCGGGCGGCGCTGTCCACGCTGATCTCGCAGAAGCCCGACGTGATCGTGCTGCTGCCGCACGACGGCAAGGAGCTCAACGCGTTCGGCCTGGAGGCGATGAAGGCCGGCGTCCCGGTGGTCAACCTGGACCGGGCCTTCCCCGACGCGCGGGCCTACCGGCTCCAGATCAAGGGCGACAACTACGGCATGGGCGTGGCCGCCGCCACCTACATGATCGAGCAGTTCAAGGCCAAGGGCATCAGCAACCCGGTGATCGGCGAGATCGCCGGCATGGACGAGCTGGAGCTGACCCAGGAGCGGTCGAAGGGCTTCGTCGACACCCTGACGGCGAGCGGCTTCAAGGTCGCCAACCGCCGGGCGGCCCGGTTCACGGCCGACTCGGGGCAGCAGGAGGCGGCGCAGCTGCTCCAGGCCCTGCCGAAGATCGACGCGCTCTGGAACCACGACGACGACCAGGGCATCGGCGTGCTGGCCGCGGTCAGCCAGAGCGGCCGCAAGGAGTTCTTCATGGTCGGCGGCGCCGGCTCGAAGAAGGCGATGGAGGACATCCAGGCGGACAACACGGTGCTCAAGGCGACCGTGACCTACAGCCCCTCGATGGCCTCCTCGGCCATCTCCCTGGCCCGCCTGATCGGCCAGGGCAAGGGCATGTCCGACCTGGTGGAACTCCAGGTGCCCAAGGAGATCATCCTCGCCTCCGAGACGATCACCAAGGAGAACGCGGGCAACTACCTCAAGCTCGGGTTCTGATACACGGGGGGAGACCCACCTTGTCCACGACAGACAGAGAACTGCGGGTCGGCATGGTCGGCTACGCGTTCATGGGCGCCGCGCACTCGCAGGCGTGGCGCACCGTGAACCGGGTGTTCGACCTGCCGGCACGGGCCCGGATGTCGCTGATCTGCGGCCGGGACACCGGGAAGGTGGCCGACGCCGCCGACCGGCTCGGCTGGGACGCGTACACGACCGACTGGCGCGACCTGATCGCCCGGGACGACATCGACGTGGTCGACGTCTGCACGCCCGGGGACAGCCACGCCGAGATCGCCCTCGCCGCGCTGGCCGCCGGCAAGCACGTGCTGTGCGAGAAGCCGCTGGCCAACACGGTCTCCGAGGCCCGGGCGATGGCCGCCGCGGCAGCCACCGCGCAGGCCGCCGGGGTGCGGTCGATGTGCGGGTTCAACTACCGACGGGTGCCGGCGGTCGCGATGATGCGCCAGCTCGTCGCCGACGGGCGGCTCGGGGTGATCCGGCACGTCCGGGCGACGTACCTGCAGGACTGGATCGTGGACCCGCAGTTCCCCCTGGTCTGGCGGTTGCAGCGGGACCGGGCCGGCTCGGGCGCGCTCGGCGACATCGGGGCGCACATCATCGACCTGACCCAGTACGTCACCGGCCGGCGGATCACCGGGGTCAGCGCGGTCACCGAGACGTTCGTCAGGGAACGGCCGCTGCCGGCCGGGTCGAGCGGGCTGGCGGCGACGGTGGACGGGGCGGCGGTCGACGGCCTCGGTGCCGACGGCCACCGCCCGGCCACCGGGGCGGTCACCGTCGACGACGCGGCGGTCTTCGTGGCCCGGCTCGACGGCGGCGTGCTGGCGACGTACGAGGCGAGCCGGTTCGCCACGGGACGCAAGAACGCCCTCCGGGTGGAGATCAACGGCTCGCTGGGCACGGTGGCCTTCGACCTGGAGCGCCTCAACGAGCTGGAGTTCTACGACGCGACGCGACCCGCTGCGGAGCAGGGGTTCAGCCGCATCCTGGTGACCGAGGGGGAGCACCCGTACATGTCCGCCTGGTGGCCGCCCGGCCACCTCATCGGCTACGAGCACTCCTTCACCCACCAGATGCGGGACTTCGTCGAGGCGGTCGCCACCGGCGTCGACCCGGCCCCCTCCTTCGTCGACGGGTTGCAGGTCCAGTTGGTGCTGGACGCGGTGACCCGGTCGGCGGAGCTCGGCTCCTCGTGGACCGAGGTGGAGCCGGCCCTGGCCACGGTCGCCGCCTGAGCCGACTCCGGCGCCGACCGGCGAGGGACCGGCCGCGGTTGCGCCCCGCGGCCGGGACGAGGTCGGCACCGGAGGGCGTGCGGCCGGGCCGGCGTGGCCCGGTGACGCACGAGCAGAACGGTCGTCCGGTGCGGCCGGACCGGGATTCCCCGGTCGCACCGGAGGACCGTCACCACCCGGCGACCCCGCCGGGCCGTGTCACCCCACGACGTCCGGTCGGGGCGTGCCGTCGTCCCGACCGGCGGATGCGGGGGAGGCAGGGACGAGACGCCGACCGGCCCTGCCTGCCAGCCCCGTCCGTCCGTGCCCGCGCCGGGAACCGGGCCGGGGTCGTCGCCGCCGACGTCGACACCGGACCGGTGGGCTCCTCCCGGGGCGGCCGGCGGACGGGGCCCATCCACATAGATCCGTATCTTTCTGAACAAACTTCTGATATCTATATAACTCAATGCACGGCTGGTTCCTCCTGATCGGGAAGGAGCACCATGCGTACGGGTGTCTGGCTGGTGGGAGCGCGCGGCTCGGTCGCGACCACCAGCATCGTGGGGGCGCTCGCCCTGCGGTCCGGGCTCACCGGCCCGACCGGCTGCGTCACCGAACTGCCCGACCTGCGCGGGCCCGCCCTGCCGGCCTTCACCGACCTGGTCTTCGGCGGGCACGACGTCGTCACCACCCCGCTGGCGAAGCGGGCCGAGGCACTGGCCGCCGCCGGCGTGCTGCCCGGCCGGCTGGTCGCCGCCCTCCCCGACGAACTGGCCGCCGTCGAACGCGAGCTGCGTCCGGCCCCCGCCGTCGGCACCCAGGCGGACCGGGCCGCCGCGACCGTACGCGACCTCACCGACTTCCGCCGCCGGCACGGGCTGGACCGGGTGGTGGTGGTCAACGTCTCGGCCACCGAACCCGCCGCCCGCCCGCACCCGGGGCACGCCGACCCGGACGCGCTGCGGGCCGCGCTCGCCGGTGGCGACGAGGTGCTGCCGCCCAGCTCCCTCTACGCGTACGCGGCGGTGCGGGCGGGCTGCCCGTACGTCGACTTCACCCCGTCCACCGGGCTGCGGCTGCCGGCCCTGGTGGCGCTGGCCGCCGAGGGCGGGATCCCGTACGCCGGGCACGACGGAAAGACGGGGGAGACCCTGGTCAAGTCCGTGCTCGCGCCGATGTTCGCGATGCGGCACCTGGCGGTGCGCTCCTGGTCCGGGATCAACCTGCTCGGCGGCGGCGACGGCGCCACCCTAACCGACCCGGCGGCCAACGCGGCCAAGGCGGAGAGCAAGCAGCGGGTGCTCGGCGAGACCCTCGGCCACCTGCCGCAGGGCGGCACCCGGATCGAGTACGTCGAGGCGCTGGGCGACTTCAAGACCGCCTGGGACCTGATCACGTTCGCCGGGTTCCTCGGCACCGGGATGCGCATGGAGTTCACCTGGCACGGCTGCGACTCCGCCCTGGCCGCGCCCCTCGTGCTCGACCTGGCCCGACTCACCGCCGCCGCGCACGCCGCCGGCCACGCCGGCCCCCTGACCGACCTCGCCTTCTTCTTCAAGGACCCGTTCGGCACGCCCACCCACTCGCTGGCCGACCAGTGGACCCGGCTGTGCGGCTTCGCCCAGCGGCTGCACGCGGGAGGCACCGATGCCGCGCGTCGCTGACCTCGCCGAACTGGTCCGGGCGCCGGCCGCGCTGTCGGTGCCGGGGGACGTCGTCGCCGGGGCGGCGGCAGCCGGCACGCTCGGGCGGCGTACGCCCGCGCTGGCCGCCGCGTCCGTCCTGCTCTACTGGGCGGGAATGGCCGGCAACGACTGGGCCGACCGCCGGCTGGACGCCGTCGAACGCCCCGAGCGGCCCATCCCCAGCGGCCGGGTGGCCCCCGGGGTCGCGCTCGGCCTCGCCGCCGGGCTCACCGCCGCCGGGGTCGCGCTGGCCACCGCCGCCGGGGGCCGGCGCGCCGCGACGGTCGCGGTCGGCCTCGCCGCCGCCGTCTGGGGGTACGACCTGGCGGCGAAGGACACGCCCGCCGGCCCGGCCGTGATGGCCGCCTGCCGAGGGCTGGACGTGCTGCTCGGTGCGACGGGCGGACGGGCGCTGCGGGCGGTGCCGGCGGCGGTCACCGTGGCCGCGCACACGTGGACGGTCACCGCGCTCTCCCGCCGGGAGGTCACCGGCGCCGACGCCGCGCTGCCGCTGCGTACCCTCGCCGGAACCGCCCTGGTCGCCGCGAGCGCCGCCGTCCGGCCGCGCCCCGACCGGGCCCGGCCGGGCCGCCGCCTCCGGGCCGCGACCCGCGCCACGCCCACCGGCGTGCCCGACCGCGCCCCGCAGCCCGGCCCCGGCGTCGCCGCCGCGCTGCCGGCGCTGCTGGCCGGCTGGTACGCGGCCCGCTACGGCGCGGCCCAGGCCCGGGCGGCGGCCGACCCCTGCGCCGGCCGGGTGCGGGCGGCGGTGGGAGCGGGGATCACCGGGCTGCCCGCGTTGCAGGGCGCCCTCACCGCACGCGCCGGGGCCGGGCTGCTGGGGCTGGCGGTGGCCGCGGCCGCGCCGCTCGGCGGCCGGCTGGCCCGGAAGGTCTCCCCGACGTGACCGCCCCAGGGAGGCCCCCGGGCGGCGACGCCCCGCGCTTCGGCTACGGGACCAACGGGTTCGCCAACCACCGGCTGACCGACGCGCTCGCCGTCGTCGCCGACCTGGGCTACCAGGGCGTGGCGCTCACCCTGGACCACGACCACCTCGACCCGTTCGCGCCCGCGCTGGCCCGCCGGGTGGCCGCCGTCGCCCGCCGGCTCGCGGCGCTCGACCTCGCCGTGGTCGTCGAGACCGGCGCACGCTACCTGCTCGACCCGTGGCACAAGCACGCCCCGACGCTGCTGCACGACGACCCGGCGCGGCGCGTCGAGTTCCTGCGCCGGGCCGTGCGGATCGGCGCCGACCTGGGCGCGGAGGCCGTCTCCCTCTGGTCCGGCGTCCGACCGGAGAACGTCGAACCGGCGACCGCCTGGGACCGGCTGGTCGCCGGGTGCGCCACGGTCCTCGACGCCGCCGAGGCGGCCGGGACGACCCTCGGCTTCGAGCCGGAGCCGGGCATGCTGGTCGAGGACATCGCCGGCTGGCGCCGGCTGCGCGACGCGCTCGGCGATCCGGCCCGCTTCGGCATCACCCTCGACATCGGACACTGCCGCTGCCTGGAGCCGCGGCCGGTCCCCGAGTGCGTACGCGAGGTGGCCGCGCATCTGGTCAACGTGCAGATCGACGACATGCGCCGGGGCGTGCACGAGCACCTGGAGTTCGGCACCGGCGAGATCGACTTCCCGCCCGTGCTGCGTGCCCTGGGCGACGCCGGCTACCGGGGACTGGTCGCCGTGGAGCTGCCCCGCCACTCGCACGCCGCCCCCGCCGTCGCGGCCCGCTCGCTCGACTTCCTGCGCGCCGCCGCGATGGAGGCGGCGCGACCGGGACCGGGTGCCGACGGGAAGGAAGCGGCGCGACCGGAACGGTGACGGGGCCACGTCGGCAGCACGAGAGAGGAGACGGGATGACACCGGATTCACTGCGGGCCGCGCTGCGGGGCGTACCCGATCCCGACTGGCTCGACGCGGCGCTGCGGCGGGTGGCGACCGAACCGGCGGCCATCGACCGGTTCTTCCCGGCCGCCGGGCGGCGCTGCGGCCGGGCGCCGCTGGCCGGGGCACCCGGCTGGAGCGCCGACGAGGCGGCCCGGGCCCTGCTGCTGACCGCGCTGCCGGGCGACCACGCCGCGCACGCGCAGGCCCGCTACCGGCAGGGCGACGCCGCCGAGAAGCGGGCCGTGCTCAAGGCCCTGCCGCTGCTGCCGATCGGCGCGGCCGGGGCGCCGCTGCTGCACGACGCGATCCGCACCAACGACACCCGGCTGCTGGCCGCCGCCCTCGGCCCGTACGCCCGGCACCTCGACCCGGCCGCCTGGCGGCAGGCGGTGCTCAAGTGCGTGTTCACCGGCGTGCCGCTGGCCGTGGTGCACGACCTCGACGCCCGCGCCGACGGCGAACTCGCCGCGATGCTCGCGGGGCTGGCCGCCGAGCGGCAGGCCGCCGGGCGGGCCATGCCGGCGGACGCGACCGACCTGCTCGCCCGGCTGCGCGAAATCCAGGAGGCCTGATGCGCATCTTTGACCCGCACATCCACATGACCTCGCGGACCACCGACGACTACGAGCGGATGGCCGCCGCCGGCGTCCGCGCGGTGGTGGAGCCGGCGTTCTGGCTCGGCCAGCCCCGCACCAGCCCCGCCTCCTTCGCCGACTACTTCGACTCGCTGGTCGGCTGGGAGCCGTTCCGGGCCGGGCAGTTCGGGATCCGCCACCACGCCACGGTGGCGCTGAACCCGAAGGAGGCCAACGACCCGCGTTGCCGCCCGGTGCTCGACCTGCTGCCGCGCTACCTGGAGAAGGACGCCGTGGTGGCGGTCGGCGAGATCGGCTACGACTCGATGACGCCGGAGGAGGACGAGGCGTTCGCCGCCCAGCTCGCCCTGGCCGTGGCCCACGACCTGCCGGCCCTGGTGCACACCCCGCACCGGGACAAGGCCCGGGGCGTCGAACGCAGCCTCGCCGTGGTCGCCGAGTCCGGCGTCGAGCCGGGCCGGGTGGTGCTCGACCACCTCAACGAGGTGACGGTGGGGCTGGTCCGGGACACCGGCTGCTGGCTGGGCTTCTCCATCTACCCCGACACCAAGATGTCCCCGCCGCGCATGGTGGAGCTGCTGCGGGCGTACGGGACCGAGCGGGTGCTGGTCAACTCGGCGGCCGACTGGGGGCGCTCGGACCCGCTGCTCACCCGGGCCACCGGGGAGGCGATGCTGCTGGCCGGCTTCACCGACGACGACGTGGACCGGGTGCTGTGGCGCAACCCGGTCGAGTTCTACGGCCAGTCCGGGCGGCTCGACCTGACGGACCTGGAGCACGCCGCCGACGCGGCGGCCGGCACCTGGGCCGGCAACTCGATCCTGCGCGGCGGCAGCTGATGCGGCTGCGGCACGCCGGCGGCGACACCGTCCACCTCGGCTACTGCACCAACGTGCACCCCGCCGAGGACCTCGCCGGCATCCTCCGCCAGCTGGACACCTACGCCGTGCCCGTACGCGAGGCGCTCGGCGCCGACCTGCTCGGCCTCGGGCTGTGGCTGGCCGCCCCGGTCGCCGCCGAGCTGGCCGCCGACCCGGCCGCCCGGCGCCGGCTGCGCGCCGAGCTGACCGTCCGGGGGCTGGAGGTGGTCACCCTCAACGGTTTCCCGTACGCGGCCTTCCAGGCCCCCGTCGTCAAGGGCGACGTCTACCACCCGGACTGGACCGCCCCCGCGCGGCTCGCGTACACCCTTGACCTGGCCCGGGTGCTCGCCGACCTGCTGCCCGACGACGCGGCCCGGGGCTCGGTCTCCACCCTGCCGCTGGCCTGGCGGCAACCCTGGGACGCCGCCCGCGCGGACGCCGCCCGCCGACGGCTCGACGACCTGTCGGCCGGTCTCGCGGCCGTCGAGCGGGAGACCGGCCGGCCGGTGCGGGTCGGCTTCGAGCCGGAGCCGGGCTGCGTGGTGGAGAGCAGCGGCCAGGCGGTCGCGGCCCTGTCCGGCCTGGACACCGACCGGCTCGGCGTCTGCCTGGACCTCGCCCACCTCGCCTGCGCCTGGGAGGAGCCGGCCGAGGCGCTGCGCCGGCTGCGCACGGCCGGCCTGCCGGTGGTGAAGGTGCAGGTGTCGGCCGCCATCGAGGCGCCCGCCGAGGCGACGCCGGCGCTGTGCCGCTGGGTGGAGCCGCGCTTCCTGCACCAGACCCGCGCCGCCGGCTGCGCGGGCGCGGCGGACCCGGCCGACCCCGCCCACGCCGCCGACGACCTGGACGCCGCCCTGGCCGCGCGGCTGCCCGGGCCGTGGCGGGTGCACTACCACGTGCCGTTGCACGCCCCGCCGGAGCCGCCGCTGGGCTCCACCCTGCCGGTGCTGCGCGCCGCGCTGGCCGCGCTCTACGCCGGGCCCGAGGCGGGCTGCGACCACCTCGACGTCGAGACGTACACCTGGGGGGTGCTGCCGGCCGCGCGGCGCCCGCGCACCGACGCGGAGCTGGCCGCCGGGATCGCCGCGGAGCTGGCCTTCGCCCGCGCCGAGCTGGTCGCCGTGGGCCTGACGCCGACGGATCATCGGGACCGCGCCGGGGTGTCTCCCGGCGACGCCGGACGCAGTGGGGTGACGGCATGAGCGAGCGTCAGCGAGCGAGTCATCGACACAGGGCCGGGGTGGCTCATGGTGGCGCCGAGCGGAGCGAGGTGACGACATGAGCCGGCGGCTGGTGGTGCTGGACGTGGTCGGGCTGACCCCACGCCTGCTGGCGCACATGCCCCGGCTGCGCGCGGTCGCCGACGCCGGCTTCCGCGCCGAGCTGGGCACCGTGCTGCCCGCGCTGACGTGTTCGGTGCAGTCGACGTTCCTCACCGGGGCGCTCCCGGCCGGGCACGGGATCGTCGGCAACGGGTGGTACTTCCGCGACCTCGGCGAGGTGCTGCTCTGGCGGCAGCACCACGCCCTGGTCGGCGGGGAGAAGCTGTGGCAGGCCGCCCGCCGGGCGCAGCCGGGCTTCACGGTCGCCAACGTCTGCTGGTGGTACGCGATGGGCGCCGACGTGGACTGGACGGTCACCCCGCGCCCCGTCTACCACGCGGACGGGCGCAAGGAGCCGGACTGCTACACCGACCCGCCGGAGCTGCACGACGACCTCACCGACCGGCTCGGCACCTTCCCGCTGTTCAGCTACTGGGGGCCGGGCGCCGGGCTGGCGTCGTCGGCGTGGATCTGCCGGGCCGCCGAGCGGATCCTGGACGACCACGCGCCGGACCTGACCCTGGTCTACGTCCCGCACCTCGACTACGACCTGCAACGCCACGGCCCCTCGTCGCCCCGGGCCGCCGCCGCGGCGGCCGAGCTGGACGGGGTGCTCGGGCCGCTGCTGGACGCCGCCCGCGCCCGCGACGCCACCGTGGTGGTGCTCTCCGAGTACGGCATCACCGACGTCTCCCGGCCGGTCGACGTCAACCGGCTGCTGCGCGCCGAGGGGCTGCTGCGGGTGCACACCCAGGCCGGCATGGAGTACCTCGACCCGTGGACCTCGCGGGCCTTCGCGGTGGCCGACCACCAGGTGGCGCACGTCTACGTCCGCGACCCGGCCGACGTGCCGGCGATGGCGGCGCTCTGCGCCGGGCTGCCCGGGGTGGCCGAGGTGCTCGACGCCGACGGCCGGGCCGCGTACGGGCTGGACCACCCGCGCGCCGGAGAGCTGGTCCTCGTCGCCGAGCCGGACGCCTGGTTCACCTACTACTACTGGCTCGACGACGACCGCGCGCCCGACTTCGCCCGGCTGGTGGAGATCCACCGGAAGCCGGGTTACGACCCCGCCGAGCTGTTCTTCGACCCGGCCGCGCCGGGCGCGGCGAAGCGGCGGGCCGCCGTGGCGCTGGCCCGCAAGAAGCTCGGGATGCGCTACCTGATGAGCGTGGTGGGGCTGGACGCCGGCGCCCGGGCGGTACGCGGGTCGCACGGCCGGCTCCCGGCCGACCCGGCCGACGGGCCGGTGCTGCTCTGCTCCGACCCGTCCGCCGCCCGGGACCGGGTCGCCGCGACCGAGGTCAAGGCACTCCTGCTGGAGCTGGCAGGGCTGGCACCGCCGCCGGCCCCCGATGCGGTCCCGCCGCCGGCCGCCGGTGCGGTCGCGTCGTCGCGTCGCGTCGCGCCGTCCACTCCGACGTCGGCGGGGCGGCCCGGGGAGGCGCCGTGACCGCCGTCGTCGTCCCGACCGACACGAGCGGGCTGCGGGACCGGTTCGACGCCGCGCTCGCCGCCTTCCTCGACCGGCAGGGCCGGGACTGGCCGGACGGGGCGCCCCGGGGCGTCTTCACCGCGCTGCACCGGTTCGTGCTGGCCGGCGGCAAGCGGCTGCGCCCGCTCTTCTGCTACTGGGGATGGCGGGGCGCGGGCGGCGTCGACGGCGCCCCGATCGTGGTGGCCGCCGCCGCGTTGGAGCTGTTCCACGCGTTCGCGCTGATCCACGACGACATCCTGGACGGCAGCGACCGCCGCCGGGGCGGGCCGTCGGTGCACCGGCTCTTCGCCGACCTGCACGCCCGCTCGTCCTGGCGTGGCGACCCCGAGGCGTACGGGCGCAACACCGCGCTGCTCTGCGGCGACCTCTGCGCCGCCTGGTCCGACCAGATGTTCCACGAGTGTGGCCTGGACGCGGGGCGGGTGCACCGGGGGTACGCGGTCTACGCGCTGATGCGCACCGAGGTGATCGCGGGGGAGTACCTGGACCTCGTCTCCGGGGTCGGCGACGGTTCGGTGGCGAGCGCGCTGACCGTCGTCCGGATGAAGGCGGCCCGCTACACGGTCACCCGGCCGTTGCAGATCGGGGCGACGCTGGCCGGGGCCGGACCGGAGCTGCTCGCCGCGCTGGCCGAGTTCGGCGATCCGCTGGGCGACGCGTTCCAGCTGCGCGACGACGTGCTGGGGGTCTTCGGCGACCCGACGGTCACCGGCAAGTCGGTCCTGGACGACCTGCGGGAGGGCAAGCCGACGGTGATGATGGCGCTGGCCCGTGGCGCCGCCGACCGGGCGCAGGCCGCGCGGCTGCGGGAGCTGTTCGGCAACCCGGCGCTCGACGGCGACGGCGCCGCCGAGCTGCGGAAGATCATCGAGGGCACCGGGGCCCGTGAGCGGATCGAGGGGATGATCCGGGTACGCGCGGAGGCCGCCCTGGCGGCCCTGGGGTCCACCCCGGTGACCGCCGAGGCCCGGGCCGCCCTGACGGCCCTCGCCACCCAGGCCGTGGACCGTCCCCGCTGAACAGCGACCGCCCGTCCGTCGCCGGAGCCGCCGAGGGCCACCCGCCGCCCCTCGGCGGCGAGGTGCAGCGGCCGAGCGGGGCGGTCCTCGTCGCCGACTTTTGACGGGATCGACGAAAGTTGGTGCCGAATCGGCGGAAGGTATGGACACATCGATGTCTGCCATTTAATGTCGGGCCATCACGAATCTGTTTCGTCGAGGTGAACCGGCGGCGCGGGAACCCATCGACTGGTGACCTCCGATCGATGGGGTCCACTCCATCCCTCGCAGGTTACGGCCGGCCGGGCACGGCACCCCGGCGGACCGACCGCATCCCCCGCTACGGCATCCGGCGCGACGGCGCGCGCCCGCCCTGGCAGTCACTCGTCAGGAAGGGACGGCACACCCATGTCCACCCAGGACGCCCCCACCCACCGGCTCCGACGGCGGTTCTCCGCCGGCTCGGCGCTGCTGCTGGTCGCCACCGCCGGCTCGGTCGCCCTCGGCGCCGGCCCGGCCCCGCTTGGCGGCCCCACCCCGGCCCAGGCCCACCCCATCGTCGGCACCGACTTCCAGCAGGTCACCCTCGCCAAGGGCGTCGCCGAGGTGGGCGAGCCCATGACGATCGCGGTGCTGCCGGACCGATCGGTCCTGCACACCGCCCGCAACGGCACCGTCCGGCGTACGGACTCCGCCGGCACCACCTCCGTGATCGGCACGCTGCCGGTCTACACCCACGACGAGGAGGGGTTGCAGGGCGTCGGGGCCGACCCGAACTTCGCCAGCAACCGGCACATCTACCTCTACTACGCGCCGCCGCTGGCCACCCCGGCCGGCGACGCGCCGGCGACCGGCAGCGACTTCTCGGCCTGGCAGGGCGTCAACCGCCTCTCCCGGTTCACCCTCAACG
Organism: Micromonospora sp. DT178; assembly: GCF_049841695.1. Lineage (NCBI taxonomy): Bacteria > Bacillati > Actinomycetota > Actinomycetes > Micromonosporales > Micromonosporaceae > Micromonospora > Micromonospora sp. DT178. The sequence continues at coordinate 42,628 of NZ_JBNCKV010000017.1, forward strand.
CCGACTTCACGATCAACACCGCCAGCAAGGTCGACATCCTCGACGTGCCCGCCGACCGGGGGATGTGCTGCCACGTCGGCGGCGACATCGACTTCGACGCCGCCGGCAACCTCTACCTCTCCACCGGCGACGACACCAACCCGTTCGACTCGGCCGGGTACGCGCCCATCGACGAGCGCACCAACCGCAACCCCGCGTACGACGCGCAGCGCAGCGCGGCCAACACCAACGACCTGCGCGGCAAGATCCTGCGGATCAAGGTGAACGCCAACGGCACGTACTCGATCCCGGCGGGCAACATGTTCGTCGACTCGGACACGCGGACCCGCCCCGAGATCTACGCGATGGGCTTCCGCAACCCGTTCCGGATGAGCGTGGACCGGGCCACCGGCATCGTCTACGTCGGCGACTACGGCCCGGACGCCGGCACCACCAGCGCCCGGGGGCCGAGCGGTCAGGTGGAGTTTAACCGGGTCACCGGGCCCGGCAACTACGGCTGGCCGTACTGCACCGGCACCAACACCGCCACCGAGACGTACGCCGAGTGGGACTTCGCCGCCGGGACCGGCGGGGCGAAGTACAACTGCTCCGGCGGGCCGACCAACAACTCCTTCCGCAACACCGGCCTGCCCACCCTGCCCGGGGCGAAGCCGGCCTGGATCCGGTACGCCGGTGACGCCGGCACCCCGCCCGAGTTCGGCGGCGGCTCCGAGTCGCCGATGGGCGGCCCCGTCTACCGGTACGACGCCGCGCTGAACTCCACCACCAAGTTCCCGCAGTCCTTCGACGGGCAGTTCTTCGCCGGCGAACTCGGCCGGGGCTGGGTCAAGCCCATCCACCTCAACGCCGACGGCAGCCCGGGAACCATCGACACGTTCCCGTGGAACGGCAAGCAGATCATGGACATGGCGTTCGGGCCCGAGGGCGCGCTCTACATCCTCGACTACGGCACCGGGTACTTCAACGGCGACGCCAACTCGGCGCTCTACCGCTACGACTACATCGCCGGCGGCAACCGGGCGCCGACCGCCGTCGCCGCGGCCGACAAGACCTCCGGCGCGGCCCCGCTGGCCGTGAACTTCTCCTCGGCCGGGTCCAGCGACCCCGACGGCGGGGCGCTCACGTACTCCTGGGCCTTCGGCGACGGCACCACCTCGACGGCGGCCAACCCCAGCAAGACGTACACCGCCAACGGCACCTACCAGGTCACGCTGACCGTACGCGACCCACAGGGCGCCACCGGCACGGCGAACGTGCAGATCGGCGTCGGCAACACCGCGCCCACGGTCACCATCAACAGCCCGCCCAACGGCAAGCTGTTCAGCTACGGCGACACCGTGCCGTTCAGCATCACGGTGACCGACCCGGAGGACGCCGCCATCGACTGCACCAAGGTCAAGATGACCTACGTGCTGGGCCACGACAACCACGGCCACCAGATCACCTCGAAGAACGGCTGCTCGGGCTCGATCACCATCCCGGTCGACGGTGAACACGACGACGCGGCGAACATCTTCGCCATCTTCGACGCCGAGTACACCGACGCGGGCGGGCTGACCACGCACAAGCAGCACACCCTCCAGCCGCGCAAGCGCCAGGCGGAGCACTTCAAGACCTCCTCCGGCGTCGGGATCTTCGACAAGGGCACCGCCGAAGGCGGCAAGACCGTCGGCGACATCAACAACGGCGACTGGATCGCGTTCGAGCCGTACCGGATCGACAACGCGACCTCGTTCAGCGCCCGGGTCTCGTCGGCCGGCGCGGGCGGCACCCTCCAGGTGCGGGCCGGCTCGCCCACGGGCACCGTGCTCGGCTCCGCGACCGTCCCGGTCACCGGCGCCTGGGACACGTTCACCACGGTCAGCGGCAGCATCTCCGGGGCACCGGCCAGCACCGGCACGCTCTACCTCACGTTTGCCGGCACGGGCACCGGCGCGCTCTACGACGTGGACACGTTCGCCTTCACCACCGGCTCGGCGGTGCGCACCGGCCCGGTCGTCGGGCTCGGCGGCAAGTGCCTGGACGTACGCAACGCGGCCACCGCCGACGGCACGCAGATCCAGATCTACGGCTGCAACGGCTCCGCCGCGCAGACGTGGACGGTGACGCCGAACTCGACCGTCAAGGCGCTGGGCAAGTGCCTGGACATCTCCGGCGGCGCCTCGGCCGACGGGACGAAGATCCAGCTGTACGGCTGCAACGGCACCGGCGCGCAGAACTGGTCGGCCCAGGCGGACGGCACCCTGAAGAACCCGCAGACCGGCAAGTGCCTGGACGTCTCGGGCAACACCCCGGCCGACGGTCAGGCCGTGCACCTGTGGACGTGCCACACCGGCGCCAACCAGAAGTGGACCCTGCCCTGAGCTGAGGCGGGGAGGGGCGTCGCGCCCCTCCCCGCTCCGGCAGGCCCCTGAACACCCCCGGCATTGGAGAGCGACATGCGCAGACTCCTCCGACCCCTCCTCGGCGCGGCCACCGCCGTCCTCGCCGTCCTCGCCTGCACCACCCCGGCCACCCCGGCCAGCGCCGCCGACGCCCCGTACGACGTGCTGGTCTTCTCGAAGACCGCCGGCTTCCGGCACGACTCCATCGCGGTCGGCACGCAGGCGATCCGCGACCTCGGCGCGGCCAACAACTTCACCGTCACCGCCACCGAGGACGCCGCCCAGTTCACCACCGCCAACCTGTCCCGGTACGAGGCCGTGGTCTTCCTCAACACCACCGGCGACGTGCTCGACGGCGCGCAGCAGAGCGCCTTCGAGTCGTACATCGGTGCCGGCGGCGGGTACGTGGGCGTGCACGCCGCCGCCGACACCGAGTACGGCTGGTCCTTCTACGGCAACCTGGTCGGGGCGTACTTCGCCTCGCACCCGCACATCCAGCAGGCGAACGTCAAGGCGGAGAACCGGGCGCACCCGGCGACCGCGCACCTGCCGCAGACCTGGACCCGCACCGACGAGTGGTACAACTACCAGACCAACGCCCGCTCCACCGCCCGGGTGCTGGCCACCCTCGACGAGTCGTCCTACACCGGCGGCTCGATGGGCGCCGACCACCCGCACTCCTGGTGCAAGACCTACAGCGGCGGCCGGTCCTTCTACACCGGCGGCGGGCACACCCAGGCGTCGTACGCCGAGCCGGCGTTCCGCGCCCACCTGCTGGGCGGCATCCGGTACGCGGCCGGCCGGGCCAAGGCCGACTGCCGGGCCGAGACCGGCTACACCGCGCTCTACAACGGCGCGACCACCGGCTGGTCCCAGGCCGGGCCGGGCAGCTTCAGCAACGCCGACGCCACCCTGACCTCGGTCGGCGGGATGGGCCTCTACTGGTACAGCGCGAAGCAGTTCACCAACTACTCGCTCAAGCTGGACTGGCGGCTCGCCGGCGACGACAACTCCGGCGTCTTCATCGGGTTCCCGGCCTCCAGCGACCCCTGGTCGGCGGTGAACAACGGCTACGAGGTCCAGATCGACGCCACCGACGCGGCCGACCGCACCACCGGCGCGGTCTACACCTTCAAGTCCGCCGACATCGCCGCCCGGGACGCGGCGCTGAACCCGCCGGGGGAGTGGAACACCTACGAGCTGCTCGTCGAGGGCGAGCGCCTCCAGGTCTTCCTGAACGGGGTGAAGATCAACGACTTCACCAACACGGACCCGGTCCGCTCGCTCGCCGGCCACATCGGGCTGCAGAACCACGGCACCGGCGACGACGCCTCGTTCCGCAACATCCGGATCAAGGAACTCGGCGTCAACCCGCCGGGCGGAAACACCACCGTCCAGGCGGAGGCGTTCAGCTCGGCCGGCGGGGTCGCCCCGTTCGCCAAGGCCGGCGCCAACGGCGGGCAGACCCTCGGCCACATCGACCCGGGCGACTGGGCCGCGTACGCCGGGGCCGACCTGACCGGCGTGACGTCGCTGCGGGCGCGGGTGGTCTCGGGCGGGCCGGGCGGCACCATCCAGGTGCGTACCGGCTCCACGACCGGCACCGTGCTCGGCTCGGTCGCCGTGCCGAACACGGGTGGCTGGAGCACCTTCGCCGACGTCACGACCACCCTCTCCGGGGTGCCGTCCGGCACCCGGGACCTCTACCTCACCTTCACCGGGTCGGGCACGGGGCTCTTCGACGTGGACGACTTCACCCTGGTCAGATCCGGTGGCAGCGGCGGCGTCGGCCCGATCCGCGGCCTGGGCGGCAAGTGCCTGGACGTACGCAACGGCGCCACGGCCGACGGCACCCAGATCCAGATCCAGACCTGCAACGGCTCGGCGGCGCAGACGTGGACGGTGACGCCGAACTCGACGGTGAGAGCGTTGGGCAAGTGCCTGGACATCTCCGGGGGCGCGTCGGCGGACGGAACGAAGATCCAGTTGTGGACGTGCAACGGCACGGGCGCGCAGAACTGGTCGGCGCAGGCGGACGGCACCCTGAAGAACCCGCAGACCGGCAAGTGCCTGGACGTCTCGGGCAACACCCCGGCCGACGGTCAGGCCGTGCACCTGTGGACGTGCCACACCGGCGCCAACCAGAAGTGGACCCTGCCCTGATCGGCTGACCCTCCCGTTCCTCCCCGCGATCCCGCGGTCCGTGCCCGATGTCCGCAGCAAGGCCGCGGACCGTGCGGACAGCGCAGGACCGCGGGGAGGGGCGAGGGCTTTCGTGGTCGGCCCGGCGGTTCTAGAGTGGTGGCGGCGACCGTGGCGGTTGCCGGTGACCGGCGGGAGGCGCAACCCGGCCGGGTCCAGGTGCGCACGCGCACCCACCGGTGTCCCGCCGTGGCCCGCCGCCGCACCGGCCCGGCCGGTCACCTCGCCCCGGTCACGCACCCACGGAATCCCCCATCAGCACAGGGGAGAAGCACCATGGCGCGACCCATCACGCTCTTCACCGGCCAGTGGGCCGATCTTCCGTTCGACGAGGTCTGCCGCCTCGCCTCCGAGTGGGGCTACGACGGGCTGGAGATCGCCTGCTGGGGCGACCACTTCGAGGTCGACAAGGCACTCGCGGACGAGTCGTACGTCGAGCGGAAGCGCGAGACGCTGGCGAAGCACAACCTGAAGGTCTTCGCGATCTCCAACCACCTGGTCGGCCAGGCCGTCTGCGACCACCCGATCGACGAGCGGCACCAGGGCATCCTGCCGGCCCGGATCTGGGGCGACGGCGAACCCGAGGGGGTACGCCGCCGCGCCGCCGAGGAGATCAAGGACACCGCCCGGGCGGCGGCGAAGCTGGGAGTGGACACCGTCGTCGGCTTCACCGGCTCGTCGATCTGGCACACGCTGGCGATGTTCCCGCCGGTGCCGCCGTCGATGATCGAGCGCGGCTACCAGGACTTCGCCGACCGGTGGAACCCGATCCTGGACGTCTTCGACGAGGCGGGTGTGCGTTTCGCCCACGAGGTGCACCCGAGCGAGATCGCGTACGACTACTGGACGACGAAGCGGACGCTGGAGGCCGTCGGGCACCGGCCCGCGTTCGGGCTGAACTGGGACCCGTCGCACTTCGTCTGGCAGGAGCTGGACCCGGTGAACTTCATCTTCGACTTCGCCGACCGGATCTACCACGTCGACTGCAAGGACGCGAAGGTGCGCACCGGGGACGGGCGGCGGGGCCGGCTCGCCTCGCACCTGCCGTGGGCGGACATGCGGCGCGGCTGGGACTTCGTCTCCACCGGCCACGGCGACGTGCCCTGGGAGGACTGCTTCCGGGCGCTGAACGCGATCGGCTACGCCGGCCCGATCTCGATCGAGTGGGAGGACGCCGGGATGGACCGCCTCGTCGGCGCCCCGGAGGCGTTGCAGTTCGTCCGCCGGCTCGCGTTCGACGCCCCGGCGGCGGCCTTCGACGCCGCGTTCACCAGCAAGGACTGACCGGCCCGGGGCGCATCCGAGCGGGCCGGTCACCCTCGAGCGCCCGCACACGAACGGGCCGGTCGCCCGAAGGTGACCGGCCCGTTCGAAGGTGCGATCAGAGGGTGCTGCCGTTGGTGCCCGAGCTGGACGGCTTGCTACGGGGCGTGGCGGTGGTCGACGTCGACCCGGGGGCCGAGGTCGTGCTCGACGACCCGGTGGAGCTCTTCGCGCCGGCCGCGGCCGGCGTGCCGGCGAACGCGTCGTCGGCGGCGGTCAGCTCCTGCTTGTGCCCGTTGGTGCTCAGCTTCTCGCCCAGCTTCGACTGGCCGAGCTTGTCCTTGCCCTCGCTGTAGAGGCGGGTCGCCTGGGCCTGCGCGACACCGGCCGCCTCCTGGACGGTCGGGTGGTCGAGCACCTTGCGGCCCCGGATCACCAGCTCCTCGTACTTTTCCCGACCGGCACGGGCGCCCAGGACGAATCCCGCAGCCAGCCCGCCAAGGAACATCATCTTTCCGCGCATGGCGGCTCCTTCCGTACCTGACGCGCCGTCGACCGACGGTTACCCCGCCGGAGGCGACCAAATCGCGCCTGCCTTCTCTGTCTGCAGCTAACTACCCATCTTGCTCTCCGCTCATACCTCCTTGTGCCGGGATGACGATTTGTCAGGGTTTATTGTCGTGTCGTCCGGGTGCCGATCCATGGGGTAACCCCCTGGACCAACACCCCCCGGAATCCTGTACTCTTGTCCCCGTCGCACGGCGCAGCGAGATCGGCGCCGAACGACGCAACGGTCCCCCGTAGCTCAATTGGCAGAGCAGCCGGCTGTTAACCGGCAGGTTTTTGGTTCGAGTCCAAACGGGGGAGCTTCACACACCGAACGCCCGTCGGCCACGCCGGCGGGCGTTCGCCGTTCCCGCCGCCGGTGCCACCGCCACCGCCGCCACCACCACCGCGGTCGTCGTCGGCACCGCCGCCGCCGTCACGCGCCGCTGCTGCTTCCGCGCCGTCGTGCCGCCGCCGTGCCACCGCCGTGCCACCGAGGCGTCGTCGTGCTCGCCGCCCGCCGCCCGTGTCCGTCGTGGCGTGGTCGTGCCCGGCGGGGCGGGACGGCCTGTTTCGCCCACCCTCGGGCTGCTCGCCCGGCAGGATGGTCGATGTCCACCTGGACTCCCGCTGCATCGATTGGTGCGTCGATTCATGGGGTGGGTGGCCGGGCCGGCTGTCCCGGACGGACGGAGAGCGGGAGGTGCGAGATGCTCGCGGAGACCGACGTCGTCGTGGTCGGCGGCGGCCTGGCCGGGCTCGCCGCGGCCCGGCGGCTGCACCGGGCGGGCGTGCCGTGGCGGCTGCTGGAGGCCGGCGGCCGGCTCGGCGGCCGGGTCGCCACCGACGCGGTCGACGGCTACCTGCTGGACCGGGGCTTCCAGGTGCTCAACACCGCGTACCCGCGGCTCGGCGCCCTGCTCGACGTCGACCGGCTGCGCCTCGGGCACTTCACGTCCGGCGTGCTGGTGCGCAGGGGCGACCGGCTGGCCCGCCTGGTGAACCCGCTGCGCGAACCCACCGGCGCGCCCGGCACCGCGCTGGCCGGCGTGGGCTCCCTGCTCGACCGGCTGCGGTTCGCCGCGCTCGCCACGGGCTGCGCCACCCTGCCGAAGGAACGGCTGCTCGCCGCCCCGGAGACCAGCACCGAGGCCGCGCTGCGCCGCGCCGGGCTCTCCGACGCGATCATCGAGGAACTGCTGCGGCCGTTCCTCTCCGGCGTCCTCATCGACCGGGAGCTGGAGACCTCCAGCCACGTGCTGGCGATGGTGCTGCGCTCCTTCGCCCGGGGCCGGATCGGCCTGCCCGCCGAGGGGATGGCCGCGCTGCCCCGCGCCGTCGCCGACCCGCTCCCGGCGGAGCTGATCGACCTGGACACCCCGGTCGCCGAGGTCGCGCCCGGCCGGGTCCGCACCCAGGCCGGCGACCTGCGCTGCCGCGCCGTCGTGGTCGCCGTGGACCCGCCAGCGGCGGCCACGCTGCTGCCGGGCCTGCCGGCGGTACGTACCCACAGCTACACGACCTACTACCACAGCACGCAGGAGCCGCCGCTCGACGAGCCGATCCTGCTCGTCGACGGGGACCGGCGGGAGATCGTCGCCAACACGGTGGTGGTCAGCAGGGCCGCGCCCACGTACGCGCCGGACGGTCGGCACCTGGTCGCCACCTCCGTGGTCGGCCCGTCGGCCCCGCCCGAGCCGACGGTGCGGGCCGAACTCACCCGGCTCTACGGCCGGTCCACGGCGGACTGGACGCACCTGACCACGGTGTCCATTCCCGACGCGCTACCGGCCGCGCCCCCGCCGCAGGGGCGGTTGCGCAAGCCGGTGGCGCTGGGGGAGGGCCTGTTCGTGGCCGGGGACCACCGCGACAGCCCCTCCATCCAGGGCGCCCTCGCCAGCGGCTGGCGGGCCGCCGGGGCCGTCCTGTCGGAGCTGCGTACCGGCTGAACGGAGGGTCACGCCCCGTTGATGATCACTTATGCTCCTCGCCATGCCCGCACCCCTTCCGCCGCCCAACCTCGACGTCGCGGCGGCGTACCCCCAGGTCGGTCAGGTGCGCGCGGCCCTCGCGGCGCGCGACTGGCCGGCCCTGCGCGCGCTCGTCGACGGGCAGGATCCGCACGGCCGGACCTTCCTCGTCGGCGAGGCCGGTGAGACCGCGGACATCGAGGAGTTCCTCCGGGGCGTGCTGGCCCAGCGGCCCGACGACGCGCTCGCCGGCGCCCTGCTCGGGGCCCACCTGATCCGGGCCGGGTGGCGGATCCGTTCGTCCTACCGCGCCCAGCACGTCAGCCGGCAGCAGTTCGCCGAGTTCCACGCCCACCTGCGGCGCGCCGAGCAGGTGCTCATCGACGTCACCGCCCGGCACCCGGACGACGCGGCGGCGTGGACGCAGCGGATCACCAACGCGCGCGGACTGGAGCTCGGCCAGGCGGAGGCCCGCCGCCGCTACGACCAGCTCGCCAAGCACCACCCGCACCACCTGCCGGCCCAGGCCTCGCTGCTGCAACAGTTCTGCCCGAAGTGGAGCGGCACCTGGGAGCGGGCACACGGCTTCGCCCGGGAGTGCGCCGACGCCGCCCCGCCCGGCGCCCCGAACGCGGTGCTGGTGGTCGAGGCCCACCTGGAGGAGGCGCTCGACCACGACAACCTGCGCGAGGCGAGCGCCCACCTGCGCGGCGGGCACGTGCAGCGCGAGATCCACCAGGCGGCACAGCGGTCGGTCTGGCACCCCGAGTTCCGCAACGGCTGGGGCTGGGTCTGGGTGCGCAGCGTCTTCGCGATGGCCTTCTGCCTGATGGACGAATACCCGGCGGCGGCCCAGCAGTTCGCGGCCATGGGGCCGCTCGGCGACGAGGCGATGTTCGGCTACGTCGACGGCGACGCGACCAGGCAGTTCCAGCGGTTCCGCGACAAGGCGTACGCGAAGGGTGGGCAGTCATGATCCAGGAACTGGACGTGGACGGGGTGCCCACGCTGCTCGCCCCCACCGGCGGGCCGATGCGCGCCGGGCTGACCTTCCGGGTCGGCACCGCCGACGAGACGCTCGCCCGCAGCGGCATCACCCACCTGCTGGAACACCTCGCCCTGGCCCCCCTCGGGCTGGCCGACTACCACGTCAACGGCGCCACCGCGCCGGTGTTCACCACGTTCCACATGCAGGGCTCCGCGCAGGACATCGCCACCTTCCTCACCTCGGTCTGCGCCAACCTGACCGAGCTGCCGACCGGCCGGCTGGACGTGGAGAAGGAGATCCTGCGCACCGAGCACAGCAGCCGGGGCACGGCCGCCGTCGACGACATCCCGCTGTGGCGGCACGGCGCCCGCGACTTCGGCATCACCAGCTACCCGGAGTGGGGGCTCTCCGCGCTCACCGCCGACGACCTGCGGCAGTGGGCGGCCCGCTGGTTCACCCGGGAGAACGCCGTGCTCTGGATCGCCGGGAAGGCCGTTCCCGCCGGGCTGCGCCTGACGCTGCCCCCGGGCGTACGGCAGCCGGTGCCGGTGGCGTCGTCGGCGCTGCCGCAGACCCCCGCGTACTTCGTCGGCGGGTCGCGGGCGGTGGTGCTGGACGCCGTCGTGCGGCGCCGGACCGCCGCGAGCGTCTTCGCCGGGGTGCTGGAGCGCGAGCTGTACCGGGCGCTGCGCCAGGACGGCGGGCTCTCCTACCAGACGACGGCGGGCTACGAGCCGCGCGGCGACGGCCACGCGACGCTGCGGGCGCTGGCCGACGCGCTGCCGGAGAAGCAGGACGCCGTGCTCGGCGGCTTCGTCGACACGCTCGCCAAGCTCCGGGTCGGCCGGATCGAACAGGCCGACCTCGACGCCGTCGTGGCGAAGCGGGAGGACTTCCTCGGCACCGCCGAGGTGGACGCGGCGCGACTGCCGTCGTACGCCTTCAACGTGCTCACCGGGGAGCGCAACCTCACGGTCGACGAGCACCGGGCCGAGCTGAAGGCCGTCAGCACCGACGACGTGCACGAGGTGGCCCGCGAGGCGCTGGACGGGGCGCTGCTGATGGTGCCCGAGGGGCACCGGGCCGACTGGGCCGGCTTCGCCGCGGCGCCCACCCGCTCGGCCGACACGGTCGCCGGCACCCCCTACCAGGAGAAGGAAGGCGACGGCGAGCTGCACGTCGGCGTGGACGGCGTGAGCTGGCTCGGCCACGGCGGCCCGCTCACGGTGAGGTACGCCGAATGCGCCCTCATGCTCGTCTGGCCCGACGGCGCCCGGCAGCTCATCGGCGAGGACGCCATCTCGATGCGGATCGAACCGACCATGCTCGACCTGCACCCCGGCGCGATCCGGGTGATCGACTCCCAGGTGCCGGCCGACCGGCAGGTGGTCATGCCGGCCCGCGACCCGGCACGCATCCCGCAGCCACAGGCCGCGGCAGCCGGCTCCGGCTCCGCACGGCGGGAGCCGGTGAAGCGCTCCTGGTGGGAGATCCCGCTGATGGTCGTCAGCGGCCTCGCCGCGCTGGTGATCGGCGGGGGAACCTTCCTGCTGACCCTCGGCATGTTCATCACCGAGACCGCCGAGAGCGACGAGGGCTGGCTGTGGGCCGTCATCGCGGTGGGATGGCTGCTCACTGTTATCCTCGCGTTGCCCATCGTGCTGCTGCGCCGGCGACGCCGATGAGCGACGGCGCCGTTTCGTGCTGGCCGGTGATCCACCGGGCGGGATAAGATCCGGCGCGGTATTGGGGCGGTAGCTCAGCCGGTTAGAGCAGGGGACTCATAATCCCTCGGTCGCGGGTTCGAGTCCCGCCCGCCCCACCGTTATCGCGGTAGCGCACCGTGCCGCTGACGTGGTGCATCGAGGACCGGTTGACGCCAATCCTCGAAGCGTCAGGCGGTGCGTGGCATCGGGCACCACCCCGTGTCGAGTGTCGTCAGGTAGGTTGCCCGCGTGGATCCCTGCCTGCGCTTGGCCCTGCTTGAGGCCGACTACCTCAACGACGCGGTCGCCGAGATTCGCGAACGTCCGGTCGAGGAGCTCAAGGCCCGCTATGCCGAGGTGCTCACGCTGGAGGTCTCGGCCGACGCCGACGGGGCCTGTTGGACCGATGAGGCGGATCTGTGGGACGCGCTGCCGCACGGTGCCGACGGCACGATCCGGTCGCTGGCGGGCATCGAGGGTTTCCCGGGGCTGCGCAACCTGTACCTGCGCGAGTCCGAGGTCGGTGATCTCGGACCGCTCACCGCGCTGCCCGAGCTGGAGCTGCTGTGGCTCGGTGTGCCGCCGGACGCGGACCTGGCCCCGCTGCTGGCGTGCGATCGACTCAAGCGGGTGCGCATCGGCTGTGCGGGCGTGCTGCACCCGGCGGGCCACGAAATGCTCGCGGCGCTGGCTGGGCGCGGTGTCCAGGTGGACAACTTCCTGCCCGACCCGATCGAGGCGGCGGCGCCGTTCGGTGATCCGATCCTGAAGCTGGCGGTGCTCGACAGGTTGCGGAACTCGGTTGAGCTGCCCCCGACGTACTTCTTCGACGAGTTCGCGTTCGACGAGGGCAACCTGGCCCGGCTGATGACGGTCGCGATACCCCAGGCGGAGCTCGACACCGTCGAGTCCCTCAGCTGGCTCGGGGGTGGGCACGCCACGGCGCACATGGTGTGGCAGCAGTGGGACGGCGAGTCCGACGAGTTCCGCATCCGGTCGCTGGCGGGCGTGGAGGTGCTGCGCAACCTGCGCGAGCTGAAGGTCACCCCGCTCGCCCTGCTGCCTGAGCACCAGATCGCGCAGCTGCGGGCGCGTGGCATCACGGTCAGCGAGTGGGACTGAAGCATCGGGTCGGGCGTCCTGTCCACGGACGGGTCCGCGGGCCGCGATCGGCGCGTGGGTCCGCCCGCAGCTGGAACTGAAAGCCCGGTGGCGGGACAGCCTGCCGGCCGGCGCCATCGGGGTGCTCGGCGACCGGGATGTGCTGGATGCCTGGGTGCGCGAGCAGACCGATGGCCTGCTCGACCGGATGCCGGTCACGGTCAAACGCGACACGAAGCTGGTGCTGGCTTCGGCGTTGGTCGCCCGGACCCGGTGGGTCCAGCCGTTCGACGACGGCGTGCTGGTCGCCGAGGACGGGCCCTGGGCCGGGCAGGTCCTGGCGGGCCTGCATCGGAGCACCGCCGACCGCGACCTGCTCGCCGTGTACGACACCCCGGCCGGGCAGGTCACCGTGCTGACCGTCGAGGGCACCGACGGCATCGACGTGGACCTGGCCGTCGGCCTGCCCGACGCCCCGGCCGCCGCGGTGCTCGCCGCCGGGCTCGACGCCCGGTCGGCGGTGCCGGCGCGGCGCGGGTCGCAGCTCGCGGAGGGCGACACCGCGCCGGGCGTGACCGTGACCCTCGGAGCTTGCCCCGGTTCACCGTGACGTCGTCGCACGACCTGCGCGCGCACGCCGACGTGTTCGGGCTGCGTACGGTGTCAAGCTTCGGAAGGCAGCGACTGCCCGGCATGAGCGACGTGCCGTTGTACGTCGGCGCGGCGGCGCAGGACCTGACCGCGTCGTTCACCGCGGACGGGTTCGAGGCGGCGGTGGTGACCGCGATGGGGATCCACTACTCCGGCGCCCCACCGTCGGAGCGCCCGCTGGAGGTGCGGCTGCTGCTGGACCGTCCGTTCGGGTTCGTGGCCAGGCACCGCCGCTCGGGACTGGTGCTCGTCGCCGGCTGGGTCGCGCGGGGCGAGGCAGCGTCCGTGTAGGCCGGTGCGCCGGTGCGGCGGACGTCCAGGCGGTGATGTCGTCGAGCCGCGTCCGCTCGCGCCTACCGCCGACGCGGAGTGGGGTTCCCCGGTAGGTCGACTTCTTGCTGGCCCTGCAACGCCTTCCAGGCGGCACGGCACCTCGCTTGTCCGCCCGCTCCGCCCGCACCTCGGGCATCGAGCCCGTTCACTTTGATGTTCCTGGATGGTAGCGTCCTGGAAACATTGCAAGGACTTGCATTGATCGATGGTCGGTGGACGGGCCCGCTGCCGACCTCCTCGCCCCACACCCCCGCCCCCGCGAGGAGGTCTTTCGCATGAACCCCCCATCGCGCTCCAAGCCGCCCACCGTCGCCAGGGAGCCGAGGACGGCCACCCGACCCGCACCACGACGTCTCGCCCTGCTCGTCGCGATGCTGGTCGGCCTGACCGGCGTACTGTCCTCGGGCCTGGTCACCGCACCGGCGGCCCAGGCCACGATCGACGGGCAGGCGCTGGGCGCGCGCTACAACGGGGCCGCCAGCGACATCACCTTCCGCGTCCGCTCGGCGACGGCCACCCGGATGGCGCTCTACCTCTACAGCGCCGCCACCGGCGCGCAGGAGAAGGTCAGCTACGTGTTGACCGGCAACGGCGGCATCTTCGCCAAGACGGTCAGCGTCGCCGAGCTGAACCGCCTCGGCATCACCGGCACGGTCTACTACGGCTACCGCGCCTGGGGGCCGAACTGGCCGTGGCACGCCGGCTGGACGAAGGGCTCGACGGCGGGATTTGTCTCCGACGTCGACGCCGCCGGCAACCGGTTCAACCCCAACAAGCTGCTGATCGACCCGTACGCGCGGGAGATCAGCCACGACCCGCAGACCCCGAGCCGTCCCGACGTGGCCGGCTATCGCAGCGGCGCCAACCGCGCGGTCGACACCGGCACGTTCGCCCCCAAGGGCATCGTCCTCAAGCCGACGGCCGGCGGAGTCGGCACCAAGCCCACCCGGGCCTTCAAGGACGACATCGTGTACGAGGTGCACGTGCGCGGACTGACCAGGAACGACCCCACGATCGCGTCGGCGTACCGCGGCACCTACCGGGGCGCCGGACTCAAGGCCCCCTACCTCGCGTCGCTGGGCGTGACGGCGGTGGAGTTCCTGCCCCTTCAGGAGACGCAGAACGACACCCACGACGTCGACCCCACCAGCACCGCCGGCGACAACTACTGGGGTTACATGACCCTCAACTACTTCGCCCCTGACCGGCGCTACGCCTACGACAAGTCCCCCGGCGGTCCCACCGCCGAGTTCAAGGCGATGGTGAAGGCGTTCCACGACGCCGGGATCAAGGTGCTCGTGGACGTGGTCTACAACCACACCGGCGAGGACGGGCCACAGGGCGACAAGAACACCTACAACGTGTTCTCCTGGCGCGGCCTGGACAACTCCACCTACTACTCGCTGACCGGCGACCGGCAGAGCCCCTGGGACAACACCGGCGTCGGCGGCAACTACAACACCTTCAACCCCGCCGCGCAGGACCTCATCGTCGACTCCGTCGCCTACTGGAAGGACACGCTCGGCGTCGACGGCTTCCGGTTCGACCTGGCGTCCGTGCTGGGCAACACCTGCCAGCACGGCTGCTTCAACTACAGCCGGACCAATTCCGGCACCGCCCTGAACCGCCTGGTCGCCGAGATGCCCGCGCGCCCGGCCGGCGGTGGGGCCGGCGTCGACTGGATCGCCGAACCGTGGGCCATCGGCGGCAACAGCTACCAGGTCGGCAACTTCCCGACCGGCTGGTCGGAATGGAACGGCATCTACCGTGACACCCTGCGCCGCGACCAGAACAAGCTGGGCGTCGACGCGGTCACCCCGGCCAACCTCGCCGACCGGTTCGCCGGGTCGTCCGACCTCTACGGCGACGACGGCAGGCGCCCGTGGAACTCGGTCAACTTCGTGGTCGCCCACGACGGGTTCACCCTGCGGGACCTCTACGCCTGCAACAGCAAGAACAACAACCAACCATGGCCGTACGGTCCGTCCGACGGCGGCTCCGACGACAACATCTCCTGGGACCAGGGCGGCGTGGCCGCCGACCAACGCAGGGCGGCCCGCAACGGCCACGCGTTCCTCATGCTGTCGGCGGGCACCCCGATGATGACCGGCGGCGACGAGTACCTGCGCACCATCAACTGCAACAACAACCCCTACAACCTGGACTCCAGCGCGAACTGGCTGGACTGGACCCCGGACGCCGACCAGACGACCTTTGCCGCCTTCACCAGCCGGCTGCTCGCCTTCCGCAAGGCACATCCCGCCCTGCGACCGGCGAACTTCTACACCGCCGCCGACACCAACGGCAACGGACTGGGCCAGCTCGAGTGGTTCACCCCGGCAGGCACGTCACCGGACGGCGCGTACTGGGGCAACGCGAACAACCACGCGCTGGCCTGGCGCATCGACGGCAGCGAGTTCGGCGACTCAGGTCTCTACGCCGCCTACAACGGCTGGTCCGGCAACGTGACATTCACCCTGCCCGCCCCGCCCCCGGGCAAGCAGTGGTACCGGGTCACCGACACCTCCACCTGGGCCGAAGGACCCGACCAGGTGGCCAGCCCCGGCAGCGAGGCCCTGATTGGTGGCGCCTCCACCACGTACGTGCTGGGTGGGCGGGCACTGCTGCTGCTCATCGCCCGGTAGTAGCCCGGACAGGTTGGCGATCACGCTCCAGGAGACGTAACGGAACTGGCGGATAGCCGACTTTCCGATCCTTCTTCTGCCACGAGACGGCCGACTACGGTGGGCTCTGCTTCACCCCCGGCAGGGCCCACCAACCTCGGCGCGTACGCGGCGGAAGGGATCTCGATGAGCAGTTCGTCAATGTCCTTCGACACCGCGCGTAGCATCCTCGGTGAGCCTGACTCCGAGTGGAGCAGCAAGTTGAGTGCCCTGCTCGGGTTGGCGGCCCTGGGCAGCGGGGCTGTCGGTTTCGCTGTGCCGGCGATCAGGGCCGGGTGGGGTTGGATCGACCAGAAGAACGAACTGGTCAGCCAGATCACCTCGGCCGTCGACCGCGTACGCGAAAAATGCCTGGGTGCGAGGGGCCGCGAGCGACACGAACTCATCGCGGCGGCACACACCGCCGTGGTCACCGGCGCGTTCTTCGCCGCCCTCAACGAGGTGGTGGGTAAGAAGTACGCACGGCTCGGCCTGACCGAGGCCGAGAAGCAGCAACTGGTTTCCGGCAGCGTCGACGGCGACCACGAGAGCGTGGTTTCCTACCTGCTGAACGTGCCGGTGCCGATGCCGTGGGCCGCCTGCGGATTCGAGGCGAACCTCGCGGCTTCGGTGGCTCCCTTCTACGACAACCTGACGGGGCGCTGCCTGCGCTTCTTCCGGGGGCTTGCCGCCTGGGAGCGGATCGAGGCCGGGATCAAGGACTCCGACGACGGCAGAACGCTGGCGTCGGTCGTCGTGGACAGGGCCATCATGCGCTACCGGAACGACTACCGGCGGCTGGCGGCCGAGGTGCCGGAGTTCGGCATGTGGGCACTACTGGACCAGTTCGAACACGCGACGGCGGCCCGGAAGTCGGCTCGTCGGCGGTCCGAGGAGTTCCAGCGGCGTTCCCTCTCGCTGATGGAGCAACTCCTCGCCGGCCTCACCCGGATGCGGGACCTTCCGACCGAACGTAGCCGGACGATCATGGCGCAGCGCAATCGTCAGCTCCTGTCCGAGCCGCTCGCGCAGGTAACGAAGACCGACCTGGAGTCCGGCCTCAGCATGCCGGACACCGAGACCGGCTACGTCAACCCACGCTTCCAGTGGGCGGTGATGAGCGGCAGTTCCCGCGCCTGGGACGAGGAGTGGTGGGGGCAGCAGCGGCGCGGGCACCGCCTGGACCACTTCCTGGCTGCGTACTTCACCTCCGCGCGCAGCGCCGAGCTTCCGCTGGTCATCCTGGGCCACCCGGGCGCGGGGAAGTCCCTCCTGACCAAGATCATGGCGGCTCGGTTGCCGCCCGAGCACTTCACCACGGTTCGCGTGCCGTTGCGCCAGGTGCGGAACCCCGCAGCCAAGATCTACGAACAGATCCAGGACTTCCTCGATGACGACACGCACCTCGGCGTGCGATGGCGGGACCTGTCCGAGGCCAGTCGGGAGGCCACGAGGGTGGTGATCCTCGACGGCCTGGACGAGCTGATGCAGGCCACCCGGACGACCGAATCGGGATTCCTGCACGAGGTCCGGGAATTCCAGGAGAAGGAGGCCGGCTTCGGTTCGCCGGTTTCGGTGGTGGTGACGTCGCGTACCGTCGTGGCCGACATCGCGAACATCCCGGCGGGTTCCCTGGTCGTCAAGCTCGAAGATTTCGACCGGAACCAGGTCGATCACTGGGTCGACATGTGGAACAAGGTCAACCAGGAGCCGATCGCGAACGGAACCGTGAAGCCGCTCGCGGTGGACAGCGTCTGGGCGATGGGCGAGCTCGCACGGCAGCCGCTCCTGCTCCTCATGCTGGCCGTATTCGGCGCCACGGAGGATCCGCCGACCGGCGGCGACGGTCAGGTCACGCAGGCCCAGGTGTATCAGTGGTTGCTCAACGGCTACATCGCGCGCGAGGTCGCGAAGACGCCCGGGACGGCCACGAACCTCCTTTCCGAGGACGAGGAGATCGCGGCGCGCGCGGACCACGAACTCTGGCAGCTCGCGATCGCGGCCTTCGCGATGTTCAATCGCGGCCAGCAATCCGTCACCGGCCAGGACCTCAACAGTGACCTGGCTCCGATGTTGCGTGCGGGCGCGGCGCAGGGGAGTCACCGGAAGCGGCTGGCCCAACCGCTGGATCCCGCCATCCGTACCATCGCCCGGTTCTTCTTCATCCACGCGGCCGACGTCAGCGGTGTGGTCTCCGGGAGCAGTTACGAGTTCCTGCACGCCACGTTCGGCGAATACCTGATCGCCTATCACGTGCTGGAGCAGCTGAAAGGTCTCGCCGACGCGCGTCGTCGGCTGCCGGTGGGCCAGGAGTGGACCGACGACCAGTTCTTCGCGCTGCTGTCTCACCAGCAACTGTCGGTCGGCGGCGCCATCATGCCGTTCCTGCGGGAACTCTTCGAGGCCGCACCGACGGCTCAACGACGGGCGATCGTCGCGGAGCTGAAAGCCCTCATCCGGGTCAGCCAGGAACGGGAGGGAGTGGGTCGCTTCGAGGGCTACAACCCGTCGAGCCGTTTCCTGCTCGGCCGGGTCGCCGCGTACCTCGGCAACCTGCTCACGCTGTTGACCGAGCTCTGCGACGGGCCTGTCCCGCTCGTCGAACTCGCGCCCGAGGGGGACGGCCAGCTGACCTGGTGGCGGTCCACCGTGCGCTTCCTGCACGCCGGACTCGACGACAACGGGTGGTCGATGCTGCTTTCCAGCATCGATCTGTCCGTCGCCGACGAGGCGCCGTCCATCCGCAAACGGCGGGCTCCGATAGACAGGTTGCTCATCCACCCGTACGAGGCGCGACTTGCCGGAGACTCACAGAGGGAGTTGCAGCTCCTGCTCGGCGCCACGGCCCTGCACGGGCGTCGCCTCGCCCACTGGGGTGACGAGTTCGGCGACGTGTGCATGAAGATCCTGTCGTCCCTGGTGCACAGGGATGAGCGGTCCGGCGACCACGAGGCCATCATGGAGGCGGCAGCCTCGTCAGCCTCGCCGGCGACGGGGAACCTCTTCGTGGAGTACCTGGTCCGCCACGCCGGTCGCCTCGACTACGAGGACGTACGGAGGTTGGCCCAGACCGCACTCTGGATGAACAGCACCGAGGCGGCGGTGCGCATCGCCCCGGTGGTGGCGCAACACCCGAAGCTGTTCCTCGAGTTCCCGCGGCTCTTCACCATCTACGAACGACACCTCACGGACGCCCGCGAGATCGCCGAGGTCTTCGCCGCGATGCGCGTCGGACTTGCCGTGTGGCAGGGCGATGACGCCGAGGCGTTCAAGGACATCGTCGGTCAACTCGTCGCCCGGCAACGGGGCCGCTGGAGGGAGGTCGCCATCCAGCCGATCAAGGGCCTGTCGAATCTGGCCGTCGAGGTCATGCGGCCTGCCATTCCGCCTCTCGTCGCGATCCTGGCGGACGACTACCAGCGACGTCCCCCTGTCCCGGCCTACTACTCGTCGCTGTCGAGCGGGCGGCATCGGGAGGACGGTCCGGTCCAGGATCGCCGGCCGGACCGAAGCAACTGACGGGACGTCGCGAACCGGCGCGGCGGCCACCGGCGTGCAGCGCCGTCGCCCGGCGACGACGGTGACGACCGCCGCGGATGCGAGCGGGAGGCGGTGCGTCGACCCGGGGCGGCGAGATCGACGCCCCGGGCCGACGGGTACGGGCCACGCTCGGGCTGCCGTCAGCGGGGAGTGGGCTGCCCCAGCAACTCCAGCGCCAGGCGCATCAGTTCCGGGCCGGCCTTCTCGGGGCTGCCCGTGTCGAACGGCGGATCGGGGTCGTACTCGACGACCAGTTGGAGCGCCTGCGCGATCCGTTCGCCGGCGATCCTCGCGGCGAGGTGCAGGGACATGTCGATCCCGGCGGACATGCCGGCGGCGGTCATGATCCGGCCCGCCTCGACGTAGCGGCCCGGGACGAACGTCGCGCCGTACTGGGCGAGCTGGTCCCGCAGGCTCCAGTACGTCGTCGCCCGCAGCCCGCGCAGCAGGCCGGCCGTGCCCAGGACCAGGGAGCCGGTGCAGACCGAGACGGTCCACGTCGTGTGCCGGTGGATGCGTTGGATCCAGCGGATCGTGTCGGGATCGGTCTGGACGCCATGGATGTTGCCTCCGGGCACCAGCAGCACGTCGGCGCGGCGCACCTGGCTGAGCGTGCGGTCCACCCCGAGGGTGAGCACGCCGTTGTCCGTCCGGACCGGGCCGGTCCGCTTGCCGACGGTCACCATGGAGGCGCCCGGGATCCGGGACAGCACCTCGTACGGGCCGATGGCGTCGATCGGGGCGATCCCGTCGAAGAGCAGGATCGCGATGCGGGGGCCCCGGGCGGGCCCGTCCGGGTCGGTGGGCCGCTCCGCCCGGGCCGGGTCGCCCAGGCCGGTGGCGGCCAGGCCGACGCCGGCCCCGCCGGCCACCGCCGCCCGCAACACCGTCCGCCGGTTCACGTCCGTGCTGAACATCGATCGCCTCCTGTCGGTCGAGCTGAGCTTCCGCATGTCCCGGTGGTCGGTCACGCCGCCGCCCTGGTTCCGCGGGCCGCGAGGCAGGTCCGGATGCGAGGGACCCCGGTCCGTATCGGCGGGTCCGGTGCCGCATCCCGCTCCGTACGTGCCGAAGGGGGCCGCCCGCGGGAACCAGCCGGCCGGTACGGCGGACCTACAGAGTGTGACGGCAGAGAACGGGCACGAGATCGTCCTCGTGGTGTGGGACGGCGCGGTCCTCCTGGACGTGGCGGGACCGGTCCAGGTCCTGAACGGCTCCGCCATCTGTGTCCGGGACGGCCCGGTCGCCACCTCGGCCGGGGTGACCGCGGGCATCGACCTCGCGCTCGCCCTCGTGGCTGAGGACCTCGGCGTCGACCGGGCGCGGACCGTCGCCAAGCATCTGGTCGTGTTCCTCCAGCGGCCCGGTGGCCAGGCACAGTTCGACGCCCCGGGCGCCGGGCCCGCGCCGCGTGAACCGGTCCTGCGCCGGGTGCTCGACGCGGTCGTGGCGGAACCGTCAGCCGATCACAGCCTCGCCGCGATGGCGGCCCGCGCCGCCGTCAGCGAGCGCCACCTGACCCGGCTGTTCCGTCGCGGCATCGGCACCACGCCGGCCCGGTACGTCGAACGGATGCGGGTGCACGCGGCACGCGCGCTGCTGGAGACGGGGAACGCCGGCGTCGCGTCCATCGCCCGCGCCTGCGGCTTCGGCTCGGCCGAGACGATGCGCCGCGCCTTCCTGCGGGTCGCCGGCGTCACCCCGGCCGAGCACCGCCGTCGCTTCCGCGGCCAGGAGAGACCCGGTGCCGCCGTACGGTCGGCGCCGCAGTGAACGCCCACGGTGTCAGCCGACCAGGCCGGCGGCGGTCGTCGTCGACGCGGTTCGTCGCCCCTCGTCAGTCGCCGGAGCGCGACGTGCCGGCGCCCCGGGCGGCCTTCGGATCTGCCCCGTGTCCGGCCGCCGACCCGGCGAGCGCCGACGCGCGCCCGCCCAGCGCGTCGACGCGCTCGACGAGTCGGCGTACGGCGTCCTCGTCGTCCGCGTCCACGGCCGCGACGCGCTCGATCAGCGCGGCGTAGTCCGACGTCAGCGCCAGGTACTTCCTGCCGAACGCCTCCTCGGCGCCGCTGACGTATGCCTGGCGCTGCGCTCGGGCGTACCGCTGGTCGAGGTCGATGATCTGCTGGGCCAGCACGGCCGCGGCGGCGCCGAGCGCGCCGCGGGCGTCGGCGTTCTCGTCGCGGCGGCGGCGACGGGCGTCCGCGAGCCGGCCCGCGCGGCGGCCACCCACGTAGAGCACCGTCGCCCCGGCTACGACGGCCACGACCGCGGCGCCGGCGAGCAGGAAGCGGGGCAGTGACGGGCTGATCGTCCGCGCGCCGTCGGGGACGGTGCCGGCCTTCACCAGCAGGTCGTAGTTGACGGTGACGACCTTCAGCGCCTCCAGGGGGCGGTCGGCGAAGGTGTCGACGCCCCGGCTGATGGTCATCTCCGCCACGAAGGCCCGGCCGAAGTTCCCGTCGTCGCGCCCGGGCAGCAGCGCGCAGCCGTAGGTGTCGTACTCGTCGGAGTCGCGGCTCATCACCAGCACGACGGTCCCGTCGGCGGCGCGCTCGACCTGGCGGCAGCCCTGCCTGAGGTCGGCGCCCGGCTCCAGCATCAGCACGACCAGCCGGCGGTTGCCGATGACCCGTTCGGCCGCCGCGCGGTCCAGCTCGACGCCAGGTGCGACGTACACGGACGAGGCGCGCACCTGCCGGGCGACCGGACCGTCCAGCGCCCCGCCGGTCCACAACGCCCAGCCGGCCAGCACCAGGCAGGCCAGGACGGCGATGCCGAAGGGCGTGCCGAACAGGTCACCGAGCCGACGGCGTACGGACGGGTTCACGACAGCCTGCCCCGGAGGTAGAGGGCGGGGCGGTAGCTGGCGATCCCCAGCGTCCGGGCGGCGTCGTCCAGCTCCTCGGACGCCTCGTTGAGCAACGTACGCGCGTGGCGGTCCGGCAGCTCCTCGTCCAGCGCGGCGCGGGCCGCCTGGAGCTTGACGACGCCCCGGGTCAGCGCCGGGTTGCTGCGCGCGTCGGTGAGCAGGGACATCTCGACGGCGAGCGCGGTGAGACCCGCCAACCGCGCGGGCGTGCCGCCCCGCCCCGGGTCGCCCCGCCGGACCCCGAACCCGTCCGGCCGGCGCATCGACCGGACCGAGAGGATCAGGAAGGTCCCCACGCAGCCCGCGAAGATCCACGGCAGGGCCGGCAGCGCCACCCGCAGCGGATCGATCGGCCGGTACGGCAGCGGACGGTCGAACAGCCCCGAGTAGCGCAGGTCGGTGACCCGGTTCAGGTATGCCGTCAGCACGTTGCCCTGCGGGTAGTCGTAGCGGCTCAGCCGGTCGGCGAACTGGCCGTAGAAACTCGCCCCGGCCAGCTCCGCGAAGTCGTCCGCCGCCGGGCCGTGGTACTCGATCCAGAGCCCGTACATCACGACGATCGGCGTGCCCGGGAACAGCTCGGCCAGCGCCGGCCCGTACCGGGGCACCGGCTCGCCGAACGGCTGCGCGGGCAGCGCCACGTACCGGGCGCCGTCCGGGAAGGCGTTGCGCGCGGCTCTGTCGGGGACGCCGGTCAGCGTGGCCCCGGCCCCGAGGTGCAGGCCGGTGGCCCGCAGGTCGGCGGCGACGGCGGCCAGCTCCCGGTCGGTCGGCGCGCGCCACCGCAGCTCGTCGTGCTCGGGCGGGTCGGGCGCGTCCCGCAGCGCGGCGATCAGCCCCACCAGCAGGTTCGTCACGTCGGCGGTGGCGAACTGCGCCCGCCAGTCGGGCAGCGTGTCGGCCACGGCCTGGTAGATGCCGCCGCTGACCTCGGTGCCGATCACCCGGATGGTCGCGTTCTCCACGTCCCGCACCCGGTCGCGCTCGTCCTTGTCGAGCCCGGGCGGCGCGACCAGGATCCGGACGGGGCGGTCGCCGGCGGCCTCGCGGACCCGCTGCTCGTTCCAGCGCGCCGTCGAGCCGGGGAGCCGCACCACCGGCTCGGCGGCCACCAGCGCGGTCATCTCGGCCACGGAGGGCACGCTCGCGTCGCTCAGCTCACCGGCCGAGCCCTCGTCGATCTTCGCCGTGGCGGCCGGCGACCGGCCGTAGCTGACGTCGACGCTCTGCCGCTGGGCGAGCAGGAAGACCACCAGGACCACCACGGCGACGGCGAGCAGCGACCACCGCAGCAGCTCGTACCGGTGGTGCCTGCGGGGTGTCACTGGTGCGTGCGCCACAGCCGGTCGGCCTCCCTCGCGTGTTGCGCCGCCGCGTGCGCGGCGGAAGCCCCGCCGCGCCCGGCGGCGATCGCCTCGGCGCGGGCCAGCAACCGCTCGGCCTCCGGCACCCGGGTCGTCGCCGCGTCGCGGCTGACGGCCGCGCTGTCGATGGCCGCCCGCGCGGCGGACCAGGCGGTCCGCTGCTCCCGCCCCCGCGCCCGCGACCGGGGCAGCAGGGCCGTCGCGAAGCCCGCGCCCACCAGCATGACGCCGCCGACCAACCAGACGAGGAGGGTGTGGGACATGCGCTCCAACCATCGGACGAGGGGTACGGGGGTGCGCTCGGGAGCTGTCGGGGCCGGCAGGGGTACGACCGAGTCTGGCTGATCGAGTCGAACCGCTGCGTACCGGCCCACCAGCCCTGGCCTGTACCCGGCCCGCCACGCCGCGTGCGTCGTATCGTTTGCGCATGACTCACCCGGTCTGGGCGGATGGCAAGGCCTACGAGGCGTACGTGGGCCGGTGGAGCCGCCCGGTCGCGAGGGAGTTCCTGCACTGGCTGGCCGTGCCGCCGGGCCGGCGCTGGCTGGACGTGGGCTGCGGCACGGGCGCGCTCACGTCGACCGTGCTGACGCTGGCCGACCCGACGCACGTCGCGGCCGTCGACAGCTCGCCGGGCTTCGTGGCGTACGCCCGCGCGGCGGTCCGCGACGCGCGGGCGGCCTTCCAGGTCGGCGACGCCCGGGCGCTGCCGCTGCCCGACCGCTGCGTCGACGTCGTCGTCAGCGGCCTGGCGGTCAACTTCGTGCCCGAGCCGGCGCGCGCCGTCTCCGAGTTCGCCCGGGTCACCCGGCCGGGTGGGGTGGTCGCCGCCTACGTCTGGGACTACGCCGGGGGCATGGCGCTGCTGCGTCACTTCTGGGACGCCGCCGCCCTGCTCGACCCCGCCGTGGCCGAACGGGACGAGGGCCGCCGGTTCGCGGTGTGCGACCCGGACTTCCTACGCGGGATGTGGACCGACGCGGGGCTGACGGCGGTGGCGGTCCGGCCCGTCGACGTGCCCACGGTGTTCGCGGACGTCGACGACTACTGGACCCCGTTCCTCGGCGGTCAGGGCCCCGCCCCGACGTACGTCGCGTCCCTGACGGCGCCGGACCGCGCCCGCCTGCGCGACCTGCTGTCGACCCGACTGCCCGTGGCGCCGGACGGGTCGGTCCGGCTCACCGCCCGGGCCTGGGCCGTCCAAGGCACGGCGCCGGCGTGAGCATCGGCCGGGCTCGTGCTGCTCGTCGCCTAGGATGGGGCAATGAGCGCTGAGGCCGTCGGCATGCACATGCCCGCCGTCGTGACGCTCGACGACGTCGCGGCGATGAACGCCGCCGACCCCAACGGCCATCGCTACGAGACGAGCCCCGAGGGGGTCCTGTCCGTCATGCCGCCCTCCGACTCGGAGCACGCCGTGATCGCCAGTCGCCTCTTCGCCTGGCTCATCATGGCCGGTTGGCCCGCCGAGCAGGTCCTTCAGGCCGCTGGCATCCGCATTCCCGGGCCGGATGGCGACGGCGGCCGATTCCCGGATCTGACGGTCTGGCGTAAGCCGCCGCCACGGGCGGTCTGGTCCGCTGCGGCCGACGTGGCGTTGGTGATCGAGATCGTCTCGCCGGGGTCGGAGGCCATGGACTCGGTGACGAAGGCGCGGGAGTACGCGGCCGCCGGCATCCCCCGCTACTGGGTGGTGGACCGCGACAGCGGGCAGACCGTCACCCTGCACCAGCTGGGCGGGCGGGGCGCGTACGAGGAACGGGCCAGGATGCCGCTGGCCTGGCTGCTCCAGACCACGCCGGCCGACCACCTCGACTGACCGACCCCGCCGTCCCCGGTCGACCCGGGGACGGCGGGCCCGTCACCGGCGGCGCTTGGGCAGGTCGAACTGGTCGGCCGCCCTGCAGTCGCGCGGGCCGCCGACGGCGCCCGGCCCGGCCCGGTCGAGCGCCGCGCGCGCCCGGACCCGGCCGAGGTTCCAGGCGTACCAGGGGTCCGGCTCGTCGAGGTCGTCGGCGATCCAGCTCAGCGTGCAGCGGCGCACCGGGTCGGGCAGGCCGGCCAGGGCGGGCGTCGCGTCGGCCGAGAGCGCCCGCAGGTACCAGGCGTCGATCTTCCCCGTCTGCTCGTACCGGGCGATGTTGCGGCGGGCGGCGTAGTCCTCCGGGTTGAGCACGGCCAGGCCCAGCAGCATCACCACGGCGAGCGCCACCGTCGTGCCGGGGATCCAGGCCCCGCGCCAGCGGAGCCCGGCCACCAGGATCATCAGGAACACGGTGCCGAGCAGCAGCTCGAACGCCATCACGAAGAGCCGCTCGCCGGTGAAGCTGTAGGCCTTCTGGTACGTGTACATCCGGGACAGCGCCGACACCACGATGACGAAGCTGAGCACGCTGAGCAGGCCCAGCAGGACCCGCAGCAGGTGGCGCTCAACGGGTTGGTCCCGCCGCGCCCAGCGGGCCACCCCGCCGAGCACCGCCAGCGTCAGCAGGGTGACGACGACGAGCTGCCAGAACCCGCTGCGCGCGTACTCGGCGTAGCTGAGGCCGGCGGTGCGCAGCACGTGCCGCTGCCCGCCGAACAGGACGGTGAACTGCACGGCCACGAAGCCGCCGAACAGCAGCGTCAGGGCGCTGATGACGGGAGCCCACTCCACGAGGCCGAAGCGGCGCGTACCGGGCCGGTCCACCGTCGACAGGTCGGGCGGCGCGGCCAACGTGTAGACGGCGGCGACGGCGCAGAGCCCGCCCACGGCGGCGAGGAAGATCCAGCGGAACACCGTGCCGACGTTGACCTCGGGAATCATCTCGCCGAGCACCACGGAGAAGGCGCCGTCGGCCGAGGACAGGAGCGCGCCGAAGACGATCAGCGCGGCCAGGGTGGCCGCGGCCGACCCGACGACGCGACGGACCAGACCCGGGTTCGCCGGGGCGTGCAGGTGCCCACGCACCCACGGCAGCCCTCGCAACGCCGCGAACGGCGCCGCCACCAGGCTGAACAGGATCGAGCGAACGAGCCGACCGCCCACGATCGCGAGGGTCGCGCAGGCGAGCGCGCCGAGCACGCAGAACGTCACCAGCCACCAGGCGTTGCGGAAGGCCAGGACCGACAGCAGCGCCAGGGCCGCCACCGCCCAGCCGGCGCGGATCCGCCGGTCGGCGCGCGGCAGTTCCGCGCCCGTCCGGCGGACCGCGAGGACCACCGCGACGGTCAGGGCGAGCCAGCCGAGGAACCAGCCGATGCCGGTGCGGGTGAGCGGTACGAAGAACGCCAGCCCCAGCGCTCCGGCGAGGATCGCGGCCGGTACGGCCCGGTCCCGGGCGGGCGCCGGCCCCGGCCAGCGCGTGTCGAGGAACGACGGCGGGCGCGGGATCGGCTGGTAGCCGCGGTACGGCGCCGGCGCGCCGGACGGCACCCCGATCCGGTACGGCGTCGGCAGCGGCGCGGCGGCGGGCTGCTGGACGGCTGTTCCCGGCGGGGCGGCGGATGCGCCGGTGCCCGCCGCAGTGGCCGCTGGTGCTCCCACGGGGGCCGGCGTGGCGGCCGGTGCTCCCGCGGCGGCCGGCGTGGCGGTCGCGGGCGTTCCGGTGGCGGGCGCCGCCTCGCTGGTGGGCCCGTTCGTGGTGGGCGCAGCGGGGGCGGTCGGTGCGGCGTCGGTGCCCTCCGGCGGCGGGCTGACGGCCTCAGGCGACGGCGCGGCGGCCGGTGCCGCGGCGTCCGCCGCCGCCACCCTGGCGGTCTGCGTCGGGATGCTCTTCGCCGGCTCGACGACGGCCGTCGGGATGCTCGTGGCGGTCGCCTCGGCCGGCCTGGCGGCGGGGGCGGCCGGTGCCGGGGCCGGCGGGTCGAAGGCGACCGGAGCCGCCGTGGGGGCGGCCGGCACCAGCGGGATGAACACCGCGTACCCGCGCGTCCCGGCCGGAATGCTGACGGGGATCGCCCAGGCGGGGGCGCCCTCGGCCCCGGGCCACACCATCGGCGGTGGCGCGCCCTCGGTGGACGGCATGACGAGCAGGTAGGGCGTCGCGCTCCCGGGATCGTCACCGTCGGTGCTTCCGGGCGCCTCGCCGGAACCCGGGGAGCCCGGCACCGGTGGTGGCTGGGTCACGGAACCCCTCCTCGTTAGAACGGTCGGCACACTGTACGGCCGACTCCGGGTCCGCCGCCGCCCCCGACACGGCCAGAGAGGCTCCCCGTCGGGGTGGGACCACAGCCGCAGCCGGTTGGCCGTACCCGGCCACAGCGGTGCAGGCACGGGCAAGCGGATCGGGGCGGGCGGCACGCCCGATCGATCGTCGGTAACGTGCTCGGCCGTGGCCAGTGCCGTACCTCCCGGCGCGTGGTGGGAGGCCCTTCCGCTGCGGCAGGTCAGCCACCTGCCCGGCATCGACGCCGAGTTGCTCCACGTGGGACTCGATCCGGCACCGGCCGCCGCTCCGGTCGTCGTTCGGTACCACGTACCGGCCCGCTGGGGCTTCGCCGACCTGCTCGCCGCCATCCTCGACGAGTTGGACCGGGCAGCGCTCACGCTGTTCCCCCGCTGGTTGCCCGGTGCCGAACGGCTCGACGGTTCCGGCACGCTGGGCGCCGCTGCGGTGCGGTCCCTCGCCTTGCGGGCCGCCGCACGCTCCGAGCACTTCGGCCCGTTCCTGGCCGACCTCGCCGAGCGCGCGCTGCGCGGGAAGCACCGGCAGCACCGGCCGCGCTTCCCGGCGGAGGTACGGGCTGCCGGCCTGGCCCGGGTCATGGCCTCCGCGTACGACCGTGACGGATGCGTCCTGCTGGTCGGCCTGACCGACGAGCTGACCACGGACACCGAACGCGCGTTGGTCGCCGCCGCCGAATGGCTGGTGCGGCACGGCCGTCTCACCGTCTGGCTGGCCGGGCGAGAGCTGCGGACGGTCGACCGGATCCGACCGGTGCAGGTGTCGCTGCCGTCGAGCCTGACCGAGTTGGCGGTGCAGACGGGTCGGGTTCCCGACACCCTCCGCGAGCCTTCGCCGGCACTGACGTTTCCGCCGCTGTCCGGGGTGCCGCGCGGCGACAGCGCCGCCGAGCAGGCACTGGAGCTGGCGCTGACGCCGCACGAGTGGGCCCGGGGGAGGCGCTGGAACCACACGTACGACTGGCACCTGCTCGGCGAGACCTACCGCCTGGACCTCTTCTGGCCGGCCGAGGGACTTGCGGTCGAGGTGGACGGCCCGGAACATCGGGGTCGAATCAGATTCGCCAACGACCGGCGGCGTGACGTGCGGCTGCAACTCCTCGGGCTGGACGTGCTCCGGTTCACCAACGAGCAGGTGCTGTCCGACGTCCAGGCCGTGGTCGGCATGATCCGGCAACTGCTGACCCGTCGTCGCCTGACCGGCACGCACCCCCACGAAGAAGAGGCACCATGACGAGCACGGCGGACCTTCCCCACCTGACGCCCAACCAGATCAACGCGCTTGTGGTGCTCATGGTCGAGGCCCGCGAACTGACCAACAACGAGCTGAAGGAGTTGGCCGGGTTCAGCCTCACCGGCGCCGACAACGCCAAACTCGTCAAGCTCGGCCTGGTCGAGACCGACCGCTCCCACCGGCCCTTCTCCCACGAGCTGACCGACGAGGGGTGGCGGGTGATGCGGCAGCTGCACGCCGGCGCCCCGCCCGCACGCAGTGGCTCCGCCACCCGTTCACTCTTCACCCTGCTGGCCAACCTGCACCGCTCGCTGAACCGGTTGGGGCTCAGCCACGCCGACTTCTTCACGCAGCCGTCGGCCACTTCGGGCCCGGCGGCCGGTCTGACGCCTCCTGGCGCCGCGCCGGCGCCGGCGGCCACCGAGCCGGACGCCGTGGAGGCTCTGATCCGCGCCGCCTATCACGAGCTGGCCCGGGAGCCGGGAGCCTGGGTGGGGCTCGCCGACCTGCGCGAGCGCCTCGGCAGGCAGGACCGCGCGACCGTCGACGCGACGTTGCGCGCGATGGTCCACCGGGACGGCGTCCGGATCATCCCCGTCGCCAACACCAAGTCGTTGACCGCGCGGGACCGGGCGGCCGCGGTGCGCATCGGGGACGAGGAGAACCACACCCTGGCGATCGGCTCGGCATGATCCCCGAGGACGTACGGGCCGCGCTCGAGGCGGTCAGTCTCAATCCGGCGGTCACCCCCGACGACGTGTGGCGGCCCAGCCCGCACGACGTGCCGGAGCTGCACGAAAAGGTGGTCGCGGAGATCCTGCGCGGCGTCGGCAAGGCCCGTACCGACGACACCACCGTTCCCCTCGGGGTCGCCATGCAGGGGCGGGCCGGTGCCGGCAAGACCCACCTGCTCGGGGCGGTGCGGGACCGGATCCAGCGCGAGGGCGGCTACTTCTTCCTGGTCGACATGGTCAGCGGGAAGACGTTCTGGGAGAGCGTTGCGCTGGCTCTGGTCGAAGGCATGGGCCGGGACGCGATCGGCTGGGGCACCCAGCTGCGCACGTTCCTGCGTCGGCTCACCGCCCAGCTCGGCATCCCGGCGGAAGTACGCGACGCGGTCGCCGGCACGAAGCCGGTCACCCGGGAGCACCTGGACACCTTCGCGCGGGCCCTGCGGACGCGCCATCGCGAGATCGGCCGGGACTGCCAGGACACCGCGCGGGCACTCGTCCTGCACGGCGCGCTGGACTTCGAGGCACAGGATGTCGGCTACGCCCATCTGATCTCCGAGCCAGGTGACCCGGTCGGCCGTGCGGCGTGGGGGCTGACTCCGGCGATCCGCACCCCGCAGCAGATCGTCCAGGACGTCTCCCGGCTGATGGCGTTGACGCTCGATCCCACCGTGATAGCCGTCGACCAGCTCGACACGCTCTTCGCCCAGACCAGCACGGCCATGTTCGACCAGTACGCCGGGCTGGAGGACGCCCAGGCGAGATTCATCGGGCCCATCGCCGACGGTCTGCTGAAACTGCGTGACATCACCCGCCGGACGCTGATCGTGGTGTCGTGCCTGCCGGACACCTGGGAGCTGTTGATCAGGAGCGCACCCACCCCGGTCGGCGACCGGTTCCGGCAGGCGACCCTGCCCGACCGGATTCCCACCCCCGAGATCGGTCGGGCCATCGTCGCGAAGCGGTTCACCGCAGCCTTCGCCGGGCCGCGTTTCGCACCGCCGTATCCGACCTGGCCGATCAGCCCCGAGGCGTTCGTCGACGCCCCGGCGTTGACGCCCCGGGCGCTGCTGCGCCGGGTGGATCGGCACGTCGCCTGGTGCCGGGACCGGGGCGAGGTGACCGAGCTCGACCGTCTCATCGAGGCCGGCGACCACGTCGTCGGCGGGTCCGAGCCGTCGGACGGGAGCGCCGCCGTCGGCCCGAAGCCACGCCGCGACACGGACACTGGTGACGCCATGCGCCTGCGGCAGCTCGACGCCCGCTTCGCCGAGCTGGTGGCGGGGGCGGACGTGGCGGGCGCGCTCGATCCCCGGACCGAGGACGAGCACATGCCGGCGCTCCTTGCCGCCGGTCTGGCGGCCTGGATCGCCGAGCAGTCCCCGACCGGCGCCAGCTACAGGTACGACCCGCTGCCGGGCCGCAAACCGGCGCTGCACGGGCGGCTGATCGAGGTGCTGGACGAGGCCACCGAGAACGAGGCGCACTGGTGCTTCCGCGGGATCTCCCATCCGAACGCGATCGCCGCGACCGCCAGGGTGAAGGCGGCCTGCACCATGGCGGGCCTCGACCGTGTGCTGCCGCAGCGGCGGCTGGTGCTGTTGCGCAACGGCCCGTGGCCGACCGGGAAGCGTACGGCCGAGGTGTTGGCGGCCTTCGACGCGGCCGGCGGCGTCCGCTGCGGCGTTCCGGAGGCGGACCTGCGGGTGTTCGCCGCACTTCGTGAGCTGAGCGGCGAACCGGCCTCTGTTCTTCAGGAGTGGCTGGTCGCGCGCCGACCGGCCGGCTCCACGCAGTTGTTCGCCAGGATCCTCGGCGACTCCGCCGGGGCGGCCCGTGCGCAGGCCGGGCCGGTCGCCCGGTCGGAGGGGCCGACTGCCGAGGTGGGCGGCGAGGACGACGCGCGGGTCGACGGCGGGAGGATCACCGTCGACGGAACTTCGATCCTGTTGGGGCGGACCACCGACGGGGCGCGGCCGTTCGCGGTGGACCTGGAGTCGCTACGCCGTCACACGGTGATCTTCGCCGGCTCCGGCTCCGGTAAGACCGTGCTGATCCGGCGACTGGTCGAGGAGTGCGCGCGGGAGGGCGTCTCCGCGATCGTGCTCGATCCCAACAACGACCTCGCCCGCCTGGGCGATCCCTGGCCGCAACCACCCGCCGGTTGGGGCCCCGGCGACGCCGAGCGGGCCCGCGACCACCTCGACCACACCGAGGTGGTGGTCTGGACGCCCCGGGTCAACGCCGGTCGACCGCTGAGCTTCCAGCCGTTGCCGGACTTCGCCCCTGTCCGCGACTCGCCGGACGAGTTCGACCAGGCGATCCGTTCGGCGGTGGAGGCACTCGCCCCGCGTGCCGGGGTGGACCGGCCGACGAAGGTGGCCCAGCAGGGCAAGGCCGTACTGACCGAGGCCCTCCAGGCGTACGCGAGGAGCGGGATGGTGGGCCTGCCCGGCTTCACCGAGTTCCTCGCCGAACTGCCCGACGGGGTGAGCCGGCTGAGTCGGGCGGACAAGCTGGCCGAGGACCTGGCCGAGACCCTGAAGGCCGCCATGGTCACCGATCCGTTGTTCGGGGGCATCGGCGCCCCGGCCGATCCGGGCCTGCTGCTCACCCCCTCGCCGGGCCGTCGCGCACGCATTTCGGTGATCAGCTTTGTCGGGCTCACGTCGGACCAGGAACGGCAGGGCTTCGTCAACCAGCTCCAGATGGCCCTGTTCGCCTGGATCAAGCGGCACCCGGCGGGCGAGCGGCCGCTGGGCGGGCTCTTCGTGATGGACGAGGCACAGACCCTCGCTCCGTCGACCGGGCAGACGGCCTGCACGGCCAGCTCGATCGCCCTCGCCTCCCAGGCCCGCAAGTACGGGCTCGGGCTGGTCTTCGCCACCCAGGCGCCGAAGGGGCTGCACAACCAGATCTCCGGCAACGCCACCACGCAGTTCTTCGGGCTGCTCAACGCTCCCGCGCAGATCGACGCGGCACGTCAGTTGGCGGAGGCCAAGGGCGGGCGGCTGCCCGACATCGGCCTCATGCAGAGCGGCCAGTTCTACGTGGCCGGGGAGGGCTTCGCGTTCGTCAAGGTGGACACGCCGATGTGCCTGTCCCACCACCCGAAGGCGCCGCTCAGCCCGGAGGAGGTCGTCGCCAGGGCCGCTTCGGCACAATTCCGGCCGGTGCGCAGTCACCTGCCGGACGCGCCGGCCGTCCGATAGCGGACAGGACGCCGGACGCCTTCGCGGCGCACTGTTGTAGCAGGTCAGAGGCGTGCGGATGGCGGGCCACAACCCATTCCTAGGGCCCGGCGGGGACAGCATCGTCCCCGCCGACACCGCCGTCACCGAGCCCGACCCCGCGACGGCCCCGGCGTAGCGCAGCGCAGCGCCGGCCGCCCACGCACCGCGGGGTCGCACTCCGGCAGTCACCGTCCCGGGTGCCCGGGCGGAAGCCGCCTCACCGCCACCGACACCGACGTCCCATCACGGCAGCCACCGGAGCCGCGCGGCAACCCCGAGACGAGCGCGGCCGGCGAGCCGTACCCACGACCCGTCCCGGGCCCACGCCGTCGCGTGCCCGGCGACCCGGTCGTCGCCCGACCCATCCTCCCCACCGGAACCGACCGTGGCCACGAGCCGGTCGGTCCGGTCACCGAGCACGAGAGGAGCCGGCAATGGCCGCTCCCACCGCCACCGCCTCCCTGAACGCCTCCACCTACTCACCCGGCGACCAGATGGTCCTGACGGTCACCTACGGCGACGCCGACACCAAGCCGGTGACCGTCACGATCGTGGTGACCGACGCGCAGGGCAACAGCAGCGCGCCGGTCAGGGTCACCGCCGTCATCGACCCGCTCACCCTCGCCGTCACCGACGACTCCGGCCGCACCTGGACCAAAGCGTCGGACAACGGGTCCGTCGCCGTCTACCGGGCGGTGGCGTGATGCCCCGGGTCACCGTCACGGTGCGCGACAACGGCGGGCGCACCGCCACCGCGACCGCCGACTACACGATCGCGCCGCCCGTGCTGGGTGGCTACTACCTCTCCGGGGGCGCCGACCCGACGGCCGACATGGCGGGCGGCAACTTCCGCTCGCTGACGCAGTACCGCAGCTTCGCCGACGGCTACACCTTCCCCGGCTACCAACGGCCGTGGCTCGTCACGCTCGGCAGGGCCGGGGTGCAGATGAACATGGTGCTGGAGCTGAAGCACTACGGCGCGCCCGACGCCGGGCCGCAGACCTTCACCGTGGACGGCGTGACCTACACCGTCCCGGCGCCCGCGATGACCATCCAGCAACGCCCGGGCACGACCTGGCCCCGGGCGTACGGCTACAGCCAGGTCCTGGCCGGGCACTGCGACGGGCTGTTCGCCCGCGCCCTGTCCCAGTACCGGACCCTGGGCTTCGGGGTGAACATCCAGCTCGCCTCCGAGCTGGACACCGACCACGAGTTCGGCACCACCGAGTCCGGTGTGACCTACCCGTGGGCGCAGTCGGATGCCCGCGCGGTGCAGGCGATGACGTACATCGTGAACTGGTTCAAGGCTCGCCAGCTGCCCGCCGGCACGACGTTCTCGGTCGGGGTGGGCGGCTTCGACCGGGCCTGCTTCCAGCGCACCCACCCGGAGGCGCTGATGGCCAAGCTCGACTTCCTCCAGTGGAACGCCTACGCCACCAGCCCCACCCACACGGCGCTGGCCCGGTTCCGCCGGACGAAGGACTGGGCGGTGGCCGACCTCGGCCCCGTCGCCCTCTCCCGCCCGGTGATCATCGCCGAGTGGGGCGTACGGGTGGCGGAGGTGCCGGACCAGGCGGCCTGGATCGCCACCGTGCCGGCCGCCATCGCCCAGCTCAACGCCGAGCGGGGACCACGGATCGCGCGGACCAACTACTTCAACTCGGGCTGGGGCACCCTGTCGCCGAAGTCGACGGGGCTGGCCGCGTTGAGGGCGGCGTACGCCACCCGCCCGTACGTCTGAACGGCAGCCCGGAGATCCGGGAGGACCGCAGGGGCCGGGCGGCGGACGGACAGAAGTCGATCATGAAATCCATCGATGGTGGTATAGGATCCGCCGGATCGCGCGCAGGCCCGCTCGTGCGCCACCCGGTGCGATGTCCGCCGAGTCCCGCTGCGCCAGGACAGCCATGGAGATCATGTGAACTTCAGTCGTCTCGCCCCTGCGGTGGCCGCTCTCGCGCTCGTGGTCGGCGCCGTGGTCGCGCCGGTCGGCGCCGCGCAGGCGCATCCGGCAGCGGACACGGTCAACGTCTATCCGCCGATCCAGGGCTCGTCCACCTGGGACCGGTTCGGCCTCTCCGGGCCGAGCTCACACCACATCGTCTTCGGCCACTGGGGATACCCCAACGACTGGGCCGTCGACATCTACCGCAGCCCGGGCGCCACGATCGTCTCGCCGTTCGGCACCAAGACCGCCTCCGGGCACCCGGTCGCCGTCAAGGTGGTCACCGTCCAGGCGGGCTGCGCGACCCGCAACCTCGCCGACGGCGGCTACCGCATCGGGCTCGAAGCCCGGGACACCACGACCGGGCAGATCCTCGGCCGGGCGGACGTGATGCACGTGAACAACAAGCCCGGTGGCATCGTCGTCGGCGCCTCGGTCGGTCCCTGGACCAAGCTCGGCGAGACGGGCCGCTTCCGCTGGTCCAGCTGCTACCAGGTCAACGGTGACAGCGGGGTGCACATCCACCTCGAAGTGATCAACCAGCACCGCTACTCGTGCTACGTGCACCGCGGTGCGAACACCGCCCTGACCGACCTGACCGTGGTGGGCAAGGTCGGCGTGCACCACACGGGGCAGCGGCAGCGCTGCTGAACCGTCGATCGACGGCGGACGGGTGCCCCGGCTCCGGGACACCCGTCCGCCGCCCGCGCGTTGCCTCTCCCCGCCGTCAGTAGGCCAGTTCCACCGGTCGGCCGAGCACCCGCGCGCCGTTGTTGGCGAGCCAGCCCTCGGCCGCCGCCGCGTGCTGACTGAACGTGTGGATGTCGCGGAACCGGCGCTGGAGCGGCGAGGAGTCCCGGGCCGCCCCGCCGCCGGCCGCCCGGTAGCAGGTGTCGACCGCGGCGGCGGCCCGCTCGGTCACCCAGGGCAGCGCGGCGGAGATCCGCGGGTGCAGCGCGGGGATCGCCGCCGGGTCGGTGGCGCAGGCCGCCCAGAGTTCGTCGGCCAGGTCCCGCAGCAGCGCCCGGGCCGCCCGTACGTCCAGGTCGGCGCGGCCGAACTGGAGGCGGAAGGCCGGCGAGTCGGCGAGCGACTGCCGGGCGTAGAGCCGCTGCCGACCGCCCTCGAGCAGCGTGACCATGTCGTCCAGCGCGCCCTGCGCGATGCCGACCGCCACCGCGCCGAGGTGCAGGACGAAGTGGACCAGCGGCGCCACGAAGCCCGGCCCCGGTACGCAGGGCACGCCGGTGAACAGGTCGAAGCTCTCCTCGGTGGGGCAGAAGGCGTCCGCCACCTCGATGTCGTGGCTGCCGGTGCCGCGCAGGCCGAGCACGTGCCAGGTGTCGTGCACGGTGACCCGGGAGGCCGGGAAGAGCATGGAACGCACCGCCGGCGGTGCCCCCGCCGGCCCGGGCAGCGGCTCGCCGTCCCCGGTCAGCACGCAGTTGCCGAAGATCCAGTCGGCGTGCCGGGCGCCGCTGGCGAACGCCCACCGGCCGGTGACCCGGAAGCCGCCGTCGACCGGCTCGGCGCGCCCCTGCGGGGCGAACCCGCCCCCGACGACCACGTCCGGCCCGTCGGCGTAGACCTTGTCGAACCGGTCGCGGGAGAGCATCGCCACCAGGTGCGGCGTCTCGGCGCCGATCATCACGGTCCATCCGGTGGAGCCGTCGGCCCGGGCCAGCGCCTCCAGCACCCGCAGCCCGGTGCGCAGATCCGCCTCGTACCCGCCGTGGCTGCGGGGGACGAACATCCGGAAGCAGCCGGCCGCCCGCAGCGAGTCGAGCAGATCGGCGGGCAGGCCCCGGGACGCCTCGATCTCCCCGGCCCGGCGGGACACCTCCGGGAGCAGCGCGTCCACCGCCCCCGTCAGCCCGTCCCGGTGCTGGTCCTCCATGGGTTCCTCCTCGCCTCGTCGCTCGGCCTCCACTCTGGACCGGCGGGCGACCCGGGGCCAGGGACGCCGCTATCGGATGCCCGCCACTTCGCCCGGCGGGCATCCGCCCGGCGTGGCCGTCCGGGGAAGGGCCGGATCGGCGCGCCGGCCCGGCGCGCTCCCTATGCTCGGGGCATGGAACTGCGGATCTTCACCGAACCCCAGCAGGGCGCGACGTACGACGACCTGCTCGCCGTGGCCCGTTGCGCGGAGGAAACCGGCTACGGCGCCTTCTTCCGCTCCGACCACTACCTGAAGATGGGCGCGGTGAGCGGCGACCCCGGTCCGACCGACGCGTGGACCACCCTCGCCGGCCTGGCCCGGGACACCCGGCGGATCCGGCTGGGCACGCTGATGACCGCCGCCACCTTCCGGCTGCCCGGCCCGCTGGCCATCACCGTCGCGCAGGTCGACCAGATGAGCGGCGGCCGGGTCGAGCTGGGCATCGGCGCCGGCTGGTACGCCGAGGAGCACACCGCGTACGGGATTCCCTTCCCGCCGCTGGGGGAGCGCTTCGACCGGCTGGAGGAGCAGCTCGCCGTCGTCACCGGGCTCTGGGCGACGCCGCCCGGCGGGACCTTCGACTTCGCCGGGACGTACTACCCGGTCAGCGACTCGCCGGCGCTGCCGAAGCCGGTGCAGGACCCGCGCCCGCCGATCCTGCTCGGCGGCAAGGGCACGAAGCGCACGCCCCGCCTGGCCGCCCGGTACGCCGACGAGTTCAACATGCCGTTCGTCTCGGTCGAGGACACCGCCGCCCAGTTCGCGCGGGTCCGCGCCGCGTGCGCGGAGGCCGGCCGGGACCCGGGCGAGCTGCGCTGGTCCAACGCCCTGGTGCTCTGCTGCGGGCGGGACGACGCCGAGGTGGCCCGGCGGGCCGCCGCGATCGGCCGGGACCCGGACGAACTGCGCGAGAACGGCCTCGCGGGCACGCCCGCCGAGGTGGTCGACAAGATCGGCCGGTACGCCGAGATCGGCAGCGAGCGGCTCTACCTCCAGGTGCTCGACCTGGCCGACCTCGACCACCTGGAGCTGGTCGCCGCCGAGGTGAGGCCCCAGCTCTGAGCCGGCGGGGTGTCCGCCGCCCGGCGGGGCGGCGGACCCGTCGCGCCGGAGGTCAGGCGCGGCCGCCGGCGGCGACCGCCCGGGGCGCCGGCCCCGGATGGGGCACCGGGCGCGGCGGGGGCGTGGGCGGCGGCGCCGGCTTGGGACCGGGCGTGGTGCCTGCCGGGTACGCCCCGACCGGCGGCACGCCCGACGACACCGGTCCGGTGCCGGTGGGGTCGATCTCCTCCTCGGAGGGGAACACGTCGCCCCGCGGGGCGGGATCGCGGTAGCTGCTCATCGGCGTAGGGTTCCCCGACGACGGCGCGGTAACCGTGCCCGATCGACCGGTTTCCGTCCCGCCGGTGCTCGTCGGATGATGCGTCCCGACGACCACGGTGTCGAACGGGGGTACGACATGGAACTGCACCGCAACCGGGGGGCGTTGGTGCTGCCCCTGGCCTGCGTGATCGGTGGCGGGGTGCTGCTGGCGCTGCCGGGGGAGCACGCGCTGCTGCGCCGGCTGGTCGCCGTCGGCGCCGTGCTGCTGGGCGGGGGCGTGCTGGTCGGCCTGCTGCGCCCGTTCCGGTTCGTCATCGGCGCCGACGGCCTGAGCGTCCGCCGCCCCGGGCTGCGCCGCACGATCGCGTGGGCGGAGGTCGCGGTGCTGGCGCTGGCCCGGCCGCCCGCCCGGGAGGGGCTGCCGTCGACGCCGCGACTGCTGCTGGTCCCCGCGCTCGGCGCGCTGGCCGACCTGCCGGCCGACGCCCGCAATCCGATCGACGGCCGGGCCGCGGTGGAACTGCTGGACCTGGCGCGGGTCCGGGAGAAGCCCGTCGAGGTGGCGGCGGCGCTGACCCGGCACGCCGGGGACCGTTTCGTCGACGCGCTCGGCGGGGCCCCGGCCGCCGACCGGTCCGCCGACCACCACCGCACCCAGTGACCACCGCCGGGGCCGGGCCGCGGCGCAACTGGGCGGGCAACGTCCGCTACGCCGCCCGCCGCCACCACCGCCCCTCCTCCCTCGACGAGCTGCGCCGGCTGGTGGCGGGCAGCGACCGCCTCCGGGCGGTGGGCACCGGGCACTCGTTCAACTGCCTCGGCGACACCACCGGCGACCTGGTCTCGCTGGCCGGGCTGCCCGCGACCGTCGCGCTCGACCCGGACCGCCGGGCCGTCACGGTGCCGGCCGCCATGCGGTACGGGGACCTCGCGGCCTGGCTGCACGCGCGCGGGTACGCCCTGGCCAACCTCGCCTCGCTGCCGCACATCTCGGTCGCCGGGGCGGTCGCCACCGGCACCCACGGCTCGGGGGAGACGATCGGCAACCTGGCCAGCGCGGTCGCCGGGCTGGAACTGGTCACCGCCGGCGGCGACCTGCTGACCGTGGACAGGGCGGCCGACGGGGACACCTTCGCCGGGATGGTCGTCTCGCTGGGCGCGCTGGGCGTCGTCACCCGGGTCACCCTGGACGTGGTGCCGACCTTCGAGATCCGCCAGCACGTCCGCCTCGGCCTCTCCCGCGCGGCGCTGGACGAGGCGTTCGCCTCGGCGTACAGCGTCAGCGTCTTCACCGACTGGCGGTCGCCGCACCTGCGGGAGGTCTGGGTCAAGCAGCGCGCGGACGCGGCCCCGCTGCCGGCGGACTGGCTCGGCACGACGGCGGCCGACACGCCGCGGCACCCGGTGCCGGGCATGCCCGCGCAGAACTGCACCCCGCAGCTCGGCGAGCCGGGCCCGTGGCACGAACGGCTGCCGCACTTCCGGCTGGGGTTCACCCCCAGCAGCGGGGCGGAGTTGCAGTCGGAGTACCACGTGCCGCGCGCCTCGGCGTCGGCGGCGCTGGCCGCGCTGGACCCGGTGGCGCACCTGATCGCGCCGGTGCTCCAGGTCTGCGAGCTGCGGGCGGTGGCCGCCGACGGGCTGTGGCTCAGCCCGAACCACGGGCGGGACAGCCTCGCCATCCACTTCACCTGGACCGCCGACGCGGCGGCGGTGCTGCCGGTGGTGGCGGCGGTAGAGGAGCGGCTCGCGCCGTTCGCGCCGCGCCCGCACTGGGGAAAGGTGTTCGGCCTCGCCCCGGCGGCGGTCGCCGCGGCCCTGCCCCGGTACGCCGACTTCGTCGACCTGGCGTGCCGGCTCGACCCGGCCGGCACGTTCCGCACCGACCTGCTCGACCGCTACCTGCCGCGGTCCTGACGGGCGGACGCCGGGGGAGCGGGGCACGACGCCGCCGCTGCGGCAGGCGAGGATTGGCCGCGCGGGCTGCTGACGACCCGGCCGCGGTGCGGCCGGCGGCCGGTCAGCGCCGGTCGCCGGCCATCTGCTCGCGGAGGCTGCCGCGCTGCACCGCCCGGCTGATGTCGCTCGGCGAGACGATCCCGACCAGCCGGCCGTCGGTCACCACCAGGGCGCGGCCGTCGGCGCACTCGCTGAGCCGGGGGAGCAGCTCGTTCAGCGGCTCGTCCGGCCGGGCGAGCACCAGCTCGTCGGCGCGGCAGGCCACCTCGGCCAGCGTGGTGCCGGCCCGGCGGTCCGCCGGGATGCCCCGCACCCGGTCGAGGGTGACCAGGCCGACGGGCCGGTCGTCCTCGGTCAGCGGCAGCGCGGTGTGCCGGTACGCGAAGAGGTAGTGGTCCACGAAGTCGCCCACCGTCATCTGCCCCGACGCGGTCTGCGGCTGCGGCGTCATCACGTCGGCCACCCGGACGCCCTCCAGCGCGCTGCCCATCCGGGCCTGCCGCTCCTCCATGCCGGCGGCGCCGATCAGGAACCAGCCGATCAGGGCCAGCCACAGCCCGCCGAAGCCGACGCCGGCCAGGAACTGCCACAGCCCCAGCCCGATCAGCACCGCCCCGAGCACCCAGCCGGCCCGGGCGGCGACGACCGACGCCTTCGTCCGGTCGCCGGTCGCCTTCCAGACCGCCGCGCGCAGCAGCCGCCCGCCGTCCAGCGGGGCGGCGGGCAGGGCGTTGAAGACCGCCAGCAGCACGTTGATGCCGGCCAGCCAGGCCAGCGAGCCGAGCAGCAGCCCCTCCACCCCGGCCACGGCGAGCACCACCGCGATCGCGCCGAAGAAGAGCCCGATCAGCAGGCTCACCAGCGGGCCGACGCCGGCGATGCGCAGCTCCGCGCCCGGGTCGCGCGCCTCGCCGCGCAGCTCGGCCACCCCGCCGAAGAGCCAGAGGGTGATCCCGCCGACCTCCAGCCCGTTGCGCTTGGCGACGATCGCGTGCGAGATCTCGTGGGCGAGCAGGCCGAGGAAGAAGACCACCGCCGCCGCGAGCCCCGCCAGGACGTACGCGGCGACGGGCCGGTCCGGGTAGGCCCGGGGGAACTGGTTGGCCGACAGCCCCCAGGCGATCAGCGCGAAGATGACCAGGACGCTCCAGTTGACCCCGACCGGTACGCCCGCAATCCGGCCGAGCCGGAAACTCGCCCTCATGTTCCGGGTACTACCCGCGATGGCCGCGCCCATGCCGACGCGGCGCACCGGGCGAGCTGCCCCGTTGAACGGACGTGCGGCGACCCGGGGCGGGGACCGGTGCCGGTTGACCGTTTTTGCGGCCCGGCGGCGGGAGTTGCCGGTCGCGCACGAGCCTCCGGAGAAGAGCGTCATGGGCGTTGACGACTTATCGATGGACGTATACCTATGTAGCCACAGTCGTCAATCTCTTGGTCGCCGCCACGAGCCGATGGCCGGGAGACGCAGAGGAGTCCATGTGAACCGACGTACCTTCCGACGCGCCGTCCTGTCGATCGGCATCGCGACCGCCACGCTGGTCGGGGCGGTCGCCACTCCGGCGTACGCCCGGCCCGACCACCTCGCACCGGCCCCGGCGGTCGCCAGCCCGGTGTCCGCCATCACCGACGGCGTGGCCCGTCAGGTGGCCCTCGCCGGTCGGTCCGAGCTGACCCGGTTGGG
Organism: Micromonospora sp. DT178; assembly: GCF_049841695.1. NCBI lineage: Bacteria > Bacillati > Actinomycetota > Actinomycetes > Micromonosporales > Micromonosporaceae > Micromonospora > Micromonospora sp. DT178. The sequence continues at coordinate 84,424 of NZ_JBNCKV010000017.1, forward strand.
CGTCTCCGCCGTGAACGGCCCGGTCGACCTGCTCGCCGCCGGCGTCGACGCCCGGTTCGCCGGTGACCTCCGCGCCGCCAACCAGCGGTTGCTCGCCGCCAAGGGCCTGCCGGGCGGCACCGGTTCGCTGTTGCGGTTGCGGCTGGCCCACCCGGACATGCGCGCGGCGCTGGCCCGCGGCGAGGCGCCGCTGGTGGCCGCCACCCCGCCCGACGACTCGGCGCCGAGCGTGACCGCGTACGACCGCTCCGGCGCCACGGTGGTGCTGGACGCCGCGCGGGTGCCGCGGCGGCCGGTGCTCGTGGTCGACGTGGACACCGAGCGGGCGCTCACCGCGGGGCTGGCGCTGATGCGCCGGGAGCTGGGCGCGCGGGGGATCGGCGGGGCGGCTCCGGCGCGTCCGGCGACCCGCCCCTCCGGGGTGACCGCGTCGGCCGGTTACTGGGCCACCAAGGTCGACGCCGTCCGGCTGAACGACGACGAGGAGCCCTGGATCAAGGGGGACGCCGAGATCTACAACCTCGTGGCCGGGTTCGGGCTGGACGGCAAGGTCAAGGTCGACCTGGTGCAGATGCCGTACCTGGACCACGACGGCACCACCTACCAGCCGAACCAGCTGCTGGTGCACTTCTCCTCGTACAAGTACAACCTGGCCGACGTGGTCATGATGGAGGACGACGGGGACACCAACTACGCGGCCCTGGTCAAGGCCATCGCGGGTGCCCTTCTGGTGATCGTGGACGGTGGCGCGTACGCCCCGCTGGTCAACGCGATCCTCGACGCCATTCCGACCTCCTGGTACACCGACGACCCGGACTTCGTGGACGCCTGGTACACCCTGAGCACCGCCAGCAGCGGCCGGAAGCACGGCGCCGGCGCCAACGGCTGGATGGACCTCTCCCCGTACTGGGTGCAGGAACTCTGACCCGTTCCGGTGGCACTCGGGCGGGCGGCCCGGCTTCCCCGGTCGCCCGCCCGATTGCCGCTCAGCAGGCTCCCGGCCGGTAACGTGCGAAGGCTGAGCCGGAACACGGACGGCCAGGGCAGGGGAGCCGGCGCGTGCGGCCAGCCGGAAGGCGAAGATCTTCTATCCATCTATTTCCATGCATTACAGTGACGCCGTGCCAGCCCGTACGGGTATGGGCGGCCCACGGCGGCCTCCCGGCACCCCTACTTCCGTGGAGAGGTGCTCGTGATCAGTAACTCCTCAGCGCGCCGCCGCACTCTGCTGGCCGCCGCCGCTGGTCTCGTCGTGGCTCCCTGGGCGGCGGCCGGAACCGCACACGCGGCGGTCCCGAAGGTCTACCTCGACCCCGGGCATGGCGGCACCGACCCCGGCGCCGTCGGCAACGGCCTGACCGAGAAGGCCCTGACCCTCAGCATCGCGCTTCAGACCCGCGACATCCTCAAGGCCAGTTACAGCGTCGACGTACGGATGTCCCGCACCTCAGACATAACCCGCAGCCTCACCTACCGTACGAGCGACGCCAACGCGTGGGGCGCCACGATCTTCGTCAGCATCCACATCAACTCCGGCGGCGGTACGGGCTTCGAAAGCTACCGGTACCCAGGCACCGGTAGCGCCCTGCACAGTGCGGTCCACTCCCGGGTCCTGTCGAGCATGCGCACCGTCGGCTCGGTCACCGACCGCGGCCTGAAGACCGCCAACTTCCATGTGCTGCGCGAGACCGCCATGCCCGCCGTCCTGACCGAGAACCTGTTCATCGACACCGTGGCCGATGCGAACCTGCTCAAGCGCGCCGCCTTCATCACCGCCACCGCCCGAGGGCACGCCAACGGCATCGCCGCCTACCTCGGCCTCTAGGGTGCTGCGTCTCTGAGTCGCCTTCAAGCCGCGGCGGGTTCGGCGAGGACGCCCGTCCGTGGTCCTGGCCATACGTACGGGGGTGGCTGCTCGTTCAGGTCGGCAGTCACCCCATGGCCATGGCCTGATGGAGTTAGCCAGCGGCTTTGGCGACGATGCGAACTATCTCCTCTTGACCGAAAGCCCGCAGGGTCGTGGTACGGACGTTGCCCGCTCCGCCGAGCCGCAGGAGCGCCGCGGAGGCGGTTTCGTCGTCGGGCGCCTCGACGATGGCCACGAGGTCGTACGGGCCGGCGGTCCAGTAGATGTTCAGGAGATTCGCCCCGAGCTTCTGTGTCGCTGCGGCGAAGGCCTCGGCGCGCTTCGCGGTGTCCTTGAAGCCTTGGATCCCCTGATCGGTCCAGTTCAGCAACGCGACATACGTCGGCATGGTCCTTCACCTCCACGAAGAGATTTCATCGTAAGGTAAATTCTGGTCATAATGGCCGAAAATGACCAGAGGGTCGGTGCCGGTGGCGGACCGGAGCACGACCGGTGTGGCGTGACGAGCTGATTGGCATTCCGTCAGTATGCAGCGGGTATGGTCGGAGTATGACTCGCCGCATCACGATCAGCCTGCCCGACGACGTGGCCGCGTACGTCGAGCGCACGCGGGGCACCACGTCCGGTTTCATCGCCGGGATCCTTCGTCGGAAGATGCGTGCCGACAGTCTTCGTGCGAAGTGGGCGCAGCTCGGCTACGTGGTCACCGACGAGGACGTCGAGCAGACCCGCGCCCGCTTGGCGGCTCTCGCGCCCGTCAGCGACGAGCAACACGCCCGCAACGTCGAGTGGCTCAGCCAGTTCGACAACGAGGGGACCGCCGCCGCGTGAACGGTCTCGTCCTCGACACCTCCGCCCTGCTGGCGTACGCGTCGGGCACGAGCGTCGAGCCCGGTGCCATGCTGACCCTGGCCGAGGAGGATCCCGACCAGCAGGTGTGGATTCCGGCGCTCTGTCTCGGGCAGGCGCAGCTCGAACTCGCGGGCACGCCCGCCGCCAGCATGCTTGATCTGCTGCTCGTGGCTGAGCGCGACATTCAAGTGGCGGTCTACGACGCTGCGACGAGTCGGCGGGTGGCCCGCATCGCGGCCGCGTTCACCGTGTCACTGGACGTCGCGCACGCGATCGCCACGGCGATCCTCTACCGCTGTTATCTGGTGACCCGGGACCGGAAGGCCATCGAGGCTGCGGCGCCACCCGGCTTGGACGTCTTCGACATCGGCGAGACCTGGGACTGACGCGCAGCGGTGGTGGCGGCCGGACCTGCCGCAACGGCGGGCGGGGCGGCATGCCACCGCGTCAGTCGACGGTGCCGGCCGGGGCCACCCAGGTGGTGGGTTGACCGGTGATCGCGGTGATCAGGTCGAAGTTCCCGTCGTAGTGCAGGACGGTGACTCCGTGCCGCTCGGCCGTGGCGGCGATCAGCAGATCCGCCATCGACAGCGGACGGTCGTTGCCCTTGTGCAGTGCCTGCACCTGGACGTCGATCGCCCGATCCCAGATCTCGTCGGTCATCGGCAGCCACTGGAAGCCGCTCAGCATCCACCGTGCGCGCTGTGCGTCCTTGGCGGTGCGAGCGCTGTGGATCACCTCGATCTCGACGGCCCACAGGCGGCGAGCAGCCCTCGTTCGGAGAGTTCTTCGAGCACCGGGGCCACCCGGGGCTTGGGCCAGCGGGCGAGGGCCGACTTGTCCAACAGGTAGTGCTCGTGGTTCACGCCGCGTCCGGCTTGGTGGCGTAGACCGGGCCCGTCAGATCGGGTAGTCCTCCGCTCTTGAGCCAGTCGGCGAACTGCCGCCGCTTCTCCCGGCCGACGACAGCCTTGAGGGCAGCGTTGACGGTGGCCTTCTTCGTCGTGGTGCCAAGGATCTCGCTGGCTTCGGCAAGCAGCTCGTCGTCGACGTCGACGATCGTCCGACTCACGGGTGACTCCTTCGAGTGGCGGGACGTCGCCATGCCGACAGCCGGCCGGGTCCGAGTGTGTCCGCCCCGTCGGGGATAGTGGCGGGGTGGCGAGGTTGACCGTGGAGACCGACGACCCGTACCTCTGGCTGGAAGACCTTGATGGCGCGGACGCCGCGCGGTGGGTGCGGGACCGCAACGCGGAGACCGTGGCCGCCCTGACCGGCGGAGAGGGGTTCGCCGTCCTGCGGGCCGAGCTCCGCCAGGTGCTCGACGCGGACGACCGCATCCCCTACCCCGGGTGGCGTGGCGACCACCTTTACTACAACTTCTGGACCGACGCGGCGCGCCCGCGCGGGGTCTGGCGACGGACGACGCTGGAGCAGTACCGCCGGTCGGAGCCGGAGTGGGACGTGCTGCTCGACCTGGACGCGCTGGCCGCCGGGGAGGGCGAGAGCTGGGTCTGGGGCGGCGCGACGGTGCTGCGGCCCGGCTACGGGCGCGCCCTGGTGAGCCTCTCCCGGGGCGGGGGCGACGCGGTCGTGGTGCGGGAGTTCGACCTCGACCGCCGCGTCTTCGTCGAGGACGGCTTCACGCTGCCCGAGGCGAAGAGCGACGTGGGCTGGATCGACGCCGACCAGATCTACGTCGCCACCGACTTCGGGCCCGGCTCGCTCACCTCCTCGGGCTATCCCCGGGTGGTCAAGCGGTGGCGGCGGGGCACGCCGCTGGCCGAGGCCGAGGTCGTCCACGAGGGCCACGCCGACGACGTCGCCGTGTGGGCCTCGCACGACCCGACGCCCGGCTTCGAGCGCGACTTCGTGGGCCGCCGGCTGGACTTCTTCCGCTCCGAGCAGCACCTGCTGACCGCGACGGGGGAGCGGATCCCGGTGGCCGTGCCGGAGGACGCCGGGTGGGACGTGCACCGGGAGTGGCTGCTCGTCCGGCCGCGCTCGCCGTGGGCGGTCGGCGGGGCGACCCACCCCGCGGGCGCCCTGTTGGCGGCCCGGTTCGACGCGTTCCTCGCCGGGGAACGGGAGATGACGGTGCTCTTCCGCCCCGACGACCGTACGGCGCTGAGCGGCTGGTCCTGGACTCGTAACCGGCTGATCCTGGCCACCCTCGCCGACGTGAAGAGCCGGCTGGAGGTGCTGACGCCCGACGGGGAGGGCTGGCGGCGGGAGGCTCTGTCCGGGGTGCCGGAGTTCGACCACAGCGAGGTCGTGGACACCGACCCAAACAACGACGACGCCTACCTGCTCGCCTCGGAGGGGTTCCTCCAGCCGGCGACGCTGCGCCTCGGGCAGGTCGGCGGCGGGGTCGAGACGCTCAAGCGGGCACCGGCGGCCTTCGACGCGGACGGCCTGGCGGTACGCCAGTTCTTCGCCGTCTCGGCCGACGGCACGCGGGTGCCGTACTTCGTGGTGGGCGACCCGCACGCGCCCGCCGGGCCGACGCTGCTCACCGGCTACGGCGGCTACGAGATCCCGATGACACCGCGCTACAGCGGGGTCATCGGCCGGGGGTGGCTGGCCCGGGGCGGCAGCTACGTGGTGGCGAACATCCGGGGCGGCGGGGAGTACGGCCCCGGGTGGCACCGCGCCGCGCTGCGGGAGAACCGGCCCCGGGCGTACGAGGACTTCGTGGCGGTGGCGGCCGACCTGGTGACGCGCGGCATCACGACGCCGGAGCGGCTCGGTATCGAGGGCGGCAGCAACGGCGGCCTGCTGATGGGGGTGATGCTGACCCGCCACCCGGCGCTGTTCGGGGCGGTCGTCGCGCACGTGCCGGTGCTGGACATGCGGCGCTACCACCGGCTGCTGGCCGGCGCCTCGTGGATGGCCGAGTACGGCGACCCGGACGTGGCGGCCGACTGGGAGTTCCTGCGCGGCTACTCGCCGTACCACAACGTCGACGGCGACCGGGCGTACCCGCCGGTCCTGCTCGTCACCTCGACCCGCGACGACCGGGTGCACCCGGGGCACGCCCGCAAGATGGCGGCCCGGCTGCGCGAGCACGGCCACGAGGTGTCCTACTACGAGAACGTCGAGGGCGGGCACGGCGCGGCGGCGAACAACGAGCAGCGCGCCTTCGTCTGGGCGCTGACGCTGGAGTTCCTGTGGCGAAAGCTGGCCGGGCAGACGCGCCCGCCCCTGCCGCGCCGGTCCTCGCCGGCTGCCTTGGACGCGCGGGTCGCTCCCTGACCCGGGCGCGACGCGATCCGGGGACGCTGCCGGCCGGCCGTGGGTGCCGGCGAACGGAACCGTCAGGCCGTCGGGGGCGGGGCGGGTAGCTCGTCGACCACCACGACCTCGGTGCCGGGGCGCACCTCGGCCAGCAGTTCCCGTTGCCCGCTCTTCGTCAGCCGGATGCAGCCGTTGGTGGTGTTCCTGCCCAGCTCGCCGTCGTGGTACCAGCTGTGCACGCCGATGTGCGCGCCGCGCAGGCCCGGCGGCACCGAGTCGGGGTCGTCGGGCACCGAGCCGAGGGCGTAGATGTCGACGCCGCCGTACACGCTCTCCGGCGGCGGGGTGCGGCCGAGGATGAAGGTCCGGCCCAGCGGGGTCTCCTGGCCGCGCTGGCCGAGGCTGACCTCCCAGCTGCGGACGGCCCGGCCGGCGCGGTACCAGGTCAGCCGGTGGTGCTTGCGCTCCACCACGATCTGGTCGGGCAGCGCCACGGTGGTGTGGCCGCCGGGCGGCAGCCAGGCGAGCGTGCGGTTGGCCGACGGGAGCAGCACCGCCGTCCAGCCGGCCTGTCGCCGGGCGATGGGCATGGTCAGCTCGACGCCGCTGAGGGTGGGGTCGAGGAAGGCCAGCGGCCGGCCGCCGGGTGCGGTGTAGGCGGCGATCCGGCGGGTCGGGTGCAGGCCCTCGGTCAGCGGCGTGGTGTCCAGGGTGTCCGGGTCCGCCGGGAAGCCGGTGGGCGCCGGGCCGTAGTCGACCACCGGCAGGTCGTCCGGCGCGGGCGCGGCGGCGGGCACCCGCTCCGGGGCCGCGCTGGTCGGGGCCGCGCTGGTCGGCGCGGGCGGCCCGACGACGACCGGCGGCGCGGTGGGCGCGGCCGCGGGGGTCAGCACCCAGCCGGTGGCCCCGCCGGCCAGCAGGAGCAGGGGTACGCCGACGGCGGCGGCCAGGGTGCGGACGTGTCGCCGGTTCATTCGGTCAAAACGCACAAACTAACTGTAACGGGGGAACGACGGCGAAACCCCGCCCCAGCCGGAAGTCGGTCGGGACGGGGTCCGCGGCGGCGGGGGCCTCAGCTCAGCCGCGCGCCCACGTGGATGGCGATCGCGTCGTGAGCCGGCACGTTCGCGGCGAACCAGCCGCCGCCGTCCACGGTGATCACCGGCCCGCTGCACGTGCCGTTGCTGAAGGTGCCGTGGATGACGTCGCAGTAGCGGCCTGCCGGCAGCCCGGTCTGGTACGACCGGCCGGTGACCGCGGAGTCCTCGTCGTTGATCGTGACGTAGCCCTTGCCGGACCGGCCGAAGGCGATGTGGTTGTTGCCGTTGTCGTACCAGTTGACGACGCCGGCGCCCTCGGTGGCGTTGCGGAAGCCGACCATGTTGGCGATGACCGGCCAGCGGTGCTCGCACTCCCAGCCGGAGTAGCAGGTGGCGTTGAGCGTCCTGCCGGAGCTGTCCGAGGGCGGGCCCTGGTCGCGCTGGCTGAACGTGTAGCTCGACATCACCGTCGGGGAGCCGTACGGCCAGGCGAGCATGAACGCGTTGGCCAGCGCGTAGATGCCCCGGTCGCGGTAGGTCAGCACCCCGCCGACATCGCGCTGGGTGTCGTGGTTGTCCACGAAGACGCCGGCCGAGCCGCTGGGCAGGTGTCCCCACCCCTCGCCGAAGTTGCGCAGGTAGGCGAGCTTCTCGGAGCGGAAGACCCGGGCGAGATCCTTGCCGTAGCGGAACTCGTGCACGTCGCCGTTGCCGGTGTACTCGCCCGGCTGGATCGGCTCGCCGGCGCCGTAGATCACTTCCTGCACCACGTACGCCGAGCGGGACAGCTTGCCCTTGATAGCGGCGATGTCGGCGGCCGGCATGTGCTTGCTGGCGTCCATCCGGAAGCCGTCGACGCCCAGCGAGAGCAGGTCGTTGAGGTAGCCCGCGATCCTCGTCCGGACGTGGTCCGACTCGGTCCTCAGGTCGGCGAGGTTGACCAGCTCGCAGTTCTGCACCTCCCACCGGTCGTTGTAGTTGGCGATGTCGTCGCCGCCGTTGCGACCGCAGTGGTGGAAGTCCTGCGTCTGGTAGATCCCCGGGTAGTCGTAGTGCCCGTACGACGAGCCGGCCCAGCCGGTGCCGCCGTTGTCCTGCCCGGACATGTGGTTGACGACCGCGTCGACGACCACCTTGACGCCGGCGGCGTGGCAGGCGTCGACCATGGACTTGAACTGGGCGCGGGTGCCCTTGCGGGACTCGATCCGGTAGCTGACCGGCTGGTACGCCAGCCACCACTGCGAGCCCCGGACGTGCTCCTGGGGCGGCGAGACCTGCACCCAGCCGTAGCCCTTCGGGCCGAGGGTGGTGCGGCACTCGGTGGCCACCGAGGACCAGTTCCACTCGAAGAGGTTGGCGATGACCTTCTTGCCGCCCGCCGGGGCCGCGCCGGCCGGGGGTGCGGTCGCGGCGGTGGGGACGATCAGGCCGGCGATCACGCCGAGGGCGACGATCGCCGACAACCGTCGACGTCTCTGCATGGGAGGACTCCTGACGGGCGTGGGGACGGGGGGCGGTGGCGAGGCCGGGAGGCCCCGGTGGTGCCGGGATCTTGCAGTAAGCCTTGAAAATTTCCGAAAGGTTACAAGCGCATTGCAAGCACTGTCAATGCATGGGCATGCGTGGATGTATTCCGGAGGTGGCCGAGGTCGCCTCGCCATCGCGACCGACGCAGCGCGCGCCGGGCAGGACGCCGGCCCTGGAAGGGGCCAGGGGCGGTCAGGTGGCTGCCTCGAGCCAACGTCGCCAGCTCGTGCGGGTGGGAGTCCGCTCGGGATGCGTGGCCACATGGAGGACGAACTGTGCTCGCAGCTGGACCAGGGGATCGTCGGCGGACGTCAGCATCTCCACCGCATGGAGGAACAGCGAGTCGTGGAGATGACGGACCAAGCTGGCGTACAGCCAGTCCTTGCACCGGTACGGTCGCCTCAGTGCCGCGAGGATCAGCTCAGCGACCTGTGGCTTGACGGCCTCCGGGAGACCGCCCCGATCGAGTCGGCGCAGGAGCACCTCCTTCGTTCCCCAGCGGGACCACATCCACGACTCCGGCGCTCCCCACTCGTCGGGATACTCCGTCTCCCACCGCAGGTAGAGGGCGACGATCGGCGCCCACCGTGCGCGGGCGGCGCGGTCGTCGTCCGAAGCGTCCCGGAAGGCATCGAGAGGTCCGTAGATCGTCTGCTCCTGATGCCACCGGAAGTCGGCGCGCGCCTGGTCCAGCCTCGCGGCGAGCCGAGCCTGACCGGACCTCGACCGGTAGTGCGCTGCCCACAGGCCGTTCGACCGGTGCAACGCATCGCTCGCCGCGGCGAGCAGTGCCTGATGACGGGCAAGCGCATGGTGACGCCTGACCGGATCGACCGCCACCAGGTCAAACAGCCAGGAATAGTCGCCGCGCGGCTCCGCAGACACCATGGCAGCTTGCCATCCCCGCCCATCCGGGAAGTAGCGGCACCGGCAGGCGTCAAGGGAGGTGTCGGCTCCGCCTGAAAGTTCTCAGGCGGAGCCGACAAGCAGCCCGCGATCGGCCATGAAGGCTCGCAGCGTCTCCGCCTCCTCAGCGGACATCAAGCGGCGTGGGATCACGGTCGCCGGCATCCGGCCGACGTACACGATCCAGAACTCAGGGGTGTCCCTCACCCGGGCCACCCCGTCCCAGGCGATACCGCCGGACTCTGAGCCGCTGCGCATCATGATGTTGTCGTCAGTGATGTCGTAGGCGCCCTCGACCGCGTAGCGACTGGAGCGACGCCGGGCCCGCCACTGCACCCACGGCGAGTACATCATCGACAGCAGACCACCCAGGACCATCGCCATGCACAGCGACGAGACCTGGTCACCCCACGCGAACCCCCGCGAGACGGCAAACCCGATCGCCCCGACCGCCGCCAGTACCGCACCGACATAGCCGAATTTGCGCAACCGAACACTGCCGAGCGCAGCGGCCACGCGGCCCGGGTAGGCGGGATCGGCTGGGACGTCGAAACGGATGTGCACGTCAGAACGATATGCCCCTACCGTTTGTCGGCAGCGCCTGACTCGCACCGGCTGGCCGGATCGTCGGGTCCGCCCGTCGTCAGCGGTGGATCGGCTCACGACGGATGGCACAATGCGCCTGTGCCGATCTCCGGGGAAGGCTCTCCCAAGGCTCGCATCGTCACGGCGTTGCTGCGGGACGACAACCGGGTCCTGTTATGCCACCGATCTCCCCGGCGCCGTTGGTATCCCGACGTCTGGGACCTGCCCGGTGGGCACGTGGAGCCCGGGGAATCGCCCGGCGTGGCACTTGCTCGAGAGATTCGAGAGGAGCTGGGCATCGACATCGCGGCGCCGTCGGGTCCGCCCGTGCACAAAGTCGGTGCCGACACGTTCGACATGCAGATCTGGCTGATCGAAGCGTGGACGGGGTCTCCAGACAACCTCGCGCCGGACGAACACGACGCCATCGCGTGGTTCACCGAAGACGCGCTTGGCGGACTGTCCCTGGCTCATGACAGCTACCTTGCGATGTTCAGCAAAGTTCTTGGCGAGCACAGGGCCTGACCACGACTGGACACGCGCTTCTCGGCTAGAAGGGGACGCCGAGCGGCTCGCCCTCGCCGGGTGGTGCTCGTTCACGCGAGTGCCACAGAACCTCTGAAGATCACACGCGGGCCCCCGCTTCGGCGCCGGTGCGCGGAATTTCCGCGCGCCGGTGATCCGCCCGCCGCGTCGGTCCGTACTCGATGGGGAACAGGGCCGGCCGGTGGTGCGCCGCCGCGAGACGATCGAGGAGCAGATGGCCCGGGCACAACGCAACCAGAAGCCGCCCACCGTCCGGACCACCAGCACCAGCCGGGGGGCCCGCACCCGCTCCCGGTCCGCGGTGGCCCTGCTGACCCTCTCGGCGCTCGCCGCGCTGTGGGCCGCCACCATGCTGACCGGCGTCGGCTCGGCCGCGTACGCGTACGGCTTCTTCTTCACCGAGTTCTTCGCCGGGGTCGTCGCCCTCGTGGCGTTGAGCCTCACCGTCATGATGGGGCTGCTCGCCACCGACCGGCTGGTGCTGCTGATCCGGCACCGGGTGCTGCTCCAGTCCGCGCACCGGGCCACCGGCATCCTCGGCGTCGCCGGGCTGGTCTTCCACGTGCTGACGAAGATCGCCACTGGCCGGGCGGCGAGCACCGACGCGGTGGTCCCCTTCGTCGGTGGGCGGGGCCTCTACGTCGGCCTCGGCACGGTGGCCGCCCTGCTGATGGTGAGCGTGCTCTGGACCGGTGTCGTCCGGGCCCGCTTCGCCGGGGTCGGTCCGAAGTGGCTCTGGCGCACGCTGCACTCGGCCGCGTACCTCTCCTGGCCGTTCGCCATCGTGCACGGGCTCAACGCCGGGCGGCCCGCGAAGCCCTGGGTGATGCTGAGCTACCTGGCCTGCGTCCTGCTGGTCGTGCTGGCGCTGCTGGTCCGCCTCTCCGTGAGCCTCGGCCGGCGCCGCCGGGAGCAGCACCAGGCCGCCGCGATGAACCAGGCCCTGGCCGGGCGGCCGGCCGAGGACGCCCCGCGCCGGTCACTGTTGCGGGGCCTGACCCGACGCGCCGACCGGGCGGCGAAGCCGGAGGGGCGCGCGGGGACCTGGGCGGCCACCACGGTCGCAGACACCACGCTCACCGGCACCTGGTCCGCCCCCGCCGCGCGGCGTCGCGACCCGGAGCGGTTCACCGTGCCCGTGGTGCCCGAGCCCGGCACGCTCCGCGACCCGGCACGCCCCCGCCGTCGCGAGGAGACCCCCGCCCCGGCCGCCCGGCGCCGCGAGGAGGTCGCCCCGGTCGGACGGCGCCGCGAGGAGGCCCCCGTGCCGGCCGGTCGCCGGTACGCCGAGGAACCCGCGCCCACCGGCCGCCGACGCGGGGAGGAGCCCGGCCCGGCCGGTCGCCGGTACGCCGACGAGCCCGCCCGCCGCGACCGGGCCGAGCGGGACGCGGAGCGGCGCTACTCCGCGCCGCCCCTCCGCCGGGAAGAGCCCGAGGAGCCCTGGGACAGCCCCCGCCGCTGGCAGCCCAGCGACCCGGTCTCGGCGGACCCTGTCCCGGTCGGGCCGGTCTCCGTCGACCCGGTCTCCTCCGCCTCGGTCTCCGCCGCGCCGCGCAGCGGCGGCGGCCGGCACAGCGTCGAGGACGACCGGGACCTCGAACCGGACTACTGGCGGCCCCCGGTCCGGTACGTCCCCGAGGAGGTACCGCTGCCGGCCGACGACACCCCGACCCTGGTCGACCTCGCGTCCCGGCGGGCGCGCCGGGCCGCCGGCGAGAGCCGGTCGGCCCGCCGCCGGGTCAACGCCGACGCCGTCGACGGGGCGTACTGGGCCGGGCTGCGGGGTGAGGCGAAGTGACGCGGACGACCGTGCCCCCGGTGGCCTGCGTCGGCGAGCCCCGGCTCACCGCCGGCTTCGCCGAGTACGGCCGGCTCGACCTGCTCGCCCACGAGGAGGTGCACGGGCCGGTCGGGCCAATGGAACCGGCCACCCTGCTCCGGCTCGCCGAGGGTGTCCAACTCAAGGGCAAGGGCGGTGCGGGCTTCCCGTTCGCCAAGAAGCTCCGCGCGGTGCTGGAGTCCTGCGAGCGGCGGGACCTCCCGGCGGTGGTGGTGGTCAACGCCACCGAGGGGGAGCCGGCGAGCTGGAAGGACAAGGTGCTGCTCACCCGGGCCCCGCACCTGGTCCTCGACGGCGCCGCGCTGGCCGCGTACGCGCTGGACGCCGACGAGATCGTCGTCGGGGTGGCCGACGACGGGATGGGCCGCGACTCCCTGACCGACGCGCTGGAGGAACGCCGGATGCCGGCGCCGACCAGCATCGTCACCGTGCCGCACCGGTTCATCTCCGGCGAGGGCGGAGCCCTGGTCAACGGCATCAACGGCCTGCCGCACATCCCCCCGGGCACCAAGCGACGCTCCAGCGACTCCGGCGTCGGCGGCCTGCCCACCCTGCTCTCCAACGCCGAGACGTACGCTCAGCTCGCGGTCGCCGCCCGGCTCGGCCCGTACGAGTACGCGGCGCTCGGCACCGACGACGAGCCGGGCACCGTGCTGCTCACCGTCACCGGTGCGGCCGGACGCCCGGCGGTGGTGGAGTGCGCGGCCGGCACTCCGTTGCGGGAGATCCTCGACCTGTGCGAGGTGCCGGACGGGCCGGGCATCCTGACGGGCGGCTACCACGGCAGGTGGATCACCCGGGAGGCCGCCGACCGGGCGGAGATCTCCCGCAAGGGGCTGGCCGCCGTGGGCGGCACCCTCGGCGCGGGCATCCTCGTCCCGCTCGGCGCGGACACCTGCCCGCTCGGCGAGGCCGCCCAGGTGGTGCGCTACCTGGCCGGCGAGTCGGCGGGGCAGTGCGGTCCGTGCCGGATGGGCCTGCCCGACCTGGCCCGCGCCGTCGACCTGGCGGTCTCCGGCAGCGCCCCGGTGGAGGTGGTCCGCGCCGCCGCCGGCGACGTGAAGGGCCGCGGGGCGTGCAGCCACCCCGACGGTACGGCCCGGTTCGCGCTCTCCGCGATGGAGGTGTTCGCCGAGGACCTGCGGCTGCACACCACCGGCGAGGGCTGTGGCCGGCGGGTCAGGGCGGTGATGGGCCTGCCGGGCGCCCCCGACCCGAACCCACAGCGGCTCACGCTGGACTGGTCCCGCTGCGACGGGCACGGGCTGTGCGCGCACGTGGTGCCGGACTTCATCCGGCTCGACGGGAACGGCTACCCGGCCTTCCCGCCCACCCCCGTGCCGACCTGGCTGCGCGAGGGCGCGCGCAAGGCGGTCAAGGTCTGCCCCGAACTCGCGCTGCGCCTCACCCCCGCCCCCTGAGGAGGAGGCGGGGGTGAGGCCGGCGGGTCAGCGGGGGGTCAGGCGGTCGGTGCCCAGGCGGGCCTGGAGGACCTCGGGAACCAGCACCGAGCCGTCGGGCTGCTGGAACTGCTCCAGGATGGCCGGGAAGAGCCGGCTGGTGGCCAGCGCCGACCCGTTGAGGGTGTGCACGAAGCGGGTCTGCTTGCCGCCCGGCTCGCGGTAGCGGATGGCCGCCCGGCGCGCCTGGTAGTCGCCGGCCCAGGAGACCGACGACACCTCCTTGTACTTGCCGGTGCTCGGCATCCACACCTCGATGTCGAGGGTCTTCTTCATCGACGCGCTGGCGTCGCCCGCCGACAGCAGGGTGCGCTGGTAGTGCAGGCCCAGCTTCTCGACCAGGCTCTCCGCGTGCAGGAGCATCTCCTCCAGCGCGGCGTCGGCCTGCTCCGGCAGGCAGAACTGGAAGATCTCCACCTTGTTGAACTGGTGGCCCCGGACGGTGCCCCGCTCGTCCGAGTGCGAACCGGCCGCCTCGCGGCGGTAGCAGGGGGTGTACGCGAACGCCTTCAGCGGCAGCTTCGCCGTCTCCAGGATCTCGTCCTGGTACGCCCCGAGGATCGCCGTCTCCGAGGTGGGCAGCAGGAACTGGCCGCGCGGGGCGGACTCCCGGTCCAGGTGGTAGACGTCGTCGTAGAACTTCGGGAACTGCCCCGCGGCGAACCCGGCGGTGTCCAGCAGCAGGTGCGGCGGGAGCAGGAACTCGTAGCCGGCGCGGATGTGCTCGTCGACGAAGAAGTTGAGCAGCGCCCACTCCAGCCGGGCGCCCATGCCCGTGTACATCCAGAAGCCGGAGCCGCCGAGCTTGACCCCGCGCTCGTGGTCGACCAGGCCCAGCATCCGGCTCAGCTCGACGTGGTCGCGGACCTTCTCGATCGCCGGCGGCTCGCCGAAGGCCCGGACGACCCGGTTGGCCTCCTTGCCGCCCGCCACCACGTCGTCGGCGGGCAGGTTGGGCAGCTCGCTCATCACGGTGCGCAGCCGCGCCTGCACCTCGTCCAGCTCGGACTCCAGCTCGGCGAGCTGCTTGCGCCCCGCCTCCGGCGCGGAGACCTCCGGCTCGGTGCCGGCGCGCTTCGCCGCCGCGTAGGCGCGTGCCTCGGCCTTACGGCGCTGCCGCTCGCCGTCGATGCCGCTGATCAGGGCGCGGCGTTCCTGGTCGAGCCGCTGGATCTCGTCCAGGGCACGGTTGACCTCGGCGGGATCCAGTCGCTTCGCCAGCGCGGTCGCCACCGCCTCGCGATCCTTCCGGATCAACTCCATGTCGAGCATGCTGCTCCGTACGCTCCGTCCGGACGTCGGGTGGACCCACCGATGCTACCGTCGCGGCCCGTCACGCCCCGGCCCGGTCTCGACGGCCCCGCGCGGCCGGCGTCGCGCCCCCGCGACGCCGGCCGGCGCGGCGGTCAGAGCCGGATGGGCATCAGGACGGAGAACGCGTCGACGTCGTCCGGCCGGCGCACGGCCAGCGGGGTGATCGGCCCGTCCAGCTCCAGCAGCAACTGGCCCCGGCCGGCCGCGTCGAGGGCCTCGAGCAGGTAGCCGCCGTTCACCCCGACGCGGAACGCGTCGGCCTCCCCGGTCAGCTCGTCCGCCCCGAGCAGCCGAACCCCGCCCCGGCCGTCCGGGCCGAGCACGGTCACCGCGAGCGGGACGCCGTCGTGCCGCCGGATGACGACGGGGGCGTCGGCGCTGGTCAGGGCCGCCCGCAGGGCGTCGGCGTCGACCGTCAGCCGGTGCGCCGGCCCGTCGTCGGGCGTCGGGCGGAGCAGCCGGCGGTGGTCCGGGAAGTCGTACGGCAGGGCGGCGGCGTCGACCGTGCGGCCGGCGACGGAGACGGAGATCGTGCCGGCGTCGACCGTCAGCCGGGCCTCGGGGGTGCACCCCGCGCCGGTGTCGAGCAGGGCCCGCACCTCGTCGACGAAGGCGACCGGCGCGAGCACCCGCACCGCCGGCCCGTCGATCCGGGCGTCCGCCCGCGCGACGGCCAGCCGGTGCCGGTCGGTCGCCACCAGCCGTACGCCGTCCGCGTCGGACTCGAACAGCACGCCGGCCAGCACCGGCAGGTCGGGATCGGCGCCGACGGCGAAGCGGACCGCGTCCACGGCGGCGGCCAGGTCGAGGCGGGACAGGACGAGACGGGTGGTCGTGGCGGGCTCGCCGGGATCGATCAGCGTACGGATCCGGGTGAGCTCCCGGCGGGCGTCGGCGAGACCGTCCTCCAAGCGGCGCAGGTGCGCGTCGAGCAGGCGGTGGACCTGTGCCGGCTCGGCGCGCAGCGCGGCGGCGATCTCGGCGACCGGCATGCCGACCCGGCGCAGCCCGGCCACCAGCCGGGCGGGCGCCACCTGGTCGCCCGTGTACCAGCGGTAGCCGGTCACCGGGTCGACCAGAGCCGGGGCCAGCACCCCGGCCGAGTCGTAGAACCGCAGGGCGCTCACGGTCAACCCGCTGGCGCGGGCCAGCTCGCCGATGCTGCGCAGGTCGCTCTCCACGGCGCCGATCCTGTCGTCTCAACCTGGTCGAGGGTCAACCCGCGCCGGGCCGGGCGGCACGGCGGTCGGGGCACCGGTCAGCGGGGCGTGTCCAGCACCCGGAAGGTCATCCCCGCCCGCACCAGCCGGTCCAGCAGCGCGTCGCCCATCGCCGTCACCGGCGTGACCTGACCCGCCGTGGCCGGCAGTTCGTCGCCGGCCAGGCAGAGCGCCGACTCGGCGAGCATCTTCGCCGTCTCGTCGTAGCCGGGGTCGCCGCCGGCCACCTCGGTCAGCACCCGCCGCCCGCCGCCCGTGCCGACGAACCGGACCCGGAACCAGGACTTCGCCCGCTGCTGCGGCGTCGGCCCCTGCCCGGAGGCGAGCCGGCCGAGCAGCCAGCGCCGGGTCGGCGGCAGCTTCACCAGGGCCACCAGCCCGCCCAGCCCGACCCCGCCGGCCAGCACCGTGGGCAGCCGCTTCACGGCCGCGAAGTGCCGGTAGCGGAAGTCCGGCCCGTACTCCGGGCGGGCGGCAGCCGAGCGGCGGACCACCTGCGGGTCGATGGTCGGCAGCGGCACGATCCACATGCCCAGCTCCTTCGCGCGGGCGACCCGCCCGGGCACCGCGCGTACCCGCCGCCCGGTCGGCCGCGGCTCGACCTGCCGCCGCTCGCGGGCCGCCCGGGACGCCTGCGCCGTGCGGGAGAAGGCGGTGAGCGCCGAGTGGTACGTGCCGGCGGAGAACCGCCCGCCGGCCCGGACGAACCCGTCGACGGTGATCGGCACGTCGTCCGGGAGGTGCTTGAGCGTGAACCAGACGCCCAGGTCGTGCGGGATCGAGTCGAACCCGCAGGCGTGCACGAGCCGCGCCCCGGTGCGCTCCGCCTCGGCGTGGTGACGCACGTACATCAGGTCGACGAACTCGGGCTCGCCGGTGATGTCGAGGTAGTCGGTGCCGGCGCGGGCGCAGGCGGCGACCAGCGGCTCCCCGTGGTGCACGTACGGGCCGACGGTGGTGGCCACCACCCGGGCGCTCCCGGCGACCGCCCGCAGCGACTCCGCGTCGGTGACGTCGGCGGTGAGCAGGGGCAGCCCGGCCAGCGCCGGGTCGATCGCGGCCAGCCGGTACCGTACGGCGGCCAGCTTGCCGGGGTTGCGCCCCGCGAGCGCCCAGCGCAGCCCGGGCGGGGCGTTGCGGGCCAGGTACTCGGCGGTCAGCCCCCCGGTGAAGCCGGTGGCCCCGAAGAGGACGACGTCGTACGTCCGCTGCTCACGCATCCGCCGAGTCTGCCACCCGGCACGGCGGGCCGCAGGGTTCCGCCTCAGCCGGCGGCGGCCGGAGGATCGGGGCTGAGTACGGCGCGGACGCAGCCGTCGGCCCGGTCCCGGAACAGCGCGTACGCCTCCGCGCCCCGCTCCAGCGGCAGGCGGTGGGTGGCCAGGTGCTCGGTACGCAGCTCGTCGCGGGCCATCCGCTCCAGCAGCATCGGGATGTAGCGCTGCCCGTGCTGCCGCGCGCCCCGCACCGTCAGTCCCTTGTTGGTGACCGCCCCGAGCGGGAAGGTGTCGACGAAGCCCGTGAACTCGCCGAGCAGGAAGACCGAGCCGCCCTTGCGGCAGGCGTGCACGGCCTCCCGGACGGCGGCCGGTCGCTCGGCGCCGCCGGTGAACCGCTCGGCCAGCGACCGGGGGCCGTGCCCGTTCCAGGCCGCCCCGACCGCCTCGACGCACACGTCCGGGCCCCGCCCGCCGGTGCGCTCGCGCAGCTCGGCGGTGACGTCGGCGAGCCGGTGGTCGATCGTCTCCGCGCCGGCGTGCCGTTCGGCCATCCGCAGCCGCTCGTCCTCGGCGTCGACGACGATGACCCGCTCCGCGCCGAGCAGCCACGCCGCCCGGGCCGCGAGCTGCCCGACCGCGCCCGCGCCCCAGACCGCCACCACGTCGCCGGGGCGCACCTGGCCGAGGTCCGCGCCCATCCAGCCGGCCGGCGCGGCGTCGGAGGCGAACAGCGCGCGGTCGTCGCTGACCGGCTCCGGCACGGTGAACGCGCCCACGTCCGCGTACGGCACCCGGACGTACTCGGCGTGGCTGCCGGCGAAGCCGCCCATCGCCCGGGGCTGGCCGAACGCGCCGCCGGTGGGATGGCCCCAGGCCGCCTCGGTGACGGCCGGGTCGGCGCTGCCGTTGTCGCAGCAGGACGGCAGGTCGCGCCGGCAGTACCAGCAGCTGCCGCAGGCCACCGACGAGCAGACCACCACCCGGTCGCCGACCCGGTGCCGGCGTACCTCCGGCCCGACCTCGACCACCTCGCCGAGGAACTCGTGCCCGAGCACGTCGCCGACGGCGAGGAACGGCACCCGCCCGGCCAGCAGCGGCAGGTCCCCGCCGCAGGTGGCGCTCTGCCGGACCCGGACGACGACGTCGTGGCCGTTGCGCAGCTCCGGGTCGGGCACCTGCCGTACCGCCAGCTCGCCCGCGCCCACCCAGCACAGCGCCCTCATCGCGGCGGTCCCGCCGGACGGTCGGCCGGCCGGCGGTCCGCGCGGAGCACCTCGCCGGTCTCGGCGAGCTGCTTGACCTCCCGCAGCGCCCGGCGGACGAGCAGGCCGGGATCGTCGCCGACCAGGTGGGCGGCGAGCCCCGGCGGGGCCGCCGCGCCGGGCACCGGCCGGGCCGCCAGCTCCGTGCCCCGGCAGCCGGGGGCCGGCCGCAGCTCGACCTGCACGGCGCCGCCGAGCCGGCGCAGGGGCTCCGGCCAGCGGCCGCCGGGCAGCACCTCGCCGGGCGCGCGGTCGACGGTCACCACCTGCCAGCGCGCGGGGCGCGGGTCGGCGCCGGCCGCGCAGGGCCAGGCCGACCCGCGCCGCCGTACGGCCAGCGCCCGGCCCGCCGCCACGACGGCGAACGCCGCCCCGGTCGCGCCCGCCAGCCGTCCTCTCCGGTCCACCTCGGCCCCGCCTCCCGTTCCCGTTCACGCCGGACGCGCACCGGCGCGCGCGGCCGGTCGCCCGCGTACGACCAGGGTCGCCCGGGGCGGGGTGAAGCCGGGTCCCCCCGAAGGGGTGAACGGGCCCGCGCCGGGTAACCGCCGCCCGCAGGACCTGGGGGAGTGGACGCATCGGTGGAGGGCGGGGCCGGATGCCGGAGGACGTACGGGACACGGGAGTCGTCGCGGTCGCGCCCGGGCGGGCCGGCACGCCGCTGCTGGCGTCGCGGCTGTGCCCCGCCCCGCCGCCGGAGCCGCTGGTGCTGCGGCCCCGGCTGCTGCGGGCGCTGGACGAGGGGACCGCCGGGCCGGTCACCCTGGTCCGCGCCCCGGCGGGGTGGGGCAAGACGACGCTGCTCGCCTCCTGGTTCCGGGCCGCCGGCCAGGCCGGCGCGCACCGGGGCCGGGTGGGGGAGGGGCCGGTGACCGCCGCCGCCGAAGGGCCCCGGGACGACGGGCCGGCCGGTGCCCCGCCGGGCGACTTCGGCGCGGCGGCGGGCGTACCGGCGGAACCCGACCGGCCCCGGGCGGCCTGGGTCTCCGTGGAGGCCGGCGACGACGGGGACCGGCTCTGGTCCTACCTCGCGGCGGCGCTGCGCGCGGCCACGGACCCCGGCGACGACGTGGCGTCCCCGCCCGTGCCCGACCGGCCGCCCCGCCCCGACCAGTTGGAGGTGCTGGCCGCGGCCCTCGCCGCCCGGGAACGGCCGGTGCTGCTGGTCCTGGACGACCTGCACCGGATCACCGACCCGGAGGCGCTGGCCGGACTGGAGTTCCTGCTCCGCCACGCCGAGCAGCGGCTGCGGCTGGTGGTCGGCGCCCGCGCCGGCATGCCGCTGGCCGTGCACCGGCTGCGGCTGGCCGGCGAGCTGACCGAGGTCGGCCCCGACGAACTGGCCTTCAGCGGCGACGAGGTCGCCGACCTGCTGACCGCGCACGGGGTGACGCTGCCGGCGGCCGGGGTGCGCCGGCTGCGGGAACGCACCGGCGGCTGGCCGGCGGCGCTCCGCTTCGCCGCGCTGGCGTTGCGCGGGCAGCCGGACCCGGCCCGCTGGGCCGAGCAGTTCGGCGGCGACCAGCCGGACGTGGCCGGCTACCTGCGCGAAGAGGTGCTCGCCGGGCTCGACCCGGACGCGCGGGACGTGCTGCGCCGCTCCGCCGTCGCCGACGCGGTCTGCGCCGGCCTCGCCGACGCGCTGACCGGCCGGGCCGACGCCGAGCAGACGCTGGCCGGCCTGGCCGGTGACGGCGGGCTGCTGCGCCGCGACGACAGCCGCCCGCCCTGGTACCGGTGCCCCCCGCTCCTGGCCGACCTGCTGCACGCCGAGCTGGGCCGGCTGCCCGCCGACGAACTGCGCGACCTGCACCTGCGCGCGGCCGGCTGGTACGCCGACAACGGGCGGCCCGCCGAGGGACTGCGGCACGCGCTCGCCGGCGGCGACCACGACCGGGCCGCCGCGCTCTTCGTGGCCCGCTGGCCGGAGCTGGTCCCGTACGACCGGGACACGCCGGCCGGCCGTCCGCCCGCGCCCCCGCCGCCGGAGGCGGTGCGCCGCGACCCGGAGCTCGGGCTGGCCTGCGCCGCCGAGCGGGCCGGGGCCGGCGACGCCACCGCCGCCGCCGGGCACCTGCGCGGCGCCGTCGAGGCCGCCCGGACCCTGCCGGCGCCGCGCCGGGACCGGTTCCGGCGCCTGGTCACCGCGCTGGAACTCACCCTGGCCCGGCTGGCCGACGACCCCGAAGCGGTACGCGCCGCCGCGGCCCGCCTGCTCGCCACCCGCCCCGCGCCGTCCCCGGCGTCGCTCGATCCGTCCCCGGTGCCCGGCCCGTCCGCGTCCCCGGCGTCGTCGCCCGATCCGTCCGTGTCCCCGGCGTCGGCGTCGGCCGGGGGGTCCCCGTCGCCCGGACGGTCCGTGGCCCCGGCGTCGCCCGAGCCGTCTGCGTCCCCGGCGTCGGAGTCGGCGTCCGTTCCGGGCGGAGCGTCCCCGTGGCCCGGACCGTCCGGGCCCCCGGTGCCGGCCGGAGCGACCCCGTCGCCGGGGTCGTCCGCAGCGTCCCCGTCGGCGGCGACAGGTGGGCCAGCGGGGCACCCGGCGCCGCCGGGGAGCGCCGCCGACGGGCTGCTCGCCGCGCCGATGCCCGCCGAGCCGCGGGGCGCCGTCGCCGAGGACGCCGACGTGCGGGCGGTGGCCGGCACCGCGCTGGGCCTGGTCGACCTGGCGGACGGGGACCTGCCCGCCGCCGGCCTCGCCTTCGCCCGGTCGCTGTCGGCGGCCCGGCAGGCCGGGCGAGCGCGTACGGAGCTGGTCTGCGCCAGCCGGGCGGCCCTGCTGCACGCCGTCCGGGGCGAGCTGCGGGCCGCCGAGACCCTCGCCCGGGACGCCCTCGCCATGCCGCCCTGCCACGGCTGGTCCTGCCGCGAGGACTGCGCCCACGCGTACCTGGCGCTGGCCCTGGTCGCGCTGCACCGGGACCAGCCCGAGGAGGCGGAGGCGAACCTGGCGCTGGCCGCGCCAGCCAGCGGCGAGCCCGTGGTGGGGGCGGTGGCGGCGCTGTGCCGGGCGTACCTGCTGCGGGACGCCGGCGACCTGCCCGAGGGCCACCGGGTGCTGGCCGAGGCGCGGGAGCGGCTGACCGACCGCCCCCGGGCCGGCGAGCTGACGCGCTGGCTGCTGGCCGCCGAGTCGGACGTACGCGGGGCACGGGGCGACCTGGGCGCCGCCCGGGACCTGCTCGCACGGGCACCCGACGCGACCGCCCCGCCGCTGGCCGTCGCGCTCGCCCGGATTGAGTTGCGGGCCGGCGATCCGCGCGCCGCCGGGTACGCGCTGCCGGACTGGGAGTCGCCGGAGGCGTCGGGCTGGCCGCTGCCCGTACGCCTGGACGCCGCCGTGCTCGACGCGGTGCTGGCCGGGCGCGCGGGCGACGACCGACGGGCCGGCCGACTGCTGGAGCGGGCCCTCGACCTGGCCGGGCCGGAGGGGTTCCGGCGGGTGTTCACGCGCGCCGAGCCCGGCGTCCGCGACCTGCTCGCCGCGCACCTGGACGCCGGTACGGCGCACTGGCCGACGGTCAGCGACCTGGTCCGGGGCGCCGACGCGCCGGCCGAGCGGACCCCGGCGGAGCGGGGCACGGGGGCGCTGGACGAGCCGCTGACCGAGCGGGAGCTGACGATCCTGCGCTACCTGCAGAGCATCCTGTCCAACGTGGAGATCGCGGCCGAGCTGTCCCTGTCGGTCAACACGGTCAAGACCCACGTGCGCAACATCTACCGCAAGCTCGACGCCACCCGCCGCCGCGAGGCCGTCCGCCGAGCCCGCTCCCTCCACCTGATCTAACCCACCCCCGCCCTGCCTACCCGCCCACCCGCCCCACCCGCCCACCCGCCCCTCCACGGTGATCATGAGGTTTGCGTCTTGGGGATGCGCTTTCCAGTACGCAAACCTCATGATCACCGGCCCGGAGCCGGTCCGGACGCGGCCCGGAGCCGGTCCGGAGCCGGTCCGGAGGTGGGCCGGAGGCGGGTCCCGGAGGCCGGCTCGGAGGCGGTCGCCGGAGGGGAGGAGGTGGGCGGGTGGGTGTCAGGGGGTGGCGGCGTCGACCGCCGCCAGGAGGTCCGCGACGTCATAGTCCCCGTCGTGGCGGGTGCCGTTGACGAACAGGGTCGGGGTGGCGTGGACGCCGCTGCGGATGCCGCCCACGAAGTCCCGCCGCACCCGGTCGCCGTGCGCCTGCCGCTCCACCTCGGCGGCGACCTCGTCGGCGGGCAGGCCGAGCTGCTCCATGCCGAGCGACAGGTGCACCGGGTCGAGCTGGTCCTGGTGCTCGTAGAGCCAGTCGTGCATCGCCCAGAACTGCCCGCGCCGGCCGGCGGCCTCGGTCGCCTCGGCGGCCTGCTCCGCGTACGGGTGCATGTTGGTGATCGGGAAGTGCCGGTACACCAGCCGCACCGTGTCGGCCCGCTGCCGCAGCAGCTCCCGCAGGTTCGCGTACGCGGCTCCGCAGAACCGGCACTGGAAGTCGGCGTACTCGACGACGGTCACCGGCGCGTCGACCGGCCCGCGGATGTGGTCGTGCCCGGTCACCGGGGTCCGCAGGCGGGCGGTGACCTGGAGTGGAGTCGTCATCGGGTGGTCCCCTCAGTCATGCCTCCCAGCCTTCGCCGCGACGGGGTGAGGATGGCTCACCCCGCCCGGGTGGTCCGTTCCCGGCTCAGCCCAGCACCGGGGCGACCGCGATGTGGTTCTGCACCTCGCGGATGCCCGGTGCGCACCAGACGGTCCGTTCCACCTCGGCCCGCTCCGGCATCGAGTGGACCAGCCCGCCGAGCACCACGGTGTCGCCGTGCACCCGGACGGTGATCCGCTCCGCCTCGGTGGCCCCGTTGCGGGCCAGCGCGTCGACGATCCGCACCGCCAGGGCGTGCCCGTCCGGCCGGGTATCCGGGCGCACGGTGATGCCGTTGCTGACTCCGCGTACGCCGGTCAGCCGGGCCACGGCGCGTTCGGCGGCGCGGCGCTGGTACTCCCAGTCCACCCCGCCGTGCAGCGTGACCCAGCCGTGCGAGACGGTCACGTCGAGCTGCTCCAGCGGGACGAACGCGTCCCACTCGAGCGCGTGCCCGGCCGCGGCGGCGATGTCCGGGTCGGCGCGTTCCGCGCCGGTGCCGAGGCGTACCGCCAGGTCGTTGGCGACCGCCCGGACGCGCGCCACCCGGTGCGCCGCCCGCTCGGCGGCCCACTTCTTGGCGTAGCTGTCCACCCGGCCGGTCAGCGTGACCACGCCCTCGGCGACGGTCACGCCGATCTCGTGCGGCCGTACCCGGGGTTCCCAGGTCAGCTCGTCGAGGACGGCCGACTGGATGTCCTGGTCGGTACTGCTGATCGTCTCGATGGCCATCTGTCACTCCTCACGGGATAGCTGTCCGGTGCGCGCGGGGCCGCCGGGACCGATCCTGGCGCCGGCCGGGATGAGGGCTCCTCACCCGACCCGGGTGGTTCCTGGGAGCGCTTCCAGCAGGTCGGTGGAATCGGCTAGGGTAAGCCCGTTCCTCGGGTGCGGGAGCCGTCGCGCCGATGACCGGAGCCAGGGCAGCTCCGCGCGTTTCCGCACGTCCCCGTTGCCGGGCGTGGCCGTCACCGCGTCCGCTCCCGGCGTCCGAACCCGGAAGGAACCGCAGATGCGGAGAAGTTACGTCGGCGCGGTCGTGTCCGCGCTCGTCGTCGCCGCGGCCGTCGTGGCGGCACCGTTCACCGCGGCCGGCGCGCCCACCGCCGCCGCAGCCGCCGCCGAGCCGTACACCTGGAAGAACGTCCGGATCGACGGCGGCGGCTTCGTCCCCGGCATCGTCTTCAACCCCACCGAGAAGAACCTGATCTACGCCCGCACGGACATCGGCGGCATGTACCGGTGGGAGCAGGCCCGGCAGTCCTGGACGCCGCTGCTGGACTGGGTCGGCGCCGACAAGTGGGGCTGGAACGGCGTGGTCAGCGTCGCCACGGACCCGGTGCAGACCAACCGCGTCTACGCGGCCGTCGGGATGTACACCAACGACTGGGACCCGAACAACGGCGCCATCCTCCGCTCGGCCGACAAGGGCGCCACCTGGCAGGTCACCGAGCTGCCGTTCAAGAACGGCGGGAACATGCCCGGCCGGGGCATGGGCGAGCGGCTCGCCGTCGACCCCAACAAGAACAGCATCCTGTACTACGGCGCCGAGGGCGGCAACGGCCTGTGGCGCAGCACCGACTTCGGGGCGACCTGGGCCAAGGTGGCCAACTTCCCCAACGTCGGCAACTACCGGGCCGACCCGAGCGACCCGAACGGCTACAACGGCCAGAACCAGGGCCTGACCTGGGTCAGCTTCGACAAGAGCACCGGTACGGCCGGCAACGCCACGCAGACCGTCTACGTCGGCGTGGCCGACAAGGAGAACCCGGTCTACCGCAGCACGAACGGCGGCGCGAGATGGGAGCGGATCGCCGGGCAGCCGACCGGCTACCTCGCGCACAAGGGCGTCGTCGATCCGGTGGGCGGCTTCCTCTACATCGCCACCAGCGACACCGGCGGCCCGTACGACGGCGGCAAGGGCGACGTCTGGAAGTTCGACCGCGCCACCGGCGCGTGGACGCGGATCAGCCCGATCCCGTCCACCAGTACCGACGCGTACTTCGGCTACAGCGGCCTCACCATCGACCGGCAGAAGCCGAACACCCTGATGGTGGCCACCCAGATCTCGTGGTGGCCGGACGCGATCTTCTGGCGCAGCACCGACGGGGGCGCCACCTGGACCCGGATCTGGGAGTTCACCAGCTACCCGAACAGGTCCAAGCGCTACACCATGGACGTCAGCTCGGTGCCGTGGCTGACCTTCGGCAGCAACCCCGCCCCGCCGGAGGAGACCCCGAAGCTGGGCTGGATGAACGAGTCGGTCGAGATCGACCCGCACGACAGCAACCGCTTCATGTACGGCACCGGCGCGACCATCTACGGCAGCACCGACCTCACCAAGTGGGACGCCGGCAGCCAGTTCACCATCAAGCCCATGGTCAAGGGCCTGGAGGAGACCGCAGTGCTCGACCTGGTCAGCCCGCCCTCCGGGGCGCCGCTGGTCAGCGCGCTCGGCGACATCGGCGGCTTCCGGCACACCGACCTGGACGCCGTGCCGCCGATGATGTTCACCCAGCCGAACTTCACCAGCACCACCAGCCTGGACTACGCCGAGACGAAGCCGGCCGTGATGGTGCGGGCCGGCAACTTCGCCGACGCGGACCGCCCCAACGACAGCCACGTCGCGTTCTCCACCGACGGCGGGGCGAACTGGTTCCAGGGCACCGAGCCGTCCGGCGTCAACAGCGGTGGCACGGTCGCCGCGTCGGCCGACGGCAGCCGGTTCGTCTGGGCGCCGGGCGACGCCGGCCAGCGGGTGGTGCACTCGGTCGGGTTCGGCACCTCGTGGGCCGCGTCGACGGGCGTCCCGGCCAACGCGACCATCGAGTCCGACCGGGTCAACCCGAACAAGTTCTACGCCTTCGCCGGCGGCAAGCTCTACGTCAGCACCGACGGCGGGGCGAGCTTCACCGCCTCGGCCGCCGCCGGCCTGCCCACCACCGGCAACGTCAGGTTCAAGGCGCTGCCCGGCAAGGAGGGCGAGTTGTGGCTGGCCGGCGAGGGCGGGCTGTGGCGCTCGACGGACTCCGGGGCCACCTTTGCCAAGCTCGCGGCGGTGAGCACCGCCGGCAACGTCGGCTTCGGCAAGGCCGCGCCCGGCCGGACGTACCCGGCGCTGTACCTGTTCGGCACCGTCGACGGCCGACCCGGCGTGCACCGCTCGGACGACACCGGCGCGACCTGGGTGCGGATCAACGACGACCAGCACCAGCACGGCAACGCGGGCGAGGCCCTGACCGGCGACCCCCGGGTCTACGGCCGGGTCTACCTCGGCACCAACGGCCGCGGCATCCTGGTGGCGGACCGGCTCGGCGGCACGCCCGACCCGACGCCGACCACCTCCACCCCGCCCCCGACGACCCCACCGCCGACGACCCCACCCCCGACCACGCCGCCGCCGACCACGCCGCCCCCCACGACCCCGCCGCCCACCAGCGGGTGCACGGCGACGTACCGGGTGACCGGCTCCTGGCAGGGCGGCTTCCAGGGCGAGCTGGTGGTCCACAACGCCGGCAGCGCGGCGATCGCCGGCTGGACGGTGGGCTGGACCTTCCCGGACGGTCAGAAGATCACCCAGCTCTGGGGCGGCACCCACACCCAGACCGGGGCGACCGTCTCCGTCCGTGACGCCGGCTGGAACGGCGCCCTCGGTGCGGGCGCCACCGCCACCGCCGGCTTCCTGGGGAGTACGACCGGGGCGAACACCGCGCCGGCCACCGTCACCTGCACCGCCCGCTGACCGCCCGCTCCGCCGACCGCGCACCCCGTCCCCACCAGAGGCGTGACGTGCGCGGTCGTGCGGAGCGGCCGGGTGGCCCCGCCCGGTCCGTGACCGAGAGGGAGCGGCCTATCCGGCACGCACCGAGAGGGCCGGTGTCCCGCCGGGCCATAGGCTCGGGGGATCGCCCGTCGAAGGAGGGGTCCTCCGTGAGTCCGATCAGGACGACCTATCTCACCGCCGCGCGCTCGGCGGTGGAACTGCTCGCCGCCCCCGCCGTCGCGGCCCGCTGGGACGAACCGAGCGCCCTGCCTGCGTTCGGCGTGGGGGGCCTGGCCGGCCACCTCGCCAGCCAGGTGCTCGGCGTCCCCGCCGTGCTGGCCGCACCTGTCCCCGCCGGCGACCCCGTGGGGCTGCTCGACCACTACGCGCGCGGCACCTGGCTCGGCGCCCCGGTCGACGCCACGGTGAACGTCGCCATCCGCCGCGCCGGTGACGGACTCGCCGCCGACGGCCCGGCCGCCCTGGTCGACCGGTGCGCCGCCACGCTGCGCGAGCTGGCGGACGTGCTGGCGGCCGAGCCACCCGGGCGGGTGGTGCACGTGCTCCGTGGCCCGTGGTCGCTCACCCTGGACGACTACCTGACCACCCGGCTGATGGA
Organism: Micromonospora sp. DT178; assembly: GCF_049841695.1. Classification (NCBI taxonomy): domain Bacteria; kingdom Bacillati; phylum Actinomycetota; class Actinomycetes; order Micromonosporales; family Micromonosporaceae; genus Micromonospora; species Micromonospora sp. DT178. Next base: position 112,298 of record NZ_JBNCKV010000017.1, read on the forward strand.
ACTCGTCGTGCACGCGGACGACCTCGCGGTCAGCGTCGGCGTGCCCACCCCGGAGCTGCCGGCCGAGGTGGTCGACCCGGTGCTGACGCTGCTGGCCCGTCTCGCCGTACGCCGGCACGGGCAGCCGTCGGTGCTGCGCGCCCTGAGCCGGGCGGAGCGGGCTCCGGCGAGGGTCGCCGCCCTCTGAGCGGGCGCGGGACGACGGGTCGCCCGCCCCGGGACGTCGCCCGGAACGGGCGCGGGCCCCGGCCGACCTCGCGGTCTTCCGGGGCCCGTTCGTCGCGACCGCGTGCGGCGGTCAGCCCGGCGTCGTCCAGGGCCCGCAGCCCCGGAGCCGGTCAGCCGTCGAGGCCGACGGGGGAGTTGGGCCGGTCGACGTCGACGAACTCGATGTCGTCCATCGCCCGGTCGCCCCGGCTGCCGGCGGCCCGCGCGGCGGTGCCGGCGGCCCAGCCGATCGCCGCGCCGACCAGCGTGGCGCCGATCAGCAGCGTCCAGGGCAGCGCGGGCCGGCGGCCGGCCAGCGCCTCGAAGGCCTGGGTGGCCCGGCGGCGGGCCTCGTCCGCCGCGGAGCCCACCAGGTCGCCGGCCTCGTCGGCGAGACCGGAGCCGCCCCGGCGGGCCGAACGGGCAGTGTCCCGGACGCTGTCGCTGGCGGAGCTGACCGCCGAGACCAGGTGCTGCCACGCCTGGTCCGTGATCCGCTCGGGCTTGCTGCGGCGGTCCAGCAGATTGCTTCCGAACATGGTGGGTACCTCCTCGGGTGCCGAAGCCGGCGGCCACTTCGGACTTCGGCGTCGCACCGGCGTGTGACGGTTCGCTCTTTTCCGCCTGTGCCCGGTGGGCCCGCTCCGCAAACCCCCGTGCGGCGGTGCGGGGGACGTCGGCGGACGGTGCGCGGGCCCGGCGTCAGCGGACGGCGACCGCCGCGGGCACGCCCCGCGCGAAGTCGTCGTCGCCGTCGTCGTCGTCATCGCCTCCGCCGCCGCCGAACCCGCAGGCCAGTACGAGGGCCAACAGCGCGCTGACGCCGGCCAGCGCGGCAAGTCTCCTGAACATCGATCGTCCTCCCGGTCGCAGTCGTGTCTCCGAGCCGATGCTAGGCAGAACGGGCAAGGCCCGGGGCCGAAGCGGAAGAGGCCACGCCGGGGGGCCGGCTGTTGGGCGTTGCCGGAGGGGGCCGGCTACCCTGGGGCGGCGCGACGCGTCAGCGGCAGCTGATCGTCGGGTAGACAAAACGTCAATAGTCCGGATAAGGGCGACTTGCTGTGCCCTGATCCGCGAATTGCTCATCCCGAGGGGTGGCGACCGAGGCCGTCAGAGGAATACTCTCGGTCGCGGCCCGCGTACTGATGAGGCGCCCGTCGGACGGGCGAGTGGAGGTGCTCGCGTGAGCCTGTCGATCGTGAAGTCGGTCCTGCCCGGTGGTGTCATCGAGATCGCCCCGCGGGGTGAGATCGACGTCGACACCGCGTACGAGGTGCGCGAGGCGATTGCCGAGGTCCTGACCAAGGGGCGTCCCGGTCGGATCGAGCTGAACATGCGGCTCGTCACCTTCATCGACTCGGTCGGCATCAGCGCGATGGTCGCCGGCTTCCAGACCGCGGAGGTGAGCGGCGTCAAGCTTGTCGTCACCGAGCCGAGCCGCTTCGTGCACCGGCAGCTCTGGGTGACCGGCCTGCTCGGCCTCTTCGGCGCCCCCGAGCCCTACTACGCCGGCGCGCCCACCCCCGAGGTCCTCCCCGGCGCCTGACGCGCCGACGTTCCCCGCCCCGCCCCGCCCGGACCCCGCCCTGCCCTGGCCCCGCCCCGGGCACCCGGCGGGAGGCGTGAGGCGGGCCGGTCAGGCGTCGCCGAGGCCCGACAGGTCGACGTCCGCCACCTCGGTGACCGCGCGGATCGCCGTCACCGAGGCGTACCCCTCGGCCAGCAGGGCGAGGTCGGTGCCGGGCTGCACGGCCTGCCCCGGCTCCTCCAGCGACGTGCGGACGAAGCCGTGCCCGGCCTCCGCCACCGTCATCTGCACCTGGCCGAAGGTGGCGAGCGTGCCCCGGCGTACCCCGCGCAGCCGGCCGTGCGGCAGGTCCGGCGCGTTCACGTTGAGCACGCTCTCGACCGGCCCGGCGGTGAGCCGGGGCAGCAGGTCCAGGGCGACCCGGGCGGCCGTCGCCCAGTGCCGCTCGGCGTCGCGTACCCGGGCGGCGGCGGCCACCGCGGCGCCCCCGCTGGCGGCCGTGCCCTCCCCGGCCGAGAGCACGTCGAGCGAGACGGCCATCGCCCGGCAGCCGTTCGCGGCGGCGGTGAAGGCCGCACCCACCGTGCCCGAGTGCAGCACCGCGCGTCCCGCGTTCGCGCCCCGGTTGATGCCGGACAGCACCACCGCCGGCGGGGGGCCGAAGGCGCCGTGCACGGCGATCAGCGCGATGAAACCGGGGGAGCCGCCGACCGCGAACGCCGGCACCCCCGGCGCCTCCGGCAGCGGGTGCTCGTGGACCACCACGTGCCCGTCGCGCTCCACGGCGGTCATCGCGGCGCTGGTGCCGCTCGCCTCCTCCAGCGGCGCGGCGACGACCACGTCCAGGCCCCGGTCCGCCGCCGCCCGCGCGAGCGCCTGGATGCCGGGTGCGGCGATCCCATCGTCGTTGGTGACCAGTACCCGCAGCGTCATCGCCCGGCCGCCCGGTCGGCCAGTTCGTCGGGGCTGGTCCGCTCCTGCGGCCGGCTGCCGGCCGGTACGAGGCGCACCCGGTCGACCAGGCCGGTGATCGAGTCGAGCCGGCCGGTGCCGAGGCCGTGCCGGGTCACGTTCAGCGCGCCGGCCGCCGCGCCGGTACGGATCGCGGTGCGCACGTCACCGCCGCGCGCCACCACGGCCGCCACCCCGGCGGTCATCGAGTCGCCCGCCCCGCGCGGGTCGGCTGCCTCCAGTCGGGGCATCTCGACCTCGAAGACCTCGCCGTCGACCAGGGCGAGGGCGGGCTTGTCGGCCCGGCTCACCACCACGTTCTCGGCGCCGCCGGCATGCAGGTCGTACAGGGCCCGGGTGAGCTGCTCCTCGTCCTCGCCGTCGGCGCGGCCGTCGGCGATCAGCTCCTCGTGGCTGACCTTGAGGAAGAAGACGCCGCTGTCCAGCACGGCGTCGAGGTGCTCGCCGCAGAGGTCTACCACCACCCGGCTGCCGTTGGCCCCGAGGTCGGCGGCGAACCGCCGGTAGAGGTCGGCCGGGACCAGCGACGGCTCGTTCGGCCCGCTCAGCACGCTGACCGTGGCGCGCAGGCCCTCGCCGAGCGCCAGGTTGTAGAGCTCGTCCAGCTCGTGCCGGCTGAGCGGCTGGCCGGGCACGTCCACGATCTCCTGCCGGGAGCCGTCGCGCCGATCGTGCACGTAGCCGCCGCTGCCGGAGTCGCGGACCACCACCTTGAGGTTCACCCCCTCGCTGACCAGCAGCGGCTCCAGCACCTGGCCGATCTCGCCGCCGAGGGCGGTGCAGAGCACCACGTCGACCCCGAGCGACATCACCATCCGGGCCTGCCAGACGCCCTGCCCGCCGGGGTGCAGGTGCAGCTCCGGCTCCTCGCTGGGCTGGTCGACGGTCACCGTCAGCCGGGGCGTGGGCGCGAAGACCATCACGTGCCCGCTCATCCGTCGTACCCGTTCATGCGCCCGCCCTCCGCCGACCGACACGTGCCGTGACCATTCACCAGCTGACCGTAGTGGGATCGGCGGCTGGGCGTCCGGACTCCGGGCGGGATCGGCGCGGCGTTGCCAGCGCGCCCGGCATGCGCGACGATCGGGCGACCACCGACGCTGGGAGACGGCGTGCTCAGGCGAAGTTCCTTCAGCTACACCGTCCAGGCGCGCTGCTCCCTCGCGCAGGCAGCGGCGCTGCTCGCCGACCCCGCCCGGCAGGTGGACCTGCACCCGCTGATCGTCCGGGTCCGTCGGGTGTCGCCCCGTCCCGGCGCGCGCGCCAGCTACGACATCACCGATCGGTTGGCCGCCGGGCCGGTGCGCCTGCCGATCACCTACCGCGCCGACGTCCTCGTCGACGATCCGGACGAGATCGTCACCGTGGCCCGCCAGTGGCCCGCCACCACCGTCCGCAACCACACCCGGCTGCGGGCGGAGCCCGACGGCGTGGTCCGCATCGAGGTCGAGATCACCCTCGCCGCGCCCGCGCCGCTCTTCGGCTACGCGTTCCGCCAGGCCCGCGCCGCCCACCTCGGGCTGGCCGCGCGCCTCGCCGCGGCCCTCGACACGAACCCGCCCGGACCGCCGGCCGGCTGACCGCGAAGCAGCCAGGCCCGGCCGGAGGCGACGGGCGCCGTGTGCGCCCCGGCGACCCCGCGACGGGCGGGGCACCGGGGCGCGGGCGTCAGTAGACCGACAGGTGCACGTGGTTGGTGTGGTCGCTGGACGGGTCGCCGTTGGCTCCGCTGTACGACTTCCACCCGCTGCTCGGCAGCCAGATCTGCCGGTACCAGATCACGTAGAGCACGGCGAGCCGGTCGGCGTTGCGCACGAAGTACGCCGACAGGTTGTTGCCGTACGTCCGGTCGCCGCCCGTGGCGTCGCCGCCGAAGCCGCCCTTCTGGGCCGCGAAGTCGCAGGCCCGGCCCTTCGGGTGCTCGCCCGAGCCGCCGGGGCGGTAGCAGGAGACGTAACGGGTGAAGCCCGCCGCCTTGGCCTGGTTGAGCGCGTGCAGGGTGCGCGGGGTGATGCAGCCGTTGGCGGGGGTGGGGTCGTTGACGCTGCACGACTCGCGCGGCCAGGAGCCGTCGGAGTTGCGTGGCGCCGCCTTCGCCGTCTTGCTCGACGTGCCGCCCGGCGAGGAGCCGCCGCCCGCGGACTGCTGCCGCTGTTGCTGCTGCTCGCGGTTGGCGACCGTCAGCGCCCGTTCGGCCTGCTCCTTGCGCTTGGCCATCACGCTGACCTGCTTGCGCTGCTCCCGGATCTCGCCGTCCAGGGCCAGCTTGGTGCGGGTGGCCTCGTCCCGGGTCTCCTGGAGCTCGCGCAGGGCCCGGTCCTCCTTGGCGGCCACCGCGTCGAGGGCGGCGGCGCGGTCCATGAAGCCGTCCGGGGAGCTGCTGTTGAGCAGGGCGGACGCCACGCTGAGCCGGCCGGTGCGGTAGGCGGCCCCGGCGATCTCGCCGACCTTGGCGGTGCGCGCGGTCAGCTCGACCTCGGTGGTCTTGAGCTGTGCGGTGAGCTGCTGCTGCCGCTTGGCCGACGTGTCCAGGGCGCGCTTGGCGTCGAGGTAGCCCTTGCTGGCGGCCTCCAGCTGGGCCCGCAGGGCGGGCGTGCCGCCCTCCTCGTCCTGGCCGGGAGCCGCGGCGAGCAGGCCGGCGCGGGTGGCGGCCGCCGCCGGGGCGGCGGTGACCGGGGCCACCGCGGCGCCGAGGGCGAGCATCGTGGCGATCAGGGCCGCCGTGCGGGCGGCACGTCGTCGTACGGGTGCCATCACTGGCATACACGTGTCCTTCCGTCAGCCGCCGACCGGGTTAGCTGACGGGTTCGGGACGGAAGATCCCTACCGCTGACGCGGATGCACCCCACGAACTTGGTTCCCCGGTTCGCCCCGTCGGGCGATTAGGCGGCGGCCACCGCCGGCACCGGTGGGTGCCGCCTGGCGGAGGCCGAAGCCGAGCCTACCGGTGCCGGTGTGACTGGTGCACCGCAGGTGACGGACGGTGCGCGTCCACTAACAGTCAAATCCGGCATAAGGCCACAATACTCTCCCAGATTTAAGGTTGTCCTCATTACCACTCGACCGCCCCACAGGCCCCGGGCGACGCTCCCGGCTCGATCTGCAACGTGGCGTGCTCGATCTGGAAGTCGTCGTGCAGCGCGGCCCGGGCGGCGCCCAGCACCGCGCCGACCTCCGCGCCGGGGGCCATGGTCAGGTGCGCCGAGGCCACCTCCATCCCGGAGGTCAGCGTCCAGACGTGCAGGTCGTGCACCTCGGCGACGCCGGGCACGGCGGCCAGCCGGTCGTGCACTGCGGTGACCTGGAGGTGTTCCGGCGCGGCCTGCACCAGGATGCGCAGCGCGGCCCGCCCGAGCCGCCAGGTGCGCGGCAGGATGAACACGCCGATTCCGACCGCCACCAGCGGGTCCGCCCACCACCAGCCGGTGGCGACGATCAGCAGCGCCGCCCCGATCACCCCGAGTGACCCCAGCAGGTCGCCGAGCACCTCCAGGTACGCGCCGTGGACGTTGATGCTCTCCTTCGCCCCGGAGCGCAGCAGCGCGAAGGCGCCGACGTTGGCGAGCAGGCCGAGCACGGCGACCACGAGCATCGGGCCGGCCAGCACCTCGGGCGGGTCGCCGAAGCGGCGCACCGCCTCGATCACGACGTAGACCGCGACCCCGGAGAGCAGCGCGGCGTTGGCCAGCGCGGCCAGCACCTCCAGCCGGTAGAGGCCGAAGGTGCGCTGCGGGTCGGCGCCCGCCCGCCGGGTCGCGGCGATCGCCGCGAGCGCCATGCCGATGCCGAGCACGTCGGTGAACATGTGCCCGGCGTCGCTCAGCAGGGCCAGTGAGCCGGTGCGGAAGGCCGCCACCGCCTCCACCACCATCAGGCCGGCGAGCAGCCCGAACGCCGCCCAGAGCCGGCCCCGGTGGCGGTGCGCGGCGTTCGCCACCGACCCGTGATGGTGGTCATGACCTGCGCCCACGCGCCCATCCTCCCTCGGGGGGTCCGGATTCGCGTTCAATTTATGCTGACATCGCTATGTATGCAAGTAACGGATCCTCAGCCGATCGGGTCGACGGTGGTCAGCCGCTGGGTGGCCCGGGACAGCGCCACGTAGAGCGTCCGTACCCCCGACCCCGGGTCGGCCCGGATCTCGCCCGGGGCGACGAGGACGACCCCGTCGTACTCCATGCCCTTGGCCTCCAGGCTGGTCACCACCTGTAGGCGCGGCGCGCCGAGCCCGCCCAGCCAGCCGGCCACCTCGTCGCGGCGGGGCACCGGCGTGATCACGCCGACCGTGCCCTCGACCTCGGCGAGCAGCGCGCCGGCCGCCGCCACCACCGCGGCCTCCAGCTCCGCCGGCGGCACCGCCAGCTCGACCGGTTCGACGCCCGTGGAGCGCACCGCCCTGGGCAGCGGGAGGTCCGGGTGCAGCCGACGGATCTCGGCCGCCGCCACCGCGAAGATCTCCGCCGAGTTGCGGTAGTTCGTGGTGAGGGTGAAGTGGTGTCGCTTGCGCCGGCCCAGCGCCTGGTCCCGGGCGCGCGTCAGCTCCTCCGGATCCCCCGTCCACGCCGTCTGCGCCGGATCGCCCACCACCGTCCACGAGGCCAGCCGACCCCGCCGGCCGATCATGCGCCACTGCATCGGCGAGACGTCCTGCGACTCGTCGACCACCACGTGCGCGTACTCCCGGTAGTCGTCGGGGCGTTCCCGGGCCGCGTCGCGGGCGGCGCGCTGCCGGTCGGCGAAGGTGCTCAGCTCGCGGACCCCGCCGGTCAGCTGGAACGGGTCCCGCTTCGCCCGGGCCGGCCGCATCGGCTTGCCGAGCAACGCGTCCAACTCGTCGAGCAGCGCGATGTCGGCGATCGTCAGCCCGGCGGCGTCGAGGCCCCGGTACGCGTCGGTCAGCAGCCGGATCTCGGCGCGGGAGAGGATCCCCCCGGCGTAGCGGTGCAGCCGGTCCGGGCGGGCCAGCCAGCCCAGCACGTGCCGGGGGTGCAGCCGGGGCCACCACGCCTTGAGGAACTCCCGGAACTCCGGCCGCTCGGCGATCTCGTCCTCGAACGCGCGCTGCTCGGGCAGCCGGCCGACGCCCAACTTGCGGGCCTGCGCCCACAGCGCGGCGAAGACCCCGTCGAAGCCGGCCCGGCGCACCTCGTTGCGCCGGGCGCCCCGGGGCATCGCCCGGTCGCGGATGTCGTCCAGCTCGCGGCGCTCCAGCCGGAGCAGCGTGCCCCGGTAGAGCAGGCGCAGCTCGGTCGGGCCGTCCGGCACCGCGTCGCGGGTCGCCCGCTCCAGCACCCGCCGCATCCGCAGCGAACCCTTGACCGCCGCCACCGCCGGCGGATCGGTGCGGGTGGCGGTCATGCCCGCGAAGAGCGTGCCCAGCGAGTGCAGGGTGGCGGTGTCCTCGCCGAGCGAGGGCAGCACCGAGGCGATGTACTCGACGAAGACCGAGGAGGGGCCCACCACCAGGATGCCGCCCCCGGCGAAGCGGCTGCGGTCGGAATAGAGCAGGTACGCGGCCCGGTGCAGGGCGACGGCCGTCTTCCCGGTGCCCGGACCGCCGGACACGATCGTCACGCCCGAGCCGGGGGAGCGGATCGCCTCGTCCTGCTCCCGCTGGATGGTGGCGACGATGTCCCGCATTCCCCGGCCGGTGGCCTTCGACAGCGTGGCCAGCAGCGCGCCGTCGCCGACCACCGCCATGTCGGCGGGCGCGGCGACCGGATCGAGCAGGTCGTCCTCGATCCGGGTGACCCGCTCGGCGGAGGACTGGATCGTGCGTCGCCGTACCACGCCCAGCGGCTGCGCGGGGGTGGCCTGGTAGAAGGCGGCGGCGGCCGGGGCCCGCCAGTCGACCACCAGGGTGGAGGCGTCGTCGTCCCGGATGCCGAGCCGCCCGACGTGCAGCACCTGCCGGTCGAGCAGGTCCAGCCGGCCGAAGACCAGGCCCTCGTGCTCGGCGTCCAGCATGTGCCGCCGCCGCGCGGCGTGGAACACCATCGCGTCCCGTTCGACCAGCGCCCCGAAGTTGCCCACCCGGGCGAGCCGGTAGCCCTCCTTCTCGGCGCTGACCGCCGACCGGCGCAGCTCGGCCAGTCGGGCGTACACCCGGTCGAGATGCCGCTGCTCGACGGCGATCTCCTGTTCCAGGGTGGTCTGGTCGCTCACCGCTCGCTCCTCCTGACGTCGGCGGCGGGCGACGCGAACCGCGCGAACCGCGCCAGGCCAACCGCAAGAGGGTACGGCCCGCGCGCAACCAGCGGCGCGACCGGTGCGGGAAAGGAACCCGCGTCACGTCCGCAGCGGCCGCGTCGCGCCCTCGCCGGCCCGGCTCAGTCCGCCCGGGCGGCGGCGGTGGCGCCGGCCCCGGGGGCGGCGAGCACACGCCGGAGCACGCCGCCGAGCGCCGCGTTGACCTCGTCGGGGCGTTCCATCATCAGCATGTGCCCGGCACCCGGGCAGACGGTCAGCTCGGTCGCCGGCAGCGCGCCGGCGATCGACTCGGCGCAGGGCGGCGGGGTGAGCCGGTCCCGGTCGCCGACCAGGGCGGCGGCCGGCAGGTGGGCCAGCTCGGCGAGGGTGTCCAGCCGGTGCTGCGCCCCGATGGAGGCGCGGAACCCGCCGATCGAGCGGAGGGTGGCCCGGGCCACCGCCGAGGTGACCAACCGGATGTCGTGCGGGTCGCAGCGGTCGCCGAAGAGCATCCAGCGGATGCTGGGACGCAGCGCGCGCAGCAGCGCCCGGGGCGGTCGCCAGGCCCCGCACCGGGCCAGCACGCCGGCCCCGGTGGTCTCGGCGAGCCGGATCAGCCGGGCGATCCGGGGCGAGAGGCCGTAGGCGGTGTGCGTGTGGCCCTCGGCGGTGGTGGAGACGAAGACCAGCCCGGCCGTCCGGGCGGCGAAGTGCTCGGGGTGGCGGTGCGCGTACTCCATGATCGTCATGCCGCCCATCGAGTGGCCGACCAGCACGACACGACCGGTCGGGGCCACCTCGTCCAGCACCGCGGCCAGGTCGTCGCCGAGCTGGGCCACGGTGGCGGTGGGCAGCGCCATGCAGCTCGACCGGCCGTGGCCGCGCGCGTCGTAGGTCACCACCCGTACCGCGTCGCCGAAGCGTCGCCGCAGGTCGGCGAGCTGCCGGTGCCAGGCCCGCCCGTCCAGCGTCCAGCCGTGCAGCAGCACGACCGTGACCTCGGCGTCGGCCGGTCCGGTCGCCTCGACGTGCAGCCGTACGTCGTCGGGAAGACGTACCTCGACGTGCTCCGGCATCGTCACCTCCCCAGGGCCGCACGGAACCGCAACACCGGGGATACCCGGTGGTAACACCGGCTACCCGTCATGAGACCACGACAACCGTGTCGGTGAGAAGATTCGCAACCCGCTCCGGGCACCCGGCGGGCCCGCCAAGCTGGGGACATGGGGTCGCCCCGGGCCGCGCTGGCCGAGCTGCTCGCCGGCAACCGCCGCTTCGTCAGCGGCCAGCCGGTGCACGGCCACGACGTCACCGCCGCCGCCGCGGCGGCCTCGGGCGACCAGCAGCCGTACGCGGTGCTGCTCGGCTGCATCGACTCGCGGGTGCCGCTGGAGGCGATCTTCGACCAGACCTTCGGCTCGATCTGCGTGATCCGCACCGGTGGGCACGTGCTCGACCGGGCGGTGCTCGGCTCCATCGAGTACGTGGTCGGTGAGCTGGGCGTGCCGCTGGTGATGGTGCTCGGGCACGAGCGGTGCGGCGCGGTGGCCTCCGCCGTGGACGCGTTGCGCGCCGGGCGGTCGCCGGGCGGCGCGCTGGCCCACCTCGTCGACCAGATCGCCCCGGCGGTGCGTGAGGTGGGCGTCGACGACCCCCGGGTGCGTCCGATGGCGGTCCGGCGGCACGTGCTCCGTACGGTCGATGCCCTGCGCGCCGACGACCGGCTCGCCGCCCCGGCCGCCGCCGGCCGGCTGGCGGTGGTCGGCGCCCTCTACGACCTGGCGACCGGCGAGGTGGCCCTGCTGGAGACGTAGGAAGGCCCATCGCCCGGGTCCGCGGACGCGCAAACGCCCGCCGGGATGATCCCGACGGGCGGTCGCGGTGTCGCGTGGGGGAGGCTCAGCCCTCGAAGACGCCGGCCTCGACGAGGCGCTTCTCGGTGGCGTCCCAGCCGTCACCCGGGTGGGTGGTGTTGAGGTTGTTGATCTCGGCGCGGATCTTCGCGGCGTGGCCGGCGGCGGCCAGCACCCGGATCTCCTCGACGAAGGCCTCGGAGTCGGTGCGCAGGTGCGCGGTCTTGCCGTTGGTCAGGTTCCGCACGTAGGCGTGCTTGCCGCCGTTGAGCGGGATGAGGTACTTGAACTCGCCCAGCACGCTGAGGGCGCCACCCTGGCCAGCCTGGCCGGCCCGGACTGACGCGCGCGCGGTCTTAGAGGTGTTGCTCGCCACGGAGGTACTCCTTGCAAGACGTACGGGAGGACGGAACGTCCGGGGGCTGTGCGGACGACACCCTGGTGGGTGGGCCCGCGGAAGATGTGCGCGGCACAGGCCGCCGATGGAACTGTACACGACCACGATCCCTGGCTGGTCATCGCGTCGTGAGGGGTCAACGGGGGCACCCGTCCGACTATTCCGACCCGCGAATTTTCCGATTCCCTGGCGCACCATCCGTCACACCAGTCATCATGTGTTCCAGCAACCACTCGGGTGGTCGAGGTCGTAGGGGAAGACGCACCTCGCTCTCCGGGAGGTCACCGTGCCAACGCGTGGCGTCGTATACGTCCACTCGACCCCGCTCGCCGTGTGCTCACACGTCGAGTGGGCGATCGCGCGCGTCCTCGCCGCGCCGGTCAACCTGCAGTGGACGGCTCAGCCCGTCGACCCCGGCGCACGCCGGGCCGAGTGCGGGTGGACCGGTCGTCCGGGGACGGGCGCCGAGCTGGCTGCTGCCCTCCGGCAGTGGCCCATGATCCGTTTCGAGGTCACCGAGGAACCGAGCCCCGGCGCCGACGGCGAGCGCTTCATGTACGTGCCCGGGCGGGGCCTGTTCCGGGCGAGCGTCGGGGCGGCCGGCGACATCCAGCTCGGCGAGGACCGCCTGCGCAGCATCATGGCGGGCGCGCGGGCGCCCGAGGCCCTCGCGCACGCCCTCGACAAGGCGCTCGGCACGGCGTGGGACGCCGAACTGGAGCCCTACCGGTACGCCGGCGACGGTGCGCCGGTGACCCTGCTCACCCGCGTCGGCTGACGCCGGGGCCCGGACCGGGGCCGACTCCTCCTGCCGGGTGAAGGTCAAGTTGCCCCGATAAGGGGTGAACTGGTGGGATGGGCCGCGTGTCGACTATCCCGCGACGTGCCGGCGTCGCGCTCGCCGCCCTGACCGCACTGCTCGTCTCCGGGTGCTCCGGGCCGGCGGACCGCCGTCCCGACCCGGCGCCGACGAGCGCCGCCGCCCCGACGGCCGCCCCGACACCCGCCGCGAGCGTCCCCGGCGCCGACCCCGCCGCCCGCGCCGCCGCCCTCGTGGCCTCGCTGGCCGACGAGGACCTCGTCGGCCAGGTGCTGATGCCGTACGCCTACGGCGACGCGGCCACCCGGGTCTCGGCCGGCTCGGCGGCCGGCAACCAGGCGCTGGCCGGGGTGGACACCCCCGCCCAGATGGTCGAGAAGTACCGGCTCGGCGGGCTGATCCTGGTCGGCTTCAGCGCCGACGACCCCACCAAGGGCAACCAGGAGACGACAAACGTCGACAACCCGAAGCAGGTCCGCGCGCTGACCGACGGCCTGCGCGCGACCGCCGGCCGGCTGCCCGCCGGGCCGGCGCCCTTCCTGATCGGCACCGACCAGGAGCACGGCGTGGTCACCCGGATCACCGACGGCGTGACCCTGCTGCCGAGCGCCCTCGCCGCCGGCGCCGCCGGACGACCGGAGCTGACCGAGGCCGCCTGGCGGGCGGCCGGCACCGAACTCGCCGCGATGGGGATCAACCTCGACTTCGCCCCCGTCGCCGACGTGCTCGCCACCCGCAGCACCGTGATCGGCTCCCGGTCGTACGGGGCGGACCCGAAGGTGACGGCGGGACAGGTCGCGGGCGCGGTCCGGGGCCTGCAGGCCGCGGGCGTCGCGGCCACCGTCAAGCACTTCCCGGGGCACGGGCACAGCGCCGCCGACTCCCACGAGGGACTGCCGGTGCTCGACCAGCCCCGCCGGACGCTGGAGACCGGGGCGTGGCCGCCCTTCTCCGCCGCCATCGACGCCGGCACGATGGCCGTGATGTCCGCCCACCTCGACGCGCGGTCGGTGGACCCGGGCACCGCGGCGACCTTCTCGCACAAGCTGCTCACCGACGTGCTCCGTGGCCAACTCGGCTTCAAGGGCGTCGTCATCACCGACGGGATGAACATGCCGCCGGCCAAGCGCTGGTCGCCGGGCGAGGCCGCGGTGCGCGCGCTGAAGGCGGGCAACGACCTGATCCTGATGCCGCCGAACGTCCGTCAGGCGTACGACGGGCTGCTCGCCGCGCTCCGCGACGGCTCGCTGCCCCGCGCCCGCCTCGTCGAGGCCGCGACCCGGGTGCTGACGATGAAGTTCAAGCTGGCCGACCGGCCCACGCCCGAGCTGTCCACGCTGGCCGGCCCGGCACACCGCAAGGCGGCGGAGGACCTGGCCGCGGCGGCGGTGACGGTGCTGCGGGGCGCCTGCGGCGGCGGCGTACGGGGCCCGGTGACCGTGACCGCCTCCGGCGGGCGGGACCACACGCGGGCGGCGCTGACCGAGGCGCTCAAGGCGGCCGGGGTCAAGGTGGTGGCCGGCGGCGGCACGGTGGTGCACCTCGTCGGGTACGGCGACGGCGCCGGCGACCTGCGCGCCGACGCCGCCGTCACGGTCGCCATGGACACCCCGTACGTGCTGGCGAAGGCCAAGTCGCCCACCCTGCTGGCGACCTACTCCTCCAGCCGGGTGTCGATGACCGCCCTCGCCGGGGTGCTGGCCGGCAAGACCCGCCCGGGTGGCCGGTCCCCGGTGCCGGTGACCGGCCTGCCCGCCACGACCTGCGGCGCCTGAGCGGCGTCAGTCGCGGTTGATCCGGGCCGACTGCTTCACCAGCTGGTACGCCGGCAGCAGCTCCGCCGGCTCCGGCGTGTCGAGGCTCAGCACGATCGGACCGTAGAGGGAGGAGATCGCGATGGCCCGGTCGTGGACCGGGCCGCCGTCCTTCCTGGGGTAGCTCGCCTCGACGGCGTCGACGGTGCCGGCCTTCACCCGCCGGTACTCCGCGTCCGCGGCCTCCGGCGAGTACGCGTCGAGGAAGTGCTTCAGGTGCTCCTGGGCGCCGCCGGCGACCCCGTCGACCCGCCACACCCGCAGGAACCCGATGTCGCCGGTCGGCCGGGCGTCGATCTCGCACAGCATGAGGGCCTTGTCGAGGCGGGGCTCGCCGAACTTCGCCGAGCCCCGCACCGCCTCGACCTTCCACCCGGCGGGCACCGAGAACGTGACCGGCAGCTCGCAGGGCGTGCCCTTGCCGCCCACCGTGGTGCCGGCGGGAGCCGCCACCACCTCGTCGTGCCAGGGCGGGCCGGGGGTCACCGGCGAGCCGGTGGGGCCCGGCGAGGCCGACGGCCGGCCGGCGCCCGACGGCGACTCCTTCCCCTCGGCACAGCCGGCGGTCAGCGCGGCGGTCAGCGCCGCGAGCACGGCGACACGAATACGACGTTCCATGGTGTCCATTCCCCGTTGACGACGAGAGCCGGCTCATCAAAGCGGCGCGGAACGGCGCCGTCAACGTGGTTGATCTAGGGCGCCGCGCGCAGGGCGGCCACCAGCCACTCCACGGCGGGCACCGCGGGCGGGAACGGGGGCCGCCGGTTGAGCACCCCGATCAGCTGCCAGTACCGCTCCACCTGCCGGTCGGTGAAGGCCGCGACGCCGTCGGCGAGCGCGAGCCGTTCGGCGCGGGACAGCCCCGGGTCCACCATCTCGTCGAGCACCGCCCGCGCCCGTCCGGAGTCCGGGGCGATCCCGGCGGCGAGCGCGGCGCGCGCCGGCTCGATGGAGGGCAGCGCCGGCGGCGGGGAGGTCGCCGCCGCCCCGGCCACCGCCATCGCCCGTACCCGCAGCCGGAAGGCGGGGTCGGCGACCAGTTCGGCCAGCTCGATCCAGGCGTCCACCTCCTCGTCGGTGGGCTCGTCGGGCAGGTCGGTGGGGAGCGTCCGCATCGCCAGGGCCAGCCCGTCGCCGCCGGGGCCGGGCTCCACGCCGCCGAAGACCTCGGCGACGAACTCGTCGATGATCCGCTGCCGCTCCTGGGCGGAGAGGCGGGCCAGGTCGTTCATCAGTCTCAACTCCTCGGTCGTGCTGCCACGTCGGGCGACCGACCGCAGCACCGCCCGGCGCAGCCGCAGCGTGCGGATCTCCGCGTCCAGGGCGCGGCTGTGCGCCTGTGCCACCTCCCGGACGCTCATCCGCCGCTGGAGGATCCGGCGCACGTCGTCCAGGCCGATCCCCAGCTCCCGCAGGCTCCGGACCAGGTCCAGCCGGGCCACGGCCGCCGCGTCGTAGAGGCGGTAGCCGCCGGTGGAGCGCGCGGTGGGCGGGAGCAGGTCGAGGTCGGACCAGAAGCGGATCGTCCGGACGGACAGGCCGGTCCGGCGGGCGAGCTGCCCGATGGTGAACAGGTCGGTGCGGTCGTCCACGTCGAGAAGCCTCCTGCCTCCAGCCGCTGGAGAGTCAAGCCGGAAACCGGGTCGCGTCCGGCCCGCCCCGCCTGGCACCCTCGCGCACATGGCAACGGCTGAGGGTTTCGCGTACGTCGAACGGTCCGACGGCACGGTGGTCATCACCCACCATGGCCGGGCGGCGGGCACCCTGCGCGGCGGCCGGGCGGCGGAGTTCCTCGCCGAGGTCAACGGCGACCCGCAGCTCGTGATGGCCCGGTGGACCGGCAACTACCGCCGGGGCAACGAGCGGACCGCCCGCCAGCACCCCCGCAACCGGGGCTGAGCGACGCGGAAGGGCCCGCGCTCGTGCTGAGCGCGGGCCCTTCCGGCGGTACGTCGGCCGGCCGTCACGCGGTGGCCGCACCGATGCCGTGGTCGGTCTAGAGGGGGATGTTGCCGTGGGCGCCTCGTGCGGCGGGGGCGGCGGCGAGGGCTTCGGCGATGCGGCGGCGGGTCTCGGCCGGGGTGATGACGTCGTCGACGACGCCGATCTCGAGCGCCCGGTTGACGCCGCCGGCGATGCGGGTCTGCTCCTCGACGAGTTGCGCGCGCAGCGCCTCGCGCTCCTCGGCGGGGACGGCGGCGAGCTTCTTGCGGTGCAGGATGTTGACGGCGGCGCCGGCGCCCATCACCGCGACCTCGGCGTTGGGCCAGGCGAACACGGCGGTGGCGCCCAGGGAGCGGGAGTTCATCGCGATGTACGCGCCGCCGTAGGCCTTGCGGGTGACCAGGGTGACCCGGGGCACGACGGCCTCGGCGAAGGCGTGCAGGAGCTTCGCGCCCCGGCGGACGACGCCGTCCCACTCCTGGCCCAGGCCGGGCAGGTAGCCGGGGACGTCGACCAGGACGATCAGCGGCACGCCGAGGGAGTCGCACATGCGCACGAACCGGGCGGCCTTCTCGGCGCTGGAGGCGTCCAGGCAGCCGCCCAGGCGCAGCGGGTTGTTCGCGATGACCCCGACGGTACGCCCGGCGAAGCGCCCCAGGGTGGTCACCACGTTCGGCGCCCACTTGGCGTGCAGCTCCACCCCGGGGGCGTCCAGCAGCGCCTTCACCACCGGCTTGACGTCGTAGGCCCGGTTCGTCTCGACCGGCATCTTCGCCGTCAGGTCGTGTGCCCCCTCGTCCTGGGCGGCCACGTCGTCGGGCGACAGCCGCCCCTGCCGGCCCAGCAGCGCGGCGAGCCTGCGCGTCTCGACCAGCGCCGTCTCGTCGTCGGCGCAGGTCACGTGGACCACCCCGGAGCGGCGGCCGTGCGGCTCGGGCCCACCGAGGCGGGCCATGTCGACCTGCTCGCCGGTGACGCTGCGTACCACCTCGGGACCGGTCACGAAGATCCGGCCCGCGCCGCTCATCACCACGATGTCGGTCAGCGCCGGCCCGTACGCGGCGCCACCGGCCGCCGGGCCCAGCACCGTGGAGATCTGCGGCACCCGCCCCGAGGCGCGCACCATCGCCGCGAACACCTGACCCACCGCGTCCAGGGCGACCACGCCCTCGGCCAACCGCGCGCCACCCGAGTGCCACAACCCGATCACCGGCACCCGCTCCCGCACCGCGGTGTCGATCGCGTCCACGACGTGCCGGCACCCCTCGGTGCCCATCGCCCCGCCCATCCGCGTCGCGTCCGTGGCGTACGCGACGACCGGCGAACCGTCGATCTCACCCCGCGCCCACAGCACACCCGAGGTGTCGCGTGGCACCGACAACCGCAACGAACCCGCGTCGAACAACGCCCGGAGCCGCACCTCCGGATCCCGGTGGTCCGCGACGGACGACGCGTCCACGCCAACGGCGGTGGTGGTCACGTGAGCCTCCATGGCTGTGGTCTCAGGCCCGCGTGAAGACGAGAGCCACGTTGTGACCGCCGAAGCCGAACGAGTTGTTCAGCGCGGCGGGGATGTCCATGTGGCGCGCCTCGTTGGCGGCCACGTCCAGGCTGAGCCCGTCGTCGGGGTCGTCCAGGTTGATCGTCGGCGGTACGACGCCGTCGCGGATCGCCAGGATGGTGGCGATCGACTCCAGTGCGCCCGCCGCGCCCAGCAGGTGACCGGACATCGACTTGGTCGAGGTCAGCACCGGGTGGTCACCCAGCGCCGCGCGCAGCGCGGTGATCTCCGCGACGTCACCGACCGGGGTCGACGTGGCGTGCGCGTTGACGTGCACGATGTCCGCCTTGGCGACGCCCGCGTCCGCGATCGCCTTCGCGATCGCCCGGATCGCGCCCTCGCCCTCCGGATGCGGCTGGACGATGTCGTAGCCGTCGGAGGTGAGGCCGGCGCCGGCCAGCCGGGCGTAGACCCGGGCGCCCCGGGCGGCGGCGTGCTCCGCCCGCTCCAGCACCAGGATGCCCGCGCCCTCCCCGAGCACGAAGCCGTCGCGGCCCTTGTCCCACGGCCGGGAGGCCCGCTCCGGCTCGTCGTTGCGGGTCGACATCGCCCGCATCGAGCTGAACCCGGCGATCGGCAGCTGGTGGATGACCGCCTCGGTGCCGCCGGCCACCACCACGTCGGCCCGGCCGGCACGGATCATGTCCATGCCGAGCGCGATCGCCTCGGCGCCGGTCGCGCAGGCGCTGGCGACCGAGTGCACCCCCGCCTTCGCGCCCAGCTCCAGCCCCACCCAGGCGGCGGGGCCGTTCGGCATCAGCATCGGGATGGTGTGCGGGGAGACCCGCCGCGGGCCGGACGCCTCCAGGATGTCGTCCTGGGCGAGCAGCGTCAGCGCGCCGCCGATACCCGAGCCGACGCTGACGCCCAGCCGCTCCGGGTCCAGCCCGGAGTCGGCCAGGCCGGAGTCCGCCCAGGCCTGCTGCGCCGCGATGATCGCGATCGCCTCGGAACGGTCGAGCCGGCGCAGCTTGACCCGGTCGATCAGGCCGGTCGGCTCGACCGCGAGCCGGGCGGCGATGCGGACGGGCAGTTGCTCGGCCCACTCCTGGGTGAGCGGACCCACCCCGGAGCGGCCGGCGAGCATGGCGTCCCAGGTCGACGCGACGTCCCCGCCCAGCGGGGTGGTCGCGCCGAGCCCGGTGACGACGACGTCGGTGTGAGCCATGATCAGGACTGCGCCTCGATGTAGCTGACGGCGTCCCCGACGGTCTTCAGGTTCTGCACCTCGTTGTCCGGGATCTTGACGCCGAACTTCTCCTCGGCCGCCACCACGACCTCCACCATGGAGAGCGAGTCGACGTCCAGGTCGTCGGTGAAGGACTTCCCCTCGGCCACGTCGTCCGGGTTCACCCCGGCAACCTCTTCGAGGATCTCGGCGAGGCCGGCGGTGATCTCGTCACGGGTCATTGCGGTTGGTTCCTCTCATCGTGGATCATTCGACGGCCGACGACGCCGGCCGTCACTCCCCGGCGCAGCGGCCGGAGGGGCTTCTCAGGGGCAGCGGACGACCTGACCGGCGTAGGTCAGGCCGCCGCCGAAGCCGAAGAGCAGCACCGGGGCGCCGGACGGCACCTCCCGCCGCTCGACCAGCTTGGACAGGGCCAGCGGCACGCTCGCCGCCGAGGTGTTGCCGGACTCGACGATGTCCTTGGCGACGATCGCGTTGGGGATGCCGAGCCGCTTGACGATGCCGTCGATGATGCGGGCGTTGGCCTGGTGCGGGACGAAGGCCGCCAGCTCCGACGGGTCCACCCCGGCGCGCTCGCACGCCTGCCGGGCCAGCGGCGCCAGCTCCGTGGTGGCCCAGCGGAAGACCGACTGACCCTCCTGCTGGATGGACGGGCGCCAGCCCTCGATGCGTACCGCGTCGCCGCGCTCCGGCACCGAGCCCCAGACCACCGGGCCGACGCCGTCGGGCTCGCCCTCGCCGACTGCCGACACCACGGCGGCGCCGGCGCCGTCGGCGAAGATGATGCAGGTGGAGCGGTCCGTCCAGTCGACGATGTCGGACAGCTTCTCCGCGCCGATGACCAGGGCGTTGCGCGAGGCGCCGGCCCGGATGGCGTGGTCCACGGTGCCCAGCGCGTACGCGAAGCCGGAGCAGGCCGTGTTGAGGTCGAACGCCCCCGGCGCGGTGATGCCGAGCTTGGCGGCGACCCGGCAGGCCACGTTCGGGCTGCGGTCGGCGGAGCTGCACGTCGCTACCACGACCAGGTCGATGTCGGCGGCGGTGAGCCCGGAGTTGGCCAGCGCCTTGCCGGCGGCGGCGGCGGCCATGTCGGCGACCGTCTCGCCGTCGGCGATCCGCCGGGTGACGATGCCGACCCGGTCCCGGATCCACTCGTCGCTGGTCTCGACCAGCTGGGCGATGTCGTCGTTGGTGACCACGCGGGAGGGCTGGTAGTGCCCCAGCGCGACGATCCGGCTGCCGGTCATGCGTGTCCTCCGATGCGGACGAGCGGTTGGCCCGGCGCGACCGGGTCATCGTGGTGGGCGAGCCACTCGGTGAGCACGCCGCTGCCGTGCGCGGTCACCTCGACCGGGCCCTGCCGGGTGGCCACGTGGCCGACGACCTGGCCGGCGCGGAGCGTGTCGCCCTCGGCGAGTTCCCGCGCCGGCTCGAAGGTACCGGCCGACGGGGCCACCACCACGCGGAATTGCATGGTCGGCTCGTGACCCGGCGCCATCCCGTGCCGGGCGATCAGGTCCCGGGCGGCGGGCAGGTCGTCCGGGGTGTTGAGGGTGACCACCTCGGGGGCGCCGGCCCCCTTCAGCTCCCGCTTCACCAGGCCCGCGAGGGTGCCGGCCGGGGGCAGCTCGATCACGCCGGTCACCCCGAGGTCGGCCAGGGTACGCATGCAGAGGTCCCAGCGCACCGGCGCGGTGACCTGGCGGACCAGGCGCTGCACCATGTCGCGCCCGTGGTTGACCGCGGCCCCGTCGAGGTTCGACAGCAGGATCCGGGCCGGGTCGGTCGGGGTGATCCCGGCGGCCACGGCGGCCAGCGCCGTCTCGGCGGGGGCCATGTACGGCGTGTGGAAGGCGCCGGCCACCTTCAGGCGGATCACCCGGGCCTTCGCGGGCGGCTCGGCGGCGAGCTTCTCCAGCCCCTCGACGGCGCCGGCGGCGACGAACTGGCCGGCGCCGTTGCGGTTGGCCGGGTGCAGCCCGTGCGCGACGATCGAGGCGAGCACCTCGTCGGGGTCCCCGCCCAGCACGGCGGCCATCCCGGTCGGCTCCAGGGCGCAGGCGGCGGCCATCTCCCGGCCGCGTACGCCCGCCAGGGTGATCGCCGCCTCCGCCGGGAGCACCCCGGCGAGCGCCGCCGCGCCCAGCTCGCCGACGCTGTGGCCGGCGGTGAGCGTGACGTCGTACATCGGCAGGTGCTCGGCGGCCAGCAGCGCGGCGGCGACGAGCAGCGGCTGGGTGCGCGCGGTGTCCCTGATCTCGTCCGCGTCGGCGGCGGTGCCGAGGTGCAGCAGGTCGACCCCGGCCAGCGCCGACCACCAGCGCAGACGTGCCTCGGCGCCGGTGAGGTCCAGCCAGGGAGTCAGGAAGCCGGGTTTCTGGGAACCCTGGCCGGGTGAGAGTACGGCGAGCACGTCTATGACTCTCCCGGATACGCGCGGGTAGCGCTGTGCCGCCTTCGACCAAACCGCACTAGAACCTTTGGAGGGTTCCTACAAAAATCGGCGGCGATCATCACCTGTGTGTGGTGTTTTGTTGACACTCGTGGTCATTGTCTGGGTTGGTACCACCGGGACCACCGGGTCGAGCCGGCCGACGGTGAGGGCCACCTGGAGCGCGAACGCGTCCCGCGCCGTCAGCGGCGAGAAGCCGGTGACGTCGGAGATCCGCCGCAGCCGGTAGCGCACCGTGTTCGGGTGCACGAACAGGGACCGCGCGGCGCTCTCCAGCGTGCCGCCGGCCGCGAAGAAGGCGTCGAGGGTCTCCAGCAGTTCCCCGCCGGCCCGCACCAGCGCGGCGTAGACGTCGTGCCGCAGCCGTCGGCGCGCCTCCGCGTCCCCGGCCAGCGCCCGCTCCGGCAGCAGGTCGTCCGCCGGCACCGGCCGGGGCGCGGTCGGCCAGGCCGGTGCGGCCCGGAAGCCGGCCAGCGCGGCGCGCGCCGATTCGGTCGCCTCGTCCAGGCTCGGTACGGCCGGACCGACCACCACCGGCCCGTCCCCGAAGGCGCCGAGCAGCTTTCCGGTGGCCGCGACCGGGTCGGCGGCGCCGCCGAGCACGATGACCAGCCGGTCGCCGTGCACCCCGCCGATCACCTCCGTGCCGATGCGCCGGGCCTGCCGGTGGACGGTGTGCAGCACGGCGGAGACCTCCCCGCCGGGGGAGCGGCCGACCGCCACCGCCACCGGCGGGGCGTCCGCCCAGCCGAGCGCCGCCGCCCGGCTCGCCAGCACGTCCGGCGAGTCGCCCCGCAGCAGCGCGTCCACCAGCAGCGCCTGCAACCGGGCGTCCCACGAGCCGCGCGACTCGGCGGCCCGGGCGTACACCCGGGCGGCGGCGAAGGCGATCTCCCGGGAGAAGCGCAGCACCGCCTCGCGCAACTGCTGTTCCTCGCCCTTCGCCGCCAGGTGCGAGACCTGCTCCTCGACGACGTCGATCATCACCTTCACCAGCGCGACGGTCTGCTGGAGGCTGATCGAGCGGGCGAGCGCCTGCGGCGCGGTGGCGAAGACCTCGTCCGAGACCTCCTGGGTGCTGTCCGCACTGCCGCCGCCGTCACGCAGCCACTGCACCAGCGACCGGGCCCCGGCCTGGGCCACCAGCATCACCCAGGAGCGGTGGTCGGGCGGCAGGTCGCGGAACCAGGGCAGCGCCTCGTCCATCCGGGCCACGCTGGCGCTGGCCAGCGCCCCCGCCGCCCGCTCGATCCGGCGCAGCGTGGCCGACAGTTCCGTCCCGCCCGGCTCGCTCACCGCCCCAGCCTGACACGCCCCGACCTGCGGCTCCGCGCCGGGCGGGGGTGAGGTCAGGCCGGCGGCGGGGCGGGCAGTCCCAGGTCCTGGGCCAGGATGGCGGCCTGCACCCGGCTGCGCAGGTCCAGCTTGGCGAGGATCCGGCTCACGTGGGTCTTGGTGGTGCTCTCGGCCATCGCCAACCGGTCGGCGACCTGCTGGTTGGACAGGCCGAGCCCGAGACAGGCCAGCACGTCGCGCTCCCGGGGCGTCAGCGCGTCCACCGCCCCCCGGGTCGCGGCGGAGGTGGCCGGGGCGGTCGCCGCGAACGCGGTGATCAGGCGGCGGGTGACCGCCGGGGCGATGAACCCCTCGCCCCGGGCGACCGTCCGTACCGCCGCCACCAGCCCCTCCGCGTCGATGTCCTTGAGGACGAAGCCCGCCGCGCCGGCCCGCAGCGCCCCGAAGACGTACTCGTCGACGTCGAAGGTGGTGAGCACGAGCACGTCGGCGAGCCGGTCGGCGGCGATCTCCCGGGTGGCCGAGATGCCGTCCAGCCGGGGCATCCGCACGTCCAGCACCGCGACGTCCGGGCGCAGCTCCCGGCACAGCCGGACCGCCTCGGCGCCGTCCCCGGCCTCGCCCACCACCTCGACGCCGGCCGCCCCGGCCAGGATCAGCGCCAGCCCGGCCCGCACCGTCGGCTGGTCGTCGGCGAGCAGCACCCGGATCACCTCGGCCATGTCGCGCCCCGTCCCCTCACGGCGCCACCTCCGTGGGCAGCTCCACCCGTACCCGCCAGCGGCCCCCCGCCGGACCGGCGGCGAACCGGCCGTTGAGCAGCACCGCCCGCTCCCGCATCCCGATCAGGCCGGCGCCCGCGCCGGTCAGGGTGCCACGGCCGGCGCCGACCGGGTTCTCCACGCCCACCACCACCCCCGCCGGCTCGTACGCGACCAGCAGGTCGGCCTCGCCGGCGCCGTGCTTGAGCGCGTTGGTCAGCGACTCCTGCACGATCCGGTACGCGGCCAGGTCCACCCCGACCGGCAGCGCGCGGGGCTCGCCGCGCCGGGTCGCCCGGACGGTCAGCCCGGCGGCGCGGACCCGGTCCACGAGAGCGTCCACCTCGCTGAGCCGCGCCCGGGTCGTCTCGTCGGTCGCGTCGACGGCCGTCCCGCCCTCCGCCGGTTCCCGCAGCAGGCCGATCATCTGCCGCATCTCGCCCAGCCCCTGCACGCTGCTCTCCCGGATCACGCGCAGCGCCGACTCGACCTGCGACCGGTCGAGCCCGGGCACGGAGAGCGCGGCCGTGGCGTGGATGGCGACCGCGCTGAGGTGGTTGGCGATCACGTCGTGCAGCTCCCGGGCCATCCGGGCCCGCTCCGCGCCGACCGCCTGCCGGCGGTCCAGCTCCACCAGCCGGGCGGTCTGCTCGGCCCGGGCCCGCTCGGCGACCGCCTGGTCCCGGTACTGCCGCACGCTGATCCCGGTGAGCACCGGCAGCACCCCGGCCAGCACCACGGGCGCCCCGAAGCCCACGCCCCGCCAGTCGCCCCTCAGCAGCACCCCCACCGCCGTGCCGAGGACGCTCAACCCGACCATGACCTGGAGCAGCCGGCGCCAGGTCCGGGCCGAGCCGAACACGCACGCGTCGTAGAGCACCTGGGTGTAGACGAGGACGGTGGCCAGCGAGCCGCCCATCGCGAGGTCGGCCAGCACCGCCACCGTGCCGAGCGCCAGGCTGGCCCGGGTGGCGACCCGGCGCAGGCCCACGGCCACGCAGACCACCGCCAGCGGCAGCAGGAACAGCGGTTCCGGCAGGCCCGGATGCCAGGACAGTTGCGGCTGCGTGCCGAGGCCGTACATGACCGCCCCGCCGACCAGGGACGCGCACGCGAGCAGAAGATCGCGCCCACCCGTCCCGGCCCCCACCCGACTCCGCGCTCCCACCCCCCGATCCCACCACACCTCCCACCCCACCCGTTCCCGCCGATCATGCGGTCGTGGTGGGGGACGAAAGCTGCACCGGCGTACGAAATTCCCACCGCAACTCCATGATCGCGAGGGGAGGGGGTGTGCGGGGTGGGGGAGTCGGGTGGCTGCGGGGGGCGTCGGTGCCGGCCAGTACGGTGACAGGGCCCGTCGGAGCGACCCCGGCGGGTGGGGCGAGCGTGAGGAGACTCCGATGGCGCACGGGGAGGCCGAGCACGGCTGCGCCCAGGGCGAGCCCTGCCGGCCGGGCCACCACGAGCAGCCGGCGGCAGCCAAGCACCGCCGACTGCCCGGCGGGTTCCCGGCCCACTCGCCGGAGCACCCGGCCCGCGCGCCCGAGCGCCCCGAGGACGACGTCACGGTGCCCCGGCAGCGCGTCGCCGAGCCGGCTGCGACCGGCGAGGCCGAGCCGGCGGAGGCCCCGGGCTGCCGCAGCGACCTGCCCGGCTGGGCCGGCGCGCACCGGCACGGCCCGGTCCGTCCCCGGCAGCGCGTCACCCGCCGCGAGCGGCCGCCACGCCGCTGGTGCTGACCACGGCGACGCCGCCCGGCCGCTAGCGTGGTCGGGGTGAAGGCGATCGCGATCGACACGTACGGCCCGGCCGACCTGCTGACCGTCCGGGACCTGCCCGACCCGCCGGTCGGCCCGGACACGGTGCTCGTACGGGTCCGGGCGGCCGGGGTGAACCCGGTCGACTGGAAGGTGCGCGAGGGGTACCTGGCCGGTGCGATCCCGGGTCACTTCCCGCTCGTACCGGGCTGGGACGCGGCCGGGGTCATCGAGGCGGTCGGGCCGGCGGTGACCGGGTTCGCCGTCGGCGACGAGGTCGTCGGCTACGTCCGACGCGACCACGTCCAGTACGGCACGTACGCCGAACTCGTCCCGGCGCCCGAGCGGACGCTGGCGGCCAAGCCGGTGCGGGCGTCCTGGGCCGAGGCGGGCGGCCTGCCCCTGGCGGGCCTCACGGCGTACCAGGCGCTCCAGTCGGCCCGCACCGGAGCCGGCGACACGGTGCTGGTGCACGGGGCGTCCGGCGGGGTGGGCCACCTGGCGGTGCAGATCGCCCGCGCGCTCGGCGCCGACCGCGTGATCGGCACGGCCGGCGCGGCCAACCACGACTTCGTCCGGTCGCTGGGCGCCGAGCCGGTCGCGTACGGCGACGGGCTGGCCGACCGGGTCCGCGCGGTCGCGCCCGACGGGGTGGACGTGGTGCTCGACCTGTTCGGCGGCGACGCGCTCGACGTGTCGGCCGAGTTGGTCACCCGTCCCGCGCGGCTGATCTCGACGGCCGACCCGGAGCACGTCACCCGGCTGGGCGGCAGCTATCTGTTCGTCAAGCCGTCGACCGTGGACCTGGGCATGCTCGCCGGGCTGGTGGACGCCGGCCGGCTGACCGTCCACGTGGAACGGACGTTCCCGCTGGCGCAGGCGGCGGACGCGCAGCGCCTGGTGGAGGCGGGACACGTCCGCGGCAAGGTGGTCCTGGAGGTCTGACCCGGCCGGAGGCCGTGCGCGCCGGCCGGGGACGTCGGCCGTGCGCGTCGGCCCGCGACCGGCTCGCGCCGACCCGGCCCCGGGCGGGGCCGGCCCGGGGCGGTGGGGCGTCGGGTGACGGTCGGGCTGGCGCGGGTCAGCGGGTGCGGCGGCGGACCAGCAGCGCGATCCCGGCGAGCCCCGACGTGATGACCAGCACCACCGCGACGTTGAGCAGCAGCAGCCGCTGCAACTCGCCGAGCGCCTCGTCGATGTCCTTCGCCGGGTTGAGGGCGTCCTCCGGGATGACCCGCTCGCCGCCGCCGACGCCCCCGCTGACGGTGTCGAACTGCCGCTCCAGCGGCACGCCCGCCGTGCGGAGGGTCTCCGACATGCTGAGCCGGCCCAGGAACCAGCCCGCGACGGTCTTGCGGGCGTCCGGCTGCTTGGCCGGGCGGTAGACGCGCGGCCCGCCGACCGCCTTCGGGTAGAGGTCGTAGGTCTGCTTCGGGACGTCACCGGCGAACACCACGACGGTGTACTTCGGACCGAGGTCGGCCGCCTTCGGGCCCTTGGGCTGCCCTGTACGGCCGAGGAAGTTGACCTGGTCGATGATCGCCACCACGTGCGCCGGTTGGGCCTCGGCGCGCAGCCGCAGTGGCTCCGCCAACCCCTGCCCGGTGATCTCCACTCCGGCCGGTGCGGGCTTCGGTGCCGCCGTCGCCGTCCCGGCCGGACCGAGCGACAGGACCGCCGCCGCGAGCCCGCCCGCCAACACCGCGACCAACCGCCGCATCGTTCGGACCATCGCCGCCTCCTCGCCCCGTTCGATGGCTGGCTTGCTGCAGGTCACGCGTTGGTTGGCTGACGGGGGTGACCGAACCCGTGCAGGGTGCCACCCTCAAGACTGCGCAGAACGTCGATCGGTTGCAGCTCGTGGAACAGTAATTGGAACTATCTGTGATCCCGGCCCGACCAATGAACGGTAGCCGTTGATCAGCGGGCGGATCGTACCTTTACGGAGGGGTTCATGGGGGGCAGGTTCCCACGAGTGGCGCGCACCTGGCCAGTGGTGCTCGGCGTGGCGCTCGGTGTGTCGTTGTTGCTGCCGGCCGCGCCGGCGGCCGCCCACAACTCGCTGACCGGCAGCGATCCGCGCAACGGCGCCCGGGTGGCCGAGGCGCCGTCCCGGATCGAGCTGCGTTTCCTGGCGAAGGTGGACCCGAATACGACGAAGATCACAGTCACCGGTCCGGACAACGTGGCCGCGCTGGGCGGCGCGCCGACCTTCTCCGGCTCGCGGGTGAGCGTGCCGTTCAAGCCGGGCCGGGCGGGGCTCTACATCGTCGACTACCGGGTGGCGTCCAGCGACGGGCACCCGGTCTCCGGTGAGGTGCGGTTCACCCTGACCACCGGCACCCCCGCCGAGTCGCCGACCGGCGCGGGCACCGCCGGCCCGACCGCCCCGGCGTCGGCCGTACCGCCCTCGGCCGGCGCCGCGCCGACCTCGGCCGCTGCCGCGCCGACCTCGGCCGCGCCCGATCCGGCGGGCGCGGGCTCGCCGGGATCCGCGGTACCCGCGGCGAAGGAGAGCGACGACGCGGCCGGGCGCGGCTGGCTGTGGGCCCTCGGCGGCGTGCTTCTCCTCGCCGCCCTCGCGGCCGGCCTGCTGCTGCGCCGCCGCTCCGCCCGTCGCTGAGCGGCATCCGCCCCGACACCAGGACGCCCGGCTCAACGCCCCGGCATCCGGGCGCCCGGCTCAACGCCCCGGCACCCGGGCGCCCGGCTCAACGCCCCGGCACCCGGACGCCCTGCTCGACGCCGCGGCGCCCGGACGGCTCGACGCCGCGGCGCCCGGACCGGACGGTCCGGGCGCCGATGGATACGTCGCGCTGGCGTGGTGTGGCCCGTGCGGCGGCTCAGACCAGGCGGACCCGGGCGGCGCGCAGCCGGCTCAGGACGCGCTCGCGGCCGAGCACCTCCAGCGACTCGAACAGCGGCAGCCCGACGGTGCGGCCGGTGACCGCGACGCGCACCGGGGCCTGGGCCTTGCCGAGCTTGAGCCCGCGCTCGGCGCCGACCGCCTCCAGCGTCGACTTCAGCGTCTCCGCGTCCCACGACTCCAGCGCCTCGAACGCCGCCGTGGCGGCGTCCAGCAGCTCCGCCGAGCCCTCCTTCATCGCCTTGGCCCAGGCGGCCTCGTCGATCAGCGGCGCGTCGAGGAAGAGGAAGTCGACGTTCGGCACGATCTCGCTGAGCAGCGCGATCCGGGTCTGCGCCAGCGGGGCGACGGCCGCGAAGGCGTCCGCGTCGAACTCCTCCGGCTGCCACGGCGGCGGGGCGATGGTGCCGGTGCCCGTCAGCCACGGCCGGCAGGCCTCGACGAACTCCTCGACCGAGAGGGCCCGGATGTACTCGCCGTTGAACGCCCGGAGCTTCTTCTCGTCGAAGAACGCCGGGGAGGGGTTGACCTCCTCCAGCCGGTACTCCTCCTCGATCACCGACCACGGGACGATCTCCCGGTCGCCCGACGGCGCCCAGCCGAGCAGCATCAGGTAGTTGCGCATCGCCTCGGCCAGGTAGCCCTCGTCCCGGAACGCCTCCAGGGCCACCTTGTCCCGGCGCTTGGAGAGCTTCTGCCGCTTCTCGTTGACCACCACCGGCACGTGCGCCCAGATCGGCGGCTTGACCCCGAGGGCGTCCCAGAGGAGCTGCTGCTTGGGGGTGTTGGGCAGGTGCTCCTCCGCCCGGATCACGTGGGTGATCCCCATGGCCATGTCGTCGACCACGTTGGCGAGCAGGAAGACCGGCGAGCCGTCGCCCCGGGCGATGACGAAGTCCTCGATCAGCTTGTTCTCGAAGGTGGGCTCGCCGCGGATCAGGTCGACCACCACGGTCTCGCCCTCGTCGGGCGTGCGGAAGCGCAGGGCGCGCCCCTCGCCGGCCGGCAGGCCCCGGTCGCGGCAGAAGCCGTCGTAGCCCTGGTACTGCGAGCCGGTGCGGGCCTGCACGGCCTCGCGGGTGCAGTCGCAGTAGTACGCGCGGCCGGACTCGTGCAGCCGCGCGGCGGCGGCCCGGTGCTCGCCGGCGTACTGGGACTGGAAGTGGGGGCCCTCGTAGCTGCCGCGCTCGATGCCGATCCAGTCCAGCGCGGAGAGGATGCCCTCGGTCCACTCCGGCTTGTTGCGGGCCGCGTCGGTGTCCTCGATGCGGAGCACGAACACCCCGCCCTGCTGCTTGGCGTAGATCCAGTTCTGCAGCGCCGAGCGGGCGCCGCCGACGTGGAACATACCGGTCGGGGAGGGGGCGAAGCGTACACGTACCGTCACGTCCCCAGCCTACGGCGGCCCGCGACCGGATTCCGCCAGGGGTGCGGCTCAGGGCACCGAGCGGATCTTCAGCACCAGGACGCTGCCCAGCACGGTGACCGCCGCGGTGACCGCGTAGAGCACCGGATAGCCGCCGAGGTGCACCACTAGCGGGGCGGAGATCGCCGGCCCGAGCACCTGCGGGGCGGAGTTGGCGATGTTGATCACGCCCAGGTCCTTGGCCCGGTCGGCCGCGGCCGGCAGCACCTGGGTGATGAGCGCGGCGTCCACCGACAGGTAGACGCCGTAGCCGGCGCCGAGCAGCAGCGCGGCGACCACGGCCACCGGCCAGACCGGCGCGACGGCCAGCAGCAGCGCGGCGACCGCCATGATCCCGCCGGCGGTGATGACGAAGACCTTGCGCCGGCCGGAGCGGTCCGACAGTCGCCCGGCCACCACGGCGGTGGCCGCCAGGCCGGCCGTGTAGAGCAGGATCAGCACCAGCAGGCCGCCCTCGGGGTCGACGTGGCGCACCTCGTCGGTGAGGAAGTAGAGCAGGTAGAGCGTGCCGAGGGCGTTGCCGAGCTGCACCAGGAACCGGGTGATCCAGGCCCAGCCGAAGTCGGGGTGGCGGCGCGGCGAGATCCACATCGACGCGAGCAGGGCACGCCACCGCAGCGCCGGGCGGTGCGCCCTGGGCAGCGGGTCGTCGGCGGTGAGCAGCGCGAACGGCAGGGCCAGCAGTAGCACCGCCGCCGCCATCGCCACGTAGCCGGCGGCGGTGCCGCTCACCACGGCGGTGACCAGCACCACCCCGAGCACCAGCCCCAGCGCCTGGGGGATGCCGACCCAGCCGGAGACGCCGCCCCGCTGGGCGACCGGCACCCGGTCCGGCACGGCGGCGGTGAGGCTGGCCAGCATCGCGTTGAAGCAGACCTGCGCGGCGACCCAGCCGAGCGCGACCCCGGCGACGGTGCGTTGCTGCGCCAGCAGCACCAGGGCCGCCGCGCCGAGCAGCGCGCCGCCGGCGGTCCAGACGTGCCGCCGGCCGAACTCCCGCCCGGCCAGCCGCAGGCAGGTCCGGTCCGACAGCGCCCCGGCGAGGGGGTTGGCGAGCACCGCGGCGAGCGCGCCGATGCCGGTGACCACGGCCAGCGCGGTCTCCTTGTCGGCCGGCGCGATCCGCCCCAGCTGCTGCGGCAGCAGCACCTGGATCGGCGTGAAGAACGCCATCCAGACCCCGAGGTTCGCCGCGAAGATCAGCGCGATCCAGCCCCGCCGCACCGGCACGGTCGGCTCGGCGAGCGCCGCCGGCAGCGACGCGGGCGTCGGATCGACGGTGGTCACGGCCGGGCGATCAGGTCACGGAACCAGGCGTACGAGGACTTGGGCGTACGCGCCCGGGTGTCGAAGTCGACGTGCACGAGGCCGAAGCGCTTGGTGAAGCCCTCCGCCCACTCCCAGTTGTCCAGCAGCGACCAGACGAAGTAGCCGGTCACGTCGACGCCCTCGGCCATCGCCGCGCGTACCGCGCGCAGGTGCCCGTCGAGGTAGGCGATCCGCTCCGGGTCGTGCACCCGGCCGTCGGCGTCGGGCATGTCGTCGTACGCGCAGCCGCTCTCGGTGACCTGGATGGGCGGCAGGTCGTCGGCGTACGTGCGGCGCAGCCAGCCGAGCAGCTCGCGCAGCCCGTCGGGGGCGACCGGCCAGTCGAAGGCGGTGCGCGGGTATCCGTCGAGCGGCACGAACTCGAACGGCAGCGGCGAGGCCTCCTGCGGGGCGCGTACGCCGGTCGGGTTGTAGTAGTTGACGCCCAGCACGTCGATCGGCGCGGCGATCACGTCGAGGTCCCCGGCGCGCACCACGCCCGTGTCGAAGCCGAGCCCGTCGGGGTAGCCCCGGCCGAGCAGCGGGTCGGTGAAGAGGCGGTTGTGCAGCGCCTCGTACGCGGCGACGGCCGCCCGGTCGGCGTCGGTGTCCCCGGCCGGCCACACGGGCGAGTAGTTGTTGGCGATGGCGATCGGGCTGGTGGTGCGTGCCCGCAGCGCGGCGACGGCGAGGCCGTGGGCGAGCAGTTGGTGGTGGGCCACCGGGAAGGCGTCGAAGAGCAGCGTCCGGCCGGGGGCGTGCTCGCCCGTGCCGTGGCCGAGGCTCATGTGGATGAACGGCTCGTTGAGGGTGATCCAGAGCTTCACCCGGTCGCCGAGGCGGGCGGCGGTCGCGTCGGCGTACTCGGCGAAGCGGTGGGCGGTGTCCCGGTTCAGCCAGCCGCCCGCGTCCTCGAGGGCCTGCGGCAGGTCCCAGTGGAAGAGCGTGGCGACCGGGTCGACGCCGTGGGCGAGCAGGTCGTCGACGAGCCGGTCGTAGAAGTCCAGCCCGCGATCGTCGACCGGGCCGTCGCCGGTGGGTCGCACCCGGGGCCAGGCGATCGAGAAGCGGTACGCCGAGACGCCCAGCCCGGCCAGCAGCGCGACGTCCTCGGCGTGCCGGTGGTAGTGGTCGCAGGCCACGTCGCCGGTGCTGCCGTCGGCGATCCGCCCGGGGGTGTGGGCGAAGGTGTCCCAGATGGACGCTCCCCGCCCGTTCTCGTCGACGCCGCCCTCGATCTGGTAGGCGGAGGTGGACACCCCCCAGCGGAAACCGGCGGGGAACTCGGGCATCGCTGCGGTCGACATGCGCCCTCCCGGCGTACGTGAATCGTGTTCGCGACTCTAGAGCGCCGTCGATCGATGCGCCATAGGTCTTCCGGCGCCGCAGCGCAATGGATTTCGGCGTGTCTTTTCCAAACCCGTCCCAGTACGTCCGAATTTGCGCATAGAGTGCCGATATCGTGGGATGTCCTCACTGGAGGAAAGACGGAAATGATCCTCGTGGAACGCAGTGCGCACGTGATGGCGCCAGTGGAAGCGGTCTGGGACGTCGTGCAGCGGGCCGAGCAGTTGCCGGCCTGGCTGGCGGGGGTCCGTGCGGCCGAGGTGCTCTCGGGAGAGGGCTTCGGGCGACGACAACTCGTCCAGGCCGGACGCGGCGCCGCGCATGAGGCCGAGGTGATCGCCTATCAGGCGCCGACCCTGATCGGCTGGCGCGAACGCGCCAAGGGCGCCGGTGCCCGGGCAGAGGCGCGCACCGAGATCTACGTCCAGCTCACCGCGGACGAGGAGGAGGGCGGGACGATCGTGCGACTCATCGTCGTACGCTGGCCGGCCGGTCCGGTCAAGGCCGCCCTGCTCCGCCTCGGCCTGCGCAGGGTCGGCGCCGACCTGGAGGACTCGCTCGCCCGGCTGACCGATCTGGCCGCCGTCGGCTGAGCCGGGCACGTCCTGGCGTCACCCGCGACGGCGGTGGCCCGGTGTCCCCGCCAGGGACTCCGGACCACCGCCGCTTCGCTCGTCGGACGACGAAGGGCCCGGCGCGGGTGCGCCGGGCCCTTCGTCGCGGTACGTCCTAGCTGTCGCCGCCGGTCTCGCCGACCGGGGCCGCGTTCACGTCCTCGATGGCGTACTTCTTGGCCGCCTCGGCCGGCACGCTCGCCGGCACCGTGCCGCGCAGGGCGAGCTGCCGCAGCGTCGCCACCACCACCGACTCGGCGTCGACGTGGAAGTGCCGGCGCAGGGCGTGCCGGGTGTCGGACATGCCGAACCCGTCGGTGCCGAGCGAGGTGTAGTCGCCGGGCACCCAGCGGGCGATCAGGTCCGGCACCGCGCGCATCCAGTCGCTGACCGCGACCTTCGGGCCCTCGGCGTCGGCCAGCTTCTGCTGGATGTACGGCACCCGCTGCTCCGCGCCCGGGTTGAGCAGGTTGTGCTCCTCGCACTGCACCGCGTCCCGGCGCAGCTCCGTCCAGGAGGTCACCGACCAGACGTCGGCGGCCACGCCCCAGTCCTGGGCCAGCAGCTGCTGCGCCTTGAGCGCCCACTGCATGCCGGTGCCCGAGGCGAGCACGTTGGCCTTCGGCGCGTCGTCGCCCACCGACGGGGCGGGGGAGTAGCGGTAGATGCCCTTGAGCAGCCCCTCGACGTCCACCCCCACCGGCTCCGCCGGCTGGAGGATCGGCTCGTTGTAGATCGTCAGGTAGTAGAAGACGTTCTCCTGCGCCTCGCCGTACATCCGGTGCAGGCCGTTCTCCAAGATGTGCGCGATCTCGAACGCGAACGCCGGGTCGTACGCGACCACCGCCGGGTTGGTGGCGGCGATCAGCAGCGAGTGGCCGTCCTCGTGCTGGAGCCCCTCGCCGTTGAGCGTGGTCCGGCCGGCGGTGGCGCCGAGCAGGAAGCCCCGGGCCATCTGGTCCGCGGCGGCCCACAGCCCATCGGCGGTGCGCTGGAACCCGAACATCGAGTAGAAGATGTACATCGGGATCATCGGCTCGTCGTGGGTGGCGTACGCCGAGCCCGCCGCCGTGAACGAGGCGACCGAGCCGGCCTCGTTGATCCCCTCGTGCAGGATCTGCCCGCCGGTGGACTCCTTGTACGACAGGAACAGCTCCCGGTCGACCGAGGTGTAGCGCTGGCCGTGCGGCGAGTAGATCTTCTGCGTCGGGAAGAGCGAGTCCATGCCGAAGGTGCGGGCCTCGTCCGGGATGATCGGCACCCAGCGCTTGCCGAACTCCTTGTCCTTCATCACGTCCTTGAGCAGACGGACGAAGGCCATCGTGGTGGCCACCTTCTGCTTGCCCGAGCCGCGCTTGACGTCGGCGAAGCGCTCCGGGCCGGGGATGGCCAGCCGCTTCTGGCCGGAGCGCCGCGACGGCAGGTAGCCGCCGAGCTGCTGGCGCCGCTCCTTGAGGTAGGCGATCTCGTCGGACTTCTCGCCCGGCGTGTAGTACGGCGGCAGGTAGGGGTTGTCCTCCAGCGCCTTGTCCGGGATGTCCAGGTAGAGCCGGTCGCGGAAGGTCTTCAGGTCCTCCAGCGTCAGCTTCTTCATCTGGTGGGTGGCGTTGCGGCCCTCGAAGTGCGAGCCCAGCGTCCAGCCCTTGATCGTCTTGGCCAGGATGACGGTCGGCTGGCCGGTGTGCTCCATCGCCGCCTTGTAGGCCGCGTAGAGCTTGCGGTAGTCGTGCCCGCCCCGCTTGAGGTTCCAGATCTCGTCGTCGCTGAGGTCCTCGACCATCTTGCGGGTCCGCTGGTCGCGGCCGAAGAAGTGCTCCCGGACGTACGCCCCGGACTCCGCCTTGTAGGTCTGGTAGTCACCGTCGGGCGTGGTGTTCATCAGGTTGACCAGCGCGCCGTCGGTGTCCGCGGCGAGCAGCGGGTCCCACTCGCGGCCCCAGACCACCTTGATGACGTTCCAGCCGGCGCCCCGGAAGAACGCCTCCAGCTCCTGCATGACCTTGCCGTTGCCGCGCACCGGCCCGTCGAGCCGCTGGAGGTTGCAGTTGATCACGAAGGTGAGGTTGTCCAGCTCCTCGCGGGCGGCCACGCCGATCGCGCCGAGCGTCTCCGGCTCGTCCATCTCGCCGTCGCCCAGGTACGCCCACACGTGCTGGTCCGAGGTGTCCTTGATGCCCCGATGGTGCAGGTAGCGGTTGAACCGCGCCTGGTAGATCGCGTTCAGCCCGCCCAGGCCCATCGAGACCGTGGGGAACTCCCAGAAGTCCGGCATGAGCCGGGGGTGCGGGTACGACGGCAGGCCGCCGCCCGGGTGCGACAGCTCCTGGCGGAACCCGTCGAGCTGGTGCTCGGTCAGCCGCCCCTCCAGGAACGCCCGCGCGTACATGCCGGGCGAGGCGTGGCCCTGGTAGAAGATGTGGTCGCCGCCGCCCGGGTGGTCCTTGCCGCGGAAGAAGTGGTTGAAGCCCACCTCGTAGAGCGAGGCCGAGCTGGCGAAGGTGGAGATGTGCCCGCCGACGCCGATCTCGGGGCGCTGCGCCCGGTGCACCAGCATGGCCGCGTTCCACCGGACGTACGCCCGGATCCGCCGTTCCACGTGCTCGTCACCCGGGAACCACGGTTCGCGCTCCGGCGGGATGGTGTTGATGTAGTCGGTGGTGGTCAGCGACGGCACCCCGACCTGGCGCTCGCGGGCCCGCTCCAGCAGGCGCAGCATGACGTAGCGGGCGCGCTTGGTCCCGCGCTCGTCGATGACACCGTCGAGCGACTCGACCCATTCGCTGGTCTCTTCAGGGTCGATGTCCGGAAGCTGGCTCGGCAGACCAGCGGTGATCACCGGGCGCTTGCGTTCCGTAGCCACAGGCGTTCCCTCGGTTCTGTGTGGGATAGGTCTCTAGCGCCATCCTGCCTCCTGGTGGCACCCGCCGTCACGCCCACCGCCCGGAGACGCGACGCGCGACACAGGTACCCGCCGGTAACTTTGCGCTACCGGTGATGCGTCCCGTCCACCATGGGCGGGACGGCCGGCCCTCGCCCGGCCTCCCTACCCTGCGCGGGACTCCGGTGGCGGCTGGTCCGGTGGCGGGGACTCCGGCGGCGGTCACTGACCCGCTCGGGCAGAATGCGTCGTATGCGCAGTGCGGTGATCACGGTCCAGACCGGCTCCCGGCCGACCGTCCGGGACATCACGGCGGAGGCCGAGCGGTTCGTTTCCGGGCAGGGTGACGGACTGCTGCACGTCTTCGTGCCGCACGCCACGGCCGGGCTGGCACTCATCGAGACCGGCTCGGGATCCGACGACGACCTGCTCACCGCGCTCGACGACCTGCTTCCCACCGACGACCGCTGGCGGCACCGGCACGGCTCGCCCGGCCACGGACGCGACCACGTGCTGCCGGCGTTCGTCCCCCCGTACGCGACGCTGCCCGTGATCGACGGGCGGTTGGCGCTGGGCACCTGGCAGTCGCTCTGCCTGGTCGACCCCAACGGCGACAACCCCACCCGTACGGTCCGCTTCTCCTTCCTCCCCGGCTGACCGCCCCCGCCCCGGGTGGGGGCGGGGCCCTGCGCGCCGCTCAGACGGCGAGATCCCGCCGGGTGAACGCGGCGGTGCCGACGGCGACGAGCAGCCCGGTGGCGCCGAGCAGCAGCAGCGCGCCGACCGGCTGCACCCCGTCGACCAGCGGCGAGCCGCCCAGGTACCAGTGGAACGGGGAGAGCTCGCGGGCCCAGACCAGCCCCTCGACCTGTGGGAAGACCGAGTTGGCCAGGTAGCCGAGCACGGCCACGCCCGCCCCGGCGCCGAGCGCGGCGGCCCGCCGGCCGGTAGCCGCCCCGACGGCGAAGGCGAGCGCGGCGAAGGCCATCCCGAACAGGGCGAGGTGCAGGGTCATCGCGGCGAATCCGCCCGCGCCGATCCCGTCGAACTCCGCGGGGCCGCTCAGCCCCACCAGGGCCAGGCCGAGCAGGACGGCGATCGCGACGATGCCGACCGCCACCGCGGCGAAGCGCAGCAGCGCGAGCCGGGCCCGGCCGACGGGGTGGGCGAGCACCAGGTCCAGCGTGCCGGCCTCCTCGTCGCCGGCCACCGCGCGGGCTCCGGCCGCGATGGCGAAGACGGCGACCAGCAGCGGCACCAGCAGCCCGTAGACGGCGCTGCCGAGGTAGCCGGCGGCGCTGGTCAGGTCGCTGTAGTTGAACGCCTCCAGCAGCCCCTCCGGATACGCCTCCAGCGCCTTCGTCATCTCGGGGGTCTGCATCGTCGGCCAGAACGAGGCGTACATCGCGCCGACGGCGACGATCGCCACGGTCCAGCCGACCAGCGATCGGCGCGCGTCGTGTAGCGCCTTGGTGAACGGGTCACGCAGCAGCACGGACGGCCCCTTCCCGGGAGTAGTAGCCGAAGAACAGTTCCTCCAGGTCGGGCTCCGCGGAGAGCAACCCGACCACGATGTGCCCGGCGGCGGCCTTGACCAGCGCGTCCGCCCGCCCGTCCAGCCGGCACCGAAGGACGGTCCCGGTGACACTGACCTCGCTGACGCCGGGCAGGGCGGCGAACTCCGCCTCGGTGACCGGGTCGGCGAAGCTGATCTCGACGTGGCGGACGGCCTGCTCGCGCAGCTCCTCGACCCGGGCCACGGTGACCAGGTGGCCCTCGCGGACGATGCCCACCCGGTCGGCGGTCTGCTGCACCTCGCTCATGACGTGCGAGGACATGAACACCGTCCGTCCGTCGGCGCGTGCCTCCCGCACCATGGCGAGGAACTCCTGCTGGAGGAACGGGTCCAGCCCGCTGGTCGGCTCGTCGAGGATCAGCAGCTCCGGGTCGTGCATGAACGCCTGCACCACGCCGACCTTCTGCCGGTTGCCCTTGCTGAGCCCCCTGATCCGCCGGCCGAGGTCCAGGTCGAGCCGGGCGGCCAGCTCGTCGATCCGGGTCCGGGGCACCCCGCCGCGCAGATTGCCCAGGTAGGTGAGCAGCTCCCGGGCGGTCTGCCGGCCGTCCACGACGAAGTCGCCGGCCAGGTAGCCGATCCGGCGGCGCAGCGTGACTCCGTGGTGGCGAGGATCCGCGCCGAGCACGCTGATCCGGCCGCTGGTCGGGCGGATCAGGTCGAGCAGCAACCGGATCGTGGTGGACTTGCCGGCCCCGTTGGGGCCGAGGAACCCGTACACCTCGCCGCGCTCGACCCGCAGGTCCAGCCCGGTCAGGCCGCGGTTGCGGCCGTACGTCTTGACCAGGGCCTCCGTCTCGATGGCAGGCTCAGTCATCGCCCTCTCCCTTCCCCGGGTACTCGGCCTCGAAGCGTTCGACGAGCTTGGGCACCTCGCGTTCGACGAACGCGTAGAAGTCGCGCATCACCCGCAGCCGCTCGCTGCCGGGCGCGTCCTCCCCGCCGATGACACTCAGGCCCTGCTCCATCAGTTCGCGGAACACCCGGAACTTGGCGGCGTCGGCGGCGATCCGGATGATCGCGTCGGGCCTGACCTCGTACGCGTGGCCCCGGTGGCCCGGCACCGGCACCCGCCGGGCCAGGCCGCTGCTCTCCAACATCCGCATGCCGGTGCTGACCGAGCCCTTGGACAGGCCGAGCCCGTTGGCGAGCTGGCTGCTCGTCTGGCCCGGCGGGTCGCAGATCAGCAGCCAGCCGAGCAGCTTGCCGTACGCCGGGGGCAGGCCGAGGCCGCTCAGTACGACGGCGGCGTCCTCGGCGTAACGGCGCTGGGTGGAGAGTTTCGTCATCAGCTCCTCGTTCCAAACGTTCAGAAGTTTCTGAATGAACAGTACGCCCGACGCCTGCAACGAGGGAAGGCCGTCCGCCTCAGAGGTGTCACCCGAGGGCGGCGCCGGTGGCCCGGCACTCCGACATCTGCGTTCGCAACGGAAGGAACGACCCGCTGAGGCAGCATGAACGCCATGGACGCCGGCGATGGCGGGGCGAAGGCGGAGCCGGGCGGGCGCCCGGAGGAGCGCCGTTCGGCCGTCCTGGTGGCCGGGGCCGCGGCGATCGGCGGCTTCCTGTTCGGCTACGACACGGCCGTGATCAACGGCGCGGTGGACGCCATCGAGGCCGAGTTCGGCCTCTCCCCGCTGGTGCTCGGGGCCGCGGTCTCCTCGGCCCTGGTCGGTGGCGCCGTGGGCGCCTGGTTCGCCGGGCCGCTGGCCGACCGGATCGGCCGGGTGGGGGTCATGCGGATCGCCGCCGTCCTCTTCGCGGTCAGCAGCGCGGGCGCGGCTCTCGCCGTGGGACCGGTCAGCCTGACCGCGTGGCGGGTCGTCGGCGGTCTGGCCGTCGGCGCGGCGAGCGTGATCGCTCCGGCCTACATCGCCGAGGTGGCGCCGGCCGAGCAGCGCGGGCGGCTCGGTTCCCTCCAGCAGCTCGCCATCGTCTCCGGCATCTTCGTCGCGTTGGTGGTCGACTACGCCCTGGCCACCCTGGCCGGCGGTGCCGGTGCGCAGGAGCCATGGGGCGGTGCGGCGTGGCGCTGGATGTTCGCCTCGGCCGCGGTTCCCGCGGTGGTCTACGGGGTGGTCGCGCTGCGGATCCCCGAGTCGCCCCGCTACCTCGTGCGCCGCAAGCGCTACGACCAGGCTCGCGCGGTGCTCAGCAAGTACGTGGGCGACGGGGTGCGGGTGGGGGAGATCGACCGGTCGCTCGCCGGAGGCGGGCGGGGGACGCGGCTGTCACAGCTACGCGGCGATCCCGCCGAGCGGCGGCTGGGACTGCTGCCGATCGTCTGGGTCGGCATGGTGCTGGGGGCGTTGCAGCAGTTGGTCGGCATCAACGTGGTCTTCTACTACTCCACCACGCTGTGGCGGGCCGTCGGCTTCGAGGAACGGGACGCGCTGGTCACGAGCGTGATCACCAGCGGCACGAACATCGTCGCCACGCTCATCGCGATCGCGCTCGTCGACCGGGTCGGCCGCAAGCCGTTGCTGGCCGTCGGCGCTGGCGGCATGGTGCTCACCCTCGCCGTCCTCGCCTGGTGCTTCAGCCGCGCCACGGGATCGGGGGAGAACGTCAGCCTGCCGCCGACCGTGGGCGTGATCGCCCTCGTCACCGCCAACCTCTACGTCGTGTCCTTCGCCGCGAGCTGGGGACCGGTGCTCTGGGTGCTGCTCGGCGAGATGTTCAACAACCGGATCCGCGCCGCCGCCATCGCCGTCGCCGGAACCGTCCAGTGGACCGCGAACTGGTTGGTGACCGTCAGCTTCCCCGCCATCGCCGAGGTCGGGCTCACGCTCGCGTACGGCGTCTACACCGCCTTCGCGGTGCTGGCCCTCGTCTTCGTGGCGCGCGCCGTACCGGAGACGAGGGGCCGCGAGTTGGAGACGATGTGAGCGTTCGACGATCGTGGGGCGGCGGCGTCGGTCGCGGCGGCGCCCGGCGGGGCGTCGCGCCGCCGACCCCACGATCGTCGGGTCGCGCCGCCGACCCCACGATCGAGCCGGCCGCTCGGGGTCAGGCGGTGGCGAGAGCGAGCCGGGCCACGCGGACCCTGGTGGTCAGGGCGTCGAGCAGGCCGCGCAGCAGCGCCCGGGTGGTCTCGTCCGTGACGGTGCCGTCCGGGGCGATCTTCTCGTGCGCGTTGGTCACGATGATCTCCGGCTTGCTGAGCACCGTGGAGTCGGTCCACAGGAACAGCTGCCGGAGCTGGAGCTGGGCCCGGACGGTGCCCATGCCGGTCGGCGCCGCGCCCATGATGGCCACCGGCTTGTGCGCCAGCGGCGACACCCAGGAGGTGACCGGGAAGCTCGGCCGGGACGCCCAGTCGAGCGCGTTCTTCAGCACCCCGGGCACCCCGTAGTTGTACTCCGGGGTGGCGATGAGCAGCGCGTCCGCCGCCGCCACCCGCCGGCGCAGGTCGACCACGGGCGCCGGCGGCGTGGCCTCGACGTCCTCGTCGAAGGGCGGGATGGCGCCCAGTCCCTCGTACCGCTCGATGGTCAGCCGCTCCGGGGCGAGGCGCTGCGCGGCCCGGATCAGCGCGGTGTTGTACGACGCGTGGCGCAGGCTGCCGGAGATGGCGAGGACCGAGAAGTCGGACATGGCGGGGTGCCTCCGTTCGGCGCTCGACGCGATTTGCGTGAGCAGCTAAACAGTAGAGCTACTAAACTATTGACCGCAAGTAGGATGTGGGGCATGGCGCAGCACACCGCCCCCTCCACCCCGCCGCATCCCGCCGACCGCGCGGCGTTGGCCGGCGACGTGGTGCGCCGGATCACGCACGTCGCCGCCGCGCTGCGCCACCACCAGGACCTGGAGATCGCCGAGCTGGGGCTGACCCCCGCGACCGCGCGAGCGCTGCACGAGCTGGACCCCGATCGGCCGCTGCCGGCCCGCGACCTCGCCGAAGGGCTGGGCTGCGACCGCTCCAACGTGACCGCCCTGGTCGACAAGCTGGAGCGGGCCGGGCTGGTCGAGCGGCACCCCGACCCCGCCGACCGGCGGCAGAAGACGCTGGTGGTGACCGGGCCGGGGCGGCAGGTGCGGGCCCGGGTGCACCAGGTCATGACGGACTCCCGGCTGCTTGCCGGGCTCACCGTCGAGGAGCTGGCGACCCTGCGCGAGCTGGTCTGGAAGGTCTCCGACGGCGGCTGCCCCGAGCGGTGCGACGACGACTGAACCACACCGCGTCATTCGTGTCCGAGTGGGCGCACGGGCCGCTCGTCGG
Organism: Micromonospora sp. DT178; assembly: GCF_049841695.1. Classification (NCBI taxonomy): domain Bacteria; kingdom Bacillati; phylum Actinomycetota; class Actinomycetes; order Micromonosporales; family Micromonosporaceae; genus Micromonospora; species Micromonospora sp. DT178. The sequence goes on from NZ_JBNCKV010000017.1 coordinate 153,281, forward strand.
TAATGCTGTCCGACGTGACCACCCCGCAAGATCTCGACGATTGGTTCCGGGAGACGCTGGCCGCGCTTGCCACCCCGCCGCAGCGGCGTGACCCCGCACGGCCGGTCACCGACGACACGACGCTGACCGGCGCGCGGGCGCTGGACCTCTTCGACGCGCAGGCCACCAGCCGCCAGCTCGACCTGGCCGGCCGGTGGCTGCACAGCTTCGGCGAGGGCTTCCACACGATCGGCTCCGCCGGCCACGAGGGAAACGCCGCGCTCGCCGCCGCGCTGCGCGCCACCGACCCGGCGCTGCTGCACTACCGCTCGGGTGCCTTCTACTGCGTCCGCGCCGCCCAGGCCGCCCGCTCGACGCCGGGCGAGCGGCCCGGGGCCGAGCAGGACGGGGTCGACCAGCCGGCTGCGGCCGACCGGCCCGTCGAGGCCGCGCCGGCCGACCCGGACGTTCCCGGCGACTCCTCCGCGCCGGACGCCCCGGACCCGGAGGAGCCGACCGGCGGCTCCGGGTCCGTCGTGGAGCGGCCGCTGCGCCCTGGGTACGCCGAGGCGGCCCGCGACGTGCTGCGGGGCATGGTCGCCTCCAGCCACGAGCCGCTCTCCGGCGGGCGGCACAAGGTCTTCGGCCGTGCCGACCTGGCCGTCGTCCCGACCACCCCCACCGTCGCCTCGCACCTGCCCCGCGCCGTCGGGATGGGACTGGCGGTGGAGCGGCTGCGCCGGCTGGAGACCTCCGGTCGGCGGGACGGGGTGCGGGTCGGCAGTGGTGGGGGCGCCGCGCAGGCGTCCTGGCCGTCGGACGCCATCGTGGTCTGCTCGTTCGGCGACGCCTCGGTCAACCACGCCAGCGCCACCGCCGCGTTCAACACCGCCGGCTGGTACGACCACACCGGCCTGCGCATCCCGGTGCTCTTCGTCTGCGAGGACAACGGCCTCGGCCTCAGCGTCCGCTCCCCGAAGGGGTGGGTGGAGACCACGCTGCGCTCCAAGCCGGGTGTCCGCTACTTCGCCGCCGACGGCGACGACCTGGTGCGGGCGTACGAGGTGGCGGCCGAGGCGGCGGCCTGGGTGCGCCGGCACCGCCGCCCCGCCGTGCTCCACCTGTCGACCGTACGGCTGATGGGGCACGCCGGCGCGGACGCCGAGACCGCCTACCGCAGCGCCGAGGAGATCGCCGCCGACCTCGACCGCGACCCGCTGGCCGGCACCGCGCGGCTGCTGGTCGGGGCGGGGGTCGCCACCGGCGGGGAACTGCTGGCCCGCTACGACGAGATCGGCTGGCAGGTGCGCCGGATCGCCGAGGAGGTGCTGGACGAGCCGAAGCTGACCGCACCCGCGGAGGTGCTGGCCCCGCTGGCCCCGCGCCGGCCGGTCCGCCTCGCGCGGGCGGTGGCCGACGCGGCGGCCCGTGCCGCAGGCCCCGGCGCCGCCGCCCGTACGGAGGCGTTCGGTGGCCGGCCGCCCGAGCTGACCGGCCCGCTGACGCTGGCGCAGAGCATCAACGCCGCGCTCGCCGACGGGATGCTCGACCACCCCCAGATGGCCGTGTTCGGCGAGGACGTCGGCGCCAAGGGCGGCGTCCACGGGGTGACCGAGGGGCTGCGCGACCGCTTCGGCGCGGCCAGGGTCTTCGACACGCTGCTCGACGAGACCTCGATCCTCGGGCTGGGGCTCGGCGCCGGGCTGGCCGGCATGCTGCCCGTGCCCGAGATCCAGTCCCTGGCGTACCTGCACAACGCCGAGGACCAGGTGCGTGGCGAGGCCGCCACGATGCAGTTCCTCTCGCAGGGTGCCTTCCGCAACCCGGTGGTGGTGCGGGTGGCCGGCCTGGCGTACCAGGAGGGCGGCGGGCACTTCCACAACGACAACTCGGTGGCCGTACTCCGGGACGTGCCGGGCCTGGTGATCGCGGTGCCGGCGCGGCCGGACGACGCCGCGCCCATGCTGCGCACCTGCCTGGCCAGCGCGGCGGTGGACGGCAGCGTCTGCGTCTTCCTGGAGCCGGTCGCGCTCTACCACACCCGCGACCTGTACGCCGAGGGTGACGGTGAGTGGCTGGCCCACTACGCCGAGCCCGGCGCGTGGACCGGCGGTCACGTGCCGATCGGACGGGCCCGCGTCTACGGCGTCGGCTCTGCCGAAGACGTCACGATCATCACTTTCGGTAACGGGGTGCCGATGTCGCTGCGCGCGGCGGCGACCCTCGCCGACGAGGGGATCGGCACCCGGGTGGTGGACCTGCGCTGGCTGTCCCCGCTGCCGGTGGCCGACATCATCCGGGAGGCGGCGGCGACCGGCCGGGTGCTGGTCGTGGACGAGACCCGCCGCTCCGGCGGGGTCGGCGAGGGGGTCATCGCGGCCCTGGTGGATGCCGGATATGTCGGGGCAGCGCGGCGAGTGGCCGGAGTTGACTCGTTTGTACCATTAGGTCCGGCGGCCCGTCAGGTTCTGGTCTCCGAGGAAGCAATTACCCAGGGTGCCCGCACGCTTCTGGCACGGTAAATTCCGTTCCACCCGGTGCGCCACTTGCGCGGGGAGCCACAACTGTGTGGACTTTGCCTGACGGCGTCGACGCGGCGCCGCGGGCAGGGATGAGATGAGGAGGCACGCGACAGTGAGCGCGACCGCTGGTCAGGCCGCCGACGGGGTACGCAGCCTGGCGGACCGGTTCGGGATCGAACCGGGGATGGTCGTCATGGAGATGGGGTACGACGAAGACGTCGACCAGGATCTCCGTGACGCCCTGACCGACCGCTGTGGAGAGCTGGTCGACGAGGACACCGACGAGGTGGTCGACGCGGTGCTGGTCTGGTACCGCGACGGCGACGGTGATCTCTTCGAGCTTCTCGTCGACGCCCTCGGCCCGCTGGCCGACAACGGTGTCGTGTGGCTGCTCACGCCCAAGGCGGGGCGCGAGGGGCACGTCGAGCCGAGCGAGGTCGCCGAGTCCGCGCCCACCGCCGGCCTCCAGCAGACCTCCACCGTCAACGCCGGCCGGGACTGGAGCGGCGCCCGCCTCGTCCTGCGCCGCGGCGCCAAGGGCAAGAAGTAGGCCGACGCCGGCGATCACCCGGCGGCGCTCGCTGCCGGGTGTGGCAGGCTGTTGCCCATCCGACCCCATCCTGAGGAGCTCGCATGCCGATCGAGGTTGGCGCCGAGGCGCCGGACTTCGTGCTCAAGGACCAGAACAACCAGGAGGTCCGGCTCTCGGACTTCCGTGGCAAGCGCACCGTGCTGCTGGTCTTCTACCCGCTCGCCTTCACCGGGATCTGCCAGGGTGAGCTGTGCGAGGTGCGGGACAACCTCAACGAATACGTCAACGACGACGTCCAGGTGCTGACCGTCAGCGTCGACTCGGTCTACGCCCACAAGATCTGGGCCGACAAGGAGGGCTACCAGTTCCCGCTGCTGGCCGACTTCTGGCCGCACGGCGCGGTGGCCCAGTCGTACGGCGTCTTCAACGACGTCGCCGGCATCGCCAACCGGGGCACCTTCGTGATCGACAAGGCGGGCGTGGTCCGCTTCGCCGAGATGAACATGCCGGGCGAGGCGCGCGACCAGCAGGGCTGGCGCAAGGCCCTCGCCGAGGCCGTCGCGGCCTGACCAACCGGGCACGCCGTACGATCGGGCCGGTGGAGGGCAGGGTAAGCTTGCCACCCTCCGGCCCGCCGTACGGGCGTTCCGGGCGCGTAGCTCAGTGGGAGAGCACTCGCCTTACAAGCGAGGGGTCGCAGGTTCGAAACCTGCCGCGCCCACCATCACCACCAGCACCATCACCGGTCCCGTCAAGCCAAAGCTGCCGCCGATGACTGCAACCGGGCTGGTGCGGAGATCGCGGCCGAGGTCTACCGGTCCCCGGCCCGCAACGCCCGGTTGGGCGATCTTCGGCTTCAGCCGGTGGTGGGCGTCGCGATCCAGCGGTCGGGTCTCTCTTCGCGCCAGGTCAGCTGGCCCGTGAAGTGCCAGTGCCTACGGAGGTGCGCCAGGAGGTCTTGCTGGGCGGCCTCGACAGGTGCGCCTGGTGGCGTGTCGGGTAGGTCGCCGCAGCCGATGGCTTCCGGTGTCTCCCAGACCGAGATCCGCCACCGGTCGGGCGTCCGGTAGAGCAGGACCTGTTGGACGACCCCGTTCATGAGGGAAGCTCCCTGCCTCCTGCCCGGTCGCGGCGGTTCTGATTCGCGGACCTGAATCCGCCACGTTCGCATGGGGCCTCGCATGCGGGCGCGGTCATCGCGTACCGCTCTCCGCAGTGGGCCGAGGGGCTGCTGCGGGTCGCTGCGGCTGTCGGATGAACCGTCGGTCGCGCGCGCTGACCGACGCCGTCGGGCCGGCCGCTCGCAGGACGACGTCGAGGACCAGATCCGGGTCTGCTGCGTAGGCGCCGCTGGCCCACGCGGCATTTGCCTCGATGACGGCCCAGCGGCCGTCGGTCAGTCCCACGTCCACGACGACGGCGGACGGCAGCGTGTGCCCGTATCCGGCGAGGAGGTCGGTGCCGAAGGCCAGCGCGTCGGTCGACGCAGGGCCGAGGCGTAACCGGCCGTGCTCGGCGTACTGGCTGCCCGCGTGGACGACACCGTCGAGCAGGTGCAGCCGGTACTCGGCGGTGAAGTCGACGATGTCGCTGACGAGCACCGGAGTTCGTCGGTCGACGGCATCCGGACCGGGAAGGCGGGAGCCGTCGGTGTAGATCATCGCCGGGATGTTCTTGTCGTTGGGTGACTTGATGAACGCTGGTCGACGGAGTTCGTAGGCCTCGCCGATGGCGACCAGGTCGATCTCCCGGCGGGTGAGGTCACGGGGAAGCCGAGCCAGCCAGTTGGGCGCGGCCTCCAGGAGGGCGATCCCGAGCAGCGGTGCGACGACGTCGGCGAAACTCGGGCCCGCAAGGAGGTGATCGGCGCGCGTCCCGGCGGGTACCTCGAAGGTGCGGAGCTGGATGGTGCGTAGTCCGCGTCGGTGAGCGGCGTCGCGCAGGCTTTCCGCCGAGGCGGTGAGGCGCGGCGGCAGGACCAGGGTCACGGCCGAAGACCCTGCCCCGGCCTGAACATCAGGCTTCGTCGCGTACGGCGCTGCGACTGGCGGGTCCGCTGGGCGCGGAGGCACCCGGCCGGTAGTGGCGCTCACGCCAGTTCGGCGATCACTGCGCGGACCATCCGGCGGCCGTGCTCGGCCATCCGGGGGAAGGTGTGCCGGTAGTAGTCGATGCCGGTCAGCGACGGTGCGAGGGCCCAGCCGCAGGCACGGTGCCAGGTGGCGTCGTCGTACCCGATCGCCTCCCGGTACGCGTCGCGAGCCGCGCCGGTGAAGGTCCACAGCGCCGGTGCCACGTCCGGTGCCGGGTCGCCGACACCGAGTGCCCCGAAGTCGACGACCGCGGCCAGCCGGCCGGCGTCGGTGATCAGGTTGCCCGGCTGCAGGTCGCCGTGGATCCATACGGGGTCCCGGTCCCAGTCGGGAGCGGCGAGACAGGCGTCCCAGGCGGTCGCGGCCGCCGCCACGTCGAAGCCGTCGTCGTGCTCGGCGAGGCGCGGCAGCACATGGCGGACGGCCGCGTCGACGTGGCGCAGGGCGGACCCGCGCGAACCCGGTGGCTTGACCGGACCTCCGGCGGGATCCACCCGGTGCAGGGCGTGGACGAAGGCCGCCACGTCGCGGGCCAGGATCACGTCGTCGCAGCCGAGCCGGGGCGGTGTCTCGCCCGGGGCCCACGGCACCACCGTCCACCGCCACGGGTAACCCTCGTCCGGCTCGCCGACGTGCAGCGGAACGGGGATCCGCACCGGCAGGTGGGGCGCCAGCACGGGCAGCCAGCGAGCATCGGAATCGGCCTGGTCGACCGCCGAGGCGATCTTGGGCATCCGGGCGACGAGGTCGTTGCCGATCCGGAACAGTACGTGGTCGGTGCCCTCCAACTCGTCGGCCAGGGGCGTCACGGGAAGGTCGGCCCACGGCGGGCACTGGGCCGCCACCAGGCGGCGCACCTGACCGACGGTGGCGCGGACCTCGTCATCGTGGATGGGCACGACCGGCACGGTAATGCGGTGCGGCGGCGCGATGCCAACCGATTAGTCCGGCACAGCACTTTGCCTGCGCTCGCAGCGTTGGTCGTCAGCCCCATCGCCGGCTGGCCGCTCCCGTAGCTCGTTGCGAGTCTCGTCTCAGTTCTCGTCTCATTCACTGACGTTCAGGGCGGATCGGGAACGACGTCAGGTGTCGATCCTTCCTGGTGACGGAGGCCGGCGAACCTCGGTGGACAGCGCGTCGTGGAAATTGCAAGCGAGGGATCGCAGGTTCGAAACCTGCCCCGCCCACCCATTCACCACCAGCACCGGCATCAGCCCGAAGGGCATGGCGGCCCAGGACGGGTCGACAGGAGCATCGGGACGGCGGATCGCGCGCCGTCCGCACCACCGTCGGCGGTCTGCGGGCCGAGCTGATCGGCCCGTGACCGGTGTCAGCGGTTGCGCGGGGTGACCAGGCCGGATTCGTAGGCGAGGACCACGAGTTGGGCTCGATCCCGGGCATGGAGCTTGATCATGGCCCGATTGATGTGGGTCTTCGCGGTCATCGGGCTGATGACCATGCGTTCGGCGATCTGGTCGTTGGACAGGCCCTGAGCGACCAGGGCGACGGCCTCGCGTTCGCGGGCGGTCACGCCCTCCAGTCCCCTGTCGAGACCGGCGGGGAGCGGCTGGGTGACGTACCGGTCGATCAGCCTGCGGGTGATCGACGGTGCGAGCAGCGCGTCGCCGCGCGCGGCGACGCGTACGGCGTGCAGGAAGTCCTCCGGCAGGATGTCCTTGACGAGGAATCCGGCTGCGCCGGCGCGCAGCGCGTTGAAGACGTACTCGTCCATGCCGTAGTTGGTCAGGATGACGACGTGCACCCCGGCCAGGGCCGGGTCCGCGGCGATACGCCGGGTCGCCTCGATGCCGTCGACGACCGGCATCTGGATGTCGATGAGAGCGATGTCAGGCAGGTGTTCCCTGGCCAGGGCGAGGCCCTGTTCCCCATCGGCGGCCTCGGCCACCACCTGGATGTCGTCCTCGAGGTCGAGGAGTGCGCGGAAGCCGCTGCGGATGAGCGGCTGGTCGTCCACCAACAGGACACGGATCATGAGGTCCGGTCCACGGGGAGTTCAGCCTGGACAGTGAAGCCGCCCTCGCCGCGTGGCTCCGCTCGCAGGCTGCCGCCGAGGGCGCTGACCCGTTCGCGCATCCCGAGCAGCCCGACGCCGGACACCGGGGCGGTGCCCGGCGTGGCCTTGCCGTCGTCGTCGACTCGTATGGCGAGGGTGTCCGGACGGTAGTCGATCCGTACCGACGCGGTGGCGGCGTTGGCGTGGCGGACGATGTTGGTGAGCGACTCCTGAACGATCCGGTAGCCGGTCCGGTCCACCGCGGCCGGCACGTCGTGTCGTTGTCCTTCGATCGTCAGTGTCGCGTGCAGGCCGGTGGTGCGGGCCCCTTCCACCAGTTCGAGGACGTCGTCGAGCCCTCGCGGCGGGGCCGTGTCGTCGCCGCGCAGCGCCTCCAGCGTCGCGCGTAGCTCCCGGGTGGCCTCACGTCCGGCCTGCTGGATCGCCAGCAGGGCCTCCGGCACGTGTTCGCCGCGCTTGCGGGCCACGTGGACGGCGACCTCGGCCTGCACCTTGATGATCGAGATCTGGTGGGTGAGCGAATCGTGCAGCTCCCGCGCGATGTGCAGCCGTCCCTCGTCGGCGCGGCGCCGCGCGGTCTCCTCCCGGGTGCGCTCGGCTTCCTCTGCCCGCCGTTCGGCCTGCCGCAACGCTTCACCCGCAGCCCCGGCCGCGATCAGCCAGGCCAACTCGAGGGCGCCTCGGGCCTGCGCGAACGCCTCGCCCGTGTCGTGCAGGCCCGAGGCCAGGGCCGCGAGGGGGAGAGCGGCCAGCATGATCACGCTTGCCGCCACCGTGATGCTCCGGTGCCCCGCCCGTACGGCGGTGTACACCGCGAACAGGTACGCGACGGCGGGCACGTCGAAGCCAGCTGCCTGGTAGCCCACCGCGCACAGTCCGGTGACAGCCAGGGTGGCAACTGGCGCCTGGCGGCGCGCTGCCACCGCCAGACCGCCGCCGGTCAGTAGCGCGTAGCCGAGCAGATCGAGGTTCGTGGCGGAGTTCTTGGACAGCCCGGTGACCAGCAGCGCCGCTGCCACACCGACGGCGATCGCCCAGTCTGCGACGCCAGCCCGGACCGCGGACCGCCCTGTGTTCATGCGCGCACCTTAACCGGACGCCGCCGCAGGCGGATCCCGCTCACGAACGAGCGGTCGCGTACCGCGCCCGCGGTACCTTCCCGACGCCTGCGGCGTCCGTGGCAGCCGGATGCCCCAGCGGCGGCAGCACGAAGTGCATCCGGCTGCGGGACGCCCCGCGGTACGCCCGGCGACATGATCGGGCGACACCGAGTCCCGGAACGGGACGCAGGAAAAGAGGAGAGCGACATGAGGTCATCAGGAGCCCTGTCGTCAGTCCGACGTGTGCTTGCCGTGGTCGGGGCGGCCCTGCTCGGGGTGTTCGCGTCTGCCGTACCGGCGGCCGCGGACGGCTCGGCCCAGCCGGTCGCCGCCGGCGTCACCGCCATGAGCTCAGGGCGGCTCGGAGCCACCGTGGCGGTCGTGCTGGGGCTGTCGGGTGTGGTCGTCGGTGGGCTGGCTCTGGCTCGCCCCGCCGGTCGTTTCGGTACCGGCTCCGGGCGACTCGGCGTCATCGTGGCCGTGGCGGCGGGGCTGCTCGGCATGGCCCTCGGTGGGCTGGTCGCGGCCACCTCCGACGGTGCCATCGGCACCGGCAACGGGCTGGGCGGGGCCATCGTGGCGCTGGTGGTGGGGCTGATCGCCGTGACCCTCGGTGGGCTGGCCCTGGCAAGCTCCCGCCGCCTGCGCCGCACCGGCTGACCGGTTACGGCGACGCGGTGGCCGGCCCCGAGCCTCGGACGGTGGCTTCCGCCTCGCCGATCACGGCTCCCAGCGTCGAGGCCGGGGGAGCCGCAGGCCAGGGGCGCGGCTGCCGCGACGAACCACGACCGGTGCGGGGAAGGGCCGCCGGACGACCGGCGGTCCCTCCCCGTTCCCCGATCGGTGGGTCAGCTCGCGCAGACGGCGTACGCGCGCACCTTCCAGTTGCCGCTGAAGCCGTCCTCGTCCTCGGCGGCGGAGACGGTGGCGACGGTCGAGGTGGTGGCCCGCATCTGGGTCAGGCGCACCTGCCCGTCGCCGCCGAGGATCTCGCCGCCCACCCCGTGCACCCGCGTCCCGGCCGGGCAGGTGGCCGTGATCGACCGGGTGGCGGCGGAGCTGTAGACGCTGTCGTCGATCACGCGCTGCTCGCCGGGCAGCGGGTCGGCGCAGATCGCGACCGCGTCCAGCCACCAGCTGCCGGCGAATCCGGTGCCGTCCTCGGCACCCGCCACCACGACGCTGTTCTGGTGGATGCGCAGGTCCTCCAAGACGACCTCGCTGTTCGCCGCCCCGACGACAGCGCCACCGACCCCGATGGCGTGCTTGCCGGCCGGGCAGGACTTCTCGAACCAGTTCGACGTGCCGAAGCTGGGCGCCGAACTGCCGGACACCATCACCAGGCCGGCGGGCGGCGTGGCGCAGATCGCGTTCGCCGTGACCGCCCAGTTGCCGCCGACGCCGTTCTCGTCCTCCCGGCCCGTCACCGAGTACGCGTCCCCGCCGATCAGCGGACGCATGATGTCCATGCCGACCTGGCCGAGGCCGGAACCGGTGATCGCGCCACCGCCGCCGATGACCTTGGTGCCGGCCGGGCAGGTCGTGTTCTGCGTCTTCGCGGAGCTGTTGCTGGGGCCGGTCGTCGTCCTGACGGTCAGGCCGGGCACCGCCGCCACCGGCCCGGCGAGGGCCAGCTGGCCGAGTACGAGCGCGCTCAGCGCGGCTCCCCCCACGGCGGCCGTCCGACGCGTCCACCGGGTGCGGTTCGATCCCTCTCGCATGGTGTCTCTACCTTTCTCGGGGCTGTTCGGTATTGCTGACACCGGTAGGAGCGCGGTCGGGTCGGGATGCCAACAGAAAGACCCGAAGAAAATAATCCGCGGTTCTACTGGACCCGTCGACGAGCAGCGAGGGAGACGGATGGACACGGCGGCACGGGACGACACCGCACTGGTCGAGGCGGTGCGCCGCGGTGATCGGGCCGGCCTGGAGGGCATGTACCGGCGGTACGCCGACCGGCTCTACACGTACGCCCGGACCATGCTGCGCGAGCCGGAGGCCGCCGCGGACGCCGTCCACGACGCGTTCCTCACCGCCAGCCAGCGCATCGGCCAGCTCCGCGAGCCCGACCGGCTGCGCTCCTGGCTGTACGCGATCGTGCGCAACGAGTGTCTCCGGCAGCTGCGGCAGCGGTCCCGTTCCCTGCCGCTGGAGGAGGCCGACGAACCGGCGGCCGACATCGCCGACCCAGGCACGGGCGTCAACGCCGATCAGGTACGCGACCTGGTGCACACCGCCGTCGCCGCGCTGAACCCGGGCGACCGTGAGGTGGTCCACCTGGCCATCCGCCACGACCTGTCGTCGGCCGACATCGGCGCGGCCCTCGGGGTGCCCGCGAACCACGCGCACGCCCGCCTGTCGCGCGCCCGCGCACAGCTCGAACGGGCGCTGGGGGCGCTGCTGGTGGCCCGCACCGGAGCCCGGGACTGCCCGACCCTCGCCGGCCTTATCGACGGCTGGCAGGGCCGGCTCACCCCGACCCTGCGCAAGCGGGTCTCGCGGCACATCGAGAGCTGCGCCGTGTGCGGGCTGCTCCGGCGGGAACAGCTCAGCCCGGCCGCGCTGCTGTCGGCGTACACGGCCCCGGCCTTCCTGGTCGTCGCCGACACGGTGTGGCCGCGACTGGCCGAGACCAGCGCGACCGGCGTCGGGGCCGATCCGGCGGGTGCGGTCACGGCCGATCCGGCGCCCGGCGCGGAGGCCGATCCGGCGGGTGCGGTCACGGCCGACCCGGCGCCGGCGACCGACGGGCACCCCCGGGCGGGGGACGCCGGGCCGGCGGACGAGACGGTCGACCCGCCCCCGTCGACGACCGACGTGGCCGTGGGCTCGGGCGGCGCGGCGGCGGTTTCGGGCGGTGCGGCCGTGCTCCCGGTGGGTGGGGCGGCGCCGCGCGCTGCGGCGCACGCCGTGCGGACGGCCTCCCCGGCGAGCCGCGACCGGCGCCGTCGGCGGCTGGCCGCGACCGCAGCCCTGTTGGTCCTCCTCGCCGCGCTCGGCACCTGGGCACTGGCACCCGGGCGCCCGACCGCCGCGCAGGACGGCTCCGGTCGACCGGTGTCCGAGGCGTTCGGATCACCGGCCGGTGAACCCGTGCCGCCCGCGCCCGCGCCGCCGTCCGGCACGGCCACGGACCCCGGCACCCGGGCTGCCGACCCGCCGGCGGCCGGTACCGCCGGTCCGGCGTCCGGTTCCGCCGTCGCGCCGACGCACGGCGGCGGGGCAGCCCGGACCGACGCGCCCGACGTCGCGCCGGGCGGCGTCGCACCGGCACCGACCACGGCACCGAGCAGGCCCCCGGTCGCGCCCCGGCCGACCGGCGCGCCGCAGGTCGCCGCGCCGTTCACGGTCTCCGCCACCGCCCACGTGCGGTGCGGCTCGGAGACGTACAGCCTCGTGGTGCGGGCCGCCGGCAGTGCCACGCTCGTCGCCGCCGAGGTGCGCTGGACACCCGCCGGGGGCAGGACGTCGGCGCGGGCCCTGACGGTGGACGGATCGGCGGCGCGGGGGACCGTCGGGCGGTTGCGCGCGGCGACGCTGACCTGGTCGGTGCGGGCGACCACAACGGACGGCCGTACGGCGCAGAGTCCCACCTACCCGGTCACCGACCCGTGCGTCCGGCCGGGGTAGCCGGCCGACCGTCAACGGTTCGCGGCGCAGGAGGAGGAGCCTCAACGAATGTCGCTGCCGACGGAGTCAGCACCGGGCGCAAGGCGGAAGTAGGCCCCGAGGTCCTTGTTGTCCTTCCCGGACGGTCTGGTCCGTGCGGCTGAAATACCGTGTCGGGGTGACGCTGAGACTGGAGCCGATGACCGACGAGCAGTACCTCCGGTACCGGCAGCGGGCGGAGGCCAGCTACGCGCGGAACATCGCCGAGTCCGGCGCGATGCCGGAACCGGAGGCCGAACGGAAGGCGCGGGAGGAGTACGCGAAGCTTCTGCCCGACGGCCTGGCCACGCCGGGTCACCATCTCTGGACGGCGTACGACGGTGACGACGAGGTCGGCATGCTGTGGCTGCACGTCGAGCAGAAGTCGGACGGCCTCCACGCCTTCGGCTACGACTTCGAGGTGCGACCGGAACTGCGGCGCAAGGGCCACGGGCGGGCCATGATCCAGGCCGTCGAGGAGCGGTGCCGGGAGTGGGGAGTCGTCTCGATCGGCCTGAGCGTCTTCGGCTTCAACCTCCCCGCGCGGACGCTCTACGAGCAGATGGGCTTCGAGGCGACCGCCATCCGGATGCGCAAGCGGCTGTAGCTCGCGGGAGCGGCGGCGGGGCGCGCCCGGACGGCCGATCGCCCGCGTGCGTCGTACGGCCCGGGGTTGGATGGGGCGATGAGCTACGCGGAGGTCGACGGGCTGCGCCTGTGGCACGAGGAGCACGGCGCCGGCCGCCCGCTGCTGTTGTTGCACGGCGGCTTCGGGTCGGCGGAGATGTTCGCGCCGATCCTGCCGGCGCTGGCCGAGCGTCGTCGGGTGATCGCCGTCGACCTCCAGGGCCACGGGCGCACCGCCGACGTCGACCGTCCGCTGCGCTACGAGTCGATGGCCGACGACGTCGCCGCGCTGGTCGTGCACCTCGGCCTGGCCGAGGCCGACGTGATGGGCTACTCACTCGGCGGCGGCGTGGCGCTGCGTACCGCGATCCAGCACCCGGCGCTGGTGCGCCGGCTGGTCGTCGTCTCCGCGCCGTGCCGGCGGCAGGGCTGGTACCCGGAGGTGCTGGCGGGCATGCCCGAGCCCGACGAGCGGGTGGGCGGGCGGATGCGGGGCACTCCGCCGTACGAGCTCTACACCCGCGTCGCGCCCCGACCGGGGGACTGGTCGCGGCTCTGGGCGAAGACCGGCGAGCTGCTGCGCCGCGACTACGACTGGTCGGCCGAGGTGGCCGCCCTCACCGTGCCCACCCTGCTGGTCTTCGCCGACGCCGACTCGGTCAGCGCCGCGCACATGGTGGAGTTCTTCGGGCTGCTCGGCGGGGGCCGCCGGGATGCCGGCGGGGAGGGCACCGACCGCCCGGCGTCGCGGCTCGCCGTGCTGCCGGGGCTCACCCACTACGACATCGTCGTCTCGCCGGCGCTGCCCGCCGCCGTCCTGCCGTTCCTCACCCACCCGGTGTCGCCGCCCGGCTGACGCCGGACGGGCACCGGCTACTCCGCCCCGGCGGGGCGGGCGTAGTGGAGGATCACCACTCCGCTGTCGAACGGACGCGTGTCGACCAGGTCGAAGCGGCGCGGGTCGAACCCCCGGGCGACGAGCGGGACGCCGCTGCCGATCACGCACGGGTTGAGCTTGACGACCAGCTCGTCGACGTCGGGCAGGAGTTGGCCGGCGAGCTGTCCGCCGCCGCAGAGCCAGATGTCGCGGCCGGGGCGGCGCTTCAGCTCCCGGACGAACTCCACCGGATCCGTGGAGACGATCTCCACCTCCGGCTCGGCGGCCGGCGGCAGGGTGCGGGAGAAGACGTACTGCTTCAGGTGGGCGTACGGGCTGGTGACGCCCATCCTGAGGCCCGGCTCGTAGGAGGCCCGGCCCATCAGCACCGCGTCGAAGCGGCCCTCCGGCTCCTCGATGCCGAACTGCGGGTGGGCGAACGTGGGGAGCGTCTGCGGCCAGTTCGCCGTCAGGTGGGCCGCCACGTCGGGATCCAACCGCAGGAAGTCGTACGACCCGTCGGGGCCGGCGATGAAGCCGTCGAGGGTGCTGGCGACGTAGTACACGAGCTTGCGCAAACCGATCCCCAATCACTACTGATGTCGTGGATGAAGCTACTACACCCATAGTGGTTCTTGCTAGGGTGTTCCCCGTGGCGAGAAACGTGGAACGACGGGCGGCCCTGGCCGACGCGGGGCTGCGGGTGCTGGCGGCGACCGGGGCGCGCGGCCTGACCCACCGGGCGGTCGACGCCGAGGCGGGCGTGCCGACCGGCACCGCCTCCAACTACTTCCGCTCCCGCGACGCGCTGCTCGGCGCGCTCGGCGAGCGGATCATGGAGCGGTTCGCCCCGGACGAGCGGGTCCTGGCCGAGCTGGGCGCCCGTGAGCCGTCGCTGGAGCTGTTCACGGACTACCTGCGCTACATCGTCGAGCGGACCACCCGGCAGCCCGACCTCACCCGGGCGCTGATCGAGCTGCGGCTGGAGGCGGCCCGCCGCCCCGACCTGGCCCGCATCCTCGGCGACACCCTGCGCCGGGGTTACCGCGACGACGTCGCGTTCCACCTCGCCGCCGGATTACCGGGTGGCGCGTTCGAGGTCGCTCTGCTGCACTACGCCATGGACGGGCTGCTGCTCGACCTGCTCGGCACGTCCATCGAGGCGGGATTCGACCCCGACGACGTGGTCGTGGCGTTCGCGTCCCGGCTGGTCGGCGCCGCCGACCGGTGACCGGCGACAGGGGAGACGCGGTGAAACTGAGACCCATGACGGCCGAGGAGTTCGCGCGACGGCGGGAGCCGCTCGTGCGCTCGTACGCCGAGGCGATGGTCACCGATCGCGGCCTGGCCCCGGCCGAGGCCCTGGAGCGGGCCACCACCCAGCTGCGCGAACAGCTCCCCGACGGCGTCGACAGCGCCGGCGCCCTGCTCCGCACGGCCCGGGTGGGCGACGTCGAGGTGGGCTGGATCTGGGTCGGGCTCCCCGGCGGCCCCGCCGGGGCCCACACCGCATGGCTCAACAACGTCGAGGTGCATCCCGGACATCAGAGACAGGGGTACGGGCGGCGGATGATCCAGCTCGTCGAGGCGGAACTCGCCGCCCTCGGGGTGCCCGAGCTGGGGCTGAACGTCTTCGGCTCCAACACCGGGGCCATCCACCTCTACCACAGCCTCGGCTACCGGGTGGCCGCCCAGCAGATGACGAAGCGGATCTCCCCGGGCGGCTGAGCCCGTCAGGAGTGTTCCCCGGCGCAGCGGGAACCCCCGCCCCGGACGCACCTGGGGAGGAGCGACGGATGAGGCATGGTGGCGGACTGACCATCGGTGTGCTCGGCTCGTACGGCGGTCGCAACCTCGGTGATGAGGCGATCCTGACCGGTCTGCTGGCCGACCTTCGGGAGCAGGAGCCGAACGGGCGGATCATCGTCTTCTCCCGGAACCCGGAGCACACCAGGACCGCCCATCCCGACGTGGAGGCGGTGCCCTGGGAGGGGATCAGCCGGACCGACTCGGCGCTGGTCCTGGCCCAGCTCGACGTGCTGATCCTCGGCGGCGGCGGCATCCTCTACGACCGGGAGGCCCGCCGCTACCTGCGGGTGGTCCGGGTCGCCCAGGAGCGGGGCCTGCCGCTGCTGACGTACGCGGTGGGGGTCGGGCCGCTCAGCGAGGGCGTGGACACCGGCATGGTGCGGGAGACCCTGGCCAGCGCCGCCCAGGTGACCGTACGGGACCAGGAGTCCCGGATGGTGCTGGAGGAGGCGGGGCTGCTCAACCCGATCACCGTGACCGCCGACCCCGCGTTCCTGATCGAACCCGAGGACTTCCCGGCGGAACTGCTCCGCGAGGAGGGGGTGCCGGCCGGCAAGCGGCTGGTCGGGATGAGCGTACGGGAGCCGGGCCGGGCCGCCGAACGGCTCGACGTCGACGGCTACCACCGCCTGCTCGCCCAGATCGGCGACTTCCTGGTGCACCGGATCGACGCCTACGTGCTCTTCGTCCCGATGGAGCGCGACGACATCCGGCACTCGCACGGCGTGCTGTCGCACATGGTCGCCGCCGAGCGGGGCCGGATCCTGCACGGCACCTACTCGCCCCAGCAGGTGCTCGGGCTGATGCGCCACTTCGACCTGGCCGTGGGCATGCGGCTGCACTTCCTGATCTTCGCCGCGATGGCGGGCACGCCGTTCCTGCCCCTGCCGTACGCCGGCAAGGTCTTCGACCTCGCCCAGCGGCTCGGGGTGCCGGCCCTGCGCGGCGTGGAGCGGGAGGTCGAGGGCCCGCTGCTGGCCGAGGTCGACCGGCTCTGGGACGAGCGCGAGCAGCGGGCCGAGGCCACCGCCCGGCGCGTGGCCGAGGTGTGCGACGAGGCCCGGGGAACCTCCCAGGTCACCCGCGCCGTGCTGGACAGCCTGCGCGCCCGCAGCCTGGCCCCGGCGGCCTGACCCGCCGGCTCAGACCGCCGGCCCGCGCCAGCGGTAGCACCACCGGTCGGCGTCGGCATCCACGGACTCCAACTCGTAGATCTCCGCCTCGGCCAGCCCCTTCGCACCGAGGTGGTGGTGGGTCAGCGGCGGGCGGCCGTTCGGGTCCAGCTCCACGGTGACGGTCTCGCCGTCGGCCACGCCACCGACCAGGGGGATTTCTGCCGTTGATGCCATGCGCCCCATCCTGCCCCGCCCGGGGAGACCCCGCAGCGGATAGCGGGGCAGCGGGCCGGGGCGGGGCGGCACTAGGGTCGGTGGATGGCGGAGATGACGATCGATCCCACGCTCGGCCCGGTGCTGGCGCGCACCGGCGACGAGCGGGCCGTGCTCGAATCGTTCCTCGACTTCCATCGGGGCGTGCTGCTGCGCAAGCTGCGCGGGCTCTCCGACGCCGACGCGGCCCGTCGGCTGGTGCCCTCGGCCACGACCGTCGCCGGCCTCGTCAGACACCTGACGCTGGTGGAGCGGAACTGGTTCCCGTGCCTGCTCGCCCCCGGCCCGGGCGACGTCTACCTCACCTCGCAGGAGGACGCGGAGGCGAGCTTCACGCTCACCGACGGGGACACCGTCGAACGGCTCGCCGCCGCGTACGAGCGGGCCTGCGCGCGGTCCCGGGAGGTCGCCGGCCGGTTCGACCTCGACCACGTGGTGCCGCACCCGCAGCTCGGTGAGGTCTCGCTGCGCTGGATCCTCGTGCACATGATCGAGGAGACCGCCCGGCACGTCGGGCACGCCGACATCCTCCGCGAGCTGACCGACGGCTCAACCGGCGCGCTCTGACCGCCGCCCGGCCGGCGCGGCGACCTGACCCGGGGCGCGCCGCGCGGCGACGGACAGCGGGGCTCAGCGACGGGGCAGCAGGCCGGGCGGATACTCCATGCCGTCGTGGGTGCAGGCCGCCGCGGCGACCCGGGCCGCGTACGCCGCCGCGTCGGCCAGCGCCGCGCCGCGCAGCCGGCCGGCGATCACGCCCGCCGCGAAGGCGTCCCCCGCGCCGTTGGTGTCGACGACCGCTGCGGGCGGCACGGCGGCGGGCACCGCCCTCGGCACGCCCCCGCCGGTGTGCAGCTCGGCGCCCTCCGACCCCCGGGTCACCAGCACCGTGCGGGGCGCCAGCGCGGCGGCGAGCGCGCCGGCCCTCGCGCCCAGCCGGACCCCGCTGACGAAGACCAGGTCGGCCACCTCGGCGAAGGGCCGGTGGTAGGCGTTCCCGCCGTCCCAGTCGTGCAGGTCGGTGGAGAGGACGGCGCCGTCGGCCAGCCCCGCGCGCAGGGCGGGCAGCAGGGGAAGCGTCCAGTCCATGATCGACAGGTGCACGTGGGCCGCCTGCCGGACCAGCGCGGTCACCTCGGCTGCCGGGAACGGCGCCGGCCCGTGCCAGGGGCGCGGGTCGTAGAGCGACATCCGCCGGCCGGCCGGGTCGACCATGTTCACCGACCGCCGGGTGCCGGCCGGGGCGTCGCCCAGCACGGCGTGCACGCCGGTGCGGGCCAGCGCGGCGCGGACCACGTCGCCGGCCGGGTCGGCGCCGATGACGTCGACCACCGCCGCCCGGAGCCCGAGCGCGTGCGCGGCGAGCGCCACCCCGGCGCCGGTGTTGCCGATCCGCAGGTCGATCGGGTCGACGGTGACGGAGTCGGCGGCGGGCAGCGGGATCGCGGGCACCCGCACCCGCACGTCGACGCCGAGGCCGCCGATCACGAGGAGGTCGTACACGCGCCCGACCCTATCCCCGCCGGCCGGCGGGGATAGGGCCCAGGGCCGCCCGCCGCCCGCTCGTCCGGACGGCCGACGGTGTGCTGGTCGGGGCCGCCGGGCCCGGACCGATATCCTCGCCGGGGTCGTCGCGAGGAGGGGGACGCGTGCTGGTCGTCCACGGGGTCTGGCGGTCCGGCGTCGGGCTCGCCGTCTGGGCCGAGGACAGCGCGCTGCCGGCCCACGCGCCGCGCCGCCCGGGCCGGGCGCCCCGGGAACGGCCGCACCCGTTCGCCGCCGACCAGGCCGCGTTGGCCGCCGCGCTGGCCGCGACGGCCGAGCCGGCCGACCTCGGCACCGCCCTGCTCACCCTCCCCACCCGGGCCGGCGCGCCGCTGGACTCCCCGGAACTCGTCCGCGCCGACGTCGCCGGGGCGCCCCGCGGGCCGGTCACCCTCGCCGGCTGGCGGGTGCCCGTCCTCCGGTACGCCCCCGACGCCGCCCTGGCCCTGCTGCGCGGCGTCGACGCGGTGGCCGCCGTGCCGGGCGCGACCCTGCGCCACCTCGCCGAGCTGGCCGACTTCGCGGTCGACCTGGCGGCCCGGGGCCGGGTCCTGCCCGGCCTCGCCGAGGCGCCCCTGGCGGCCCGTTCCCGGCCGGACGGGGAGCGGGCGGAGGCCGTCGCCCGGGCGGTGTGGCGACCGCTGCTGACGGGCACGGACGCCGCCTGGGCCCGGGCGCTGGCGTTGGCCCTGCCCCCGGCCGCCCGCGCCGCCACCGGGCCGGACGGACCGGGCGACCCCGGTGCCGCCGCCGGGGCGGGCACCCCGTCCGGTCGCCGCGCGCGACCCGGCCCGCCCGCCGGGCGCCACCGGCCCGCGCCGGGCGCCGCCGACGCGCCGGGCACGCTGGTCGCCGACGCGCTCGACGCACTCACCGACGCCGCCGTCCGGGCGGCCCTGGCGGAGACCGCGCTGGCCCGGGGCGTACGCCCGAACGGCGCCGTGCCGGCCTGGCTGGCCGCGCTCACCGGGCCGGTGCGGGAGTTCGCCGCCGACCCGGCCGCGCTGGACACGCTGCGCGCCGAACTGGACGCCTGGCAGCGCGACGCGGCCGGCGGCGCCGTGCGGGCCAGCTTCCGCCTGGTCGAGCCGCCGGCCGACGAGGTCATCGAGCCGGTCGTCGTGGTGCCCGCCGACCCGGCGGCGACGGTGCGGCCGGCCGGGCGGTGGCGGGTCGAGTTCGGGCTCCAGGCGGCCGACGAGCCGAGCCTGCACGTGGACGCCGGGCAGGTCTGGCGGGCGCCGGAGAGCGTCGCCGGGCTGGCCGGTCGCGGCGACGACCCGCAGGAGACCCTGCTCGCCGAGCTGGGGCGCGCCAGCCGGCTCTGGCCCGAGCTGGACACCGCCCTGCGCACGGCCACGCCGGAGGCCCTGGAGCTGGACGTCGAGGGGGCGCACCGGTTCCTCCGCGAGGGCGCGCCGGTGCTGCACGCCGCCGGGTTCGCGGTGCTGCTGCCGTCCTGGTGGCGGCGCCCGTCGTCCCGGCTCGGCGCCCGGTTGCAGGCCCGCAGCCGCACCGCCCCGGGCACCGTCGCCGCCACCGTCGGGGGCGTCGGGCTGGACGCCCTCGTCGACTACCGCTGGGAGGTGTCCCTCGGCGACCAGCCGCTCACGGCCGAGGAACTGGCGTCGCTGGCCGCGCTGAAGACCCCGCTGGTGCGGCTGCGCGGGCAGTGGGTGGAGCTGGACCCGAAGCGGCTCGCCGCCGGCCTGCGGCTGCTCCGGTCCTCCGGCGAGCTGACCGTCGCCGACCTGCTCCGCCTCGGCCTGGCCGACGCCGAGCAGCCGGACGCGCTGCCGGTGCTGGAGGTCAGCGCCGACGGCGCGCTGGGCGACCTGCTCGCCGGGGCGGTGGAGCGGCGGCTCGCCCCGCTGGACCCGCCGCCGGCGTTCCAGGGCACGCTGCGGCCGTACCAGCGCCGGGGGCTGGCCTGGCTGGCGTTCCTCCAGTCCCTCGGACTCGGCGCGGTGCTCGCCGACGACATGGGGCTGGGCAAGACGGTGCAACTGCTCGCCCTGCTCGCCGGGGACCCGCCGGACGCCGGCCCGACCCTGCTGGTCTGCCCGATGTCGCTGGTGGGCAACTGGCAGCGCGAGGCGGCGCGGTTCACGCCGGGGCTGCGCGTACACGTGCACCACGGCGCGGAGCGGGCGCGGGGCGAGGCGTTCGGCGCGGCCGTGCACGGCGCGGACCTGGTCCTCACCACCTACTCGGTCGCGGCCCGCGACGCGGTCGACCTGGCCGGGATCGACTGGCGGCGGGTGGTCATCGACGAGGCCCAGGCCATCAAGAACGCCGCCACCCGGCAGGCCGAGGCGGTCCGCGCGCTGCCCGCGCGGCACCGGATCGCCGTCACCGGCACGCCGGTGGAGAACCGGCTGGCGGACCTCTGGTCGATCATGCAGTTCGCCAACCCCGGGCTGCTGGGCCCGGCGGCGACCTTCCGCAAGAAGTACGCCGAGCCGATCGAGCGGCACGGCGACGCCGAGACGGCCGAGCGGCTGCGCCGGATCACCGGCCCGTTCGTGCTGCGCCGGCTCAAGACCGACTCCTCGATCATCTCCGACCTGCCCGAAAAGCTGGAGATGGAGGTGCTCTGCAACCTCACGGCCGAGCAGGCGTCGCTCTACCGGGCGATCGTCGACGACATGCTGGCGCGGATCGAGTCCAGCGACGGCATCGAGCGCCGCGGGCTGGTGCTCGCCGCCATGACCCGACTCAAGCAGGTCTGCAACCATCCCGCGCAACTGCTGCGCGACGGCTCGGCGCTGCCCGGCCGCTCCGGCAAGCTGGCCCGCCTGGAGGAGATCCTGGACGAGGTCCTCGCGGCGGGGGAGCGGGCCCTGCTCTTCACCCAGTACGCCGAGTTCGGCGGCATGCTGCGCGGGCACCTGTCGGCCCGGTTCGGCCGGGAGGTGCTCTTCCTGCACGGCGGGGTCGGCAAGGCCGACCGGGACGCGATGGTGACCCGGTTCCAGTCCCCGGGAGGGCCGGCGATCTTCGTCCTGTCGCTGAAGGCCGGCGGCACCGGGCTCACGCTCACCGAGGCCAACCACGTGGTGCACGTCGACCGGTGGTGGAACCCCGCCGTCGAGGACCAGGCCACCGACCGGGCGTTCCGCATCGGCCAGCGGCGCCGGGTGCAGGTCCGCAAGTTCGTCTGCGCCGGCACGGTGGAGGAGAAGGTGGCGGCGCTGATCGCCGACAAGCGCAGCCTCGCCGCCTCGGTCGTCGGCACCGGCGAGCAGTGGGTCACCGAGCTGTCCACGACGCAGCTGCGCGAGCTGTTCACCCTGGAGGCCGGGGCGGTGGTGGAGTGAGCGGGCAGCCGGAGAGCGACGGCGGCGCCAACGGCCGGTTCGCCGACTACGGCCGGCCGCGCCGGGTCGACGGCGGGCTGAGGGCCCGCAGCACCCGGGGGGCCATCGGCCGGTCCTGGTGGTCCCGGCGCTTCCTGGAGGTGCTGGAGTCGTTCGCCCTCGGCACCCGGCTGACCCGCGGCCGGTCGTACGCGCGGGCCGGCCAGGTGGTCCGCCTGGACGTCGCCCCCGGCACCGTCGACGCCGTGGTGCAGGGCTCCCGTGCGCAGCCGTACGAGGTGAGCATCGCCCTGCCGCCGTTCCCCGAGGCGCTCTGGGCCCGCGTCGAGGCGGAGCTGGCCGCCCAGGCGTTCTTCAGCGCCCGGCTGCTGGCCGGCGACCTGCCCCCGGAGCTGGAGGAGCTGTTCGCGGGCGCCGGCGCCCCACTCTTCCCCGCCGGCGTCGCGGAGCTGCGGCAGCGGTGCAGCTGCCCCGACTTCGCCGTGCCCTGCAAGCATCTGGCGGCCACGTTCTACCTGCTCGCCGAGGCGTTCGACGCCGACCCGTTCCAGTTGCTGCACTGGCGGGGCCGGAGCCGGACGCAGCTGCTCGACCGGCTGCGCGCCCTGCGGGCCGGCGCCGCAGGCGTCGACGACCAGCCGGACGCGACCGAGGGCGTGCCGCCGGCCGCGTCGTCCACGACGAACGGTGTGGCACCGGCGCCGTCCACCACGGACGGTGCCGCGCCGGCGTCGATACCGTCCACACAGGACGATGACGCTGCGGGAGCCGGGCGGGACACGGTGGACGTCCCGCCGGTCGGCGCGTCCCGGGCGCTCGCCGGCCTGCCGACGGCGCCGCTGGCCGAGGCGGTCGACCGGTTCTGGCTGCCACCGGTCCCGTTGCCCGACCGGCCGCCCAGCCTGTCGACCGGACCGGACCTGCTGCTGCGGCAGCTCGGCGCGCCGGCCCCCGCCATCGGCGGGCCCGGCCTCCTCGAGCGGCTGCGGCGGGCGTACCGGCTCCTCGGCCGGTGAGACCGCCGGCGGAACGGTACGGGGCCCCGGGTCACAGCCAACGGCGGCGGAACCGCCACATGAGCGCGGCGTTGGCCACCAGGACCACCGCGCAGACGGCCCCGGCCAGTCGCCCGGCCAGCACGGTCATCGCCGGCAGCGAGGCCCACAGCACGATCGTCAACAGCATCAGCCATCGGCCGCGCCGGGCCCGGGCCCGGTTGTCGAGCCGGGCGAAGAACGCCGGATCACTCTCCCGGAGCTGACGGGTGATCTGCTCGAACCTGCGCTGATCCTCTTTGCTGAGCATGTGCCTTCCCCTCACGTGTTCAGCGGTTCGGCGGCATACCCGCTGCGGCGGCGGCTCACGCTCCCGTCCTGCTGCTACTTTGCGGTCCCGTCCCGGCGGCGCCCCTCCGGCCGCGCCCTGAGCCCTGCGGCGAGCGGGGGGAGCGCCTCAGCGCAGGCTTAGCCGAACCTTAAATTTGCCTGTGGCGATGTAAGTGGCGTCCCGCGTCGGCTCTGCCCCGATGGCCGGATCCGGCCCGTGGCGTGCCGCGTAGGCCCTGCTCGCGAGGTCCGTGCCGGGGCGCCCCGAGTTCCGGCGCCGCCGACCCGCGCTGAGCGGCGCCTTAAGTGCCCTCCTGGGGCCTTCCGGTGCTGCTTGAAGGCCCCTGAACGCTTCATTACCTTCCGGTGACAACCCCCTCAGGCACCAGTCGCCGCACCTGCACCCGTGCCCGGTGCCAGTCGTCGCGGCGCAGCAGAAACGGATTGGTACATGGCCGACCAGAATGTGCCACCACGGCGACCGCGGGACGATCGCGGATGGGACGGGCGTCAGTACCCCGCCGCCGACGGTCACCGCGACACCCACCCCTCCACCCCGTACGGCCACGACCCGCGCACGCAGCACCAGGGTGGACACCCCGCCGACCCGCGGGAGCAGTACGCGCACGCCGGGCACCCGGCAGCGCGCGGGCCGCAGTGGGTCGGCCCGGACGGCTTCGCGCGGCAGGCGGGCGCGCCGTCGGCCGGCCCCGGACTGCCCAACCTGGACGACGACGAGCCGGGCCGCAAGGTCGGCCGACGCAAGGCCCTCGCGGCCCTCGGCGGGACCGCGGCCGTGGTCGCCGGTGGTGCCGCCCTGGCGATGACCCCGCAGATCCGCAGCCTCTTCGGCGACGAGGCCGTGGCCGGCGACGCCACCGGCACCACGGTCACCGACGGCACCCCGGCCCGCCCGAGCGGCCAGCAGCCGAGCACGGTGCGCACCTACACCGAGCAGAACGAGAGCTACATGGGCTCCCGGGCCGGCGAGGCGCTGAAGAAGAACGCCCCGGCCGGCGGCCGCACCTTCTCCGGGCCGGCCGCCGCGGCCGCGGAGACCAAGGTGACCGTCAAGACGGTGCTCGCCAAGGACCCGGTCCTGCACCTGGCCCGGCGGGCCACCTTCGGCGCCACCCCGCAGGTCGTCGCCGACATCAAGGAGCGGGGCATCGACGGCTGGCTGCGCTGGCAGCTCGACCCCGACAAGATCGCGCCGACGAGGGCCGAGCTGAAGCTCGCCGACCTGCCGACGCTGAAGCTGGGCACCGCGCAGCTGCGCGAGCAGCGCGACCAGCTCAACGAGCGGGGCGCGCAGCCGGAGAAGGAGATGGTGGACGCCACCATCGCCCGGCAGATCTGGTCGAAGCGGCAGCTGTTCGAGGTCATGGTCGACTTCTGGAACGACTTCCTGCACGTCGCCGCGGACTTCGACGGGGGCGAGGTGTACCGCGCGTCCTTCGACCGGGACGTCGTCCGGGCGCACGCCCTCGGCAGCTACCCCGAGATGCTGCTCGCCGCGAACCGGCACCCGGCGCTGCTGCTCTACCTCAACCAGAACGACTCCCGCGCCGACGCGGTCAACGAGAACCTGGCCCGGGAGAACCTGGAGCTGTACTCGGTCGGCGTCGACGGCGGCTACACCGAGAAGGACGTCCGGCAGGCGGCCCTGCTCCAGACCGGCCGGGGCGTCAACGACGGGAAGTACGTGTTCCGCCCCGAGCGGCACTACGTCGGCAAGGTGAAGGTCCTCGGGTTCACCCACGCGAACAACTCGAAGGACCCGAAGAAGGCCGAGGCGGCCATCGACGCGTACATCACCTACATCGCGCTGCACCCGTCCACCGCCAAGTACGTGGCGCAGAGCCTGGCCACCCGGTTCGTCTCGGACACCCCGCCGAAGTCCCTCGTGGAGCGGCTGGCCAAGTCGTACACCCTGAACAAGGGCATGATCAAGCCGGTGCTGATGACGCTGTTCAGCTCCTCGGAGTTCTGGGCGGCGGTGGGCCAGAAGGTGCGCCGGCCGATGGAGTACCTGGTCGCCACGTACCGGGCCCTGGGGGTGTCCCCGGAGGCGTCGCCGAAGCACGACAACGGCGACAACAAGCGCACCCCGTACGCCCGGGGGCTGCGGCAGATCCACGACAGGATGCGCGAGCTGGGCCAGTACCCGATGGGCCAGCCCACCCCCGACGGCTACCCGGACGTCTACGTGGCCTGGACCTCCGCCGGCACCATGGTGCACGGCTGGAACGAGGCGGGCGAGCTGCTCGCCGGCCGGCGTACCGTCTTCACCTACACCCCGCCCGAGAAGCTGGTGGCCCGGCCCCCGGCCACCGCCGGGGCGTACGTGGACGCGCTGGCCCTGCGCCTGGTGGGCCAGAAGCTGAGCGCCAGGGAGCGGTCCCTGATCCTCGGCGTGGCCGGCGTGTCGGCCGGCGACAAGGTCGACGCCACGTTCGACGGGGCCGTCACCGCCGTAGCGCGGGCGATCCTCGCTTCCCCCCAGCACCACCTCCGGTGAGGCACCCGATGGAGAAGACTGTGCACACGTTCCCCCTGCACCCCGAATGCCCCGACCTGCGGCGGCTGGCCGACGACCCGGCCGAGGCGCTGCTGCGGGCGGAGGCCGACATCGTCGCCGCCGAGAACGCCGCCGAGGCCGACCGCTACCGGCGGCTGGAGGACCTGGAGGAGGCCCAGCAGGACGGTCGCGGCGTCACCCGGCGGACGTTCGTGGCCGGCGCCGCCGCGACCGCCACCGCCCTCGCCACCGCCCAGTTCGTCACCACCTCGGCCTCGTTCGCCGCCACCAAGACCGGCACCCTGATCCACGTCTTCCTCTACGGCGGGCTGGACGGGCTGAGCCTGGTCGCCCCGGCGGACGACCCGGTGCTCGCCAAGGCCCGCCCCGACCTGCTGCTCGGCAACGACTCCCTGGCGGTGGGCCGCGGCTTCAAGCTGAACAGCGCGTTCAAGCCGCTGGAGCCGTGGCTGAAGAGCGGCAACCTCGGCTTCGTCCCGGCGGTCTCCGACGAGCGGCTGTCCCGTAGCCACTTCCAGGCCGCGGACGCCTGCAACCTCGGCGGCCTGCCCAGCGAGACCGGCGGCCGGGGCTGGCTGGACAGCCTGGTCGACGCGCTCGGCACGGGCACCGCGTTCCGCAGCGTCGGCATCGGCAGCACGCTGCCCCGGTCGCTGGTCGGCAACAACGGCGCGCTCTCCCTCAACAGCGTCGGCTCGCTGCGGCTCAACGGCGACGACCGGTACCGGGCCGCGACCGAGAAGGCGATCAAGGGGCTCTTCACCGGGATCAACCACCCGGTGCAGGAGGCCGTGCAGGACGGCCTGGGCGCGCTGGCCACCGCGCAGCGCCTCGCCGCGAAGCCGTACCAGCCGGCCGAGGGCGTCGAGTACAAGGGCGTCGGCTACGCGTTCCAGCAGCTCGCCCAGCTCATCAAGGGCGGGGCGAACGTCCGGGTCGCCACCGTCGGGATGGGCGGCTACGACACCCACGAGAACCAGGGCACCCGCGACGGCGGTCAGCTGCACCGGCGGCTCAACGAGCTGGCCGGGGCCATGGCGGCGTTCTTCACCGACCTGGGGGAGAAGTCCGCCGACGTGACCATCATGGTCTCCAGCGAGTTCGGCCGGCGGGTCGCCTCCAACGGCGGCGGCACCGACCACGGCCACGGCGGGGTGGTCACCCTGCTCTCCGGCCGCAAGCTCGCCGGCTCGCTGCTGGGCACCTGGAACGGACTGGACGACCTGGACTCCGGCGACGTGCCCGAGTACAACAACATGTTCAACGTCTACGGAGCCGTCGCGCAGGGCCGCTTCGGGCTCACCAACGCGGAGGTGGACAAGATCTTCCCCCGGCAGAAGTACCGCCCGATGAAGCTGTACGCGTGACGTACCCGCGCACCCACGCCGCCGGCATCCTGGTGCTGGTCGGCCTCACCAGCATCCGGGCGATCCGCACCGCGCTGCCCTACGAGCTGTGGC
>NZ_JBNCKV010000018.1:0-167122 GCF_049841695.1 Micromonospora sp. DT178
CAACGACCCGGCGCCCCGGCCCATGCCCACCCCACCCGTGGCGCCCACCACCACAAACCCGGCATACAGGCATCATGTGCCCGACGCAGTTCCGGCGGATACGGACGTCCCGGACACACGTGCCCAGCCCGTGCGAGACCGGACCATGACGCCTGCCGCCAGTTGCGTCGGCCGCGCAGTTTCTGCCCTGTCGAGCTGAATCGCTTGGAACATCACCCGGCCCCACGTCGGCGCGATCCGCCTGCGGCGGGCGGGGTGCTGATCGCCAGAAAGGGCGGCGGCCCGGTGGCTGGTGCCACCGGGCCGCCGCCCTCGTGCTGTTTCGGACTTACTCGTCCGCGCCTGCGGCGGCGGTGCCACCGAGGTCGGCCGGGACGGCGTCCGGCACCGTGGCCGGCCGGTCCGCGCCCGTGAAGACGAGCTTGGACTTGTCGATGTTCTCCGGATCGCCCTCGCAGTCCACCACCACGATCTGACCCGGGGTCAGCTCGTTGAAGAGGATCCGCTCGGACAGGTTGTCCTCGATGTCGCGCTGGATCGTGCGACGCAGCGGACGCGCACCGAGCACCGGGTCGAAGCCCTTCTTCGCCAGGTACTTCTTGGCGTTGTCGGTCAGCTCCAGGCCCATATCCTTGTTCCGCAGCTGGCCCTCGATCCGCTGGATCATGATGTCGACGATCGACAGGATCTCCTGCTGGCGCAGCTGGTGGAAGACGATGGTGTCGTCGATCCGGTTGAGGAACTCAGGCCGGAAGTGCTGCTTGAGCTCGTCGTTGACCTTCTGCTTCATCCGGTCGTAGTTGGACTCGGAGTCCTCCGACGCCTGGAAACCGAGCGAGACCGCCTTGGCGACGTCGCGGGTGCCCAGGTTGGTGGTCAGGATGATGACCGTGTTCTTGAAGTCCACGATCCGGCCCTGACCGTCGGTGAGCCGACCGTCCTCCAGGATCTGGAGCAGCGTGTTGAACACGTCCGGGTGGGCCTTCTCGATCTCGTCGAAGAGGACCACCGAGAACGGCCGACGCCGCACCTTCTCGGTCAGCTGGCCGCCCTCGTCGTAGCCGACGTAGCCGGGAGGGGCACCCACCAGCCGGGAGACCGTGTAGCGGTCGTGGAACTCGGACATGTCCAGCTGGATGAGGGCGTCCTCGCTGCCGAACAGGAACTCGGCCAGCGCCTTGGAGAGCTCGGTCTTACCGACACCGGACGGGCCGGCGAAGATGAACGAGCCCGACGGACGCTTCGGGTCCTTCAGGCCGGCCCGGGTGCGCCGGATCGCCTTCGAGACCGCCTTGACCGCGTCCTCCTGGCCGATGACGCGCTTGTGCAGCTCGTCCTCCATGCGCAGCAGGCGCGAGGTCTCCTCCTCGGTCAGCTTGTAGACCGGGATGCCGGTCCAGTTGCCGAGCACCTCGGCGATCTGCTCGTCGTCGACCTCGCTGACGACGTCCAGGTCACCGGCCTTCCACTCCTTCTCCCGCTGGGCCTTCTGCCCGAGGAGCTGCTTCTCCTTGTCGCGCAGCTGCGCGGCGCGCTCGAAGTCCTGCGCGTCGATCGCGGACTCCTTGTCGCGACGCACCTGGGCGATGCGCTCGTCGAAGTCGCGCAGGTCTGGCGGCGCGGTCATCCGGCGGATCCGCATCCGGGCGCCGGCCTCGTCGATGAGGTCGATCGCCTTGTCCGGCAGGAAGCGGTCGGAGATGTACCGGTCGGCCAGCGTCGCGGCGGCCACGAGAGCCGCGTCGGTGATGCTGACCCGGTGGTGCGCCTCGTAGCGGTCCCGCAGGCCCTTGAGGATCTCGATGGTGTGGGCCAGCGACGGCTCACCCACCTGGATCGGCTGGAAGCGGCGCTCGAGGGCGGCGTCCTTCTCCAGGTGCTTGCGGTATTCGTCGAGCGTGGTCGCGCCGATGGTCTGCAGCTCGCCACGGGCCAGCATCGGCTTGAGGATGCTCGCCGCGTCGATCGCGCCCTCGGCGGCGCCCGCGCCGACCAGGGTGTGGATCTCGTCGATGAAGAGGATGATGTCGCCGCGGGTGCGGATCTCCTTGAGCACCTTCTTGAGGCGCTCCTCGAAGTCACCGCGGTAGCGGGAACCCGCGACCAGGGCACCGAGGTCGAGCGTGTAGAGCTGCTTGTCCTTCAGCGTCTCGGGCACCTCGCCCTTGATGATCTTCTGGGACAGCCCCTCCACCACGGCGGTCTTGCCGACGCCGGGCTCACCGATCAGGACCGGGTTGTTCTTGGTCCGGCGGGAGAGCACCTGCATGACCCGCTCGATTTCCTTCTCGCGCCCGATGACCGGGTCGAGCTTGCCCTCGCGGGCGGCCTGGGTCAGATTGCGGCCGAACTGGTCCAGCACGAGGCTGGTGGACGGCGCGGCCTCACCCGGCGTGGCGCCCGCCGCGGCCGGCTCCTTGCCCTGGTAGCCGGAGAGCAGCTGGATCACCTGCTGGCGGACCCGGTTGAGGTCGGCGCCGAGCTTGACCAGCACCTGGGCGGCGACGCCCTCACCCTCGCGGATCAGGCCGAGCAGGATGTGCTCCGTGCCGATGTAGTTGTGGCCGAGCTGCAGCGCCTCGCGCAGGGACAGCTCAAGCACCTTCTTGGCCCGCGGCGTGAACGGGATGTGCCCGCTCGGCGCCTGCTGGCCCTGGCCGATGATCTCCTCGACCTGCTGTCGCACACCCTCCAGGGAGATGCCGAGGCTCTCCAGAGCCTTGGCGGCGACGCCCTCACCCTCGTGGATCAGGCCCAGCAGGATGTGTTCCGTACCGATGTAGTTGTGGTTGAGCATCCGGGCCTCTTCCTGGGCCAGGACGACAACCCGTCGCGCTCGGTCGGTGAACCGCTCGAACATGCCCTCGTGCTCCTCACGTGCCGTGCGCACTCGATCTTGATGGTCAAGAAGTCGTGGCGGGGCCGGTGCGCGGACGACCGGGACGGGCGTCCGTGCCTCCTTACTCTATCGCCGCGAACCGACTCCGCTGAGGTCGTGTGTCCCCGTCGGAGGCCGTGTACGCGTCGTTTTACACAACCGTCCGCGCTCAGGGGGTGTTCCGGTACCCCTACCTGTACGCGCAGAGCGAAATTCGGCCACGGTCGCGGACCCGTCATGCGGGTCGCGCCGGCGCCGACGCGGCCCGGATCCGGGCCGTCCGGGAGTCGTCCACAGGCTGTGGACAGACTCTCCACCGGCTGTGGACAACGACCGTCGGGACGGAATTCTTCCCGCTCGGACGCCGGTCCCGGGCGGATACGGCGACGCCGGCCCGGAGTCGTGCTCCGGCCCGGCGTCGGTGTCGCCCTTCGGCGGTCTCGTCAGTGACCGGCCTTCGCGTGGTACTCGTCGACGATCTCCTGGGGGATCCGGCCCCGGTCGGAGATGTCCTTACCGGCCTTCTTGGCCCAGGCGCGGATCGCCTTGTTCTGCTCCCGGTCGGCGGTGGCGCCACCCCGACCGCGTGCGGCCCGGCCGCCGACGACGACGCCGCCCCTGCCCACCTTGGTGCCGTGGGCGATGTACGAGGCGAATACGTCGCGCAATTTCTCGGCGTTCGAGCTCGACAGGTCGATCTCGTACTGAACGCCGTCGAGCGCGAACTTGACCGTCTCGTCAGCGTCCCCGCCGTCCAGGTCATCGACCAGCTTATGAATGATCTGCTTGGCCACGTCCCACATTCCTTTCGAGCAGGGTGCTCCTGCAAACTGTAAGCACAATAACCCGCGCGGCGCTTGTCGCGTCAATAGGATGCGGTAACGACCCGGTGGAGATGCGCGGCTACTCCGGGCGAACCAGGGGGAAGAGGATGGTTTCCCGAATTCCCAGGCCGGTGAGCGCCATCAAGAGCCGGTCGATTCCCATTCCCATACCCCCGGCCGGCGGCATTCCGTACTCCATCGCCCGGAGAAAGTCCTCGTCCAGCCGCATGGCCTCGTCGTCGCCGCGGGCGGCGAGCTGGGCCTGGGCCACCAGCCGCTCCCGCTGCACCACCGGGTCCACCAGCTCGGAGTACGCGGTCCCCAGCTCGAAACCGAGCACGTAGAGGTCCCACTTCTCGGCCAGCCCGGGCTCGCTGCGGTGCGCCCGGGTCAGCGGGCTCGTCTCCTCCGGGTAGTCGCGGACGAAGGTGGGCGCCTGGAGGCTGGGCACCACCAGTTCCTCGAACAGTTCCTCCGCCAGCTTGCCCGGCCCCCACTTCGGGTCGACCGCCAGGCCCACCTTGTCGGCGTACTCCACCAGGCGGGCGCGCTCGGTGCGTACGGTGACCTCCTCGCCGAGCGCCTCGGAAAGCACCCCGAAGAGGGTCACCGAGCGCCACTCGCCGCCCAGATCGAACTCCCGGCCGTCGGCGTGCGTCACCACGGTCGAGCCGCTGACCGCGATCGCCGCCTGCTGCACGAGATTCCGGGTCAGCTCGGCCATGGTGTCGTAGTCGCCGTACGCCTCGTATGCCTCGAGCATCGCGAACTCGGGCGAGTGCGAAGAGTCGACACCCTCATTACGGAAGTTGCGGTTGATCTCGAAGACCCGGTCGACGCCGCCGACGACGGCCCGCTTGAGAAACAGTTCCGGCGCGATTCGCAGATACAGATCGGTGCTGAGTGCATTGCTGTGGGTCACGAAAGGCCGGGCCGCCGCGCCGCCGTGCAGCAGCTGGAGCATCGGGGTCTCCACCTCGATGAAGCCCCGGCCGTGCAGCACGTCGCGCAGGCTGCGCACGGTCGCGGCCCGGGTACGCACCATCTGGCGGGCCTGCGGGCGGACGATCAGGTCCACGTAGCGCTGCCGGACCCGCGCCTCCTCGCTCAGCGGCTTGTGCGCCACCGGCAGCGGGCGCAGCGCCTTCGCCGTCACCGCCCACTGCTCGACCAGCACGGACAGCTCGCCGCGCCGGCTGGTGATCACCTCGCCGGTCACCCCGACGAGGTCACCGAGGTCGACCAGGCGCTTCCAGTCGTTCAGCCGGTCGGCGCCGACCCGGTCGAGGGAGAGCATGGCCTGCAACTCGGTGCCGTCGCCGTCCCGGAGGGTGGCGAAGCAGAGCTTGCCGGTGTTGCGTACGAAGATCACCCGGCCGGTGACCGAAACCTGGTCTCCCGTGGCGGTGTCGGTGGGCAGCTCGGCGTACTTCTCGCGGATCTCGGCCAGCGTGCTGGTCCGGGGGAATCCGATGGGGTACGGCTCGACGCCCTCGGCGAGCATCCGGTCCCGCTTCTCCCGGCGGACCTTCATCTGCTCGGGAAGGTCGTCGGCGGGATCGACTGGCACGGGGTTCTGCTCGGTCACGGCACGCTTCCTCAGAAGGAGATTTCGGGCGGGGTCAGGCCCCGAGCGTACTCAAGGCGCTCGGGAGGCGTTACGGGATAACCGGCCCGCATGACCGGCCCCACTTCCGGCCACCTCGCTCGGCCTCGTCGCCGTACCGCGCGCTCGTCCGCCGGGCCCGGCGGCGCTGAGGCCCGCCCGGCGCCCGGCCCCGGCGGCGGCCGGGGTCAGACGTTGCGGTCGTAGACCATCCGCAGCCCGATCAGGGTGATCATCGGCTCGTGGTGGGTGATCGTGCGGCACTCGTTGATCACGAGCGAGGCCAGCCCGCCGGTGGCGATCACCGCGCTCACCTCGCCCATTTCCTCGATCATCCGCTCGACGATCCGGTCCACCTGCCCGGCGAAGCCGAAGTAGAGGCCGGACTGGAGGCACTCGACGGTGTTCTTGCCGATCACCGAGCGGGGCTTGGCCGCCTCCACCTTGCGCAGCTGGGCGGCGCGGGCGGCGAGCGCGTCGAAGGAGATCTCGATGCCCGGGGCGAAGGCGCCGCCGAGGAACTCGCCCCGGGCGCTGATCACGTCGAAGTTGGTGGTGGTGCCGAAGTCCACCACGATCGACGGCCCGCCGTAGAGGGTGTACGCGGCCAGGGTGTTCACCACCCGGTCGGCGCCCACCTCCTTCGGGTTGTCGATGGCGAGTTGCACACCGGTGCGCACCCCGGGCTCGACGATCACGCTCGGCAGGTCCGCGTAGTAGCGCGACAGCATGGTGCGTAGCGAGCGCAGCGCGGCCGGCACGGTGGAGCAGGCCGCGACCCCGGTGATCTCCACGGCGTCCCCGGCGAGCAGGCCCCGGAACTTCAGGCCCAGCTCGTCGGCCGTCGACCGCGCATCGGTCTTGATCCGCCAGGAGTGCACCAGCTTGTCGCCGTCGAAGGTCGCCAGCACGGTGTTGGTGTTTCCGATGTCGATGCAGAGCAGCACGCACGCAGCCTAGACAACGGCCGGCCGCCGGTTCACCCGGTGCGCAGGTCCATCGCGATGTCGAGGATCGGCGAGGAGTGCGTCAGGGCCCCGACCGACAGGAAGTCGACGCCGGTGGCCGCGTACCGCGCCGCCACGTCGAGCGTCAGCCCGCCGGTCGCTTCCAGCTCCGCCCGGTCCCCGACCGACGCGACCACCTCGGTGAGCATCTCCGGGGTCATGTTGTCCAGCAGCAGGAAGTCGGCCCCGGCCTCGACCGCCTCCACCGCCTCGGCGACCGTGTCCACCTCGACCTGCACCGGCACGTCCGGGAACGTCTCCCGGACCCGGCGGAAGGCCGCGGTGATGCCGCCCGCCGCGAACTTGTGGTTGTCCTTGATCATCGCGACGTCGTGCAGGCCCATCCGCTTGTTCGTGCCGCCGCCCGCGCGGACCGCGTACTTCTCCAGGGCGCGCAGGCCCGGGGTGGTCTTGCGGGTGTCCAGCACCATCGCCTTGGTGCCGGCCAGGGCGTCCGCCCAGGCCCG
This sequence comes from Micromonospora sp. DT178, assembly GCF_049841695.1. Taxonomy (NCBI): domain Bacteria; kingdom Bacillati; phylum Actinomycetota; class Actinomycetes; order Micromonosporales; family Micromonosporaceae; genus Micromonospora; species Micromonospora sp. DT178. The sequence continues at coordinate 6,783 of NZ_JBNCKV010000018.1, forward strand.
GGTGTGGGTGGCCACCCCGGACATCCGGCAGAGCAGGTTGAGCGCCGTCCGCTCGGCGGTGAGCAGCAGCCGGGTCGGGCCGGTCACCGTGGCCAGCACGTCGCCGCGCGCCACCCGCTCGCCGTCGTGGGCCACCACCGACACCTCGACCGTACGGCCGGCGCCGGTCGTCTCGCCGACCAGCTCGAACACGGCCGCCGCCACGGCCAGCCCGGCCACCACGCCGTCGGCGCGGGCCACCAGGTCGGCGGTGTCGGTCTGGTCGGCCGGGATGGTGGCGACGCTTGTGACGTCCAGGAAGTCCGGCCCCAGGTCCTCGGCGAGCGCGGCCTCGACCGTCTGCCGTACCCGCGCCGGATCCAGGCCGGCGTCCCGCAGTGCCCGTTCCGTCGACTCCGTCATCGGGTCCCCTCCCACGCTTGCGTCAGCCGGCCCTGCGCCCCGACCGCGCCGACCAGGTGTCCGTGCCACCGCTCGTCGGCCGTCGGGAAGTCCTCCCGCCAGTGGCAACCCCGGGTCTCCCGGCGGGCGTACGCGGCGGCGACCAGCGTCGACGCCACGGTGATCAGGTTCGTCGCCTCCCAGTCGGCCGTCCGGGGCCGGCCCCGGCCCTCGCCGAGCCCGGTCAGCACGCCGGCGGTCCCGGCGAGGGTCTCCGCCGAGCGGAGCACGCCCGCGCCCCGGGTCATCGCCCGTTGCAGCGTCGGCGTCGCCTCGGCCGGCACCACCCAGCCCTCGCCGCCCACCCAGGCGCCGGTCGCCGCCGGCTGGGCCTGCTCGGGCAGCCCGGCCGCGATGTCCTCGGCGATCCGCCGGGAGAAGACCAGCCCCTCCAGCAGCGAGTTGCTGGCCAGCCGGTTCGCGCCGTGCACGCCGGTGCAGGCGACCTCGCCGCACGCGTACAGCCCGGGGATGGAGGTGCGGCCGCGCAGGTCGGTGCGGACGCCGCCGGAGGCGTAGTGCGCGGCCGGGGCGACCGGGATCAGGTCGGTCGCCGGGTCGACCCCGATGGCCAGGCAGGACGCGACGATGGTCGGGAAGCGCCGGGCCAGGAAGTCACCGCCCAGGTGCCGGGCGTCGAGGAACACGTGGTCCGCCCCGGTGGCCAGCAGGACCCGGTGGATGCCCTTGGCCACCACGTCCCGGGGCGCCAGCTCGGCCAGCTCGTGCTGCCCGACCATGAACCGCTTGCCGTCGCCGTCGACCAGGTGGGCGCCCTCGCCGCGCAACGCCTCGGAGACCAGCGGCTGCTGGGCGTGCCCGGCGCCGGGCACGCCGGCACCGGCCGGGGTGATCAGCGCGGTCGGGTGGAACTGGACGAACTCCACGTCGGTCACCGCCGCGCCGGCCCGCATCGCGAGGGCCACCCCGTCCCCGGTCGACACGGCCGGGTTGGTGGTGGCCGCGTAGATCTGGCCCATCCCGCCGGTGGCCAGGACGACCGCCCGGGCCAGGATGGCGCCCACCCCGTCCTCGCTACCCTCGCCGAGCACGTGCAGGGTGATGCCGCAGGCCGGGCCGAGCCCGTCCGGGGAGTCCCCGGGGGCACGCAGCAGGTCCAGCACCAGGGCGTGCTCGACCAGCCGGATCCAGGGGTCGCGGCGCACGGCGGCGTGCAGGGCGCGCTGCACCTCGGCCCCGGTGGCGTCGCCGCCGGCGTGCACGATCCGGTCGGCCCGGTGCCCGCCCTCCCGGGTGAGCATCAGCGAGCCGTCCGGGTTGCGGTCGAACTCCGCCCCGATCCGCATCAGCTCACGCAGCCGGGTGGGGCCCTCCTCGACCAGCACCCGCACCGCCGCCGGGTCGCAGAGCCCGACGCCGGCGATCTCGGTGTCCGAGGCGTGCGCGGTCGGGGTGTCCTGCGGGTCGAGCACGGCGGCGATGCCGCCCTGCGCCCAGCGGGTCGACCCCTCGTCGATGTCGACCTTGGTGACGACGGTGACGTGCAGCCCCGCCTCGCGCAGGTGCAGCGCGGCGGTCAGGCCCGCCACCCCGGAACCGACCACGATCACGTCGGTGGTCTCCACCCAGCCGGGCGCGGGGGCGGCCAGCAGTCTGGGCAGCGCCGGCAGGTCGACGGTCGGAAGGTCCATACCCACAGTCAACCCGAAGGGTCCTCGCGGGGGGCGGCGGGGGCGGGACGAGTGGTTTGGGCCATCGGGTCCGGACGTGCCGCTACCTCGTCCGGACCGGGAGGGCAGCCGGGCCCGCGCCCCGCAGCGAGCCGGTCACCGTATGGTCGTCGAGCCAGAGGTAGCAGCGGACGCCCCGGTCGCCGACGCGCCACCGGCCCGCTCCCGGCGGGCGGGCCACCACGCCGCTGCGAAAGCGCAGGTCGGCGTCGTCGGGCACCCCCACGTAGCGGCCGAGCACCGAGCGACAGCCGGCGTAGAGCGGGGCCCAGTCGGCGGGGCGGGTCGGGTACGGACGGTCGGGCGCCCGCCACACCCCGACGAACTCGGCGTCGTGTCTGGCGGCGCAGTCGACCGGGAGCAGCGTCCGCACCGACCCGCCGTCGGAGCGGGCCTGCTGGCAGCCCAACCGCAGCGGGGACGGCACCCGCAGCGCGTCCCGGAGGCTGCCGGTGCGGACCACCACCGTGGCGGCGGCCTCGACGGTGCTCACCTCGGTCAGGTCGCACCGGTACCAGCGGGCGCCGGCCGTCCAGCCCGCCCCGGACGGCACCGCCACCGCCAGCCGCAGCCGCCCCGTCCGCCAGTCGGCGCCCACGTGACCGGTCGCCCGGGCGTCGCAGTCGGCGAAGGCGCCCCGCAACTCGGCCGAGCCGCCCGACGGCGGGGCGGGCCGCCCGGCCGGGAAGGCGCCCACGTGCACGGTCTCGACCCGGTGCGGCGCGGCGCAGTCCACCGGCGCGTACGCCGCCAGGGTCACCACGTCGACGAAGTCGGCGACCTGGCACACCCCGGCGGCCGGGGTGAAGGGCCCGGGAGCGGGCAGGACCGCCCAGTCGTCGACCAGGTCACCGTCCAGCCCGCCGGCATCGGCGCAGCCGGCCAGGAGTGCGGCCGTGGCGACGGCAGCGAGCAGGGCACTCATCGCACGGCGCATCGCGGCCTCCCCCAGCCACCCGCGTCTCTCGACGGGCAACCAGACTACCCAGGGATGACCTTCCGGTGACAGACCGCGAGCGCCCCCACTTCGACGCCCGGAAGCCCCCTGGGTCACGAAGGGGACGAACCGCCACAGAAGCTCGCGCGAGGAACGGGCGAGCGAGGTACCGGGCGGGTCAGACGACGGCGGCGGCGAAGGGGTTGGGGATCGGGGCGCCGGCGGTGCCGGGGGCGGCGGTGGTCGGGTCGGTGTTCAGCTCGACGACCCGGTTGTCGGCGTCCACGTGCACGACCCGCGGCCGGTACGCGCGGGCCTCGGCGTCGTCCATCTGCCCGTACGAGATGAGGATCACCAGGTCCCCCGGGTGCACCAGGTGGGCGGCAGCACCGTTGATGCCGATCACGCCGCTGCCCCGCTCGCCCGGGATCACGTACGTCTCCAGCCGCGCCCCGTTGGTGATGTCCACGATCGCCACCTGCTCGCCGGGGATCAGGTCGGCGGCGTCGAGCAGGTCCTCGTCGACGGTCACCGAGCCGACGTAGTGCAGGTCGGCCTGGGTCACCGTGGCCCGGTGGATCTTCGACTTGAGCATGGTGCGCAGCATCGGGATGCCTTTCGCGGAAGGTGGCGGGGGTGGGGTTCAGGAACGGGGGGCGAGCCGGATCGCGGCGTTGTCGATCAGCCGGGTGGCGCCCACCCAGGCGGCCACGAGTAGCCGCGCCGGCCCGGAGACCGGCCCCGGTTCCAGGTCCGGGTCGGTGAGCACCAGGTAGTCGAGCCGCGCGCCGGGCGTACCGGCGCCGAAGGCCGCGTGCGCGGCGGCGAGCACCGCCCCCGCGTCACCACCCTCGTCGGCGGTCGCGGCCCCGGCCCGCAGCGCCGCCGACAGGCTCAGCGCGGCCTCCCGCTCGGCCGGGGAGAGATAGCGGTTGCGGCTGGACAGCGCCAGCCCGTCCGGCTCCCGTACGGTCGGCACGCCGACCACCTCGACCGGCACGTCGAGGTCCCGGGCCATCCGCCGCACCAGGGTCAGCTGCTGGTAGTCCTTCTCGCCGAAGAACGCCAGGTCGGGGCGGGTGAGCTGGAGCAGCTTCAGCACCACCGTCAGCACCCCGTGGAAGAACCCGGGGCGGCTCTGCCCCTCCAGGTCCTCCCCCAGCGGGCCCGGGTTCACCCGGACCCGGGGCTGGCCGTCCGGGTACATGTCCGTCACCGAGGGGGCGAAGACCACGTCCGCGCCGGCCCGCCGGCAGATCTCCAGGTCGGCGTCGAGGGTGCGCGGGTAGCGGTCGAAGTCCTCGTTCGGACCGAACTGCAACGGGTTGACGAAGATCGTGACGAGCACGTGGTCGGCCCGCTCCCGGGCAGCCCGCAGCAGCGTCTCGTGCCCGGAGTGCAGCGCGCCCATGGTCATCACGACGCCGACGGTGCCCTTCAGCCCGTCCCGCGCCGCCGCCAGCTCGGCGCGGCCGTGCACCAGTTCCGTCACGCGGTCCCCTCCGTCCGTCGGCCCGGTCACGCCGCCACCTGCGGTCGGCCCGGTCACGCCGCCACCTGCCGCCGGTCGCCGGCGAGCACGCCGAGCAGCGACTCCGCGTCGACCGGCCGCAGCCGGCCCGCCGCGATGGCCCGGTCGGCCGTACGCCGGGCCAGGGCCAGGTAGGGCGCCACCGACTCGGGAGCGGTCGCGGCGAGCCGGGCCAGGTGCCGCTCGACCGTGCCGGCGTCGCCCCGGGACACCGGCCCGGTCAGCGCGTCGTCGCCGAGGCGCAGCGCGTTCTCCAGGGCGGCCCGCAGCAGCGGGGCGAGCACCTTCTCCGGCTGGGTCACCCCGGCGTCGCGCAGCCGGTCGGCGGCCTCGTTGACCAGGGTCACCAGGTGGTTGGCGCCGTGCGCCAGCGCCGCGTGGTAGAGCGGCCGGTCCGCCTCGCCGACCCACTCGGGCACCCCGCCGAGGTCGGCGACCAGCCGGGCGGCCAGGGGGCGCAGCTCCGCCGGGGCGGTCACCCCGTACGAGATGCCGGCCAGCCGGGCGAGGTCGTCCGGCGTGCCGGTGAAGGTCATCGCGGGGTGCAGGGCGAGAGGGCGGGCGCCCGCCGCGGCGGCGGGGGCGAGCACGGCCAGCCCGTGCGCGCCGGAGGTGTGCGCGACCACCTGGCCGGGACGCAGCGCGCCGCCGTCGGCCAGGGCGGCGACCACCCCGGTGAGCGCGTCGTCGGGCACGGCGACCAGCAGCAGGTCGGTGGCCGCCCGCGCCACGGCGGCGACGGAACGGCGGGGCACCTCGGGAAGCAGCAGCGCGGCCCGGGCCCGGGAGGCGCCCGAGCCGGCCGTGACGGCGACGACCCGGTGGCCGGCGGCGGCGAGCGCGGCGCCCAGAACGGTGCCGACCCGGCCGGAGCCGACGATGCCGACGGTGAGGAGACGGGGGGTGGCGGCCGGCGGGACGGCGGGCCCGTGGGGGGCGGCCGGGCGCGGGCGCAGGGGTGCGCTCATGGGCGACGATCCAGTCCTCGAGAAGGGGTACCGGTCGATGGCAAGTATGCGCCGGGGTCACGGAACCGGGACAAGGATGTGTGAAAACGTTCACCGCCGGCACCCGGCGGCACGACCGCCGGGACGGGGACGGACGGCCCCCGACCGGCTGACCGTAGGGTCGGCACGGTGACGCACGCTGAGCGAGGAACGAGCTGATGTCCGTCCGCTGGCGGGACGCGATGGAACGGGCGCTCTACGGACCGGGCGGCTTCTTCGTCTCCGGCCCGGGGCCGGCCGGCCACTTCCGCACCAGCGTGCACGCGTCGCCCACCTTCACCGCCGCGCTGCTGCGGCTGGTCGAGCAGGTCGACGCCGCCCTCGACCGCCCCCGTGTCCTCTCCGTCGTCGACGTGGGGGCGGGCCGCGGCGAGCTGCTGCGCGGGCTCTCCGCCGCGTTGGGGGCCACCGGGGCCGATCCCCGCCCGTCGCCCGCCGGGTCGCCGTCCGCCGTCGGCTCGTCCCCCGCGCCGGTTTCGCTCGCCTCCCGGGTACGCCTCACCGCCGTCGAGAAGGCGGCCCGGCCCGACGGCCTCCCCGCGGAGATCGGGTGGGTGGACGAGATCCCCGCCGGGATCACCGGGCTGCTGGTGGCCACCGAGTGGCTCGACAACGTGCCGCTCGACCTGGCGGCGCACACCTGGGACGGCTGGCGGTACCTCCTGGTCGACCCGGCCACCGGGGAGGAGACCGTCGGTGACCCCGTCGTCCCCGCCGACGCCGACTGGCTCGCCAGGTGGTGGCCGGCGCCGGCGGGCGGAGCCGACGGGACCGGGCCCGGGTCCCGGCACCTCATCGGCGCGCGGGCCGAGATCGGCCGGACGCGCGACGACGCCTGGGCCGCAGCGGTCGGCAGGATGGACCGGGGGCTGGCGTTGGCCGTGGACTACGGGCACCTGCGCGACGGCCGACCCGTGGACGGGACGTTGACCGGGTACCGGGGCGGGCGGCAGGTGCCGCCGGTGCCGGACGGGACCCGCGACGTCACCGCGCACGTCGCCGTCGACTCGGTCGCCTCCGCCGGTGCCACGGTCGCCGGGTGCGCGTACGACCTGATGTCGCAGCGGGAGGCGCTGCGGGCGCTCGGGGCCGACGGCGGGCGACCGCCGCTGAGCCTGGCCGCCGGCGACCCGGCCGGGTACGTGCGGGCGCTCGCCGCCGCGTCGGCGGTGGCCGAGCTGACCGACCCGGCCGGCCTGGGCGGGCACTGGTGGCTGCGGCAACCGGTCGGCGTCGACCCCGGGCGGTTCATGGCACGATGACGTCATGACCACGGACGCCGGCGACCTCCGCGAGCTGACCGTCGGCACCGGGGCCGGCGGCGAGCAGCTCGGCACCGACATGGTGCTCAACATCGGGCCGCAGCACCCCTCCACGCACGGCGTGCTCCGGCTGAAGCTGGTGCTCGACGGCGAGCGGGTGGTGGCCTGCGAGCCGATCGTCGGCTACATGCACCGGGGCGCGGAGAAGCTGTTCGAGGTCCGCGACTACCGGCAGATCATCGTGCTGGCCAACCGGCACGACTGGCTCTCGGCCTTCTCCAACGAGCTGGGCGTGGTGCTCGCCGTGGAACGGCTGATGGGCATGGAGGTGCCGGAGCGGGCCACCTGGCTGCGGATGGCACTGGCCGAGCTGAACCGGGTGCTCAACCACCTGATGTTCCTCGGCTCCTATCCGCTGGAGATCGGCGCGATCACGCCGATGTTCTACGCCTTCCGCGAGCGGGAGACCATCCAGGCGGTGATGGAGGAGGTCTCCGGCGGCCGGATCCACTACATGTTCAACCGGGTGGGCGGGCTCAAGGAGGAGGTGCCCGCCGGCTGGACCGGCCGGGCGCGGGCCGCCATCGCCGAGGTCCGCCGGCGGATGCCGGACCTGGACAACCTCATCCGGCGCAACGACATCTTCCTGGCCCGTACGGTCGGCGTCGGGGTGCTCTCCGCGGCGGACGCCGCCGCGTTCGGCGCGTCCGGGCCCGTCGCCCGGGCCTCCGGCCTCGACCTGGACCTGCGCCGCGACGAGCCCTACCTGGCCTACGACCAGCTGGACGTGCCGGTCGTGACGAAGACCGCCGGGGACTGCCACGCCCGCTTCGAGGTGCTGCTCGACCAGGTGTACGCCTCGCTCGACCTCGCCGAGCAGTGCCTGGACCGGGTGGACCGGCTCACCGGGCCGGTCAACACCCGGCTGCCGAAGGTGCTCAAGGCCCCGGAGGGGCACACCTACGCCTGGACCGAGAACCCGCTCGGGATCAACGGCTACTACCTGGTCTCCCGGGGCGAGAAGACGCCGTGGCGGCTGAAGCTGCGCACCGCGTCGTACGCGAACGTGCAGGCGCTGGCCACCCTGCTCCCGGGCTGCCTGGTGCCGGACCTGATCGCCATCCTCGGCTCGATGTTCTTCGTGGTCGGCGACATCGACAAGTGACCCCGACCGCGTTCGCCCGCCCGGTCGCGGCGGGCGGCGCGGTGGCTGCCGGTGGGCGGCCGGGCGGGGTCAGCGCCAGCGGTCGGCGTTGCGGGCGCCGCCCGCGCGGGGCTCGTCGCCCTGCGGCGGGTAGCCGTGGTGCTCCTCCTGCCGCCGGCCGTACCGCTCCGGCTCGGGCTCCGCCCGACGGGTGCGGTGCGCCTCGGGCGGACCGGCGTCGTGCCGCGCCCCGGGCTGGTGTCCCCGCTGACGGGGCGGACGCCACTCGTCCGGCACCGGCACCCCGCCGGCCGGCAGGGCCGGGGCGTCGTCCGGCTCCGGCCAGCCGCCGCGCCACCCGTCGCCCGCCCGGTCCGGACCCCGGCGCGGCTCGTCCCGCCGGATCGCCGCCCAGCGGTCCGCGACCCGGTACTCGGTGCCGGTCGCGTCCGCGTGCACCTCGGCACGCCGCTCCCCGACCCGCAGTTCCCGACCCCGGTCGTCGTCCCGCACCGCGGCCCACCGGTCCCCGGCCCGTAGCTGCGACCAGTACTCCCCGCTCTCCGCCCCCGCCTCGTCCGGCGGGTACGACCGGCCGCGCCCGCGCGCTTCCGCCGGCGCCGCCCGGCCCGGTGCCTCCGCGCCGCCCCGACCCGGGTCGTCCCACTGCTGTCCGCGCTCGTCGTGCCACTCCCGCTCGCCGCGCGCACCGGACCACTCCCGGCCGCCGGATTCGGCGGACCACTCCCGCTCGCCGCGCTCGCCGGACCGCTCCCGGCCGCCGGGCTCGGCGGACCATTCCCGGCCGCCGGGCTGGACCGGCCGGGGGCGGTCGTGCCGGGCGGCCCCGGGGCCCGGCCGCGACACGTCGTCGTCCCGGCGTGGCCGGTCCTCGCGACGGGACCGGTCGTCCGGTCCGCCGTGCCCGTGACCGGCCCAGGAACGGTCGTCCGGCTCACCCGGCCACGCCCGCTCCTCCTGCTCCGGCGACCAGCGTCCCGCGTACCCGTCGCCGTACCGGGCCGCCCGGTCGCCGGGGACGGACGCGGCGCCGTCCACGATGGTGTGCCGGGTGGTGACGTGCACGGTCTCGGTGTGCCGTACCACTCCGAGTGGCCGGGCCGAGGGCTGGCTCGCCGGCTCCGCCGGCCGGGCCGCCCCGTACACCCCGGCCGTTCCGCCGGCGGCCGGCCGGTCCGCGCCGTACCCGCCGGCGGCACCCGTAGCCGGCCGGTCCACGCCGTGCCCACCGGCCGGGCCGGGCGCGGGCCGCTCGGCACGCGGAGCCGGCTGCGGCCTGCGGGCGGGCTCCTCGTCGTCCCGGTCGGCGCGTCCCCGGTGGGGCACCGCGTCGTCCTGGTCCGGCACCCGCCTGCGGCCGGTGACCGCGTCGTCGGCGGACGCCCGGGCCCGGCCGGCGCCGGCCGGGGCGTCGACGCCGGCCAGCGCGGCGCTGCTCGCGTCCAGCCGCCGACGCAGCGCGGTGACCTCATCCTGTGCCCGCTGGGCGTGGTCGAGCGCCTGGTTGCCGCGTTGGGCGGCGGCCACGATCTCCCCGCGCAGCTCGCGGCGGAGCTGCTCGATCTCGTCCAGCAGCTCATCGGTGCGGGCCGGGCCCGCGCCGTCGGCGCGCAACGCGATCGACAGCCCGATCAGGACGACGGCCATGATGGCCAGCACGGCGGCGAACCGCAGCGGGCCGTTGCCGTCGGCAACGAGCAGGATCAACGCCGCCACCGGCGCCAGGGCCACACCGACCCAGAAGAGCGCGGTCAGCAGCGACGGGCTGCGCTTGTCGGCGGGGGCGACCGGGGCTGGCATGGGTCCGCAGCCTACCGAGGGCTGCCCCGCCGGGGAAAGGGTGCACAGGGCAACCGGCGTCTTCGCCGCCGATCGCCCCGCGGCCGTCGGCCGACCGGCCGGGCCGCCAGCCGTCGGCCCGCCCGTCGGCCGCCGGTGGCACGGGGCCACCGGCGGCCGGTCGGGGATCAGCCGACGGCCAGTGCGCCGTCCGAGGAGAACACCAGGCCCACGCTCGCGGCCCCGGTCTTCAGCGCGTTCTTGGTCTGCGGGCCGCCCTGGTCCAGCGAGCTGAACGAGCCGGCCTTGAAGTCGTAGACCTGGACGAGCCCCGCCTGGCACTTCGGCCGCTGCGGGCACTCCGGCGGCCCGGCGAGCACCGTGGCCTGGCCCGAGCACTTGGCGGCCAACTCGGAGAGCGTGTTGACGCCGTACTTGTCGGCGAACGCCTTCGTCACGGCGAAGGCGTTCTGGTCCTGCGCGGCGGCCGGCGTGCCGAAGACGAGGCCCGCCTTGTCGCCGGCCGCCTTGAGCGCCGCCACGGTCTTCTCCAGCTCCGGCGAGGAAACCGGCTGGGCGTCCTTGCCGTTGGCCTTGGTGTTGAGGAACTCGGCCATGGTCGCCGCGTACTCCGGGACGACCTGGATCTCGCCCTTCTCCAGGGCCGGCTCGTAGAGCTCGCGGTTGCCGATCTGCTGCACCTTGGCGTCGTAGCCGGCGGCGGTCAGGGCGATCTTGTAGAGCTCGGCCAGGATCTGGTTCTCCGTGAAGTTGGCCGCGCCGATCACGATCTGCCCACCGGGGCCCTTGGCGATGCCGGCGGTGACGTCGTTGGCCGCCGCGAACTCCTCGGCCGCCTTCTGGGCCGTCTTGCGGTCGACGTCGACGGCCTTGTTGAGCTGGATCAGCTTCGGCGTGTCGAGCGCGGCCGAGACCTTGTCCAGCGCCGCGATCAACTGCGGGTTGGCCGCGTCGGCGTTGACCGCCGGGATGACGTTGTCGGTGTTCTGGAGCTTCTTGTCGTCGTCGAGGACGACGAGCTGGTCACCGGCGACCGGCGCGCAGCCGGCCCCCGAGGCCGCCTGCTCCGGGGCGTCCGTGCCGGAGGAGCCGGCGTCGCCGCAGCCGGTCAGCAGCCCCGCCGCGGCGAGGGCTCCCACCGCACCGACCGCCAGGCGTGTACGTGCGCGCATCAGTGCCCGCCTTCCGTGTCCCGGCGCGACCCTGTCGGGCCGGCCGCGTGTCCGACGGGCGATCTGGTCCGGCCGCCCGCTGTGTCCCACGGGCGGCTCGCCTTGCGACCGCCCGGTTTCCCACCCCAACATCTTCCACGCGGGACCGACAACCCGAGGCGGAGTTTGTCACCGGATCGTCACCGGAGGTGAATCGAATTCGCCGTCGCGCGCCCGCCCGGGCTCGGCGTCCGGGTGGGCGGACGACGGTCAGCCGCCGGCCACCGCCTGCGCCGCCCGGCGACGCGCCCGACGGCGACCGGCCCGCAGCGGGCGTGGCGTGACCAGCCGCTCGACCAGGGCCAGCACCAGTTCCAGCAGCATGGCGAGCCCGGCCACCAGCACGCCGCCGGCGATGATCTGGCCGCCGCCGGCGGCGATGTCCAGCCCGAAGCCCGCCCGGATGATCTGGCCCAGGCCGCCGCCGTTGACGAAGGACGCCAGCGCGGCCGTCGCCACCACCTGCACCGCCGCCGTGCGGAACCCGGCCGCCAGGTAGGGCACCGCCAGCGGCAGCTCGACCCGGCGCAGCAGCTGCCACCCCGAGAAGCCCATCCCGCGCGCCGCGTCCCGGGCCTCCGGATCGGCCTGCCGCACCCCTGTGTACGCGTTGGCCAGCAGCGGCGGCACCGCGAAGACGGCCAGCGCGACCACCACCGACGGCCGGCCGAAACCGAGGAAGGTCAGCGGCAGGATGGTGAGCAGGGCGAGCGTGGGGATGGCCAGCGACACGTTGGACACCAGCACCACCAGGCCGCCGCCCCGCCCGGTGTGCCCGAGCCAGAGCCCGATCGGCCAGGCGACCAGGCAGCCGAGCGCCACCGCCGCCGCCGACATCGACAGGTGCTCGCCCAGCCGGTCCAGGACGCCGCCCGGGTTCGTCCAGTTCAGCGGGTCGTTGAGCCAGACCAGCGCCGCCTCGACCGGATTCACCGAGCCACCCTCCCGTTCGCGACCGTGGGACTCCGCCGCGCTGCGTTCCTCGCGCTCACCGGGCCAACCTTCCGCTCGCGACTGCGGGACTCCGCTGCGCTGCGTTCCTCGCGCTCACCGAGCCAACCCTCCGCTCGCGACTGCGGGACTCCGCTGCGCTGCGTTCCTCGCGCTCACCGGGCCCGCTTCAGCCAGGGGGTCAGCAGCCTGCCCGCACCGGCCAGGACCAGGTCGAGCACCAGGGCGAGCAGGACGCAGAGCAGCGTCCCCGTCATGATCTGCGCCTTGTAGAAGTTGTTCTGGAAGCCGGCGAAGATCAGCTGCCCGAGACCGCCGCGCCCGATCACCACACCCACGGTCACCAGGGCCACCGTGGAGACGGTCGCCAGCCGCAGCCCGGTGAGGATGCCCGGCAGGGCCAGCGGCAACTCGACCCGGAACAGCCGGCCCCAGCGGCCGTACCCCATCCCCTCCGCCGCCTCGCGGACCTCGGGGGGCACCTGGTTGAGCCCGGCGACGGCGTTGCGGACGATCACCAGCAGCGCGTAGAGGACCACCACGCTGAGCGCGGTCGCCGCGCCGATGCCCAGGTAGGGGGCGACGAACGCGAAGAGCGCCAGCGACGGCACCGTGTAGAGCACCCCGGTGAGGGCCAGGACCGGCCCGGCGAGCGAGCGGTACCAGTACGCGGCCACCGCCAGCGGCAGCGCGATCAGGGCGGCGATCAGCACCGCGCGAGCGGTCAGCGAGGCGTGCTCCCGCACGGCGGCGACGATCGTGTCAGAGTTGTCCCGCACGTACTGCCAGGAGAACCACGGGTTACCCGGGTCGGCCCGGTAGCTCAGGCGGAAGGACATGTGTGGACGTTACCCCGGAGGGCACCGCCCCCGCCGAACCGCGCGCGGCGTCGATCACGCTGGAGGGCATCCGGAAACGCTACCCGGACGGCACCGAGGCCGTACGCGAGCTGAGCCTGGACATCAGAGCCGGCGAGCTGGCGGTGCTGATCGGACCGTCGGGCTGCGGCAAGTCCACGGTGCTCCGGATGGTCAACCGCCTCATCGAGCCGACCGGCGGCCGGATCCTGCTCGGCGGCGAGGACGTCACCCGGGTCGACCCGGTCGGGCTGCGCCGCCGGATCGGCTACGTGATCCAGAACGTCGGGCTGTTCCCGCACCAGACGGTCAGCGCCAACGTCGCCACCGTGCCCCGGCTGCTCGGCTGGCCCCGCCAGCGCAGCCGCCGCCGGGTCGACGAGCTGCTGGAACTGGTCGGGCTCGACCCGGCCACGTTCGGCCGCCGCTACCCGCACGAGCTCTCGGGCGGGCAGCGGCAGCGGGTCGGGGTGGCCCGGGCGCTGGCCGCCGACCCGGTGGTGCTGCTGATGGACGAGCCGTTCTCGGCCGTCGACCCGATCGCGCGGACCCGGTTGCAGGAGGAGTTCCTCCGGTTGCAGGCCGAGGTGCGCAAGACCATCGTGCTGGTCACCCACGATCTCGACGAGGCGGTCCGGCTGGGCGACCGGATCGCGGTGCTCTCCGAGGGCGGGCGCCTGGAGCAGTTCGACACCCCGGCCGCCGTGCTGGGCGCGCCCGCCACGCCCTTCGTCCGGGAGTTCGTGGGCGCCGACCGGGGCATCCGCCGGCTCGCGGTCACCCCGGTCACCGGCGGGGCCGTCGAGCCGCTGCCGGAGGCCGGGGTGGCCGGGCTGCCGACGATGCCGGTCGGCGGCTCGGCGTACGACGCGCTGGGGATGCTGCTGACCTCGGCCGCGGACCGGGTCGTGGTGACCGACGGGGGGCGGCCGATCGGGGTGCTCAGCCGGGAGCGGCTGCTCGAACTGGGCGCGCCCGAGCGGTGAGAGGCGGCCGGGTCAGGCGCGACCGCCGAGGCTGGCCGTGCCGATGACCCAGCCGGAGAGGAAGCCGTACGTCGCGCCGGCGCCGCCCGCCTGGATCGCCGTCAGCAGCGCCGGCTCCGGGCCGAGGAAGGCGGCGATCAGCGAGGCGAAGCCGCTGGCCAGGACGTACGCGGCCCAGCCGGAGAAGAACTGCGTCCCCGACCCCTGCACCCGGGCCACCTGCGAGGTGGGCAGCAGGTAGAGGAAGAGCGCCGCGAGGATGACCAGCAGGACGGCCCGCAGGTTCGCCACGAGCAGGTTGCCGGTCGCCCCGTCGCCGCTGAAGTGCCACGCCGGCCAGGAGAGCAGTTGCAGGTACCAGCCGCCGGCGGAGTTCGGGTCGGTGCCGGCGGCCCAGCCGACGTACGCCGGGCTGCCGCAGACCGCGACCAGGAGGAGCGCCGCGAGCGCGCCAGTGCCCGCCGCCGTCCCGTAGCGACCGCCGGTGCGTGACGGGTTGGTGAGCGCCATGATCGGGTCAGTTCCCGGCGGAGCGCGGGGGGCAAACCTGACCGGGGCCGTCGACCGCCGTCACCCTCGCGGGTGCTTCATCAGGTAGTCGATGAACGCGGCCCGCAGCAGCGGCGCCGACTCCTCGTAGCCGTGCCCGGTCAGCTCCCGCCACAGCGCCGCGGCCTCGTCGATCGTCGGCCCGACCGAATTGGGCGCGCCGTCGAGGACGGCGGCCTCGTCCGCGTTCGGCAGGTGCCGCAGCACGGACCAGAAGAAGCGCACGTCGTGGCGCTCCCGGGCGACCGCGAACGCCCGCTCCCGCAGTTCCTCGGTGGACAGCGCGTCGAGTTCCTCGAACGACGGGCCGGCGGAGGTCGATGGTGTGTCGGTCATGCCGCCGAGCCTAACCGGCGAGATCACTCCCGGCCCGGTGGACGCGGTGCCGGCTCACCGGTCGCCGGCGTCCCAGCGGCGCGGGCCGGTCTCCCAGCCGGGATCGCTCCACGGGTCCACCGGGCTCTCCGGGGACCGCCTCGGCACGGCGGGCGGCCAGTCGCCGACCGGGTCCGCCGACGGCGCCGTCCAGCCCGCGCCGATCCGGCCGTCCCCGGCGGGGACCGGTTCCGCCGCCGCGCCGGTCGCCGGCCGCCCGTACGCCTCGACCAGCCGGGTGACCAGCAGCCCGACGCCGAGCGCCGCCGCGCCGACCGCCCACCGGCTCACCGTCCAGCCCCGGGCCTGCGCGTACGCGAGGAAGACCGTGACCAGGCAGACGGCCAGCAGGGTGCCGAAGACGCCGCCCCGCCGGCCGTAGGCGCTGGTGCCGGCGAGCAGCGCCAGGCCGACCGCGAGCACCGTCCAGTCCAGCCCCGGGTCCGGCGCGACCGGGGCGGTGTCCCGGCTGGCCGTCAACATGCCGGCCAGCGCGGCCAGCACCGTGGAGCCGACGAGCGCGCCGGAGGTAACCACCGCCGCCACCACGCCCCGGCGGCGGGCGGGATCCACGACCGGGCGGAACCGGCCGACCACCCGGCGGACGGCCCGCACCGAGCCGAACAGACCGCCGAGCACCGCGACGGCCGCGAACCCGACGAAGAGGTGCAGCGCGCCGCGCTCCGGGTCGTAGTCGCCCTGCGGCAGGACCGACGACGAGCGCTGTTCGACGTACACGATCACCCCGGCCGCGCCCGCGAGGGACGCGGCCCAGCCGGGCACGTGCAGCACCACCACGACCAGCGCCAGGGCGAGCCCGCCCAGCGCGGCGACCAGCAGGGCCGGGCCGGCGGCGGCGTTGACGCCCCGGTCGCCCTGCTCGGCGACGTGCAGCGCGGCGGCGACCGCCACGGGGCCGACGGCCAGGTTCACGGCGGCGGTACGCAGGGTCAGCCCGGCGGCCAGCCCCAGCAGCCCGAGCACGACCGCGTCGAGGAGCAGGGAGCGCAGCCCGTCGCCCCGCAGCGCGGCCGGGTCCTCCCGCCACAGCAGGTACGCCAGGACGACCAGCCCGGCCAGGAGCAGCAGTTCCCAGACGACGTGGACGGCGAACCGGTCGCGGCCGGGCTCGCCGTGCGCGGGGTCGTCGAAGACGTTCTCCAGGACGGAGGCGGGGATGCCGGACGAGGGCTCGGGGGACGGCTCACGCCCCGGTTCGTCGTACCGCATGACGCCGCCTCCCACGTGGCCGCCCGTCCAGCCTGGTCCGACGCGCGGGCGGACCGGGGCGGCGTTGCTCTCCGGTCGGAGGCACCGTACCCGCGCGGGAGGCCGGGCGTAACCCCCCGGAATCAGCGTGGGCCGGGGCGGCCCTCCCGGCCGCCGGGCTCGCGGTCCTCGTCGTCCTCCTGCTCGGGAACCCGGCAGGAGCGCTCCAGCCAGAGCGCCGCCGCCACCAGCGCCAGACCGGCGAGCAGGCCGGCGCCGGCGATCGGCCGGTCGTCCATCGCGGCGTCGGTGCGCTCCACGAAGAGCCAGCCGGTCAGCCCGGCGTAGAACCCGGTGAAGATCGCGCCGGCCAACGCGGACGCCTTCGCCAGCACCACGAACCGGGCCACCAGCAGCGGGTTGACGGGCTCGCGGCCCGGCCTGCGCTCGATGCGCCCCCGGGTGTTGACGGCGGCGTACGCCTCCAGCACGGCCAGCGCGGCGAGCGTGACCACCGGCAGCCAGGGCAGCTCCGGCAGGTAGTCGTAGTAGAGGGTGCTGATCAGCAACCAGGCCACCGCGGCGGCGGCGAGGGCGGCCACCACCAGGGTGGAGATCCGGGTGGGGCCCATCCGGGACCGCTCGGGGCCCGTCCCGCCCGGTCGCGGGGACTGCGCCTGCGTCATGCCGGCCGGCTCCACTGGGTCATGCCGTCGACTCTATCGCCAGATCCGGCCGGGGGCGCAGATCCAGCGCGTCGTCGGCCACCGGAGAGGTGTTGAGCAGGTCGGTCAGCCAGCCGTGCCCGGGCAGCCGCCCGTACGGCTGGAGGTCGATCCACGGCCGCAGCACGAAGGCCCGCAGGTGGGCCCGGGGGTGCGGCAGGGTCAGCTCGGGGTCGTCGCTGAGCACCGGCTCGTCGCCGTCGGTCCACACGGCGATGACGTCGACGTCCAGGGTGCGCGGCCCGAAACGCCGCTGCGGGTCGCGGGTGCGCCCGGCGGCGCGCTCCGCCGCCCGGGCCCGCTCCAGCCAGTCGTACGGGGTCGCCGCCGGGTCCTCGGCGAGCAGCACGGCGTTCAGGTACGCGGGCTGGTCCGCGTCCCCCCACGGTGGAGTCTCGTAGACGCCGGAGACCAGGAGCACGCTGTCGCCGAACGCCGAGACGGCGCCGCGCAGGTGGGCGAGCCGGTCGCCGAGGTTGCTGCCCAGGGAGAGGACGGCGCGGGTCACCGGTCCCGCCGCCGCGTCATCGTGACGGCCACGTCGGTGAAGGCGTGCGGGACGGGCGCCTCCGGCTTGTGCACGGTGACCGTGGCGGCCTCGACCCGGGGATCGGCCAGGCAGACGGCCAGCAGCCGGTCGGCGAGCGTCTCGATCAGGTTGACCGGCTCGCCGGTCACCACCGCGACCAGCCGCTCGGCCAGTTCGCCGTAGTGGACGGTGTCGCCCACCTCGTCGGAGCGGGCCGCCGGGGCGAGGTCCATCTCCAGGACGGCGTCGACCACGAAGTCCTGGCCCTGGACGCGCTCGAAGTCGTACACCCCGTGCCGGCCGTGCGCCCGCAGGCCGGTCAACTGGATCCGGTCGGTCATCGGTCTCCTCCGTGGTCGGCGGTGCGGTCCGCCCGTCCGGCGCCGGCGTGGACCGCCCGGGCCCCACCGGTGGACGCGGGCGCCAGGCGGGGCGCGCCCGTGGCCTGCCAGACGGCGAGGGCGTCCACGGTGGCCCGGACGTCGTGCACGCGTACGCCCCAGGCGCCGGCCGCCACCGCGAGCAGGCTGGTGGCGACGGTGGCCACGTCGCGGCCGTCCGTGGGGCGGGGGGTGCCGTCGGGACCGGCCAGCAGCCGCCCCAGGTACGACTTGCGGCTGGACGCGAAGAGCAGCGGGAAGCCGAGGTCCAGCAGCTCGGACAGGTGCCTGCTCAGCTCCCAGTTGTGCGCGGCCGTCTTGGCGAAGCCCAGCCCCGGATCGACGACGATGCGGTCGGCGGCGACCCCGGCCCGCAGCGCCTCGTCGACGCGGCGGCCCAGCTCGGCGCGCACCTCGGCGACCACGTCGGCGTAGCGGGCCAGCTCCCCCATCTCGCGGGAGTGGCCCCGCCAGTGCATGAGCACCCAGGGGCAGCCGGCGTCGCGGACCACCCGGGCCATGTCGGGGTCGGCGAGGCCGCCGGAGACGTCGTTGACCACGGACGCGCCGGCGGCGAGGGCCGCCTCGGCGACCCGCGCGCGGGTGGTGTCGATGCTGACGGGCACGCCGGCGGCGGCCAGCTCCCGGATCACGGGGACCACCCGGGCCGTCTCGGTCTCCGCGTCGACCCGGTCGGAGCCCGGCCGGGTGGACTCGCCGCCGACGTCCACCAGGTGGGCGCCGTCGGCCCGCAGCCGCACGCCGTGTCCGACGGCGGCATCGAGGTCGGCGTACCGTCCGCCGTCGGAGAAGGAGTCGGGCGTGACGTTGAGGACGCCCATCACCACCGGGTCCGAGGCCCGTACCAGATCGGTCACGGCTAGACGGTACCGGTCGGCCGGAGCGCCCCCAGCGGGCCGGGTCGAGGGCGATGACATGCACATTCGAACGGGTGTACGATCGGTCGTCCTGGTCGGATCGGGCAGACTCTTCGCGGCTTGTCGCAAACAGTGGGTGCCCGTACGCTTTGGAACTGCCCGGCATCGAGATGGCGAAGCCTGGAGGGAGGGCCGAAGCGGGAGAATCCGCCCAAAGCTCACCACCCTCCGTGGTGGGTAACGAACGCAGGGTCGCCGACGCTGCGCAAAGGGAGCACCGTTCCCGCCAGGCATGCCTACTGCACCACCGCGGCGCCGCCGGCCGCGACTTGGGGAGGTTCCAGTGATCGCCATCGAGCTGATGGAGACGGCGACGTCCGCCGCCGCCCACACGCTCTCCGCCCTGGCGTCGACTCCACTCGCCGAGCCTGCGCCCAAGGGGATCGACACCGAGGGTGTCGTCACGTTCTTCGCCAGCAAGATCGCTCCGATCCTGCTGGCCGTGCTGGGCGTCATCTTCATCGGGCGCGCCAGCCGGGGTGAGATCTCCAAGGTCCTCACCAGCTCGGCGATCGCGATCGTCGGGCTCGCCTTCATCGCCGGAGCCGCCACACTCTTCTTCATCGGCGACTACCTGATCGACCTGATCTTCGAATAGGCGCGGGCACGAGATGCGGCTGCGCACCGACGACGACATCTACCGGGCTCGCCTGGTCTACCTCGGGCCGCCCGGCTACACCCTTCCCGTCCACCTGCCGTACGCCCAGTACGGGCTGTTCATGCTGCTCGTTCCCCTCTACATGTTCATCCACTGGCTGTTCACGTTCCAGGTCGAGCTCTTCCCCGCCTGGGAGATCGCGCTCGCCATCGTGAGCACCTCGTTCATCTTCCGGTACGTCGACCCTGACCGGCCCGCGCGCATGGTGATCCGCACCGCGCTGACCGACTGGCGGCGGACCCGGGAGCCGGCCGCGGAGCAGCGGGACCCCCGCCTGGTCGGCAGTCGGATCAGGATCCGGGAGGAACTGGCATGACCGGTCGCACCCCGACCAGGCAGTCGAACGACGCGGATGAGGCGGTCGCATGAATCGCAGTTCCACGCCGGGTTCCCCGGCAGGGCGTCCGGCCGTCCCGCACGGTAACCGTGCGCGGTCGTTCGACTACCCTGACGATCCCGAGACGGACGAGGTCGCCCTCGATCCGGCCCTGGTGACGACACCCGGGCACGGTGGCGTGGGCGTCTTCCAGGCCCCCCGCCCGGTGCCACGCCGGACGCCGCCGGCCGAGGCGCAACCCGCCAGCACCGGCGACAGCGCCGACATCGACTCGCCCTTCCTCGACCTGTTCGGCGGCGCGCGCCCCGGCGCGACCCGGCCGACGGCGCCCCCGCAGCGGGCCGGCGGGCGGGAGCAACCCGCCATCGGGCAGCAGTCGGCTCCCGCCGCACCGGCCCCGGCCGCGCTCCCGCCGGCTCCCGCCGCTCCCCTGCCGCCGCCCGCACGGGCGGGCGCCGACGCCTACCGGACCGGCCACCCGGCCGACGCGACCCACCGGACGTCCCCGGGGGTCACACCGGCCGTCGAACAGCCCCCGGCCGACGCGTACGAGCCGCCCGCCCGACCGGCCAGGTCCCGGGTGCCGCACCAGTCCGGGGACCGGCTGCCCACGCTCCGCCCACCGGCGGAGGACGCGACGGCCGGCATGCCGCCCGTCGCGGCGGCGCCGCCGTCGTCCCACCCGGCACCTCTCCAGCAGCCGGCGCCGCTCGACCCGCCCACGCCGGTCCCGGCGTCCGAGCCGGCGTCCCGCCGCACCGGGGAGCGCCCGCCGGAGCGGGCCGGCCGGGAGGTGGCGCCGCCGCGGCAACGCTCCGCCGGCCGGCGGAGCCAGCCCACCAAGCCCGCCCGGGTCAAGCCGCCGAAGATCAAGTTCGGGGACCGGGACCCGGCGGACGAGCTGGCCATCACCGAGATCGCCGGCCACCTGACCTTCACCCCCAACACCGTCACCGCCTGGTACTGGCTCCCGGAGGTGCGCTGGGCGTTCCGGCCGGACGCGGAACGGGAGGCGCTGCTCTCGGCGATCTCCGAGCAGTACGCCGGACTGGCCGGCTTCCGACTGCACCTGCGGCGCACCACCCGGCCCTTCCCGGCCGACGAGTGGGCCCGCACCATCGACGCGCACACCGCTTCGCCGCTGCCCGACGTGCCCGGCACCGCCGGCTGGGGCGACCACCTCGTGGCCGCGCAGCGGCACCTGCTCTCGGTCAACCACGCCGAGGGGCAGACCTACCTCGGCGTCACCTTCGCCCGGCGCTCCCTCGGCGACTCGCTCACCGAGCGGCTGCTGCGCACCTTCGGCCGGGGCGTGGCCGAGGGCGAGCGCCGCAAGCTCGGCCGCACCGTCGAGCAGTTCGACGAGGTGCTGGGCGCGTTCGGCATGCGCGGCCGGCGGGTCACCGCGCAGGAACTGGAGTGGCTGCTCTACCGCTCGGTGGCGCTCTGCATGGCGCCGCCCGGGCAGCTCTCCCCGCTCACCAACGGCAAGTGGGAACGCGGCGACCTGCTCGCCCTCACCGAGCAGGTCGAGCGCTACCGCACCCCGTACGGCTCGACCGTCAAGCTGGTCAACCGGATGACCGGCGAGGAACGGCACGTCGCCGTGCTGGCGGTCGGCCGGATGGAGCCGCTGGAGATCCCCGAGCGGCACGAGCCCTGGCTGCACTTCCACGAGCGGCTGCCGTGGCCGATGGAGCTCTCCACCCGCGTCGACATCCTCGGCTCCGGCGACTCCTTCCGTAACCTGGAGCACCGGCTGCGGATGATCCGCTCCCAGCAGCTCGACTACGCGGAACACGGCATCGACGCCCCGCCGGAGCTGGAGCGGCTGGCCAAGCGCGCACTGGTCATCGGCGACGAGATGACCACCGGGCTGCCGGTCGACTCGGCCCGCGCGCACGGCTGGCACCGGATCGCCGTCGGCGGTCGCAACCGCGAGGAGTGCCTGGAGCGGGCCCGCCGGCTGATCCAGCTCTACTCCCGCGAGCTGCGGATCTCGCTGCAACACCCGAAGAACCAGGACTGGCTGGCCCGCGAGTTCATCCCCGGCGAGCCCATCGCCAACACCGGCTACGTCCGGCGGATGCCGGTCAACCTGCTCGCCGCCGCGCTCCCCCAGGCGGCCTCCACCGTCGGCGACCGGCGCGGCGACCTCATCGGGCGCACCGCCGGCACCTGCCGCCGGCCGGTCTTCCTCGACCTGCACTTCCCGATGGAAGTACGCGAACGCTCCGGGCTCGCCGTCTTCGTCGCCGAACCGGGCGGCGGCAAGTCCACCCTGCTCGGCGCGCTCGGCTACCTCGCGGCCCGACGCGGGGTCCAGGTGACGCTGCTCGACCCGTCCGGCCCGCTCGCCCGGCTCTGCGCCATGCCGGAACTGCGGCCGTACGCGCGGGTGCTGAACCTGACCGGCTCCGAGCACGGCACCCTGGCCCCGTACTCGCTCATCCCGACACCGCTGCGCAGCGAGTTCGGCACCGGGGCCTCGGGCGACCGGGAGTTCGAGATCGCGGTCTCCAACGCCCGCGCCGAGCGGCGGATGCTGGTGCAGGACATCTGCATGATGCTGGTGCCCCCGCAGGTCGCCCGGGAGGCGTCCACCGCCACCCTCTTCCGCCACGCCGTACGCCAGGTGCCGGCGGAGGAGACCTCCACCCTGGACGACGTGGTCGCCTGCCTCAGCCAACTCGACGACGACGCCGGCAAGGAACTGGCCAACCTGCTGCTCGACACCGCCGAGATGCCGCTGGCCATGCTCTTCTTCGGCCGGCCGCCGGAGGGACTGCTCGGCGCGGACGCCGCGCTCACCGTGATCACCATGGCCGGGCTGCGACTGCCCGACCTGAAGATCGAGCGGGAATACTGGTCCGCCGAGGAGGCGCTGGCCCTGCCGATGCTGCACACCGCGCACCGGCTCGCCGTACGCCGCTGCTACGGCGGCTCGATGTCGTCCCGGAAGCTCGTCGGCCTGGACGAGGCGCACTTCATGGAGGGGTGGCGCTCCGGGCGGTCGTTCCTGGTCCGGCTCGCGCGCGACTCCCGCAAGTGGAACCTCGCCGCGCTGGTGGCCTCGCAGAACCCGCGGGACATCCTCGGGCTCGACGTGCAGAACCTGGTCTCGACCGTCTTCGTCGGCCGGATCGCCGAGGACGCGGAGATCGCCTCCGAGGCGCTCCGCCTGCTGCGGGTGCCGGTCAACGACGGCTACGAGGCCACCCTGGCCTCCCTCTCCACCGCCGACGCCACCAGTGCGACCCGGCTCGGCTTCCGGGAATTCGTCATGCGGGACGTCGACGGCCGGGTGCAGAAGGTCCGGGTCGACGTCTCGTACGTCGACGGGCTGCTGGACCACCTCGACACCACCCCCGCCGCGATCGCCGCGGCGGCCGGGGTGCTGCCGGCCATCCTGCCGAACATGGAGGCGTGACATGGCGCGGGCCCGGGCACGGTTGGCGGCGTTCCTGCTCGCGGTCGGCGTACTCGCCGGGGCCACGATCGGCTGGCCGGCCGTCGGCGCCATGGCGGCCCCCGCACCGCTGACCGCCCAGGCGAAGGCCGACCTCTGCACGACCCCGGAGTGGCAGGCCGACTTCCGCGCCTGCGTCGCCAAGCTGAAGGACGTATCGGCTGCCCGGGCGGAGTGCCTTGAGCCACCAACGCCCGGGGCTCCCGACGCAGGTCTTGCTGGCTGGTTCGCTAGTTCCCCACCGGAAGCCTCCGCCGGCATCACCGGCAGATACAGCCTCTACGGCTACGCCGGGTACAGCTACACGACTTACGACATCGGTTGCGCGTCAACCGTGCTCCACCCGGACTATAAATTCACGACTACCGTCGCCAACGGCGAGTTCATGATCGCCACTGCAGTGATCGGCGCTTCCAACGCGCTGCGGGAACGCGCCTGGGACCCGCGCTCGATGTGGGGCTGGGCCGACCCGCTGGTGGACCAGGCGACCAAGGCCGTCTACCAGAAGGTGTTCAGCGTCTTCGGCATCGTCACCCTTTGCGTGGTCGGCCTGTATCTGCTCTGGCGCTCCCGCCAGTCCGACATGAGCAACGCGATGACCACGGCGGGCTGGGCCCTGCTGGTGATGGTGGCGGTGACCGCGCTGGCCGCCTGGCCGGTCAAGTCGGCCAACATCGCCGACGGCACCCTCGTCACCACCCTGGGCGTGGTGCATGACGCTGTCGGGCCGCAGGTGAAGGAACCTGCGCCCGGCCGATGCATCGACCCTGATCCCGCACGCTGCAAGGACAACCGCAAGCCTGCCGTCCGAGCCAGCGACACCGCTACCGAATCCATGCTGTACCGGAACTGGCTACGGGGCGTCCTTGGTTCGGCTGACAGCGAAACCGCCAAGAAGTACGGCCAGGCCCTGTACGACGCCCGATCGCTGACCTGGGGTGAGGCGCAGTCTATTCGCGCAAATCCGGCGACACGTCAAGCCACCATGGAGGCGAAGCAGCAGCAGTGGATGAAGGTGGCTGAGCAGATCAAAGAAGAGGACCCGGAGGCGTACGAGTACCTCCAGGGCGTCCGGGACATGGACCGGGTGGGTGCCGGTTTCATCGCGGTGCTGGCCGCCGTGCTCTTCGCGATGTTCGACCTGACCGCCTCGCTGCTGGTGCTGCTGGGCTTCCTGATCTTCCGCTGGGCGGTGATCGCCGCGCCGATCCTCGGCACGGTGGGCCTGATGCGCCCGGCCAGCGCCGGGTTGCGGCGGTTGGCGAATGCGGTGGTCGCCGCCGTCTTCAACATCGCCATCTTCGGCACCGGTGCCGCTATCTATCTCTTCGCGGTCGACCTCATCATGAGCACGCCGACCCTGCCCGGCTGGCTCCAAGTGGTGCTGGTCTGGCTCTGCGGGGTGGTCGGCTGGCTGCTGCTGCGTCCCTACCGGAGGATCACCCAGCTCGGCGGCAAGGACAGCAGCGAGGCGGTCAGCTCGGCCGGCTCGTGGCACCGGCGCTTCTTCCGGGACATGCGCACCGCCGCCCGGCTCGACGTCGCTGAGCCCGGCGGCACGGCCGAGCCGGCGATGGGCCGGCGTCGTGCCGTCGTGGCGGAGCAGCGCACCCTCCGGCCCGAGGCCCGGCGGGAGGATCCGGCACACGCCGCCACCCGCGGTGGGCAGGCCGCCAATCCCGGTGGGAAGGAGCGGCAGCGGCCCGACGGCCGTGAGTCGGCCGTTGAAGAGGTGGCGCCGTCCGAGGAACGAGGCACCTCCCGCCCGGCCGCACCTCGACCCCGGCGGCGGCAGCCGGCCACCTGGACGGAGCCGGACGTGCCGGACGAGAACCCCTCGTTCGTCATCTACCGTCCTGGATCCGCGGAACGCGAGCCTGACCGGCCCACTCCCCGGATCCGGTCCGAGGCGCGGTGAGTGCGATGCGGCGGGCGGTCGAATTCCTGGTCACCCGGGTGCTCCGGTCCCGGATCGGCATCGCGATCGGCATCGCCGTCCTCGTGTTCGGGATCATCGGCGCGGCGCGGTTGGTGTCCGGGCCCGGCGATCCCACCTCCGGGCTCAGTAACCGCCCAAGCCGGCCGATCACCACGGTCGCCCCGACCGCCGGTGACGACGGGGCGTTCTCGACGGGCGCTCCCCCCTCCCCGGTCACCCGACCCGGCGACCTCACTCCGGAGCAGACCGCCGAACGCTTCGTCGCCGCCTGGCTCGGCAAGCCGGGCATGACAGCGGAGCGGTGGCAGGAGGGCCTACGGCCGCTGTCGACCCCGGTGTTGACCGACAAGCTGGCCGGCGTCGACCCGTCCGGGGTTCCGGCCGGGCAGGTGGACGGCGATGTCACGCTCCGGCCCCGGTCCGAGAACTTCGTCGAGGTGCTGGTTCCGCTGGACACAGGACGGCTCCGCCTCGAACTGGTGGCGCCCGAAGGGCGGTGGCTGGTGGACGCGGTGGACTGGGAGCAGGGATGAGCGACGAGAAACGACCCCGCCGTCGGCAGCTCCGGCTCGGCGCGTTGGCCGCCGCGTTGACCGCAACGCTCGCCCTGCTCTGCTGCACCGGCGGCGCGGGTGCCTTCTTCCTCACGGAACTGGGCGGCGAGTCCAGTACCGGTATGACGTTGGCCAGCCAGGATTGCAAGGAGAATTCCCAGGTAAATGTAGTAGGCGACATGCCTCGGATTCCTCAATACGGCGATCGTCAGCTCCGCAACGCCGCGCGAATCATCAAGGTGGGGCAGGAGATGAAGGTGCCGCCCCGCGGGTGGGTGATCGCTGTGGCGACCGCCATGCAGGAGTCCAGACTTCTCAATCTGGCAAACCGGACGGTTGGCGAGTCCGAGAACCTGCCCAACGAGGGCATAGGCGCTGACCACGACTCCGTCGGTCTCTTTCAGCAACGGGCCGGCTGGGGCAGCGTGGCTCAGCGAATGCGGCCGGAGTACGCCGCTCGGAAGTTCTACGAGAAGCTGGTCAAGGTGCCCGGCTGGGAGACAATGTCGCTGACCCGGGCCGCGCAGGCCGTGCAGATCAGCGCCTTCCCGGACGCTTACGCCAAGCACGAGGACGTCGCCGCCCAGATCGTCAACGCGCTGGCCGGCGGAGCCGCTCGGATCGTTTTGGTCGGGGAGAAACAGGAGTGCGACCGCGCCGCCGGAGGACAAATCGCCGCCTCCGGCTGGACGGCTCCCATACCCGGCGGCGTCGGTTCAGGATTCCGCACCGCGAGCCGACCCGGGCACAACGGGGTAGACATCGCCGCGCCGAAGGGCACCGACATCCGGGTCGCGGCCACCGGACGCGTCCTGGTGTCCCGCTGCGACCCTGACAATCGCGGCAGGCGCACCTGCAACGTGGACGGTTGGCCGAACAAGGGCGGCTGCGGCTGGTTCGTGGACGTCCTGCACGCCGGTGGCTTCATCACCCGCTACTGCCACATGGTCAGCAAGCCTCGGGTCACGGTCGGCCAACTCGTCGAGGCCGGTACGGTCATCGGCGAGGTGGGCAGCAGCGGCAATTCCTCCGGCCCTCATCTGCACTTCGAGGTACACAAGGACGAGGACCGGAGCAGCCGGGGCGCCATCGACCCGGTGCCGTTCATGCGATCCCGCGGCGCGCCGCTCAAGGGCGCGGGATGAGACGCTCGCCGTCATGAACGAGCCGCTTCCCGACCCGTTCGCCGACCATCCGGACTGGGCGCCCCGGCCGCCCCGACCGATCGAGATCGTGCCGGCCACCGGCCGCGTCGAACTTCGCGGGCAGCGCGTGCTGGTCGGCCTGCCCGGGTTCGGCTGGCGCGGTGACCTACGCGCCGACGACCGGGTGGTGCAGGGCAGCCGGACCTACGTGCCGGTCATACCCGAGCACGAGTGGTACCGGGCGGAGTCCGACCAGGTGGAGGTCTTCGCGCCGCTGGTCCCGGTCGAGCGGGTCTGGGTGGAGACGGTGGGCGCCCAGCGGCCGGACGCGCCGGCGGATCGCGCGACGGGCGTCCGCCTGGTCTCGCTGGACGCCCCGGCGCATCGCATGCCGACCCCGGTCTTCGAGTCGGACGCCGTCACGGGTCGCCGGGTGGTGCACGTCGTGGACTCCGTCGAACACCGGGATCTGCGTGCCGTCACGGAGACCTACTCCGGCGCGGAAGGCGACATCTGCGTCCGGGTGACGCCGGAGGTGGAGTGGTACCGCTGGGCTTGGCGGGGCCAGTCGCCGACCACGCTGGAAGTCCCGGTGCATCTGCTGTGGATTGAGTGAGGACTCAGCTCGCTGGTGCTCCGGCACAGACCCGCCACCCGTTTCTGTCCTGTGCCTCGAAACGCCATGGGTCAGTGAGGCTCTGCTGCACTCCGTCCACAGAGGCACTACGACGGATGACAGCTGTGACTGTGGCCGCCGATGAGCCGTTCATTACCACGACGACGTTCTCGATATTGATCGAAAAGCTCGTCTCCAGTTCCCGTTCACGTCGCTCGACCTGAGTTCGCAGATCATCAATCGACTGCAGCGGGCCGCCACAGGTGAAGAGCAGAGCTCGGTTCTGGTCGCGCGAGACAAGCGCAGCCTGCAGGTAGTTGACGACAGCCACGTCCGGAGATCCGCGGTCCGGTGCCGCAGCCCGGTTGTAGAGCACGTATCCGGCGGCCACTCCGCCGAGGCAGAGTGCCACGACGACGCTCGTGACCACGGTGAGCACGGTGCGCAGCCGCCGCCGTGGCCGCTCCGGCACCGGGGCCGGCGAGGGCGGCGCCAGGTGGTCCGAAGGGGGCCGTTGCGCCGGTACGCGGGAGACCTGGGAACCGGCGGGGGGCTGCACTGATTCCACCCCCTGAGGCTAGCGGCTGGACGCGGTAGACCCAATGCCCCAGATCCAGCGGATCGTGACGGACCACTCCCCATCGGTGAGATCCACGACATCCCCGGCGCAGTGCCGCCGCGCATCCCGGACGAGTCGGCCCGGCTGGGTTACGGTCTCTGCGCGGGGAGGGGTTGCCGACCTCGGGCAGAGGGGGTGGACGCGGTGGCCGGTCCGAAGGCACGCACCAACCGCGCCGCCGCACTGCACCGGCGGGCTGCCGCCACCGCGACCGCCGCCGCGAGCGTCCTCGACGACACCCGGCCCGTCCCCGCCGACCAGCGCCGCCAGTACGAGCTGGCCGACCGCCTCCGGTCCGCGGCGGCGGTGCTGGCCCCCGGCTGGGCGGGCGCTCCCCTGGAGACGGTGGCACCGACCACACCGGCCGGTGAGGGGCCACCTCCCTTCGTCCGGGTCGGTACGGCGGCACCGCTGGACGACGCCCGGTTCCCCGCACTGGTGCCGTTGCTCGGCACGGGCCACCTCTCGGTGGACGTGGACGCCCGGGATCCGCGGGTGGCGGGGCTGCTGCGGGGCGTACTGCTGCGGCTGTTGGCGGCGACCCCGGCCGGGGCGCTGCTGGTCCGCGCGGTGGACGCGACCGGCACGGCCCTCGCGCCGTTCGCGCCGCTCGCGGACGCGGGCCTGCTGCCGCCCCCGGCGGTGGACGTGGCGGGGCTGCGGGCCGTGCTCACCGAGGCCGAGCAGTGGGTGGCGCCGGGAACGAGCGGGCGACGCCGGCACGACCGGACGCTGCTGCTGGTGATCGCCGCCCTGCCCGAGTCGACCGGAGCCACCGACCTGGCCCGCATCGAGGCCCTGGCCGAGCCGGGTCGGTCCGCCGGCCTGCACCTGGTGGTGGCGGGCTGGCCTCCGGCGGGCGACCGGGAGCCGCTGCCGCGGGCGACGACGCTGGCGGTCCGCACCGCGTACGCGCTGCTGGGTGACCCGCCGGGCGGGTCGTTCGCCGGCCCGGGCGCCGAACCGCCGGGCGGGCTGAACTCGCCGGTCTTCATCGAGGCGGATCCGCCGGCCGAACTCGTCAACGCGGTCTGCCGCCGGCTCGCCGCGCAGGTGGAGGCGGGTTCCCGGCTGGCGCTCACCGACCTGCTGCCGCCGGCCGACGAGGAGCTGTGGACGGCGAGCGGGGTGGGCGGGCTGACCACGACCGTCGGGGATGCCGGTGGCCGCCCCGTGTCGCTCGGCTTCACGGAGCTGACGCCGCACTGGCTGGTCAGCGGCCGTTCGGGCGCGGGCCGGTCCACGTTCCTCACCACCGCGCTGCTCGGCCTGACCGCCCGGTACGGCCCCGACGAGCTGGCTCTCTACCTGGCGGATCTCGCCGACGCCGAATCCTTCGTGGAGTTCCTCCAGACCGAGCGCGACCGGTCGTGGATCCCCCAGGTGCGGGCCGCCGCGATGGCCGCCGACCGGGAGTACGTGCTGAGCCTGCTGGACGAGCTGGTGGCGGAGGTGCGCCGCCGCGAGGAGGCGGGCGGCCGGGCCGGCGGGCAGCGCTTCGCCGAGCTGCGGCAGCACCGGGCCATGCCCCGGATCGTGTGCGTGCTCGACAATCTCCCGCTGCTCTTCGCCGAGCGGGACCGGCTGGCCGCCGACGCCGCCGCCCGGCTGGACGCGCTGGCCCGCACCGGGCGCGCGTACGGGGTGCACCTGCTGCTGGCCGGCGAGGGCGACCTGGGGTTGGGCTCGCGTACGGACCGGGACTCGGTGCTGGGGCAGTTCCCGGTGCGGGTGGCGCTGCCCGGCGGGGGGGCCGTGCTGGAGCCGACGAACGACTCGGCCGCCGGGCTGCCGGTGGGCAGCGCGGTGGTGAACACCGCCGGCGGGCTCGGCGGGCCCCGGGGCGCGATCCGGGGGCACGAGCGGATGGTCCGGTTCCCGGACCCGCAGGACCACCCCGACACGGTGGAGGAACTGCGGCACCGGCTCTGGTCGGCCCGCCCGGAGGGGGCCACCCCGCCGGTGGTCTTCGCCGGCTACGCCCGCCCGCTGCTGCGCAACGACCCCCGGCACCGGGCCGCGCTCGCCGGGCAGGCACCCGGTCCCGCCGCCCTGCTGGGCCGGGCGGTGGACGTGCCCCGGACCACCGTCGCGGTGTCGCTCGGGCCGGCCCCGGGGCGGAACCTGGCCGTGCTCGGTCCCGGGCCGGAGGCGGCCCGGCTGCTGGCCACCGCGGCGCGCAGCGCGGCGGCGCACCACGCGCCGGGGGCCGCCCGCTTCGTGCTCGCCGCGCCGGACGAGGAGTGCCGGCCGGTGGCCGAGGCGTTGGCGGCCGAGCTGGCCGGGCGGCACCCGGTGGACACGGTGGACCTCGCCGGCCTGCGTGCCGCCGTGGACGACGCCGTGCCGGCCTACCTGGTGGTCTTCGGACTGGACGTGCCGACGCCGGAGCAGCTGCCCCCGGAGCGGCTGCGCGCGCTGCTGCGGGAGGGACCGCCCGCCGGCCGGCACCTGCTGGGCCGCTGGCGGACGGTGCCGTCCTTCGCGGCGCTGCTCGAACCCGAGGGCGAGGTGGACAAGCTCGCCGCCGTGGCCGTGGTGGACCTGCCGGGCGCGCAGCTCGCGTCGGTCTTCGGCCGGCAGGTGCAGTGGCGGCCCCGCCCCGGCCGGGCGGTGCTCTGGGACGGCCCCGGCGAGCAGGGCACCGTGCTGGTCCCGTTCGGCGAGGAGGGGGATCCGGTATGACCGGCGGCGGGGCACGGAACACGACGGGGCACGCCGCGCCGGGGCGGCAGCGTTCCGGCGCCGATCCGATGCCGGTAAGCACCGACACGGCCGGGCCGGCGGGAGGCGTCGACCCGGTGCGCGCCGCGTGGACCGAGTACCTCGCCGCCGCCCGCCAGCTCGACGGGGTACGCCGCGACGCGGCCACCGCCGCCGGCGAGCAGGCCCGGTCGGTGCAGGCCGCCCGCGAGGAGTTGACCGCCGTACGCACCCGGCTGGCGTCGCAGGAGGCCCGACTGCGCGAGCGGGGCGTACCGCCGATCTCGCTGGTCCCGACGCCGCCGGAGCTGACCGAGGCGGCCCGGGCGATGGCGGGCGGGCCGGCGGCGGTGCTGGCCGCGCTGCGCGCCGCCCGGGGCCGGGCGGACGCCGCGGACGCGACGCTCTCCGCGCGTGGGCTGCCCCGGCTGGCCGCCTGGCCGCCGCGCCCGCGGAACCTGCTGGTGTACGGACCCCTGGCGCTGCTGGTGCCGGCGATCCAGCTCGCGTTGTTCGTGGCGACCGGCACCGGGGCGGCCAGCGTGGCCGCGCTGGTCTGCGGGCTGCCGATGCCGGCGGTGGCGTTCGTGGCGGGCTGGATCGGCGTCGGACGGCTCTTTCCCCCGCCGGCGGGCGGCCGGGTGGAGCGCACGGCCCGGCTCGGCGCCCTGGTGTGTCTGGTCCCGGCGGTGCTGGTCAGCGCGGGCCTGTTGCTCGCGATGCTGGCCGGCTGAGCGGCGCCCCACCTCGCGGGCCCGCGTCGGCGGGCTGACACGCGACGGCCGGCCGACCCGCGGTGCGGGTCCGGCCGGCCGGTCTGTGGCGGTCAGCGGGGGATGATCAGCGCCATCGCCTCGGCGCGCGACTTGGCGTCGCGCTGGAGGGTGCCCCGCACGGCCGAGGTGATGGTCTTGGCACCCGACTTCTGGATGCCGCGCATCGCCATGCACATGTGCTCGCATTCGAGCACCACCACCACGCCGCGCGGCGCGAGCCGCTCCATCAGCAGGTCGGCGATCTGCGAGGTGAGCCGCTCCTGCACCTGCGGCCGGCGGGCGAAGACCTCGACCAGCCGGGCCAGCTTGGACAGGCCGGTGATCCGGCCGTCCGGCCCCGGGATGTAGCCGATGTGGGCGCTGCCCCGGAACGGCAGCAGGTGGTGCTCGCAGAGGCTCATCACGTCGATGTCCCGGACGAGCACCAGCTCCTCGTGGTTGGCCTCGAAGGTGGTGCTGAGCACCTGGGCCGGGTCGACCCGGAGGCCGGCGAAGAGTTCGGCGTACGCGCGGGCCACCCGGGCCGGGGTCTGCTGGAGCCCGTCGCGGTCCGGGTCCTCCCCGACTGCGATCAGGATCTCGCGGACGGCCTTCTCGATCCGCCCGAGGTCCATGGTCTCCTCGACGGGCCGGCCGGTGAGCTTGCCGCTGATCAGGCGCGCGGCGACGTAGTCGAGGGTGTCGTCGCCGTCCGGCTCGGTCGCGGAGACGGCCAGTTCCCGGTGCTCCCGGGAACTGGCCGTCGGGTCGGTGCTCAGTGCGTACCGTCCGAGTTGTTGGAGTTGTTCGGGCTGCCGCCGCCCACCGTCGCCTGGGCGCCGTCGGCCTGGGCCTGCACCTTCAGCGCGTCCTTCTCCGCCGGCGTGAGCACCGGCGGCTCGGTGGAGGGCTGGCGCTTGCCGAAGCCGTTGTACGGCGCCATCGGCGGCCGCTTGGCCACCCGGGCGCAGATCCGGGCCATGTCGGCGGTGGAGAGGGTCTCCTTCTCCATCAGCTCCAGCACGATGTTGTCCAGGACGTCCCGGTATTCCACCAGGATCTCCCAGGCCTCGTCGTGGGCCAGCTCGATCAGCGCCCGCATCTCGCCGTCGATCTCGGCGGCGACGACGTCGGAATAGTCCCGCTCGTGGCCCATGTTGCGGCCCAGGAACGGCTCGTCGCCGCTGGTGCCGTACTTGATCGCGCCGAGCTTGGAGCTCATGCCGTACTGCGTGATCATCGCGCGGGCCAGCTGGGTGGCCTTCTCGATGTCGTTGCCGGCGCCGGTGGTCGGCTCGTGGAAGACCAGCTCCTCGGCGGCCCGGCCACCCAGCGCGTACGCCAGGGTGTCGACCATCTCGGCGCGGGTCTGGGTGTACTTGTCCTCGGTGGGCAGGACCAGGGTGTGGCCCAGCGACCGACCGCGGGACAGGATCGTCACCTTGTGCACCGGCGCGGCGTGCGGCAGCGCCCAGGCGACCAGCGCGTGCCCACCCTCGTGGTACGCGGTGATCTTCTTCTCCTGGTCGCTCATCACCCGGGTCCGGCGCTGCGGACCGGCGATCACCCGGTCGATCGACTCCTCCAGGGAGTCGTTGGAGATCGCCCGCTGGTCCTTGCGGGCGGTGAGCAGCGCGGACTCGTTGATCACGTTGGCCAGGTCGGCACCGCTGAAGCCGGGGGTGCGCCGCGCCACCGCGTCGAGGTCGACGTCGGGGGTGAACGGCTTGCCCTTGGCGTGCACCCGCAGGATCGCCTTGCGGCCCTCCATGTCGGGGGCGTCCACCGGGATCTGCCGGTCGAAGCGGCCCGGGCGCAGCAGCGCCGGGTCGAGGATGTCCGGCCGGTTGGTGGCGGCGATCAGGATGACCCCGCCCTTGGTGTCGAAGCCGTCCATCTCGACGAGCAGCTGGTTGAGGGTCTGCTCGCGCTCGTCGTGACCGCCGCCCATGCCGGCGCCGCGGTGGCGGCCGACTGCGTCGATCTCGTCGACGAAGACGATGGCGGGCGCGTTCGCCTTGGCCTGCTCGAAGAGGTCGCGGACCCGGCTGGCGCCGACACCGACGAACATCTCCACGAAGTCCGAGCCGGAGATCGAGTAGAAGGGCACCCCTGCCTCGCCGGCGACGGCGCGCGCCAGCAGCGTCTTACCGGTGCCGGGCGGGCCGAAGAGCAGGACGCCCTTCGGGATCTTGGCGCCCAGGGCCTGGTACTTCGCCGGGTTCTGCAGGAAGTCCTTGATCTCGTGCAGCTCCTCGACGGCCTCCTCGGCGCCGGCCACGTCCGCGAACGTGGTCTTCGGCGTGTCCTTGGTGATCATCTTCGCCTTGGACTTGCCGAAGTTGAGCACCCGGGAGCCGCCGCCCTGCATCTGCGACATGAAGAAGAGCAGCAGGAGCACCAGCAGGGCGATCGGGAGCAGGTTGACCAGCAGGCTCACCCAGATGCTGTCGGACGACACCTCGACGTTGGCCGGGCCGGTGACCCGGTTGTTCGCCTTGGCCTCGAGGACCTCGTTCCAGACCTCGTCGCCGACCTCGTAGGGGAACTGCGCCTCGATCCGGTCGGTGTCGGTGTCACCGAACTTGGCCTTGTCCTTCAGGTCGAGCCGGAGCGTCTGCTCCTTGTCCTGGAAGACGACCTTGTCGATGCCGCCCTTGTTGAGCTGGTCGAGCGCAATGGAAGTGTCCACGCGGTGGTAGCTGGGACCAGCGGTGAACAGTTGACTGAGCACAACGGCGCCGAGGATGACCAGGATGATCCAGACCACCGGTCGGCGGAAGAAACGCGTACGTTCCATGCTGTTGTCGAGCGCCGAGGCGCCCGCATCCTCCTGATCGACGTCCTGACCGTCTGATGGTGTCGCCGCCTGCGGCGGCGGCCGGAGCCGCCGTGCGGGCCGGCTCGACCCCGAGGCACGAAACTGCCGCGCCGCGGTCATTCGACGGTACACCGTGCACGCGAGGAGTGAGCTTGCGAGCCCCGCAGTCGCGCACAAAGGGAACAGCTGTGCGCGCACCGAGCGAGCTTGCGAACCCCGCGATCGCGCACGATCCGATCATCGTGCGCGCGCGGAACGCGCCTGCGAGCCCAACAATTACGCGTAGGGCGAACCGGGTCAGCCGGCGTGACGGGAGCTCCGCGCCCGGCCTCCCGTCCGCCCGGTCCCGCGGTTCGAGGGGTCGGGCGTGGAGGGTGCCTCCACGCCACCGGCCTCTACCGTAGTCCGATTCGCTGAGAGCCCGCTGAACGTCCGCTCGACCGGTGCCGATGCGCCGGGGCCCGGTGAGGGCTCAGGACCGGGCGTACACCTCTGGCTTGAGCACCCCGACGTAGGGCAGCTCGCGGTAGCGCTCGCCGAAGTCGAGGCCGTAGCCGACGACGAACTCGGTCGGGATGTCGAAGCCGACGTACTTGACCGGCACCGGCACCTTGACCGCGTCCGGCTTGCGGAACAGCGCGACCACCTCGACGCTCGCGGCCGAGCGGGACTCCAGGTAGCGCAGCAGCCAGGAGAGGGTGAGGCCGGAGTCGACGATGTCCTCGACCACGACCACGTGCCGGCCGGCGATGTCCCGGTCCAGGTCCTTGAGGATGCGGACCACGCCGGAGGAGGTGGTGCCCTGGCCGTAGGAGGAGATGGCCATGAAGTCCAGCTCGGCGGGCGGCCCGCTGCGTCCCAGCGCCCGGGCGAAGTCGGCCATGAACATCACCGCGCCCTTGAGGACGCAGACCAACAGGAGCCCGTCATCGACGTCGGCGTAGTCCGCCGAGACCTGCTTGGCGAGTTCCGCGGTCTTCTCGCGGATCTGCGCCTCGGAGATGATCACGTGGTCGATGTCGGCGTCGTACCAGGAGCCGTCAGCCATGGCTCCTAGCCTGCCGTACGCCGGATGGCCTCCGTCGGCGGGGCCGCCCCTTTTGGGCGCGGTCCCACCCCGGACGAACCTCGCGAAGGCCGCGATCCACCTCAGCAGGCACGCGACCGCCAGCGGCGACCGTCGTCGGACGGCTTCCAGTCGGCCGAGTCCCGACTGTCGGCGGTGAGGCCGGCGGCCGAGGCCAGGGCGAGGAGGACGAAGAAGAAGAGGAAGAGCAGGATCTCCATGGCGGCGCTCGCTTTCGCGTGGTTGCTGTCGTTTTCGCCGCCGGTGCGCACCGGACTGGAACCAGTCTCCGCCGGCCACCACCGCCCGGACAGTGGCAGGAATGCCACTCCCCCTCGATTTCCTGCCACCTGTGCGGTTACCCTCGTCACATGCTCAGATCCGTCGCGGTTCTCGTCCTGGACCAGGTCGCCACATTCGAACTCGGGGTCCTCGCCGAGGTCTTCGGGACCGACCGCACCGCCGACGGGTTCCCCGGCCACCGCTTCCACGTGTGCAGCCCCGACGGGGCCCCGGTCCGCACCTCGTCGGGTTTCCACCTGACCCCGCACGCCGACCTCGGCCCCATGGAGGAGGCCGACCTGGTCGCCGTCCCGGCCCACCACGGCACCGTCGTGCCGGCCACGGTGCTCGCCGCGCTGCGCCGCGCCGCCGACCGGGGGGCGTACGTGTTGAGCGTCTGCTCCGGCGCGTTCGTGCTGGGCGAGGCCGGCCTGCTCGACGGCCGGGAGTGCACCACCCACTGGCGGTACGTCGACGAGCTGCAACGCCGCCACCCGACCGCCCGGGTCCGGTGCAACTCGCTCTACGTGCAGGACGACCGGCTGCTCACCAGCGCCGGCACCGCCGCCGGCATCGACGCCTGCCTGCACCTGATCCGCCAGGAGCACGGCTCGGCGACGGCCACCCGGCTGGCCCGCCGGATGGTGGTCCCCCCGCACCGCGACGGCGGGCAGGCGCAGTACATCGAGGCGCCCATCCCCGCGACCCCCGAGGCGCCGACGCTGGAGCCGGTGCTGGAATGGCTGATGGGGCACCTGGACCGCCCGGTCACCGTCGACGAGCTGGCCGCCCGGGCGGAGATGTCCCCGCGCACGTTCGCCCGGCGGTTCCGCGCCGAGACCGGCACCACGCCGCACGACTGGCTGACCAACCAGCGGGTGCTGCTGGCCCGGCGGCTGTTGGAGGAGACCGGGCTCAGCGTCGAGGCCGTCGCCGAACGGGCCGGCTTCGGCGACTCGGCGGCGCTGCGGCACCACTTCGCCCGCCGGGTCGGCGCCACCCCGCACACCTACCGGACCACCTTCCGCGACCGGGTGGGGGCCTGAGCCCTCGGGCCGATCGCGGGGCCGACTGCGGAGTCACCAGCCGAGCATCCCACCGCCCACCCGGGGTTCCGAGCCGACGGCGTAGCCGCCCTCCGGCAGCCGCCAGATCGCCTGCCCGTGCCCGAAGACCCCCGGCTCGTCCGCGACGGCGATCTCGTGGCCCCGGGCCCGCAGCTCGGCGACCGCGGCCCGCCCCTCGGCGGTGGCGACCAGCTCCGACTCGACCAGCACCGACCGGCCGGCGTGCCAGTACCAGCGCGGCGCGTCCAGCGCCGCCTGCGGGTCGAGCCCGCCGTCCAGGGTCGCCGAGACCAGCTGCACGTGCCCCTGCGGCTGCATGTGCCCGCCCATCACCCCGAACGGGCCCACCGGCCGCCCGTCGCGGGTCAGGAAGCCGGGAATGATCGTGTGGTAGGGCCGCTTCGCCGGCCCCACCACGTTGGGGTGGGCGGGGTCGAGGCGGAACCCGAGCCCCCGGTTCTGCAGGGCAAAGCCGTGCCCGGGCAGCACCACGCGGGAGCCGAACGCCAGGTAGGTCGACTGGATCAGGCTGACCATCATGCCGCCGGCGTCGGCGGTGCAGAGATAGACCGTGCCGCCGCGCTCCGGGTCGCCGGCGGTCGGCTCCCCGGCCCGCTCGGTGATCAGCGCGCGGCGGGCCGCCGCGTACGCCGGCGAGAGCAGCGCCTGCGTCGGCACCGGCACCCGCTCCGGGTCGGCGACGTGGGCGTGCGCGTCGGCGAAGCCGAGCTTCATCGCCTCGATCTGCCGGTGCAGCCGCTCGGCGAGCGGCAGCCCGGCGAGGTCGGCCCCGTCGAGGATGTGCAGCGCCAGCAGCGCCGCCAGGCCCTGCCCGTTGGGCGGCAGCTCCCAGACCTCGTGACCCCGGTAGCGGGCGGACACGGGGGTCACCCAGGTCGAGGCGTGCCCGGCCAGGTCGTCGCCGGTGAGCAGGCCGCCGGTGCGGGCCGCGTGCGCCGCCAGCGCCTCCGCGATCCCGCCCCGGTAGAAGTCCTCCGCCCCGGTGTCGGCGATCAGCCGCAGGGTCCGCGCCGCGTCCGGGTTGCGCCAGCGCTCCCCGGCCCGGGGCGCCCGGCCGCCAGACGCGAACACGCGGTCGAACTCGGCGAACTCCGCACCGGTCGGGCCGGGCGCGGCGAGCGCGCGCGACCAGATCCCCGCCACACCGGGGGAGACCGGGTGACCGTGCTCGGCGTAGCCGATCGCGTCGGCGAAGAGATCCGCGAAGGGCAGCGAGCCGAACCGGTCGTGCAGGTCGCGCCAGCCGGCCGGCGCGCCGGGCACGGTCACCGGCAGCCAGCCCCGGGCGGGCATCGCCGCCCCCACCCGCTGCGCGCCGCCCAGGGCGTCGACCGGAGCCGCGCCGCGCCCCCCGGTCGCGGCGAGCACGAGCTCGCGGGTCAGGGCCGCCGGGGACCGGCCGGAGGCGTTGAGGCCGTGCAGCCGCTCGCCGTCCCAGACGATCGCGAAGAGGTCGCCGCCGATGTCGTTGGAGGGGGGCTGCACCACGGTCAGGGTGATCGCGGTGGCCAGGGCCGCGTCGACGGCGTTGCCGCCGCGTCGCAGCACGGCCAGGCCGGCCGCCGCGGCCAGCGGCTGGCTCGTCGCCACCGCGCCGTGCGGCGCGAAGAGCGGCTGTCGGGGGTACGCCATGCGCCATGTCTACCGCCTCCCGGCGGATCCCGCGGCCCCGGAACGGGCCCCCGTTTCCCGGCGAGTGGATCAGCGGGGGCCGATGGCGGCGAGCCGGCCGTCGCGGCGCAACACCCGCAGCCCGCCCGGCAGGTGTGCCGCCCCCTGCCCCCGCCAGCCGGTGACCAGCGTGTCCAGCGCGGTCACGTGCCGGTGCGACAGGGCGGCCGGCGGAGCGCCCAACTCCCGGGCCCAGGCGTGCAGCACCCGGCCGCGCACCGCGGGTGGGAGACCGGCCAGCGCCCGTACCGCGAGCCCGCCGTCGGGATGGCGGACGTCGGCCAGCGCGGCGGCGGCCAGCTCGTCGAGGACCGCGTTGTCCGCCGCCACCAGCCGGGCGGTCCGGGCCAGGTTGTCCAGCACCCCCGGCCCGAGCGCGCGGACCAGGGCGGGCAGCAGGTCGGCTCGGACGCGGGCCCGGGCGTACGACGGGTCGGCGTTGTGCGGGTCCTCCCAGGGGTTCAGCCCGAGCACCGCGCACGCCGTGCGGGTCTGCTCCCGGCCGATGTCCAGCAGCGGGCGCAGCAGCGGCACCCCGTCGAGGTCCCGTCGGGCGGGCATCCCGGCCAGCCCGCGCGGGCCGGCGCCCCGGGCGAGCGCGAGCAGCACGGTCTCGGCCTGGTCGTCGCGGGTGTGCCCGGTGAGCAGGGCCGCCGCCCCGAGCCGGTTGGCCACCTCGGCGAGCGCCCGGTAGCGGGCCTCGCGGGCGGCCGCCTCAGGCCCGCCCGGTCGCCCGGCCACCTCCACCCGTACCGACTCGACCGGGGCCAGGCCGACCTCGCGGGCCCAGGTCACCACCGCCGCGGCCCGCCGCGCCGAGCCCTCCTGGAGGCCGTGGTCGACCGTCACCAGGCCGGCGGCGCGACCCGTCCGGGGCGCCACGAACGCGGTGGCGGCGGCCAGCGCGAGCGAGTCCGCGCCGCCCGAGCAGGCGACCAGCACCGGTCCCCCGGGCGGCAGGTCGGCCAGCGCGCGGCGGACCGCGACCCGGATCGCGGCCACCGGCGGGGCGAGCGCGGCCACGGGCGTGCGGTCAGCCGAGGGTCGGGGCCGGGCCGACCGGCCCGTGCACCCGCGCCACCCAGGCGTCCGGGTCGCCCAGCTCCTCCAGCCGGGGCAGGGTGAGCGGCGAGCCGAAGATCTTGTTGAAGCCCGCCATGCCGACCCGGTCGACGACGCCGTGCACGAACTTGCGGCCCTCGGCGTACTGGCGCATCTTGACCTCGATGCCGAGCAGCCGGCGGATGGCCTTCTCCAGCGGGTTGCCGGCCTCCCGGCGCCGGGTGAACGCCGCCCGGATCTGTTCGACGCTCGGGACCACCTGGGGGCCGACGCCGTCCATGACGAACTCGGCGTGCCCCTCCAGCAGGGTCATCAGCGCGGTGAGCCGGTCCAGCACGGCCCGCTGCGCCGGGGTCTGGACGATGTCCAGCACGCTGGTGCGGCTCTCCGGGTCCTTCACCGCGTCCGAGAGCGTGGCCACGCCCCGGCGCAGCCGCTCCAGCAGGTGCTCGCCGCCGCTGGACGACGCGTCCACGAAGGCCTGCACCTCGCTGAGGAAGTACGCCCGCATCCACGGCACGGCGGTGAACTGGGTGCGGTGGGTCACCTCGTGCAGGCAGACCCAGAGCCGGAAGTCCCGCGGGTCGGCCCCGAGCTTGCGCTCCACCTCGACGATGTTCGGCGCGACCAGCAGCAGCTGCCCCGGGTCGGCGGAGAAGACCTCGTACTGGCCGAGGACGCGGCCGGAGAGGTACGCCAGCACGGTGCCGGCCTGCACGCCGGTGACCCGGGAGCCGATCGCCTCGGTCAGCGCGCCCGGCCGCTTGTCCTTGGTGAGCCGGCCGACCAGCGGGGTGATCACCTCGCGCAGGCCGGCGATGTTGGTGGCCGCCCAGTCCCGTCGGTCCACCACCCGCACCGGCGGGTGCGACACCTGCGAACGCAGCCCCGTGTAGTCCGCGACGTGCCCGGCCGCCTCGTCGGTCAGCCGCCGCAGCTCAGCGACCACGTCGGTGGCCTCGGCGTACGACACCCGGGGGCCCGACTTGCTCAGTGCCCCCGCGGTCGCGGCGGCCAGATCCCAGTCCACGAACTGCGCCATGCACCCCACCGTACCCGCGCCGCGACACCCCGGCCCGGGCTCGCATCCGGCGATCGACGCCGGTCCCGCCCGGCGGCGGTCCACGGCCGGGGCCGGCACTGCGCGCCGCCGGTGCCGCCCGAGGCCGGCTCCGCACGGCGGCGGTGCCGCGCGGTGGCGGTGCGCGCGGTGGCGGTGCCGCGCGGCGGCGGTCAGCGGCAGCCGCAGCCGGCCAGGGCGGCGCCGATCCGGTCCAGCGCTCCCCGGGCGGCCGTCAGCCCGTCGGGGGGCACCGCGTCGGTGAGCACCGCGAAGGTGAGCAGCCGCCCGTCCGCCGTGCTGACCAGGCCGGCGAT
This sequence comes from Micromonospora sp. DT178, assembly GCF_049841695.1. NCBI lineage: Bacteria > Bacillati > Actinomycetota > Actinomycetes > Micromonosporales > Micromonosporaceae > Micromonospora > Micromonospora sp. DT178. The sequence continues at coordinate 47,489 of NZ_JBNCKV010000018.1, forward strand.
GGCGTGCACCTTGGTCAACGTCCCGGTCTTGGCCCGGACCACCCCGGCGCCGGCCTTCGTCGCCGCCGTCTCGTAGCGGTCGGCGAGGGTCCCGGACCAGTCGGCCACGGGCAGGCCGCCGAAGATCGCGGCCAGCTCGGGGCGGCTGCCGTCGCCCGCGAGCGCGATCAGGTCGGTGAGCAGCGAGGGGCTGATCCGGTTGCTGCGCGACAGACCGCTGCCGTCGGCGAGGGTGAGTTCGTCGGCCGGCAGGCCGAGCTCCCCGGCCACGGCGTCCATCGCCGCCCCGGCGCCGGCGAACGAGGCGGGCTGGTTGCGGGCCAACGCGACCTGTCGGGCCAGCGCCTCGGCGACGATGTTGTCGCTGTCGCTGATCATGACGTCGACCAGCCGGACCATCGGCAGCGACTCCACCCTGCCCAGCTCCGCGCCGGGCCCCGGGGCGGCGGCGGGGGTCGCGTCGGCGGGGGCGGTGCCGCGGGCGACCGCGCCGGCCGGCACGCCGAGCAGCCGGGCGAAGGCCCGGCCGGCCGCGAGATCCGGTTGGGGTACCCGCTCGGCCCAGTGGTTGCCGGCCGCCTCGTCCTTCTTCGCGCGGGTCACGTCGCTGCGGGCCCCGTCGGTCATCAGCGCCGTGATCGCGCCGCCGTAGCCGCCGGTGGGGATGTCGTCGTCCCAACCGGGCTCGAAGACCGGGCCGGAGTAGAGCGACGAGTCGACGGTCACCTTCGTCGGCTTCGTGCCGCCGAGGGCCGCGCGCACCTGGGCGGCGAGGTCGTCCAGGCGGGCCGCGCCCGGGTAGAAGCCCTTCTTGTCGACCGCCAGCGTGGGGTCGCCACCGCCGACGATCACCACCTCTCCGGGGGCCGCGCCGGCGACCGCCCGGGTAGGGATGCGGTACGCCGGACCGCGCGCGGCGAGCACCGTGACGCCGGTGACCAGCTTGGTCACCGAGGCGGGCACCGTGGCGTCGTCCTCGCCCCGGCCGAAGAGCGGCTGGCCGGTGGTCACGTCGGCCACCGAGACGTGCACCCGGTCGCCGAGGGCGGGCACGCCGACGAGCGGGGCGAGCGCGGCGCGTACGCCCTCGGGGGTGGGCATCGGGGCGTTCGCGTCCGTGCCGGCCAGCACCTCGACGGGCGCCGGTTCCGCCACCGTCGCGGCGGCACCGCGACCGGCGGGCTCGTCGCCCAGCCAGTCCGCCACCGGTCCCGGCCGGACCACGGCGATCCCGACGGCGGCCAGCACCAGCACGAGCACCGCGGCCAGCACGACGGGCAGGGCCCGGCGGCGGCGGGGGGCCGGCGCGGGCGGCGCGGCGGGGTCCGGGGCGCCGGGGCCGGGTGGCCCGCCGGCGGGCCGGTTCGCGGCGGCGGCCCAGAGATCGGTCGAACCCGACGAGATGTCCTGACCCGTCGGACCGGTCGCGCCGGCCTGACCGCCGGGACCGGCCGGGACGCCGCTGCCCGGGGCACCGTTGCCCGGGGCACCGTTGCTCGGGGCGGCGATGCCCGGGGGTGGGCCGGGTGTCAGGTCGCGGTCGCCCGGGGACGCGGGCGGGCGGGGAAGGTGGGCGTCGGGCACCGGGAACCGCCCGGTCGCCCCGCCGGAAGCAGATCGACCGGTACCCGGTCCAGCGTCGGCATCCGGACGGTAGTGTGAATCTTCCCTCCCCACGGCCCCCTCCTCGCCCCCGAAAATCTGCTTGGGTGACACTACTTCGGTCCGAACACTATGCGGCGGCCGGAGCCCGCGGGTGGGCATTCACCCGTGCGGGAGCGGCGTGCCGCTGGTTTCCGTTGGCCAGCGTGGGCAAACGAGGGAGCGTGCAGATGGATTTCGACGTTACGGTTGAGATCCCCAAGGGTCACCGCAACAAGTACGAGGTCGACCACGCGACCGGCCGGATCCGGCTGGACCGTACCCTCTTCACCTCCACGCAGTACCCGGCCGACTACGGCTTCATCGAGGGGACGCTGGGCGAGGACGGCGACCCGCTGGACGCGCTCGTGCTGGTCCCCGAGCCCACCTTCCCGGGCTGCCTGATCCGGTGCCGCACGATCGGCATGTTCCGGATGACGGACGAGAAGGGCGGCGACGACAAGGTCCTCTGCGTGCCCTACGAGGACCCGCGCCAGGAGCACCTGCGCGACATCCACCACCTCGGCGAGTTCGACCGGCTGGAGATCCAGCACTTCTTCGAGGTCTACAAGGACCTGGAGCCCGGCAAGTCGGTCGAGGGCGCCACGTGGGTGGGGCGGATCGAGGCCGAGGCGGAGATCGTGGCGTCGTACCGGCGCGCCCGGGAGGCCGAGGCGCGCGGCGAGTCCGCGCACTGACCCGACCAGACCACCGACGGGCCCGGGGGCCGCTCAGCCGAGCAGCCCCCGGGCCCGTTCGTACAGGTCGAGCACCGCGCAGGCGACGGGCACCACCGACACCACCAGGGCGGTGTCGGTCAGGTCCGCGATCCGGCCGACGTACGGGGAGACCGGGCGGCGGGCGTACGTGGTGCCGGCGGCCACCGCCACGAGGGCCAGCGCCAGCCCGCCGACGACCAGTGCGAGGCGGCCGGTCGGGCCGAGGCGCCCGACGAGCACGGCGCCCAGCACGGCGTACCCGGCGAGGCCGGCGGCGACGGTCGGCACCCGGTGGCGCAGGGACACGAAGAGCCGGGAGCGCAGCAGCAGCACGGCCGCGGCGACCGCCACCAGCAGCCGGCCCGCCGTCCCGCCGGCGAGGCAGAGCACCACCGCGGCGGCGACCGCCAGCACGGCGTGCCCGAGCAGCATCCCGGTGAGCATCTCCTCGGTGCGGGCCACCGCCGCGTAGACCCGGTCCCGGTCGGGCAGGTCGCGGGCCCGGTCGGCGCCGTCCGGCTCGCCGGTGGGCAGGGTGATCGGGGGCAGCGGCACCTTGCCGAGCCGGATGGCCAGCAGCGGGACCGCCCCCACGGCGAAGACCAGCACGCAGAGCAGGACCGCCGCCGTGCCGGCCGGGCTGAGCAGCAGTCCGCCGAGGGCCGCGAGCGCGCCCACGAACCCGGCGGTGGCGCCCGCCACGAAGACCCGCAGCCGGGTGGCGACGCCGACCAGCCCGAGCACCGACACCAGCAGCAGCGCCACCGACCCGGCGAGCAGCTCGGGCGCGCCGATCCAGCGCAGCCCCGGGACCGGCCCGACCGGGTCGCCGGAGCTGACCGCCAGCGCGCCCGCCGCCGCCGCGTACGGCAGGGCGTAGCCGCCCAGCGTCGCGCCGGCCGGCCCGTCGGCGTGGGCCCGGGACGCCACCACCCCGGCGAGGGTGAGCAGGAGCGCCAGCACGGCGGCGGCCGGCCAGGCGGACTCGTACGCCGGCCCGCCGGCCGTCACGGCGAGCAGCCCGACGGCCAGCGGCACGGCGGCCCCGGCCAGGGCGGCGGCCCGGGTGGCGGCCGGTGACCAGGCCCCGCCGCGCCGCCGGGCGCCGTCGGCGATCGCCTCGACCACGTCGTCGTACTCCAGCTCGGGCCACTGCGCGCGGGCCGGCACGAGGTGCAGCACCTCGCCGTCGCGGACCCCCTGCGGCAGCAGCGCCTGGGCGGTGGTCAGCACCGCGCCGTCGGTGCGCCGCAGCACCCAGCCGCCGTGCCGTTCACCGTCGTCGGCGAGCCCCTCGCCGGCGTGCCGCAGCACCTCGGGCAGCAGCTCGGCCAGGGGCACCTGCTCGGGCAGCGCGACGTCGACCCGCCGCTGGGGGGCGCTGATGGTGACCCGGGCCAGCCCGATCGTCATCGACTGATCTCCATCTCCGGCGGGGTTGGTGGCTGCGCGGACGACAGGACTTTACCTACCATGAGCCAGGCTCGGGTTACCGAGCGCTGTCAGGAGGTCGAGTGTCCACTGTCGTCATCAAGCGGCCACCCCGCCGACCGGCGCCGGAGATTCCGGTGGGTGAGCTGCCGGTGGACGCGCCGCCGGAGATCCCCGCCGTCGCCGGCGGGCGCTGGCAGCAGCTGCTCATGGTGCTGCCGATGCTCGGCGGCACCGTGGCGATGGCGATGATGTTCGGCCGCGGCGGGGGCGCCTACTCCTACGTGGTCGGCGGGATGTTCGGGCTCTCCTCGCTGGCCATGCTGGTGACCTCGTGGGGCAGCGCCTCCGGCACCCCGAAGAAGTCGGAGATGATGGCCGCCCGGCGGGACTACCTGCGGCACCTGACCGTGCTGCGACGCCGGGTCCGGCAGACCGCCGGGCAGCAGCGCGCCGGGCTCTACTACCGGCACCCGGATCCCGGCCGGCTCTGGTCGACCGTCGACAGCCACCGCGTCTGGGAACGCCGCCCCACGGACCCGGACTTCGCGGTGGTCCGGGTCGCCGTCGGCCCGCAGACCCTCGCCACCCCGCTGGTCCCCCCGGTCACCCGCCCGCTGGAGGAGCTGGAACCGATGACCGCCGGCGCGCTGCGCCGGTTCCTGGACGCGTACTCCGTGGTGCCCGACCTGCCGGTGGCGCTCTCGCTGCGCAGCTTCGCCCGGGTCTTCGTGCGGGCCGCCGGCCCGGCCGACGACGGCGACGGGCCCGCCGCCCAGGCGCTGGCCCGGGCGATGCTCGCCCAGCTCGCGGTCTTCCACGCCCCGGACGAGCTGCTCGTCGCCGTCTGCGCCGGGCCGGAACGGCGGGCCGCCTGGGAGTGGGTCAAGTGGCTGCCGCACGCCCACCACCCCACCCGCACCGACGCGCTCGGCCCGGTCCGGCTGGTCACGAGCGCGGGGGCCGAACTGGAGGGGCTGCTGGACGAGGTGCTGGCCAGCCGGTCCCGGTTCAGCCCCGCCGGCCCGGCCACCGACGGCCCGCACGTGGTGGTGGTGCTCGACGGGGGCGACCTGACCGGGGCCACCGACCTGACCGGCGACGGCGGCATCGACGCGGTCACGATCATCGACCTGGACACCCCGCCGCCGCGCCTGCTGGACCGGTTCGCGCTGCTGCTGGAGCTGCGCGGGGGACGGCTGCACTCCCACTCCGCCGAGGGGCACGCCGAGGTCGGTACGGCGGACCGGCTGGACCCGGTCGACGCGGAGGCGGTCGCCCGGCGGCTGGCCCCGCTGCGGCTGGCCACCGCGGCACGCGGCCCGGACGCCCCGCCGGGCGCGGAGCTGGGCCTGCCCGAGCTGCTCGGTCTCGGCGACCCGGAGAGCTTCACCGCCGAGCAGGGGTGGGCGCCCCGGTCCGCCCGGGAGCGGCTGCGGGTGCCGATCGGGGTGGGCACCGACGGCGGCGCCATCGAGCTGGACCTGAAGGAGTCGGCGCAGGACGGGATGGGGCCGCACGGCCTGCTGATCGGGGCGACCGGCTCCGGCAAGTCCGAGCTGCTGCGCACCCTGGTGCTCGGGCTGGCCGCCACGCACAGCTCGGAGCAGCTCAACTTCGTACTGATCGACTTCAAGGGCGGCGCGACCTTCGCCTCGTTCGACCGGCTGCCGCACACCGCCGCGGTGATCACCAACCTGGCCGACGCGCTGCCGCTGGTCGACCGGATGGTCGACGCCATCAACGGCGAGCTGGTCCGCCGCCAGGAGCTGCTGCGCCGGGCCGGCAACTTCGCCAGCCTGCGCGACTACGAGCGGGCCCGCGCCGCCGGCACCCCGCTCGCCCCGCTGCCGTCGCTGCTGCTGATCTGCGACGAGTTCTCCGAGCTGCTCTCGGCCAAGCCCGACTTCATCGACCTGTTCGTGCAGATCGGCCGGCTGGGCCGGTCGCTCGGCGTGCACCTGCTGCTGGCCTCGCAGCGGCTGGAGGAGGGCCGGCTGCGCGGGCTGGACACCCACCTGTCGTACCGGATCGGGCTGCGGACCTTCTCGGCGCTGGAGTCGCGCACGGTGCTCGGGGTTCCGGACGCGCACGAGCTGCCCCGCTCCCCCGGGCACGGCTACCTGCGCTTCGGCACCGAACCGCTGGTGCGGTTCAAGGCCGCGTACGTCTCGGGGGCGCTGCGCCGGCGCGGTGCGGCGCCGGGCGCGGGCGGCACCGGGGCCCCGCGCCTGCTCGCCTTCTCCACCCACCTCGTGCCCAAGCCGGAGCCGGTCGGGCCGCCCGCCCTGCCCGCGACGGCCGACGAGGGCGGCACGGAGAGCCTGCTGGAGCTGATGGTCGACCGGCTCGCCGGGCAGGGGCCGCCCGCCCACCAGGTCTGGCTGCCCCCGCTCGGCCGGGCGCCCGCGCTGGACGAGCTGCTCGGGCCGGTCGGCGTCGACCCGGCGCGCGGTCTCACCTTCGGCAACCCGGAACTGCACGGCGCGCTCCAGGTGCCGGTCGCGATCGTCGACAAGCCCTTCGAGCAGCGCCGCGACCTGCTCTGGCTGGCGCTGGAGGGCGCCGCCGGCCACGTCGCGGTGGTCGGCGGGCCGCAGAGCGGCAAGTCGACCGCGCTGCGCACGCTGATCTGCGCCCTGGCGCTCACCCACACCCCGGCCGAGGTGCAGGTCTACTGCCTCGACTTCGGCGGCGGCGGGCTGGCGGCGCTGCGCGACCTGCCGCACGTCGGCGGGGTCACCGGCCGCGCCGACCCGACGGCCGTCCGGCGTACGGTCGGCGAGATCGCGACCCTGCTGGTCGACCGGGAACAGCGCTTCGCCGAGCTGGGCGTGGAGTCGATGGCCGCCTGGCGGCAACGGCGGGCCGCGCTGGCGCACACCGGCCAGCCCGGGGCCGACCCGTTCGGCGACGTGTTCCTGGTGGTGGACGGCTGGGCCACCCTGCGCGGCGAGTACGACGACCTGGAGCCGCTCATCACCGACCTGGCCACCCGGGGGCTGTCGTACGGGGTGCACGTGGTGGCGACGGCCGTGCGCTGGCTGGACTTCCGGCCGGCGATCCGGGACCTCTTCGGTTCCCGGCTGGAGCTGCGCCTCGGCGACCCGGCCGACTCGCTGGTGGCCCGCCGGGCGGCGACGAACGTGCCGGAGAAGACCCCCGGCCGGGGCATCACGGCGGAGAGCCTGCACTTCCTCACCGCGCTGCCGCAGCTCGCCGCCTCCGGCGGGGACGCCACGGACCTGGTCAAGCGGGCCGCCGAGGGCTGGGCCGGCCCCGTCGCGCCCCCGGTGCGGCTGCTCCCGCCGGTGCTCCCGTACGCCGAGCTGGACCTGACCGCCGCCACCGGCCTGCGCGTCCCGGTGGGGATCGCCGAGGCCGACCTGCGCCCGGTCGCGCTGGACTTCGCCACCGAGCCGCACTTCGTCGTCTTCGGCGACGCCGAGTGCGGCAAGTCGTCGTTCCTGCGCGCGCTGGCCACCTCGATCATGACCCGGTTCACCCCCGAGCAGGCCCGGGTCATCCTGGTCGACTACCGCCGCAGCCTGGTGGACCTGACCGAGTCGGCGTCGCCGCACCTGATCGGGTACGGCTCCGCCGCGGCGCACACCACCGACCTGATCGAGTCCGCCGCGGGCTACATGGCGGGGCGGGTGCCCGGGCCCGACGTCACGCCCGCCCAGCTGCGGCAGCGGTCGTGGTGGTCCGGGCCGGAGCTGTTCGTGCTGGTCGACGACTACGACCTGGTCGCCAGCGGGCCGTCCAACCCGCTGCGTGCCCTGGAGGAGCACCTGCCGCACGCCCGGGACGTCGGGCTGCACCTGGTGCTCGCCCGTCGCTCGGGCGGCGCCGGACGGGCCCAGTACGAGCCGCTCGTGCAGCGCCTGCGCGAGCTGTCCACCTCGGGGCTGGTCATGGCGGGCAGCCCGGAGGAGGGGGCGCTGGTCGGCCCGGTCCGGCCCGGCCCGCTGCCCCCGGGGCGCGGCCGGCTGGTCACCCGGCGCGAGGGCGTACGCCTCGTCCAGCTGGCCCATCTGCCGCCGCCGTGACCGGTGTCCCGGGAACGCCCCGCAAGGCGGCGAGGAACCGGTAATCTCCGATCGTCATGTTTGCGTCGCGATGAATGCCTGAGGATGTGACGACCGTGCGGCACAGCTGTCCGCCAGCGGCTCGGCGGATCGCCGGACGTACGTTGCTCGGTCTGGCGGCCGCCGTCGTGTCGGTCGCGGGTCCGGTCACGGCGGCCGACGCCGCCCCTCGGCAGCCCGCCGCCCGGCCGGTCCTCCACCCCCCGGCCGCCGCCGTCCCGGTGGCGCTCGCGGCGCCCGACAGCAAGAACCGCCCCGACCAGGTCCGCGACGAGCAGTGGCAGCTCGACGTGTTGCAGGCGAAGACCGCGTGGCGCAGCTCGACCGGTAAGGGGGTCACCGTCGCGGTGATCGACTCCGGTGTGGACGCCGCCCATCCCGACCTGGCCGGCCAGGTGCTGCCCGGCCTCGACCTGGTCGCGCCCCGGGGCGCGGCCGGCGACCCCGATCCGGTCGGCCACGGCACCACCGTGGCCGGGCTGATCGCCGGCCGCAACGACGACGCGCGGGGGGCCGTCGGCCTGGCGCCGGACGCGCGGATCCTCCCGGTCCGCGTCCTCGACGCCGAGAACCGCTACGACGACGCCCTGATCGTCGCGAAGGGCGTGCGCTGGGCCGTCGACAACGGCGCCCGCGTGATCAACCTGTCCCTCGGCGGCAGCGGCGACAGCCCCGCCCTGGCGGCGGCGCTCGACTACGCCTTCGCCCGGGACGTCGTCGTGGTCGCCTGCACCGGCAACCTGGGCAACTCGTCCAACGCGAAGGTCTGGTACCCGGCCCGGGAGCCGGGCGTCATCGCGGTCGCCGGGTCGGAGCGCGACAGCGACAACCTCTGGTCCGGTTCGATCACCGGGCGGGCCACCGTGCTCACCGCCCCCGCGACCGGCCTGGTCGGGGCCCGGCCGGGCGGCTACTGGCGGGTGCAGGGCACCAGCTTCGCGGCGCCGTTGGTCGCCGCCACCGCCGCGCTGGTGCGGGCCCGCTACCCGGAGATGTCCGCCGGCGACGTCGTCAACCGGCTGCTCGCCAGCGCCCGCGACATCGGCCCCACCGGTCGGGACGACCGCTTCGGGTACGGCATGGTCGACCCGGTCGCCGCGCTGGACGCCGAGGTGAGCCCGGTGGGCCGCAACCCGCTGGACGACCAGTCCTCCCCGGGCGTGGTCGGGTTCGGCCCCGCCCCGGGGTCGACGCAGCCGGACGTCGCGGGGGTCGGCGGCGACCCGCGCGGCTTCACCGTGCCGCGACAGCAGTCCCGGTGGGCGGCGCAGCCGGCGGGTACGCAGGAGGACGGCACGCCGGAGCAGCTGTGGACCGGGGCCGCGTTCTTCGTCGCCCTGCTGACCGGGGCGGCGTTGATGGTGCGCCGGTTCCGCCAGTGGACCCCGCTGGCCTCGCCCCGGCGCGGCACCGGGACGTGGCGTCGCCCGCCGGCGCGCTGAGCCGCCGGCGCTCCCCGTCGTCGCCCTCTGGAGGAGCCGTCGTCGCCCCCGCGCGGGCGACCGGCCCCGGCGGAGGTCCCCGATCGGGTCTGACCGGGCCGCCTCCCGGGTAGAACGACTGTCATGAGCCCGTCCGGCCCGCGTACCCTCGCCGCCCCGCCGCGCTCCTCGTGGCGTGACCGCCGCCTGCACCCGGAGCACGCCCGGGGCCTGCGGCTGACCCTCGCGGCGGCTGCCGCGTTCCTGGTGGCGGTGCCGTTCACGCTGCTGGCCGTCCTGGTCCTCGGAGACTGGTCCCCGCTGCGCCGGCTGGACACGGCGGTCACCCACGCGCTGGTCGGCTACGCCGCCGACCACCCGGCGTGGGTACGCCTGATGGCCCTCTGGACCGACGTGTTCGCCCCGATGCCGCTGCGCGTCGGGGCCCTGGTCCTGGTCCTCTGGCTGGTCCGCCGGGGTGCCCGGCAGCTGGCGGTCTGGGTGGCCGTCACCATGGCGGTCGGCGGCCTGCTCAGCCCGCTGCTCAAGCTGCTCGTCGGTCGGCCCCGGCCGGACCTGCCGGACCCGGTGGCCGAGGCGCCCGGCCTGGCCTTTCCGTCCGGGCACGCGCTCAACGCCGCCCTCGCCGCCGGGGTGCTGCTGGTGGTGTTCCTCCCGCACGCCCGGCCGGCCGCGCGCCGGGTGGTGTGGACGGCCGCCGTGCTGCTCGCCCTGGTGACCGGGTTCAGCCGGGTGGCCCTCGGCGTGCACTGGACCAGCGACGTGCTGGCCGGCTGGCTGCTCGGCGCGGCCGTGGTGGCCGCGACCGCCGCCGCTCTCACCGTCTGGCGGGTCGACCCGCCCGGCCGGCCGGCGCCGCCGCCCACGGGTCACGGGCCGGCGGCGGGAAGCTGACCGGTCAGGTGCAGTCGCCGGTGCCGACGGCGCGGGTGCGCTCGGCGCCGGCGAGGGCGACGGGACGGGCCTCGGCCGCGGTCACCGCGAAGCCGGTGTTCGGGTCGTCGGCCGCCGCCGCGAAGATCACCCCAAGCACCAGCCCGTTCGAGGAGACCAGCGGGCCGCCGGAGTTGCCGCTCTGCACCAGCGCCCGGATGGTGTAGACCTCCCGCGTCACGTTGCCGGCGGAGTAGATGTCCGGCCCGGTGATCCGGTCGACGTCCCGGATCCGCGCCGACTGGGCGTTGTACGGCCCGTCGAGCGGGAAGCCCAGCACGATCGCGTCCGCGCCGCTGCCCGCGTTGCCGGCGGCGAACCGCATCGACGGGCCGGGCAGCCCGGGCACGTGCAGCACGGCCAGGTCGCGGTCGGGGTCGTAGACGACCACCTTGCTGTCGTACCGGTCGCCGTTCAGCTCGACGACGGTGGACCGGGTCCCGGCGACGACGTGGGCGTTGGTCATCACCCGGTCGTCGGCGTAGACGAAGCCGGAGCCCTCGATCCGGCGCGAACAGCTCGGGGCGGAGCCGAGCACCTTGACCACCGAACGCTGGCTGTTGACCACCACCTGGGAGCCGGCGAGCGCCGGGTCGGGCGGGGACACCTGCCGGGCGCGGGTGGGCGCCAGGTCGCCGAAGACGTCGGGGAAGCCGTTGGTGTCGACGGTGTCCCGCAGTGCCGTGGAGAGCTGCTGCGCCTGGTCGGGCAGGACCCGGTCGACCACCGTGAGCAGCGCGCTGTTGCGCACCGAGGAGGCCAGCCAGGGCAGCGACGACGAGCCGAGCGGCACCGCGACGAGCCAGGCGACCAGCAGCACGGCGAAGAGCGAGACGAACGCCCCGCCGACGTCGTCGACCCGCTTGGCGACGTCACTGGTGATCGTCTTGCGCAGGTGCGAACCGACCCAGCCGGCGAGCGCCTGGCCGACCACCGCCAGCCCGAAGATCGCCACCAGGGAGATCAGCACCCGGGTGCCGCTGTCGACGAACTGCTGGGCCAGCAGCGGCCCCACCTGGAGGCCCACCAGCGCGCCCAGGAAGAAACCGGAGAACGACAGCACCCCGATGACGAAGCCCTGGCGGTATCCGCTGATCGCGAACACGAGCATGAGCAGCAGCAGTACGAGATCCACGGCGGACACGCGTCAAGCGTACGGGCACCGGGCTCGCGAGATGACCATCGCTTGCGGAAGGTGACCGTCCGGTCAGCGCACCGGGGTCTCGTCGACCGCGTCGGTGCCGGCCGAGGGCGCCGGGGCAGCCCCGGTCGGCGGCAGGTCCACGACCCGGTCGCGGGGCCACGGCCTGGCCCAGCCGCCCATGTCGAGCAGGGCGGAAAGCACCCCGGCGGTGAAGCCCCAGACCAGCATCCCGCGCGCCGAGAAGGCCGGGCCGATCCAGCCGCTCGGGTGGCGGACCCGCATCCGGTTGGCCGGGTCGACCAGCTCGGCGACCGGCAGCCGGGCCACGTGCGCCACCTCGGCCGGCTCCCGGGGGTGCACCGGGTGCGGCGCGTGCCACCAGGCGAGCACGGGGGTGACCACGAAGTCGCTGACCGGGATCCAGAGCTTCGGCAGCTCGGCCAGGACGGTGACGCTGGCCGGGTCGAGGCCGACCTCCTCGTTCGCCTCGCGCAGCGCGGTCGCCCGGGTGTCGGCGTCCTCCGGGTCGGCCGCGCCGCCGGGGAAGGCGGGCTGGCCGGCGTGGTTACGCAGGGTGGCCGCCCGCTGGAGGATCAGCACGTCCGGTCCGGCGCCGGGCTCCTCGCCGAGCAGCACCAGCACCGCGCTCTCCCGCCCCCCGCTCTCCGGGGTGACCAGCCGGGTGAAGTCCTCGCTGCGCGCGCTGCCGAGCCGGGTCAGCAGCGGGTCGAACCAGCCCGGCGGACGCCGGCTCACGCCCGCACCGTCACGCCGAGGTGCTGCCGGACCAGCTCGGCCAGGCTGGCGTCGTCGAGCGCGCCCGAGGAGTCGACGTGCCGGACGCGAGACTGCCCGTCGACGAAGACGGTCAGGGGAATGCCCTTGCGCAGCAGTTCCTGCTTCACCCTCTCGCCCCGGTCGACCAGCACCGGGAAGCGGACGCCGAGGTCCTCGCCGATGGCCTGGGCGGCCTCGCGGCCGTCCCCGCTGTTGACGCCGACCACCCGGAACTGGCCGGCGGCCCGCTCGCTGAGCCGCTGGAAGGCCGGCAGTTCCTGGCGGCAGGGCGGGCACCAGGAGGCCCAGACGTTGACCACCGCCGGGCCGCGCAGGTCCCGCAGGGCGACGGGGGCGCCGCCGGTGAAGCACTCCAGGGTCAGCTCGGGCAGCGCCTGGCCCCCGCCCCCGGACGGTGGGGCAGGTGCGGCGGACGCGGGCGGCGTACCGAGGGCGGAGCAGTCCTGGAAGGGCGACGGCCGGTTGGCGGCGGCCTTCTGCCGCTCGGTGGGGCCCGGATCCTTCTCCTCGGTGCCGGCGGTGCACCCGGCGACGGCCAGCAGCACGGGTACGAGCAGGGCGGCGAGCCGGCGGTTCATCGGTCGCGACCGCGGGGCCCTCGACACCCGTCCGCTCCCCGCGCTCACGGTGCCTCCGCCACGACGGCCTGGACCGGCACCAGCTCCGGGTCGACCCCGGCCGCCACCGCCAGGTCCCGGGCCCGGGGGCCCTTGAGCAGCTTCGCGGCCGCCGCCGGCTCGGTCGGGCCGGTGCCGTACGACGGGCAGAGCTTCGCCAGCGTGCACGCGCCGCAGGCCGGCTTGCGGGCGTGGCAGACCCGCCGGCCGTGGAAGATGATCCGGTGCGACAGCATGGTCCAGTCGCGCCGCGGGAAGAGCGCCCCGATCGCGTGCTCGATCTTGACGGGGTCGGTCTCGGCGGTCAGCCGCCAGCGCTGGACCAGCCGCTGGAAGTGGGTGTCGACGGTGATCCCGGGAACGTCGAAGGCGTTGCCGAGGATGACGTTGGCGGTCTTGCGGCCGATGCCGGGCAGCGTCACCAGGTCGGCGAGCTTGCCGGGGACCCGGGCGTCGTACCGCTCCACGAGGGCCTGGCCGAGCTTGATCAGCGAGTCGGTCTTGTTGCGGTAGAAGCCGGTGGGCCGGATCAGCTCCTCCAGCTCCGCCCGGTCCGCCCCCGCGTAGTCGGCGGCGGTCGGGTAGCGGGCGAAGAGCTTCGGGGTGACCTCGTTGACCTTCTTGTCCGTGCACTGCGCGGAGAGGATCGTCGCGACGGCCAGCTCCAGGGGGTTGGAGTGGTCCAGTTCACAGTGCGCGTCGGGGTGGGTCTCGGTCAGTACCCGGCCGATCCGCCGGGCGCGACGGGTGCGCCCGAGGTCGGTCTCGGTGAAGCCGGAGGAACTCGTGGTCACGCCGGCCAGCCTACGTCGCCCGGCCGACGGTCGGCCGGGTCCACGCGCCGTGCCGTCCCGGTCAGCCGCCCTGGGGCGCGCTGATCGCGCCGGAGTCGTCGAACCGGGCGCCGGTCTCCGGGAAGTCGCTCTTGGTCAACTGCTTCACGAGGCCCAGCCCGCGGTCGTCGCGGTCCATGGTCGGCTTGCCGATGGAGTTCATGTACGTCGAGGCGAACGAGCCGCCGGCCCAGCTGCCGTCCGGCTTCAGCGACACCTTCAGCACCCCGCCCCAGCCGAGCCGGCCGGCGTTGCTCAGCGAGTTGCCCCCGCCGGCGAAGTTGCCCAGGCTGTACGCGATCAGCCGGCCCTTGTAGAACTCCATGCCGCGCAGCACGTGCGGGCCGTGCCCGACGATCAGGTCCGCCCCGGCGTCGATCATCGCCTTGGAGAACTTGACCGGGTCGCCCCGGTTCTCGCCGAGGAACATCTCGGTGCCGGGCCGCACCCGCGTCTTCTCGGAGCCCTCGCCGCCCATGTGCACCTGCACGACGACCACGTCGGCCATGCCGGCCGCCTTGGTGATCACCTTCTTCGCCGCGGCGATGTCGGTGAGGCTGTTGGACCAGACGTACGACGAGAAGCCGGCGACCGCGACCTTGACCCCCTTGACGTCGACCACGGTGATCTGGTCGGGCGCCCCGGTGTGCGCGAGGTCGTGCTTCTCCAGCGCCTTCTGGGTGTTCTCGTAGCCCTTCGGACCGAAGTCGTAGCCGTGGTTGTTGGCCTGGTTGAGCAGGTCGAAGCCCGCGTCGCGCAGGTGCGCGGCGTACTCGGGCGGGGCCCGGAACTGGAAGCAGCGGGTCGAGTTCGGGCCGCACTTGCCGGTGCCGGTGTCGACGGTGAGCGGCTCCTCCAGGTTGCCCATCACCAGGTCGGCGGCGAGCGCCTTCTCGACCGAGTCGAAGAAGCCCTTCCCGCCGTTGGGGGGCAGCCGGTTCGGCGCGTTGCCCATGATGATGTCGCCGGTCGCCGAGAGCGAGATCGCCTGCTCGGCGGGCTGTGCGGTGCTCGTGGGCTCGCCCGAGCGGACCGGGGCGCCGGTGTTGCCGCCACCCGTGCCGGGCTGCCAGACCGCGTCGGACCCGGACCCGGGCCCCCCACAGCCGGCGGTGAGCAGGACGGCGAGCAGCGCGCCGAGGGCGAGTGCGGCCCGGCGACGCGGAGGAGAGGCGGCAGCGTACATCGAGCGCGACCTTATCGGCTGTGCAACGCCGAAACGAGGGCCGATCGGACGGAGTCTCAGCCCGCCGGTCGGTCCGACCACGGCACGACGGTGCCCGCCCCGCCCGCCGTCACGGCGGCGTGCACGGCCCGGGCCAGCGGGGCGCCCCAGGTGGAGCGCGGTCCGCCGTACGCCGACTCGGGGCCGTCGACCGGGCAGAGCACGGTGACCGCGTCCGTCGGGGTGCCGGTGCCCGGCACGCCCAGCTCCGCGATCGCCTGCGCCTTCGCCTCGGTGGCCGTGGCGACCGCGTTGACCAGGGCGGCGTCGCCGAGCCGGGCCGGGACGTACACCACGATGTTGACGGTGCCGACCCGCTGGGTCAGCGCCGCCGGTGCGGGCTCCGCCGCCCGGACCGGGGTGCCCAGCCCGACCGTCGCCCAGGCCCGCACGCCGGTGTCCGTCCGGGCGACCACCTCGGCAACGTCCACCCCGGTCAGCAGGCCCACCCCGGGCCCGTCGAGGTCGAGCCGGTCGGCCAGTTCGGCCAGGTGGTCGGCGGGGTCGTCCCGGTCGTACGACATGGGCACGGTCGCGTTGACGACCCAGTGCCGGACGCCGATCCCGCCACCCAGTGGCGCGGAGCTGACCGCGCGCAGCGGGCGGTCGGCGCGCCAGACCAGCAGCGGGACGTCCCGACCGTCTTCCTGTCGGGCGGTCAGCACGGGTTCACTCAGCACGTGGGTGACCCTACGACCCGGGCGTCGGGGGCCGCCCCCGGCGCCCGGGCGGGCGCGCGATCCTAGTGCTTGATCAGGGCCGGCAGGTTACGCCCAACGATCAAGATTCCAGGGGTGCACCTCTGATTGCTGCTCACGTGCGCCTAGACTGGCGACGCGCGAGGGATCAGCGGACGGCGGACCCGGCCGACGGACGGCACGCGCAGGCGGAGGTGCGCGATGGACGAGGTACTGGCTCGCAGCGGGATCTTCCAGGGCGTCGACCCGGAGGCTGCCGAGGCGCTCGCCAAGGAGATGGAGACGCTCGAGGTCCGTAAGGGCGAGATCGTCTTCAACGAGGGCGAGCCCGGCGACAGTCTCTACATCCTGCTGTCCGGCAAGATCAAGGTCGGTCGGCGCGCTGCCGACGGCCGGCAGAACCTGATCGCGGTGATGGGCCCGTCGGACATGGTGGGCGAGCTGTCGCTCTTCGACCCCGGCCCGCGTACGGCGACGGCCACGGCGGTCACCGACACCCGGCTGGTGCGGCTGCGCAAGCAGGCCCTGCGCCCGTGGCTGAACAACCGCCCGGAGATCGCGGAGCAGCTGCTGCGGGTGCTCGCCCGCCGGCTCCGGCGCACGAACGACTCGCTGGCCGACCTGATCTTCACCGACGTCCCCGGCCGCGTCGCCAAGAACCTGCTCCAGATGGCCGGCCGCTTCGGCACCCGCGACGGCGGGGTGCTGCGGGTGACCCACGACCTCACCCAGGAGGAGATCGCCCAGCTCGTCGGCGCCTCCCGGGAAACGGTCAACAAGGCGCTGGCCGACTTCGCCTCGCGCGGATGGCTGCGCCTGGACGGCAAGAGCATCATCATCCTCGACCCGGAACGCCTGGCCCGCCGCGCCCGCGTCTGACGCGTACGACCCGGATCTGCCTGGGGCAGAATCGCTGGACACCGTGCCCGCGCGGCGGGCACGGTGAAGCGATGCTGGACCGGGTGGCCGTTCTCTCCGACATCCACGGTGCGCTGCCGGCGCTGGAGGCCGTGCTGGCCGAGCCGGACGTCGCCGCTGCCGACCTGATCGTGCTCACCGGCGACATCGCGGCCGGCCCGCAGCCGGTCGAGGTGCTGGACGTGCTCGCCGGCCTCGGCGACCGGGCCTGCTGGGTACGGGGCAACGCGGACCGCGAGCTGGTGCAGGCACGCGCCGGCCGCCCGTCCCCGGTCGACGTCTCCAACTGGGCGGCGGAGCAGCTCCGCGACGACCAGGTGGCCCGGTTGGCGGCGCTGCCGCTGACGGTCACCCTGGAGGTCGGCGGCCTCGGTCCGGTGCTGTTCTGCCACGCCACCCCCCGCGACGACGAGGAGGTCGTGCTCGTCGACTCCCGGATGGAACGCTGGGCGGAGGTGCTCGCCGACGTCCCGGCCGAGGTTCCGACGGTGGTCTGCGGGCACACCCACATGCCGTTCACCCGGCTGGCCGACCGGCGGCTGATCGTCAACCCGGGCAGCGTCGGGATGCCCTACGGCGGTCCCGGCGCCTACTGGGCGCTCCTCGGGCCGGGGGTGCACCTGCGGCGTACCTCCTTCGACGTGGACGCCGCCTGCGCCCGGGTGACGGCCGGGTCGGGCTTCCCCGACGCCGCCGAGTGGGCGGACGAGTACCTGCGCTCCCGACACAGCGACGCCACCGCCCTCGCGGTGTTCGCCCCGCGCGACGGCCGCTGAGCAGTGACCGACGGATGACTCCCGCCCGGGTGGGACGACACCCGTCGCGCCCTGTCGAGCTGCCCCGTCCGTAGGACCGGCCGGCCTCCCCTACCGACGCGAGCCCAGGCGAACGCGATCCCAGCCCGCGACCGAGCCCAGCTTCGGATCGAGAGCCCAGCCGGGGCTGGCTGGACCCAGCCGCTTGGGCCTGAGCCCGGATCGGGGTGGAGCCGCGTCGCCGTCCGGTACCGGGCCGGGCTGTCCGGGCGGGCCTGTGGCCCCCACAGGCCCCTGCCCCATCCGTAGGGGCAGCTCGACAGCGCCCGACCACCTGGTCACCAACCTCGGCCGGACGATCCGATGCCGGCCAGAAAAAGTCAGTCTTGACTGTTTGTTTCGGTGGCGGCAGGCTGTCCCCGTGCCCGCATCGACCCGCGTCCCTCAGCAGGAACGCAGCCGCGCCACCCAGGCGCGGCTGCTGGAGGCGACCGTCGAGTGCCTGGTCGAGCACGGCTGGTCCGGCACCACCACCACCGTCGTCGCGGCCCGGGCCGGCGTCTCGCGCGGCGCCCAGCTGCACCACTACCCCACCAAGGCCGCGCTGGTCACGGCCGCCGTCGCCCACCTCGCGGAGCGGCGTGCGGAGGAGCTGCGCACCGAGGCCGAGGCGCTGCCGCCCGGCCCGCAGCGGCTCGACCGGGTGATCGACCTGCTCGGCGCGGCCTTCACCGGCCCGCTCTTCGTCGCCGCCCTCGAACTGTGGGTCGCCGCGCGCACCGACCGGGAGCTGCGCGAGGCCCTGGTGCCGCTGGAGGCCCGGGTCGGCCGCGAGATGCACCGGCTCACCGTCGCGCTGCTCGACGTGGACGAACGCCGTCCGGGCGTACGCGAGGCGGTGCAGGCGACCCTCGACCTGCTCCGCGGGCTCGGCGTGGCCAACCTGCTCAACGACGACTCGTCCCGCCGCGCCGCCCTGCTGCACACCTGGAAGCGACAGCTCGCCACCCTGCTCACCCCCTGACCGCCCGCCCTGACCGGCCCGCCCTGGCCGCCCGCCCCAGCCCCCCGGAGGCACCATGGTCGACCTCAAGGACCTGCTCGCGGATCTGGCCGACGAGTCCCAGCAGCTCGACGACCTGGTGACCGGCCCGCCCGCCGACTGGGGGCGCGCCACGCCGTCGCCAGGCTGGAGCGTCGGGCACCAGATCGCCCACCTCGCCTGGACCGACCACGTCGCGCTGCTCGCCGCCACCGACGCCGAGGCGTTCCTCGCCGCCGTGCTCGCCGCACCCGACCCGGCCCGGCTCGTCGACGCCGGCGCGGAGGAGTTCCTCGCCCCGCCGAGCGAGCTGCTCCCCCGCTGGCGTGCCGGCCGGGTGGCGCTCGCCGACGCGTTGTCGCGGGTGCCGGCGGGCGGGAAGCTGCCCTGGTTCGGCACCCGGATGTCGGCCGCCTCGATGGCCACCGCGCGGATCATGGAGACCTGGGCGCACGGTACGGACGTGGCCGACGCGCTCGGCGCGATGCGCCCCGGCACGGCCCGACTGCGGCACGTCGCGCACCTCGGCTTCCGTACCCTCGGCCACAGCTTCGCGGCCCACGGCCGGCCGGTGCCGACGGCGTTGGTGCGGGTCGAGCTGGCGGCGCCGGGCGGCGACACCTGGACGTACGGCCCGGCCGACGCCGCCGACCGGGTCACCGGCCCCGCGCTCGACTTCTGCCTGCTGGTCACCCAGCGGAGGCACCGCGCGGACCTGGCGCTGGCGGCGACCGGCCCGGTCGCCGACGCGTGGCTGGACGTCGCGCAGGCCTTCGCCGGCCCACCGGGTCCCGGCCGCCCGCCGACGGCCACCGCGACCGGCTCTGCCACCGCAACCGACGCGGCCCCCACGGCCGGCCAGGCCGAGGCAGCCGACACGGCCGGCGGGGCCGGCGTGGCGGGCGGGGTGCCGGCGTGAGCGACGTGCTGCGGGTGGGCAACGCCTCCGGCTTCTACGGCGACCGGTTCACGGCGTGGCGGGAGATGCTCGACGGCGGCGAGCTGGACGTGCTGACCGGCGACTACCTCGCCGAGCTGACCATGCTCATCCTCGGCCGGGACCGGCTGCGCGACCCCTCCCTCGGCTACGCGAAGACCTTCCTCCGCCAGCTGGAGGGCTGCCTCGGCACCGCGCTGGACCGGGGCGTACGGATCGTGACCAACGCCGGCGGGCTGAACCCGGCCGGCCTGGCCGCCGCCATCGGGTCCCTCGCCGACCGGCTCGGCCTGACCGTCCGCGTCGGGTACGTCGAGGGCGACGCCCTCGCCCGCCCGGACGCGCTCACGGCGAACGCCTACCTCGGGGCGTACGGCATCGCCGCCTGCCTGGACGGCGGGGCGGACGTGGTGGTCACCGGCCGGGTGACCGACGCGTCCCTGGTGGTCGGGCCGGCGATCGCCCGGTTCGGCTGGGGCCGCGACGACCTGGACGCGCTGGCCGGGGCGACCGTCGCCGGTCACCTGGTCGAGTGCGGGGCGCAGGTGACCGGGGGCAACTTCAGCTTCTTCACCGAGCTGCCCGACGGCGGGCGGCGCCCCGGGTTCCCGGTCGCCGAGCTGCACCCCGACGGCTCCTGTGTGATCACCAAACACCCGGGCACCGGCGGCGCGGTCACCGTGGAGACCGTCACCGCCCAGCTGCTCTACGAGATCGGCGGCCCGGCCTACCTCGGACCGGACGTGGTGACCCGGCTGGACACGGTGGAGCTGGGCGCCGACGGGCCGGACCGGGTGCGGGTGAGCGGCGTCCGGGGCACGTCTCCGCCGGGCACCCTCAAGGTGGGCGTCAACAACCTCGGCGGCTTCCGCAACTCGATGACCTTCGTCCTGTGCGGGCTCGACATCCCCGCCAAGGCGGCCCTGGTCCGCGGTCAGGTCGAGGCGGCGGTCGGCACGGAGGGGCTGGAGTTCGTCCTGGCCCGTACCGACCACGCGGACGCGGTCGACACCGAGGCGGCGAGCGCGCTGCTGCACGTACACCTGCGGGACGGCGACAAGGCGCGGGCCGGGCGGGCCTTCTCGGCCGCCGCGGTGGAGCTGGCCCTGGCCTCCTATCCCGGCTGCACACTGACCACGCTGCCCGGCGACGCGACGCCCTACGGGGTGTTCACCGCCGACGCCGTGCCGCAGGACGCGGTGCCGCACGTCGCGGTGCTCCCCTCCGGCGAGCGGGTGCCGATTCCGCCGCCGGCGCGCACCGCCGGCCCGCCCGACGGGCCGGCGCCCGCCGCCTCGCCCGACGCGACGACGCCCGCCGCCTCGCCCGACGCGACGACGCCCGCCGTCGAC
Source organism: Micromonospora sp. DT178 (assembly GCF_049841695.1). Classification (NCBI taxonomy): domain Bacteria; kingdom Bacillati; phylum Actinomycetota; class Actinomycetes; order Micromonosporales; family Micromonosporaceae; genus Micromonospora; species Micromonospora sp. DT178. The sequence goes on from NZ_JBNCKV010000018.1 coordinate 68,065, forward strand.
CCGACCGGCGGGACGACCCCGGCGGCTGAACCGCCGGCCGACCGGCCCACCCGGCGCGCGCCGCTCGGCGAGCTGGTCGGGGCCCGCTCCGGCGACAAGGGCGGCGACGCCAACCTGGGCGTCTGGGCCCGCACCGACGTCACCTGGTCGTGGCTGCGCGGCTGGCTGACCACCGCGCGGCTGCGCGAGCTGCTGCCGGAGACCGCGCCGCTGACCGTGGAGCGGTACGAGCTGCCGAACCTGCGGGCGGTCAACTTCGTCGTCCGGGGCCTGCTCGGGCAGGGGGTGGCGGCCTCCACCCGGTTCGATCCACAGGCCAAGGCGCTCGGCGAACTGCTCCGTTCCCGGCTCGTCGACCTGCCGGCGGAGCTCACGCCCGGCCCGGACTCCCCGCCTGGCGGCCCGGACGCCCCGGCCGACGGCGCGACGCCCGGGGAGGGCCGATGACCATCGTGGACACGCCGGAGCGCCGGCAACTGCGGGAGCTGACCCGGGCCTTCGTCACCCGGGAGGTGCTGCCGCACCTGGCCGACTGGGAGCGGGCCGGCGAGATTCCCCGGGAACTGCACGCCACCGCCGCCAAGCTCGGCCTGCTCGGCATCGGCTTCCCGGAGGCCGTCGGCGGCAGCGGCGGGGACCTGCTCGACTCGATCATCGTCACCGAGGAGATCATCCGCTCCGGCGGCTCGTCCGGGCTGGTCGCGGCGCTGTTCACCCACGGCATCGCCCTGCCGCACATCGTCGCCTCCGGCGACGCGGAGCTGATCGACCGGTACGTCCGGCCGACGCTGGCCGGCACCATGATCGGGGCGCTGGCGATCACGGAACCGGACGGCGGCTCGGACGTGGCGAGCATCCGCACCCACGCGCGGCGCGACGGCGGCCACTACGTGGTCAACGGCTCGAAGACCTACATCACCAGCGGCGTCCGGGCCGACTTCGTGACCACCGCCGTCTGCACCCTGCCGCCGGGCACCGGCGCCCTGACCCTGCTGGTGATCGACAAGGGCACGCCGGGCTTCACGGTCGGGCGCCGGCTGGAGAAGCTCGGCTGGCACTGCTCGGACACCGCCGAGCTGTCCTTCGCCGACGTACGGGTGCCGGTGTCCAACCGGGTCGGCGCGGAGGACACGGCCTTCCTGGCGATCATGCAGAACTTCGCCGCGGAGCGGCTCTCGCTGGCCACCCAGGCGTACGCCATCGCGCAGCGTTCCGTGGAGCTGGCGGTGCGCTGGTGCCGGGACCGGTCCACGTTCGGCCGCCCCCTGGCGAGCCGTCAGCTCGTCCGACACCGGCTGGCCGAGATGCACACCCGCACCGAGGCCGCCCGCGCGTACGTGCACCAGGTGGCGGCGCGGGTCGCGGCGGGCGAGCCGGTGGTGACCGAGGTGGCGATGGCGAAGAACGTCGCGGTGGCCGCCTGCGCCCAGGTAGTCGACCAGGCGCTCCAACTGCACGGCGGTTACGGCTACCTGCGCGACGCCGAGGTCGAGCGGCACTACCGCGACGCCCGGATTCTCGGCATCGGCGGCGGCACCACCGAGATCATGAACGAGATCATCGCGAAGGGCATGGGCCTGTGACGACACTGCGCAGCGCGATCGACCCGTCCTCGCCGGGGTACCACGCCAACCGGGAGGCCCTGCTGGAGCGCCTCGCCGAGCTGGACGCCGCCCTCGACCAGGCCCGCGCCGGCGGCGGCGAGAAGTACGTGACCCGGCACCACGGGCGGGGCAAGCTGCTCCCCCGGGAGCGGATCGAGCTGCTGCTCGACCCGGACAGCCCGTTTTTGGAGCTGTCCCCGGTGGCGGCGTACGGCACCGACTTTCCCGTCGGCGCCAGCGTGGTGACCGGCATCGGCGTCGTCGAGGGCGTCGAGTGCCTGGTCGTCGCGAACGACCCGACGGTACGCGGCGGCGCGGTGAACCCGTGGTCGCTCGCGAAGACCCGCCGGGCGGGCGAGATCGCCCTGGCCAACCGGCTGCCGATGGTGAACCTGGTCGAGTCGGCGGGCGCGGACCTGCCCACCCAGGCGGAGATCTTCATCCCGGGTGGACGGGTGTTCCGCGACCTGACCCGGCTCTCGGCCGCGAAGATCCCCACGGTCAGCGTGGTCTTCGGCAACGCCACCGCCGGGGGCGCGTACGTGCCGGGGATGTCCGACCACGTGATCATGATCCGGGACCGGTCGCAGGTCTACCTGGCCGGGCCGCCGCTGGTGAAGATGGCCACCGGCGAGGTCACCGACGACGAGTCCCTCGGCGGGGCGGCCATGCACGCCACGACGTCCGGGCTCGCGGACTTCCTGGCCGCCGACGAGCGCGACGGCATCCGGCTGGCCCGGCAGTGCGTACGGCGGCTGAACTGGCGCAAGCAGGGCCCGCCGCCGCGCAACCCGTCCCCGCAGCCGCCGAGGTACGACCCGGAGGAGCTGCTCGGCATCGCCAGCGCCGACCTGAAGGTGCCGTTCGACCCGCGCGAGGTGCTGGCCCGGGTGCTCGACGGCAGCGAGTTCGACGAGTTCAAGCCGGCCTACGGCACCGCCCTGGTGACCGGCTGGGGCGAGCTGCACGGCTATCCCGTCGGGGTGCTGGCCAACGCGCGGGGCGTGTTGTTCAGCGAGGAGGCGCAGAAGGCGACCCAGTTCATCCAGCTCGCCAACGCCGCCGACACCCCGCTGGTCTTCCTCCAGAACACCACCGGCTACATGGTCGGCACCGAGTACGAGCAGCGCGGCATCATCAAGCACGGCGCCCTGATGATCAACGCGGTGTCGAACTCGACCGTGCCGCACCTGACGGTCAACCTCGGCGCCTCCTACGGTGCCGGCAACTACGGCATGTGCGGGCGGGCGTACGAGCCGAGGTTCCTGTTCACCTGGCCGAACGCCAAGTCGGCGGTGATGGGGCCGGCGCAGCTCGCGGGCGTGCTGTCCATCGTGGCCCGGCAGGCCGCCGCCGCCCGGGGCCGGGACTACGACGAGGACTCCGACGCCGCGATGCGGATGATGGTCGAGCAGCAGATCGAGTCGCAGTCCGGCGCGCTCTTCCTCTCCGGCCGGCTCTACGACGACGGGGTGATCGACCCCCGCGACACCCGTACCGTGCTCGGGCTCTGCCTGTCGGCGATCCACAACGCACCGGTCAGGGGCGCCGACAGCTTCGGCGTCTTCCGACTGTGAGCGCGAGGAACGCAGCGAAGCGGAGTCCCGCAGTCGCGAGCGAAAAGCAGGCTCAGTATGTGAGGCGGCAGTGCGCCCGATGAATGCGATCGAGAGGCGGGACCAGTGATCCGGAAACTGCTCGTGGCGAACCGGGGCGAGATCGCCCGTCGGGTCTTCGCCACCTGCCGCACGCTGGGCGTCGAGACGGTGGCCGTGCACTCCGACGCCGACGCCGACGCGCCGTTCGTCGCCGAGGCCGACCACGCCGTCCGGCTGCCCGGCAACGCGCCCGCCGAGACGTACCTGCGGATCGATCTGATCCTCGACGCGGCCCGCAGGACCGGGGCGGACGCCGTGCACCCCGGCTACGGCTTTCTCGCCGAGAACGCCGAGTTCGCCGCGGCGGTGACCGACGCCGGGCTGACCTGGGTCGGCCCCCCGGCCAAGGCGATCGCCGCGATGGGCGACAAGATGGCGGCCAAGGCCCTGCTCGCCGAGGCCGGCGTGCCGATGCTGCCCACCTGGACCGACGCCGACGAGATCACCGACTTCCCGGTGCTGGTGAAGGCGTCCGCCGGGGGCGGCGGGCGCGGCATGCGCGTCGTCCGGGACGCCGCCGCGCTGGCCGAGGCCGTGGCCTCCGCGCGCCGCGAGGCGGCCGGTGCGTTCGGCGACGGCACGGTCTTCGTCGAGCGGTACGTCGAGCGCGGCCGGCACGTCGAGGTGCAGATCTTCGGGGACACGCACGGGACGGTGGCCGCCCTCGGGGTGCGGGACTGCTCGATCCAGCGCCGCCATCAGAAGATCGTCGAGGAGGCGCCCGGCATCCTCCCGGACGAGGTGCGCCCGGCGCTGCACGAGGCGGCGGTGGCCGCCGGCCGGGCGGTCGACTACGTCGGCGCCGGCACGGTCGAGTTCCTGCTCGCGCCCGACGGGGAGATCTACTTCCTGGAGATGAACACCCGCCTCCAGGTCGAGCACCCGGTCACCGAGCTGACCACCGGCCTGGACCTGGTCCGGCTGCAACTGATCGTCGCCGAGGGCGGGTCGCTGCCGTTGGCGGCGACCCCGCCGGCACAGGGCCACGCAATCGAGGTACGCCTCTGCGCCGAGGACCCCGCGCAGGGGTACCGGCCGGCGACCGGCACCCTGCACCGGTTCGCCCTGCCCGGCCCGGCGGCCGAGTTCGGGCCGCTGGCCGGGCCGGGCCTGCGGCTGGACTCGGGCGTGGTCGACGGCTCGGTGGTGAGCGTCCACTACGACTCGATGCTCGCCAAGGTGATCGCCTGGGCGCCCACGCGTGCCGAGGCGGCCCGTGCCCTGGCCGGCGCGCTGGCCCGGGCCGAGCTGCACGGCGTTGCCACCAACCGCGACCTGCTGGTCCGGGTGCTGCGCAGCCCGGAGTTCGGCGCCGTGGAGATCGACACCGGCTTCCTGGACCGGCATCCCGAGGTCTTCGCCCCGCTGCTGCCGGCCGGCCAGCTCCCCCTGGTGGCGCTGGCCGCCGCGCTGGCCACCGCCGCCGCCCGTCGGGCCGACGCGCCGGTGCTCGCCGGGATCCCGTCGGGCTGGCGCAACGTGCCCGCCTTCCCGCAGGTCACCCGCTACGCGGGGCCGGGCGGCGAGATCGAGGTCCGCTACCGGCTGGACCGCTCCGGCGGCCTCGCCGAGTGGTCGGTCTCGCCGGACGCCGGTTCCGCCGCCCTCGCCGACGGGCCGACCCCGGACGGAGCCCCGCCGGCCAGGCCGACCCCGGACGGAGCGGCCCCGGCAGACGGGCCGACGTCGAACGAGGCGGCCCCGGCAGACGCGCCGCCGCCGGCCGTGATCCTGGTCGGGGCGTACCCCGATCGGGTGGTGCTCGACGTGGACGGGGTGCGGCGCGCGTACCGCGTACACCGGGTGTCCTCGGACGTCTTCGTGGACGGCCCGGACGGGGCGGCGAGCCTGGCCGAGCTGCCGCGCTTCCCCGAGCCCACCGCGGAGCTGGCGGCCGGGTCGCTGGTCGCGCCGCTGCCCGGCGCGGTGACCCGGGTGCACGTCGAGGTCGGGCAGCGGGTGGCGGCCGGCGACCTGCTGCTGACCCTGGAAGCGATGAAGCTGGAACATCCCGTGCTCGCCCCGGCCGACGGCGTGGTCGCCGAGCTTCCGGTCGCGGCCGGCGGGCAGGTCGACACGGGCGCCGTGCTGGCCGTGGTCAACCCCGAGTGATCCTGGAGGCCCCGTGATGAACTTCGACCTCACCCCCGAGCAGGACCAGCTCCGCGACGCCGTGCGCGCGCTGGGCCGCCGGTACGGCCACGACTACTTCGTCGGCAAGGCGAGATCCGGTGAGCACACCACCGAACTGTGGGACGAGGCCGGACGGCTGGGCTACCTCGGGGTCAACATCCCCACCGAGTACGGCGGCGGCGGGGGCGGGATCACGGAGCTGGCCATCGTCTGCGAGGAGCTGGCGGCGGCCGGTTGCCCGCTGCTGCTGCTGGTGGTCTCCCCGGCCATCGCGGCCACGGTGATCGCCCGGCACGGCACCGAGGAACAGCGCAAGCGCTACCTGCCCGGCTTCGCCGACGGCTCGCTGAAGGTGGTCTTCGCGATCACCGAACCGGAGGCCGGCTCCAACTTCCACCGGCTCGGCACGGTGGCCCGCCGCGACGGCGACGACTGGCTGGTCTCCGGCCGCAAGTGCTACATCTCCGGCGTCGACGAGGCGTCGTATGTGCTGGTGGTGGCGAGGACCGAGGATGCGGTCTCCGGAAAGCTCAAGCCGGCGCTGTTCGTGGTGCCGACCAACGCCCCCGGGCTGACGCGGTCCAAGCTGGACATGGAGATCGTCTCCCCGGAGAACCAGTTCCTGCTCTACCTCGACGACGTGCGGCTGCCCGCCGACGCGCTGGTCGGCGAGTCGCTGGACGCCGGCCTGCCGGCGCTCTTCGCCGGGCTCAACCCGGAACGGATCACGGTCGCCGCGATGGGCGCCGGCACCGGCCGGTACGCCATCGAGCGGGCCAGCGAGTACACCGCCACCCGCAAGGTCTGGGGCGGCCGGAGCATCGGCTCCCACCAGGGCGTGGCCCACCCGCTCGCGCACGCGGCCGTGCAGGTGGAGCTGGCCCGCCTGATGATCCACAAGGCGGCCACCCTCTACGACGCGGGCCGCGACCTGGAGGCCGGGGTCTCCGGCAACATGGCCAAGTACGCCGCCGGGGAGGCCGCCGCGCTGGCCGTCGACACCGCCGTCCAGGTGCTCGGCGGGGCGGGCATGACCACCGAGTACGGCGTGGCCACGCTGCTCGGCGCGGTGCGCGCCGGCCGGATCGCCCCGGTCAGCCGCGAGATGATCCTCAACTTCGTCGCCCAGCACGTCCTCGGCCAGGACAAGTCCTACTGAGCGGGCCGGGGGGGGGGGGGGGGGCGGGCGGCCCCCCCCCCCCCCCCCCACCCCGGGGTCCTCAGCGGACGGTCAGCGTGCCGACCGCCGGCAGCGGGGCGACCACCGGCGGGAGCCGCTTCGGCTCACCCCGGCCCGGGGCCCCCTCGGCGGCCGGCGCGCCCTTCGACGCCTCCGCCCGCCGGGTCGCCTCCGGCTCGGCCGGCAGCTCGGCGAACGGCTGGACGTCGCCCACGCAGACCTTGCCGTTGGCCGGCAGCGCCCCGCGCAGCAGGTACGCGTCGACGGCGCCGGTCACGCAGGCGGACGTCCCGTACGCGGTGTGCCCCCAGCTGTCGCTGCTGAGCAGGCGGCTGTTCGGCAGCAGCCGGGCCGAGCTGACCGCGCCCCGGTAGTTGGTCGCCGGGTCCCAGTAGTTGCCCACCACCAGCACCGGCGCGGCGGTCCGCCGGTTGAACGGCCCGGTGTAGGCGTCTTCGTCCCCCACCGTCCAGGTCTTGCGGGCGCACGGCGAGGTGCCCCACGTCCAGAGCCGACCGAAGTACGGGTCACGGTTGTCGGCCTTCGCGGCGAGCGCCGGGAACGAGCCGGCGTCCTTCGGGTGGTACCCGTCGGTGCAGTCCACGCCGAGGAAGGTCTCCAACCCGTTGTTGTACGGGAAGTCGTACCGCCGGGCCTGCTCGCGGGCCTTGGCGGCCTGCCGGGTCACGTCGGCCGTCGCCGGGCGGCGGGCGGCCGGCGACGACGCCGGGTCGGTGAGCACCAGCAGGGCGGCGGTGATGTCGACGACCTCGGCGTAGCCCGTCGGGCCGTAGAGCGCGCCCAGGTTGGCGGCGACGAAGTCGGCGTACGTGACGGTGATCGGGCCGAGGTCGGGGTCCTCGATGACCACCGGCTTGGCCCGCAGCCGCTTCGCGACCAGGTCGAACGACGCGACGGGGTCGCCCTCGGCCAGCGCACACGCCTGGGCGCCGGCCTTGTCGCAGCGCACCAGGATCTCCCGCAGCGCCTTGTACGCGCCCTGCGCGCTGCGCATCCGGTCCTCCTGGGACAGGCTGCGCGCCTTGCCCTGACCGACCCACTCGTTCGGGTTCAGCACGCCGTCGATCACCAGGGCGCGGACCCGGTCCGGGAACATGTTCGCGTAGTACTGGCCGAGGATGCTGCCGTAGCTGAAGCCGAGGAAGGTGAGCTTCCGGTCGCCCACGGCGCGCCGCAGCACGTCCATGTCGCGGGCGACCTCGGCGGTCGACATCGCGCCGCTGAGCGGCCGGCCCGTGGTGGAGCAGCCCTTGCCGACGGCCTTCGAGGAGGCGACGTATGCCTTCTCCTCGGCCTTCGTCCACGGGAACGCCACGTTCAGCCCGGCGTACGCCCGGGTCTGCTCCTTGACTGAGGGGAAGCACCTGACCTGCTGACTTGCGGCGACGCCGCGCGGGTCGACGCCGACGATGTCGAAGCGGTCGAGCACCTCGTCACCGAGGAAGTACGGCGCGGCGAGCGCGACGTCGGTGCCGGACCCGCCGGGGCCGCCCGGGTTGACGAAGAGGCTGCCGATCTTCCGCTGCTGGTCGCGGGCCTTGACCCGCAGCACGGCGACCTCGGTGGTGGGGCCGTTCGGCTGGTCGTAGTCGCGGGGCAGCCGGACGGTGGCGCACTCGGCGTAGTCGTAGCAGGCGTACCAGTCCAGTGTGGGCGTGGGCACCCGGTCGACCCGGCGGGCCTCCTGCGGGCTGGTCCGGTCGGAGGTGACCGGACGGTCCCCGCCGGCGGGGGACGGTGCGGCGGCGGCGGGTGCGACCGCGGCGCCGGCGAGGAGGACGCCGGCGATTCCCGCGGCGGCGAGGGACCGGTTTCGTCGTGGCATGTGGACGCCTTCCGGTGGGCGACAGGACGGTCGGGCCGTGGCTCGACCTCCGTCACTCTATGGATGGCACGCCATGGATGCAGGCCGACGAGTGGCCGCATATCCGACAATCCGCCGGCCGATGTAACGAATAATTCACCGTCGACGCTTTTCGCCCTTCCGCGCCCGGCGGCACCCCCAACGCCGTCAGCACCGCAACCGTCGCCCGGCTACGCCACGCCGGCCATCCAGGCCGGCGGCGTGGCCTTCCCGTCGTCGTGCGCGTAGTCGTCCACCACCCGCCAGCCGTCGGGTCCCTTGCGCAGCAGCAGGAAGCCGACGACGTCACTGTGCGGGGCGCCGAGGCCGTAGACCTCGTCCTGGCCGACGAATCCCATCCGGAGGGCGCAGACCGCCGCCGGATCGCGTTTCGCGTTCTTGCAGAGGCCGAGGTAGCGGACCCCCGGCACGGCCGACAGGTGCCCGGCTATCGCCTCGTCCGGGTTGGCGTACCCGCCGCGACCGGCGGTCGACGACGCGGGGGCCGTCGAAGCGGGGGCCCACGACGCGGGGGCTGACGACGACGGTGTGCCGGACGATGGCACCTCCGGCGCGGGGTCGCTCGCGGGGGGCGGCGCGGTCGCCGGCTCCGGCGCCCCGTCCGACCCGCACGCGGCCAGCGCACCCGACACCAGCACGGCGGCGACGATCCGGAAGACGCGGGTCACCGGCGCTCCTCTCCCACGGAGACGGTCTCCGGCGGAGATCATCGCATCCGGTGCCGGCGTCCCGGTTGACAGCAGGCCCCGCTCGGACATCCTGGACGGGTGAGAATTCCGAGGCCCGACGCGCGGGCGAAGGCGGTCGTCGCGGCGCTGACGGCGGCTTCGCTGCTGGTCACGCTGATCGTCTGGGGCCGTCAGGATCTCGTCGGGGTGGCCCTGGCGCTGCTCTGCGTCCTGTCGACGATGATCGCGGCGGTGTCGGTGGCGGCGGCCCGGCAGGATGACGGCACGGAACCGGCGGTCACGCCGGGCGGTCCGGGGCAGCCGGTCGGGGGCCTGTACGGCGTCGACGCCGACACGCTGGAGTCGCTGGACCACCGGGAGGCCGTCCGCGCCATGCGGGAGCGCCACCGGGGACGCAGCGGCTCAGCGGCCCGTGAGGGTGGGTGAGGCGAGCGCGTCGAGCCCACGCCCGGCCAGGCAGCGGTACGTCCGGTCGGCGTCCGCCCCGGCCGGGGGCAGCACCTCCAGGTTCCAGCCCTCCGCGTAGCTGATCCCGCTGGTGAGCCGGAAGGTGGTCTCGTTGCAGACCCGGCGCACCACCGCGTCCGCGCTGACCTCGTCGTGGCCGGCGCCGACCAGGGTGTCGGGGAGCCTGCCCTCGGCGTAGCTCTCCCAGGTGTGCTGGCCGTCGCAGGGCACCCGGGGCGCCCGGGCCCGCGCGCCGCGCACCTCCATCGGCCCGAAGCACTCCAACTCGTCGGCGCAGCCCGCGCCGGCCGGCAGCCCGGTCGTCAGGGCGCAGGCGGGCAGCACCGCGCTCCTCACCGCCACGCTCGTCGCCGCCACGCCGGCCGTCGGCGACGGGACCGGGCCGGAGACCGCGCCGGCCAGCCAGGCGCCTGCGCCGGCCGAGGCGGCCAGGGCGACCATCCCGGCGCCGCCGAGGAACCAGCGCCGCCGGCGCCGCTGGCCGACGGTGGGCACCGTGGGGTGGAGATCCTCCACCGGCGGTCGCGGGGCGGGCCGGGAGACGTGGTCGACGCCGTACGGGCCGACGGGCCCGGGCCCGCTGACCGGACCCGGCACGCCCGTGCCGCCCGCCGGGGAGCCGGCCGGACCGAGCGGCAGACCGACCAGCAGGTCGCGCAGCTCGACGGCCGAGGGACGCTCGCCGGGATCGTTGGACATCCCGACCCGGAGCACGTCGATCATCTCGGCCGGGACCCCGGGCAGGCCGGGAACCGGCTGGTGGAACATCTCCAGCACGGTGACCAGGCTGGGATTGCGCTCGGACTGCCAGCGCGGCGGGCGGCCGTGCATCACCGCGTAGAGGGTGGCGCAGAGGGCGTAGACGTCGACGGCCGGCGACGGCGGGCTGTGGTTGAACATCTCCGGCGGCGCGTAGGCCGGGGTGAGCACCTCCAGGGCGACCGAGGCGTCACGCATCTCGGCCACCACCGCCAGCCCGAAGTCGGCCAGCACCGCCGAGTTGAAGTGCGAGTAGAGGATGTTCGCCGGCTTGACGTCGCGGTGCAGCACGCCGGCCGCGTGCGAGTGGGCGATCGCGTCGGCGATCTTGACCCCGAGGTCGCGCGCCTCGGCCGGCCCGAGCGGCGAGGTCCGCATCCGCTCGGCGTACGAGCCGTCGCAGAGCTCCATGATCAGGTAGGGATGCTGGTCGACCGTGACCCCGACGTCGAAGAGGTCGACCACGTGCGGGTGCGACGACATCCGCCCGGCGGCCCGCGCCTCGCGCAGGAAGCGGGCCTGGTCGTGCTCGCTGTCGAGGGTGCGATTCTCCACCTTGACCGCGACCTCGCGCCCCACCGAGATCTGGGTCGCCTTGTAGATCGTCGCGTAGCCTCCCCTGGCAAACACGCGCAGATCGGTCAGACCGGGCACAATGGGCATCGGCAGGGCGCCGGGCGGGGTCGCGGTCACAGCTCGAAAATACCCAACCGGACCGACGGCTCAGTGAACCGCATCAGCGGCCGGAACGGCACTGGCGGCGGAATCGCCTCCGCCACCCACCGCCCCCGGACCCGCGCGACGGTCGTCCCACCAGAGCCCGACGGCGGTCGCCACCGCGCCGAGGCCCTCCCAGGCGGCCACCCCGAAGAACCGCCCGGGCGCGATGTCGGCCAGCACCGCGATGCTGAACACCGTGAACGTGACCAGCCGGAACACCACCGTGAAGCGGAAGAACGGCCGCCACTCGGTGGCGGTGGCGAGCAGGTAGTAGACCCCCATGTTGAACGAGGCCATCGAGGAGGCGACCAGGAAGGTGCCGGTGTGGTCGCCGGCCGCGCGGGTCGCCGGCACCTCGAGGCCGAGCAGCCGCAGCAGCGCCTCCGGCCAGACCAGCCCGACCGCGCCCATGAGCAGGGCCAGCACGCCGAAGACCGCGATCGTCCATCCGGCGGCCGAACGCGGCAACCTCATCACGGCCCTCCCCAGACCCGACGCGGTCGCACGACCGACCGCCCCTCGGACCTGACACGCTATCGGCCACCCCCGACACACCGCATCCCCAGAACCGCCAGACCTTCCGGTTCGGGGGTCCGGCGGGACTAGGGGGTGGCGAGGCGCGCCCGCAGCGCGTCGGCGGCGGCGCGCTCGCTGCGCTGCTCGGTCGCGTACGCCAGGCGGACCGCCTCCTCGGCGCTGGCGAGCGCCTCCGCGGACCGGCCGCAGGCCGCGAGCGCCTCGGCGAGCACTCTCGCGGCGACCACCTGGCTGCGCACGTCCTCCGCCGGGGCGGCGACGGCCCGTCGGGCCCAGTCCAGCGCCTGCTCGCACTGGCCGTGGGCGAGCAGCGCGGAAGCGTACCGGGCCATGGTCTGGCGGCGGGAGAAGAGCAGCGAGGGCACGGTGGCGGCGGCGGTGGCCACCGGGGCGAGCAGCCCGACGGCGGTCGCGGAGTCACCGGCGGCCAGCCGGGCGGTGGCCAGCAGCACCCGGGGCCCCACCTGGGCGGGCGCCTGCGGGTTGTGCGGCTCGACGGCGGTCAGCACCGACCGGGCGTCCCGCTCGGCCGTCTCGCAGTCACCCAGATCCAGCGCCACGAAGCCGCGCAGCGTGCCGGCCATCCCGGTGAGCAACGGGTGCGACGTCCGCTCCGCGTACGACAGCGCGTCGGTGAGCAGGTCGGCGGCGTGCTCCGGCTCGCCCAGCCCGCGCGCCACGACGCCCCGGACGACCAGCGCGAACCCGCGCCCCCAGTCGTCGGAGGCGGCGGCGAACTCCCGGTACGCCCGGCGGGCCCCCCGGTCCGCCTCGCCCAGCTCGCCCAGCTCGGCGGTGGCGAACGCCTCGACCGCGCGCAGCGTGCCCACCGCCCACGCCTCGCCGACCCGCTCGCCGAACGGCAGGAAGACCTGCGCCATCCGGCACGCCTCGCGCAGCCGGCCGGCGAGCAGCCGGGCGAAGGCGGTGGTGCCGCGCAGCCAGGCACGCCCGTACGGGTCCTTCAGCTCGGCGAAGAGCCGGGCGGCCCGGCCGAGCACGGCATCGGTGCCGGCGAAGTCGCCCCGGGTCGTGGTCACCCAGGCCAGGTTCTGCAACGACCACGCCTGCCCCCGGCGGTCCTGCGCCTGGAGGCTCACCTGGTACGACGCGGCGAGCCGGCTGCTGGCCTGCCCCAACCGCCCGGCGACGAAGTCGGCCATGCCGAGTCGGCGCATCGCCGAGGCGCGCAGCGTGGGCAGCCCGCCGGCCGTGGCCACCTGCAACGCCTCCTGCCAGCAGCCCACCGCGCGCGCCTGGTCGCCCATGGTCTGGTGGGCCTGCCCGGCGAGCAGCAGCGCGCCGGTCCGGACGGCGGACTCGTCGCCGGCGTTGGCGGCGATCTTCTCGGCGAAGGCGAGCGCGTCGGCGGGGCGCCCGACCTGGAGCAGCGCCCGGGCGTGCACCACCCGGTCGGCCGCCGGCACCCCGTCGCGGGCCAGCTCGGCCGCGCGTTCGGCGTACTCCACGGCCATCGCGGGCTCGCCCGCCTGCAACGACCGGCGCGCGGCCCCGCCGAGCGCGGCGACGCCCAGACCCACGACGGCCCGCGCCGGCGCGTCCGGCCGCAGCCCGACCGCGTCGGCCAGCGCGGCGGCCCGTTCCACGTGCTGGGCCACGAAGACGTCCCGGGCCGCCTCGACGAAGCCGCCCGGCGTGCCCGCGCCCGCCGCCGGACCGGCCGCGGCCCACCGGGCCAGCGCCGCGTGCCGCTCGGCCAGTTCGGCCTTGCTCACCCCGGCGTACGCGGCCTCCCGCATCAACGGGGTCGCGAAGGCGTACCCGGTGCGGGTGCGGTGCAGCATCCGGCGTTGCAGCAGCTCCTCCACCGCCCGTTCCAGCTCGACGGCGACCACCGCCGCCGGTCGGCCGTCGCGGCCGGCCCGCTGCTCGCGCAGCGCCTCCAGCGCACCGTCCGGCACCGTGTCGCCGACGACGGCCGCGTCCCGCAGCACGGAGCGCGCCTCCGCCGGCAGCGCGTCGATGCGCGCGGCGAGCACCGCGGCCAGGTCGCGGGAGAGCAGGCGGCTGCCGAGCGAGCCGGGCACCAGCCGCCAGCCGCCCGGATTCGGGGAGTTCCGCTCGGCGACGGTGGTCAGCGCGCCCCGCTCCATCAGCAGGGTGACCAGCTCGGCCAGGTAGAACGGGTTGCCCTGGGCGGTGGCGAGCAGCCGGTCGGCGTCGGCCTGCGGCAGCCTGCCGCCGCCGAGGTAGGTGGTGAGCAGCCGGGCCGCGTCGGCACCGCGCAGCGGCGGCAGCGCGTGCACCTCGGCGTCCGCGACCCGGGTCAGCGCCCCGGCGGTACGCACCAGCTCGGGCCGGCCGAGCAGCAGCACCAGCACCGGGCCGGCGAGCCGGGACAGGGTGACCCCGAGCGCCTCGATGGTCTCGGCGGTGGCGTCGTGCAGGTCGTCGACGACGACCACCAGGGGCGCCTCCCCGGCGAGCGCGGTGAGCAGGTCCGCGACCGCGTTCGGCACGACGTCGGCGTCGGTGGGCTGGGCGGTGCCCCATTCGCCCTGGTCGGCCGGGCCGCCGCCGGGCAGCTCGGCGTACCCGAGCAGGGCCAGCAGTTGGTCGACGGCGACCGGCGCCGGCTCGCCGGAGCGGCTGAGTCGCTGGCCGAGCCGGCGCAGGCGTTCCTCGACGGCCGGGCGGGTGAGGGCGGTGGCGGCGTCGTTGGGCAGGCCGACCGCCGCCCGGACCAGGTCGGCCAGGGGCGCGAGCCGGCGCCGCTCGCCGAACGCGGCGCAGCGCACCGACAGCACCCGGGCGCCGGTGTGCGCGGCGTACCGGCCCGGGCCCACGTCGTAGCCGGCGGCGAGGCGTTCCACCTCGGCGGCGAACCGGGACTTGCCGATCCCGGCCTCGGCGGTCATCAGCAGCACCCGGGGCTCGGCGCGGTCGATCACCTCGGCGAGCCGGCCGGCGACCCGGCCGATCTCGGTCTCCCGGCCGACGAAGGGGGCCTCGTCGCCGAGGCCGGACCGGGTGCCCGGGGCGTCCAGGAGACCGAGCAGCTCGTACGCCTCGACCGGCTCGCGCTTGCCCTTGAGCCGCAGCGGGCGCAGCGCCCGCCAGGAGGCGACGTGCCGGGTGGCGGCGGAGGTGCGTGCCCCCGCGTAGACCGCGCCGACGGCGGCGGCGTCGGCCAGCCGGGCGGCGGTGTTGACGGTGTCACCGATGACCGTGTACTCGATCGCGGCCTGGATGCCGGCGATCACGTCGCCGGTGTTCAGTCCGACCCGCAGGCCGAGCGGCGCGCCACCGCCCCGCTCGTCGTCGAGCACCCGGCGGACCGCCCGCTGCATCGACAGCGCGGCCCGCACCGCCCGCTCGGCGTCGTCCTCGTGCGCGACCGGCGCCCCGAAGACCGCCATGATCCCGTCGCCGGTGAGCTTGTCGACGTGACCGCCGAACGTCTTCACCGCGCCGGCCAGCGCGGCGAGCACCCGGTCGGTGACCGCGCCGACGCGTTCCGGGTCGAGGTCCTCCGACCAGGAGGTGAAGTCGGACAGGTCGCCGAAGAGCACCGTCACCACGCGGCGTTCGGCCGCGGGCAGCGTCGCGGCGGCCGGCAGCGCGGCGCCGCAGTTGTGGCAGAACCGCGCGCCGGGCACGGCGACGGTTCCGCACACCGGGCAGGTCACGCTTGCTCCAACCCCGCGGCACCTCCGCCGGATTCCCGGCCCAGGTACTCCAGCTGGGCCCGGACGGACCACTCGGCGGCCCACCACAGCGACCGGTCGACGTCGGCGTAGACCGTCGCGACGACCTCCGCGGGAGTGGTGGCGCCCCCGGCGACCGCCGCCCTGACCTGGTCGAGCCGGGCCCGGCGGTGGGCCAGGTAGAAGTCCGCGGCGACGCCGCAGTCGGCCAGCGCCGGGCCGTGCCCCGGCAGCGCCGGGATCCCCCGGTACGTCGAGAGCAGCTCCAGGCTGGCCAGGTAGTCCCCGAGGTGCCCGTCCGGGTGGGCGACCACCGTGGTCCCCCGGCCCAGAATCGTGTCGCCGGTGAGGACCACCCGCTCGTCGCCGTGCTCGACCAGGAAGCAGACCGAGTCGCCGGTGTGCCCCGGGGTCGGCACGAGCCGGACGCCCAGGTCGTGGCCGCCCAGCTCCTCCCCGGGCGTGGCCAGCGACTCCCCCGCGATGGTGTGCGCCGGGTCGGCGGCGCGTACGGGCACCCCGCCGAGCAGCTCGTGCAGGCGGCGCGAGCCGTCGGTGTGGTCGGGGTGGCCGTGGGTGATCAGCACCAGGCCGACCGGCCCCCGCGCGGCGATCGCCGCCAGGTGCCCCTCGTCGGCGGGGCCGGGGTCGACCACGACGGCGTGCTCCTGGCCGGGGGCGCGCAGCACCCAGGTGTTGGTGCCGTCGAGCGTCATCGGCCCCGGGTTCGGGGCGCGCAGCAGCGTCACCCAACCCGGCAGCTCGTCGGCGAGCGCCGCCGCCGGCGCGGTGAAGTGCCCGGTCATGGCTGCGATCGTACGGCCCCGCCGCCCGCTCCCCGCGATCTTGCAGTTCCGGCTTCCGATACGTCCCGTTTCACGGCTTTGCCGGGCACCGGGCGCAGGATCGCGGGGAGGCGGCGCGGGTCAGGCGACCTCGACGATGACATCGACCTCGACGGGGGCGTCCAGCGGCAGCTCGGCCACCCCGACGGCGCTGCGCGCGTGTCGACCGGCCTCACCGAAGACCGCGCCGAACAGGTCGGACGCGCCGTTGATCACGCCCGGGACGGCGGTGAAGCCGGAGGCGGCGGCGACGAAGCCGGTCAGCTTGACGACCTTGACGACGTTCTCCAGGCCGACCAGCGAGTCGATCGCGGCCAGCGCGTTGAGCGCGCACTGCTGGGCCAGGTCCTTGGCCTGCTCGGCGGAGACGCCGGCGCCGACCTTGCCGGTGGCGAGCAGCTTCCCCTCGACCATCGGCAGCTGCCCGGAGACGTAGACGTGCTGCCCGGACTGGACGGCCGGCACGTAGCTGGCCAACGGCGGGACCACCTCGGGCAGCGTGTGCCCGAGCTCGGCGAGCTTCGCGTGCGGACCGTTGCTCATGCCGCCACCTCGCTGCGCTCGGCGGCGTCACGAGACACCGACGCGCCGAGCAGAATGATTCGCTCGCTCCGCTCGCTCATGCCTTCGGCCGCTTCAGGTACGCGACGAGCTGCTCCGGGTTGGGACCGGGAACCACGGAGACGAGTTCCCACCCGTCCTCACCCCAGTTGTCGAGGATCTGCTTGGTCGCGTGGACCAGCAGCGGGACCGTGGAGTATTCCCACTTCTGCATAGGTGGAGGGCTCCCTTGGCTGGAGTTCGACTTCTCGACGCACAGCCTACGGTCCGGCCGACGGGCGGGGCGCGGGACGCTGCTCCGGGGGCGCCGGCACCTCTCCACAGGGGCCGCCGTGCTCGTACGGCTGGGGGCAGCGGGAGCGGTCGGGCAGCAGCAGGTCGCAGAAGACCCGGTGCCGGTTGTTCTGGTCGTCGGTGCTGGAGACGGTGGTCTCGCCGGCGTCCAGTTCGCTGAGGAAGCTCAGCGAGGTGGCGACCGTCCCGGCCAGCGCGGTGGCCGCCCGCAGATTGGCGACCCGGATCGGCAGGTGGATAACGAAGCCGGGCTCCTCCTCGTCCCGGGCTCCCGGGCCCGGCCGGGCGGGCACGCGCACCACCTCGACGGGTTCGGCGAGCCGCCGGTACGACCGTTCGTTGATGGGCAGGCCGACGCCGCCCTCGGCCTCCCCAGGGGAGCCGGGCCGCCGCGCTCGGTCGCCCGCCGGGAACTGGGGCCGAGGAGTGTTTTCCACGTCGCGCATGCCTTGCCTCCGGACGTCGTACCTGTTCAGGTCATCGCTTGCGGGTCCGGGCCCTCCGCCCGGCCCGCCCCCCGCGCCGCTGAGAACGTAGGTCCGTGGCGACAGCCGCGCCAACCAGACGCGCACAAGCGATCACACAAAGTCACATATGCGACACACCATCGGTAAGGAACCTGACGGCACCCGCCGCCCCCCGGAGCGGGGAACCGACCGCTACCCTTCCGGTCGGACGGGCGCTCGCCGGCTCGCCGCCAGCTCGATCACGCTCGTCGCCCGGTCAGGCGACGACGCCGCAACCCGGGGGATGAGATGACCCAACCACCCAGCGGTGGCCCCGTCGGACCGCCGGCCGACCAGCCGGGCTCCCCGGCCGCACCCGGCCCGGCCCCCGCACCCGGCCCGGCCCCCGCTCCTCCGCCCGGCGCGGCCGTCCCACCCGGTCCGGCCGCCCCGCCCACCGGCCCCACCGCCGCCCCGGACCCGTCGATCCCGCCGCCCCCGGCCGGGTACCCGCCCTACCAGCCGCCCGCCGCGCCCAGGAAGAAGCGCGTCGTGCTCATCGCCTCCATCGCCCTGGCCGTGATCCTGCTGCTCTGCGCCGGAGGTGGCGTCGTCACCTTCCTGACGCTGCGCAGTGCCGAGAACGGCGAGGGCGCCAAGGAGCCGACGGTCGCGGTGGACGAGTTCCTCAAGGCCGTCTACCAGGAGCGCGACGCGGACCGGGCGGCCGGCCTGGTCTGCTCCTCGTCGCGCGACGAGAAGAAGATCGCCGCCAAGGTGGCCGAGGTCGAAAAGCACGTCTCGGCGCACCAGAACCCCCGGTTCCGGTGGAGCACCCCGAAGGTGGACAACCAGACCGGCGACCGCGCCACCGTCACCACCAAGGTCACCATGACCACCGCCGACGAGAAGGTGGCCGACCAGGACCTGCGGTTCACCGTGGTGAAGAAGACGGGTTGGTGGGTCTGCGAGGTCGCCTGAGCCCAGGGCCTGGATAGGCTCGACGGGTGCGAGCAGCAGAGTCGCCGGCCGACCCGGCCGGCCCGGAGTGGCCGGCCCGCCTCCACGTCGTGACCGGCAAGGGCGGCACCGGCAAGACCAGCGTCGCGGCGGCGCTGGCCCTGGCGCTGGCCGCCGGCGGCCGCCGCACGCTGCTGGTCGAGGTCGAGGGGCGGCAGGGCATCGCCCAGCTCTTCGGCACCGATCCGCTGCCGTACGAGGAGCGGCACCTGACCGACGCGCCGGGCGGCGGAGAGGTGCGGGCCCTGGCGGTGGACGCCGAGGAGGCCCTGCTGGAGTACCTCGACATGTTCTACAAGCTCGGCGCGGCCGGCCGGGCGCTGCGCAAGCTCGGGGCGATCGACTTCGCCACCACCATCGCCCCGGGCCTGCGGGACGTCCTGCTCACCGGCAAGGTGAAGGAGGCGACCACCCGCACGGCCGGCCAGCGGCGCGCGTACGACGCGGTGGTGCTGGACGCGCCGCCCACCGGGCGGATCGGTCGGTTCCTCAACGTCACCGCCGAGACGGCCCGGCTCGCCAAGGTGGGCCCGATCAAGACCCAGAGCGAGGGGGTCGCCGCGCTGCTGCGCTCCCCGATCACCGCCGTGCACGTCGTCACCCTGCTGGAGGAGATGCCGGTCCAGGAGACGGTGGACGCGATCGCCGAGCTGACCCAGCTCGGCTTCCCGGTGGGGCGGGTGATCGTCAACGGCGCCCGGCCCCCGCTGCCCGCGGGCCGGGTGGTGGCCGCCGACGAGCTGGAGCGGGGGCTGCGCGCCGCCGGGCTGCCGACCGACCGGGACACCGTCGCCGGGCTCGCCGCCGAGGCGCGTGACCAGGCCGTCCGCCGCGAGCTGGAGGATTCGCTCCGCGCCGACCTGGTGGAGCTGGGGCTGCCGATGACCGAGCTGCCGCTGCTGCCCGACGGGGTGGACCGGGCCGGCCTGGACCGGCTCGCCGCGACCCTCGTCCGGGCGGATTGACTCACACCTGCGACCGGCCCGGGCGCACGGACCGACCCGGCCCGATACGCTCGATTGGTGCCTTCCGAAGACGCGGCGCCGCAGCTGGACGTCGACCAGATCCTCGCCGATCCGGGCGTCCGGATCGTGGTGTGCTGCGGGGCGGGCGGGGTGGGGAAGACGACCACGGCCGCCGCGCTCGCGCTGCGCGCCGCGGAGCGGCACGGCCGGCGCACGGTGGTGCTCACCATCGACCCGGCCCGCCGGCTGGCCCAGTCGCTCGGGCTGACCGAGCTGGACAACACCCCCCGCCAGGTCAAGGGGATCGACGTCGAGGCCAGCGGCGGCGAGCTGCACGCCATGATGCTCGACATGAAGCGCACCTTCGACGACGTGGTGCTCCAGCACACCGATCCGGCGAAGGCGGCGGAGATCTTCGCCAACCCGTTCTACCAGGCCATGAGCTCGACCTTCGCCGGCACCCAGGAATACATGGCGATGGAGAAGCTGGGCCAGCTGCACGCCCGGGGCGAGTGGGACCTGATCGTGGTGGACACCCCGCCGTCCCGCTCGGCGCTGGACTTCCTGGACGCGCCGGCCCGCCTGTCCCGCTTCCTCGACGGGCGGATGCTGCGGCTGCTGCTGGCCCCGGCGCGTACCGGCGGGCGGAGCATGTTCAGCCTGGTCACGGCCTCGTTCGGGATGTTCTCCAAGGTCGTGCAGAAGGTGCTCGGGGCCCAGTTGCTGACCGACCTCTCCGGTTTCGTCGCCGCGTTGGATTCGATGTTCGGCGGCTTCCGGCAGCGCGCCGAGCAGACGTACCGGATCCTCCAGGCGCGGGAGACGGCGTTCCTGCTGGTCGCGGCGCCGGAGCCGGACGCGGTCCGGGAGGCCGCCTACTTCGCGGGCCGGCTGCGCGAGGAGAAGATGCCGCTCGCGGGCCTGGTGCTCAACCGGGTGCACCGCCCGGCGGCGCCCGGGCTCGACGCAGCGGAGAGCCTGGCCGCCGCGGAGCGGCTGGCCGGCCTCGGCGGGCACGAGGGCACCGTCGACGTGCTGCGGGCCCACGCCGCGCTGGCCCAGCAGGCGGTACGCGAGCGGCAGGTGGCGGCCCGGTTCACCGAGGCGTTCCCGGCGGTGCCGGCGGTGTCGGTGACGGCGCAGCCCGCCGACGTGCACGACGTCGACGGGCTGCGGACGATCGGCGCGGCGATCAGCCGGCCGTGACGGTGCTCAGCCGGCGGTGGTGACGAGGATCTTGTCCTTGCCGGCCTTGTCCTTGGCGTTCTTCTTCATCGCGGCCTCGAACATCTTGCGCCAGCTCGCCACCTGGGGGTGACGGCGCAACAGCGCGCGGCGTTCGCGTTCGGTCATGCCGCCCCACACGCCGAACTCGATCCGGTTGTCCAGCGCGTCGGCCAGGCACTCGTACCGAACTGGGCAGCTCCGGCAGATCCGCTTCGCCACGTTCTGTTCGGCGCCCTGTACGAACAACGCGTCCGGGTCCCCGTTCTGACACGCCGCCAGCGACGGCCAGTCAGTGATCATGCCCATCTGTACACGTCCCCCCTTGCAGTACCTACCGACCCCGTCGCGGACCAGCCGGCAATTCCCCCCGGTCGCCCTGCCCGCCTTCCCCAAGGCGGCACGGACGACATGTGGCGCTGTCGCCGCCCCCATCATGCTCTGTAGTCGACTGATTACGCAACGTTGTCGGCGAAATCCATCATTCCGGACACTCCCGGCTTCCCGGGCTTCGCGACCGCCGGTTACCCCGTCGGGGTCCGTGAAAACGCTGCGAGCCTCCTCCCGCAGGAGGGAGACTCGGCGGCGGATTCACGCAACCTCGCACCGGGGGTCGTGCGTTTAGCACAACGAGGTCGGCGCGCGCAGGAAATGGGGAAAGAACGCCCCGGCGCCCCTCGTTCCCTACTCGCGTACCCTGTCGAGGTGACCTGGATGCGGAAACGTGACCACAATGTGCTGACCAACGCCGCATCGCTACTCATATGTGGCCTGTTGGCCGGCGTGGTGGTCGCGGCGGCGGCCTTCCCCGCGGTGGCGATGTCCGGACTGGCCGCGAAGGCCGGCGCCGAGACCTTCGGCGCACTGCCCAAGGAGCTGACCGTGGCGCGCGCGCCGCAGATCAGCTACCTTCTCGCCTCCGACGGCAAGACCCCGCTGGCGACCATGTACGACGAGAACCGTCGCGACGTGAAGCTGGCCGACATCGCGCCCATCATGCAGAAGGCGATCATCGCCGCCGAGGACCACGACTTCTACAAGCACAACGGCGTGGACCTCAACGGCATCGCCCGGGCCTTCGTCAACAACCAGTCCAACGCGTCCAGCCAGCAGGGCGCCTCGACGCTGACCATGCAGTACGTCCGGCTCGCCATCGCGTACTCGGCGAGCCACCCGGCGGACGTGGTCGCGGCCACCGAGGACACCAGCGCCCGCAAGCTGCGCGAGATGCGCTACGCGATCCAGATCGACAAGGAGCTCTCCAAGGACGAGATCCTGGAGCGCTACCTCAACATCGCCGCGTTCGGCAACGGCGCGTACGGCATCTACGCCGCCAGCCAGGTCTACTTCAACAAGCCGCCGAGCAAGCTGAAGCTCGAGGAAGCGGCCATGCTCGCCGGCATGGTGAAGGCGCCGAGCACCAACGACCCGACCACCAAGAGCGGCCACGCGGCGGCCCTCGCCCGGCGCAACTACGTCATCCAGAACATGGTCGAGACCGGCGCCATCACCCAGCAGGAGGCGGACGCCGCGAAGGCCACCAAGCTCGTGGTCACCGGCAAGCGGGCCCCCAACGGCTGCGTCTCGACCAACGAGAAGGGCTGGGGCTTCTTCTGCGACTACTTCTACCGCTGGTGGATGGGGCAGGAGACGTTCGGCTCGACCTCGTACGACCGGGAGCGGCGGCTAAAGAGCGGTGGCTACACCGTCGTCACCACCCTGGACCCGCAGGCCCAGCGGGGCGCCGACAAGGCCGTCCGCAAGGCCAAGTCGGAGAAGAGCAAGGAAGCCGCCATGGTGGCGGTGGTCGAGCCGGGCACCGGCCGGGTGCGGGCGCTGGCGGTGAACCGGAACTTCAAGCTCGACGACCCGAAGAAGCCGGCCAACAAGCCGCACAGCGACCCGAAGCAGCGCAAGAAGAAGAAGCTCGGCAACTACCCCAACACCGTAAACCCGCTGCTCACCGGCGGCGACGGCATCACGGGCTACCAGGCCGGCTCGACCTTCAAGATCTTCACCATCGTGGCGGCGCTGGAGAAGGGCATCCCGCTCGGCTACACGATCAACGCCCCGCAGGCCTTCAAGTCGGAGTACATCGTCGAGGCGGGCAGCCCGGCCGCCTGCCCCGGCACCAACAAGTACTGCCCGACCAACTCCGGCAAGAAGGCCGGCGGCGTGCAGAACATGTGGAGCGCCTTCTCCTCCTCCATCAACACCTACTTCGTGCCCCTCCAGCAGCAGGTCGGCGCGGAGAACGTGGTCGACGTGGCCAAGCGGCTCGGCATCCAGTTCCGGGTCACCAGGGAGAACGAGTGGGCCAACAACAAGGAGTACGCGCACGACTGGGGCGCCTTCACCCTGGGCGTCTCGAACACCACCCCGCTGGAACTGGCCAACGCCTACGCCACCCTGGCGGCGGACGGCAGGTACTGCGAGCCCATCCCGGTGCAGGAGATCAAGGACCCGGAGGGCAAGAAGCTCGACATCGCCAACCCGCGCTGCGAGAAGCGGGTGAGCACCGAGGTGGCCCGCGCCGCCGTCGACGCCGCCCGCTGCCCGGTCGGTGACAACTCCTCCACGAGCCGGTGCGGCGGCAGCCGTACGGCCGCGAACGTCCGGGGCATCGTCGACGCCCCGGTGGCCGGCAAGTCCGGCACCACCGACTCGGAGAAGAGCGCGGCCCTGGTCGCGATGACCAAGCAGTACGCGGTGGCCGGCATCATGGCCGACCCGGACTGGCCGCAGACCAACGTCAAGATGAAGCACGGCCAGAAGGACGGCATCAACCCGCCGGTCTACGAGACGCTGCGCGACGCCATGAAGGGCAAGAAGCGGGTCAACTTCGAGCCCCCGGGCCAGAAGATCCGTGAGGGCGACCAGCGCCGGATCCCCGACGTGAAGTGCCTGGACCCGGAGCAGGCGAAGTCCCGGATCGAGGCGGAGGGCTTCGACGCGGTCATCTCCGACATCAAGGTCCCGTCGAGCTGCCCGGCCGGCAAGGCCGCCGGCACCAGCCCCGACGGCCGCACCATCAAGGGCGGCGTGGTCACGATCCAGATCAGCGTCGGCGGCGGCACCGCCCCGGGCACGACGCCCGACAACAACCGGCCGCCGACCAACCCCGGCCGACCGCCGGGCCGCCCCGGCGGCTGAGCCGGCCGGACGAACGCCACGGGCGGGCACCCCTCGCGGGGGTGCCCGCCCGTTTCGCGTACGCGGGTCGGTGCGGCCCGGGTCAGAGGCCGAGCTGTCGGCGTACCTCGGCGGCGACCCGACCGCCCTCGGCCCGGCCGGCCACCGCCGCCTGGGCCGCCTTCATGGCCGGGCCCATCTGCGACTTGCCGGTGAAGCCGCCCGCGGCGAGCGCCCCCGCGACCAGCTCGGTCAGCTCGGCGTCGGGGAGCTGTTTCGGCAGGTAGCGCTCCAGCACCTCGCCCTCGGCGACCTCCTTCGCGGCCTGCTCGGTGCGGCCGGCGTCACCGAAGGCGGTGGCGGCCTCCCGGCGCTTCTTCGCCTCCTTGGTCAGCACCGCGAGCACCTCGTCGTCGGTGAGCTCGCGCTTGGCCTTGCCGGCGACCTCGGCGGTGCCGACGGCGGCGAGCGCCATCCGCAGCGTGGAGGTGGTCAGCTCGTCGCGCGCCTTCAGGGCGGCGCGCATGTCGGCGGTCAGACGGTCCTTCAACGTGCTCATGGTCGGTGAAACTACCCTGAACGGCATGCGAAAGCGCACACTATTCCGGCTCGCGACCGGGACCGCCGCCCTCGGCGCGGCGACCCTGGCGTACGCGTCACTCGTCGAGCGCAACATGTTCACCCTACGGCGGTACGACGTGCCGGTGCTGCCGGCCGACGCGGAGCCGCTGCGGGTCCTGCACCTGTCGGACCTGCACATGATGCCCGACCAGGGGCGCAAGCAGCGCTGGGTGGCGTCGCTGGCCGCGCTCGACCCCGACCTGGTCGTGGTCACCGGGGACAACATGGCGCACCCCGGCGCCGTGCCCGGCGTGCTGCGCGCCCTCCAGCCGCTGCTCGACCTCCCGGGGGCCTTCGTCTTCGGCTCCAACGACTACACCGGGCCGGTCTGGAAGAACCCGTTCACCTACTTCCTGCCCGACCGGGAGTACACGGAGGGCGTCGAGCTGCCGCACGAGGAGCTGCGCGACGTCTTCGTCGGCGCCGGCTGGGCGGACCTGAACAACGCCCGCACCACCCTGAAGGCCGGCGGCCGGGTCGTCGAGCTGCTCGGGGTCGACGACCCGCACGTCGAACGGGACGACTACGACTCGGTGGCCGGGCCGGTGTCGCCCACCGCCGACCTGTCGATCGCGCTCACCCACTCCCCCGAGCCGGCCGTCCTCGACCGGATGGCCGCCGACGGCTTCGGGCTGATGCTCGCCGGGCACACCCACGGCGGTCAGGTCTGCGTACCGGGGGTCGGTGCCCTGGTCACCAACTGCGGACTGCCCCGCTCCATGGCACGCGGCCTGCACCGCTGGCCCGGCTCCGACTCCTGGCTGCACGTCTCCGCCGGGCTCGGCACCCACCCGACCGCACCGGTCCGGTTCGCCTGCCCTCCGGAGGCGAGCGTGCTCACCCTGATCCCCCGCTGACCCGTACGGCTGCGGTCCGCCGGGCCGCCGCCACGGCCCGGCGGCCGTGGCGGTGATCCGCGCCGGGTGACCCGGGGCGCACGCGGCATCGGACCGGCGCCGTCCGCCGGAGGACCAACCGTCCGACGCCCCCCCGGGCCTTGGCGTTGTCCGCCCTGTCGAGCTGAGTCGTCCACGACATCGGGCGCCACGTCCGCCCGGCGCCGGGGCGCAGTTCGCGTGGTCGGAAGGGCCGGCACGGCCGTGGGGGTACCGAGTTGGACCCCCGACCGGGGTGGGCTACTATTTGTCGGCACGCCTCGGGGTGTGGCGCAGCTTGGTAGCGCGCTTCGTTCGGGACGAAGAGGTCGTCGGTTCGAATCCGGCCACCCCGACCGAGGTCAGGGGCCACTCTCCATCGATGAGAGTGGCCCCTGATTCATTCGTACAGCAGTCGATACAGCAGCGACGGTCACCGCAGGCTCTCCCCCAGGCCCATCGTCACCGACACCTCCGCGTGCCGAAGCGCCGTTGATCAGGCGGGTTGAGTTGTGTGGGCGTGGGCGTCGCGGGCGGCCAGGAGGCTGGGCATGTGCTCGTGTGCCCAGTGCCGGCAGGCTGCGATGAGGTCGAGCAGGGTGCGTCCCAGTGGTGTCAGTTCGTATTCCACTCGTGGTGGCACCTCGGCGTAGACGGTGCGGGTGATCATGCCGTCACGTTCGAGTGCGCGCAGGGTCTGGGTGAGCACCTTGGGGGTGGCGCGGTGGATGGGGACACGGAGTTCGGAGAACCGGCGCGGGCCTTGTTCCAGGCAGACGATGATCATTGCTGACCATTTGTCGCCGATGCGGATCGGCATGACGCTGCTGGGGCACGAGGGGTGGAACATGTCGGGGTCGAGCGGGTCCATCAGTACCCTCACGGTAGTTAGATACCTTTGAAGTAACCAATATCTCACGGATACCTTCGCAGTCTGTGACCCGCGCTTCGGACCACCGGTCCTGACGATCGCTGAAAGCGAAGGCAGAGAAAATGCGTGCTGTTCGGTTCCACGAGTACGGTCCGCCTGACGTGTTACGTGTCGACGAGGTGCCCGATCCGCGACCGGGTCCGGGTGAGATGCTGGTCCGGGTTACGGCAGCCGGCATCGGGTTTGCTGACGTTCAGATCAGGGCCGGCCTGATGCGCACGGTACTGCCGGATCTTCCGATGCCGTTCGCGCCGGGATTCGAGATCGCGGGTACCGTTGTCGCGGTCGGATCCGAGGTGGATGCCAAGGCGGTCGGCCGGCAGGTGGTCGGCGCGACGTCCGGCGGCGGCTACGCGGAGCTGGCGATCCTGCCAGCAGCGTCGGCGTTGCCTTTGCCCGAGGGACTCGATGACCGGACGGCTGTGGCGCTGCTGGGCCAAGGGTCGACCGCGGTCGGCGTGGCCGAGGCCGCTGGCCTCACGTCGACGGACACGGTCCTGGTCGAAGCAGCAGCCGGAGGCGTGGGCAGCCTTCTGGTCCAGTTGGCCAAACGCGCCGGCGCCACGGTGATCGCCACCGCCCGGGGCGAGACGAAACTCGCGGTGGCCAAGCAACTCGGCGCCGATGTCGTGATCGATTACAGCGCACCCGACTGGGCCCAACGCGTCCGTGACGCGGTGGGCGGCAGCGTTTCGGTGGTTCTGGAGAGCACCGGCGGTGCCGTGTCCGAGGCCGCCTTCGACCTGTTGACACCCACGATCGGCCGGATGGTGGTCTACGGAACGACCAGCGGCCAGCCGCCGCGCTTCGACCCGCTCGGCGTCTATCACCGGGCCGTGTCGGTCACCGGCTTCGCGTCCGTGGCCCTACCCCCGCAGCATCTGGCTCGGCTGCGCGATCACGCGTTCGCGCTGGCTGACTCTGGTGAACTACGGCCCATCATCGGCGCAGTCATGCCGCTGGCCCAAGCCACCGCAGCCCACGAGGCGTTCGAAGAACGGGCGACGGTCGGCAAGACAATCCTCACCCCCTGATCACCTGCACAACAGTGCGGGCCAGCGGCTCGCATGAACCGTTGTGAAACCACAATCAGCAACAAAAGCTGAATGCTCCCGTCTGCCCAGGTGGCACGACCCCTCACCACCGTGATCAATCCAATTCCCCGAGCTGACAGTGCGGCGAGGATCCCGTGACGACCGGTTGAGTGACGACGCCACCAAGACCGAAGGTGACCTCCGAGTGGTCGGGCCGGGGCACCCCGAGTGGCACGGTCGGAGCCGCCGCCGGGCCTCGCCTCGACCGACGGCACCGGGCGTCAGCAGTTCCCGGCACATGGGGCCCTCGTTCCCCCGCGCTGACCCCGTCGCGATAGGACAAGGAGGTAGCGCTCGGAGAAGCGGAAGCGGAGGCGAGAACGATGCCGCCATGCGGCTGCGCGACCTTGACGGCCGATCTGGGCATGACGCGGATACGGTCGTTCGTGTGCCTCGCCGACGAACTGCACTTCGGTAGAGCCGCCAAGCTCCTGCACATCACCCAGCCGGCCCTGAGCCAGCAGATCGCCCGGCTGGAGAAGGACGTCGACACCCTGCTGCTGCACCGCGACAACCGGGCCGTCTCCCTCACCCCGGCCGGGCGGGTCTTCCTGAGGGGAGCCCGGGCGGCCTTGCGGCTGATGGACGAGACGACCCTCGCCGCGCGGCACCACGCCTCCCTTGAGAAGAGCCGTCGACTGTGCGCCGCGTGTCCACCTCGGCCGGAGGAGCCGTACGACGTGCCGCTGCCGTTGACGTCCCGCCCGTGACGCCGGCGGGTCCGGTGCCACGGGCGGGACGTCGTCAGTTCGCCTCCGGCGGCGTACTACCTCAGGAGGCGCTCGCCTCCGGCACGACGTCCAGCTCCACGGGCACCGCCAGGGGCACCCGGATGAAGTACGCCCGCCGGTACGGGACCGCGTGCCGCAGCGAGTGCGGGGACGGAGCCCCCTCGGACGTGGACACCGCCAGACGCAGGCGCGGCAGGCGGGTCAGCACCGCGCGGACCGCGATCTCGATCTCCAGGCGGGCCAGTTCGTTGCCGGGACAGATGTGCGGCCCCAGCCCGAACGCCAGGTGGTTGCGGCTGCCGAGCCGCTCCTCGGCCACCTCGTCGGGGTTCGGGTAGCGGTTCGGGTCCCGGTTCGCCGCGCCGATGGACAGCAGGACCGCGTCCCCCTTGGCGATGTCCTGTCCGGCCAGTTCGAAGTCCTCGGTGGCGAACCGGCGCACGCCGGTGTGCACCGTGCCGTACAGGCGCAGGAACTCCTCCAGCACGCCGGGCAGCCGGTCCGGGTCCTCGAAGACGTCGGCGAAGCGCTCCCGGTCGGCGAGCAGGCCGAGCAGCGTGCCGGCGATCATGCCGACCGAGGTGTCGTACCCGCCGACCAGCATCACCGTGGTCAGGCTGAGGATCTCCTGCGCGTCGTACGGATTGCCGTCCTGGTCGCGGGCTGCCACCCAGTACGACAGCATGTCGTCGCCCGGGTTGTCGGTCTTGGCCCGGACCAGCTCTCCGAGGAAGCCGATCATTGCCGCGCCCGACTCCTTCTGCACCTTCGCGTCGAGGGCGAGCATGCCGTCGCCCCAGCGCTGGAAGTCCAACCGCCGCTCGACCGGCACCCCGAGCATCTCCGCGATGACGATGAGCGGCAGGGGCAGGGCCAGGTCGGACATCAGGTCGGCCTGGCCCGTCTCGGCGAGCTTCTTGGCGATGTCGTCGACCAGTTCGTCGGCGAGCGCGATGATCCGGGGCTCCAGCCGCTTGATGGTCCGCGGCGCGAAGGCCTGGTTGAGGGCCCGGCGCAGCCGGGTGTGCTCCGGCGGGTCCTCCGTGACGACCGACTTGGCGAGGAGCTGCGTCGGCCCCGCCGCGCGCTGGTAACCCGGCCCCGCGTTCTCCAGCCGCCGGGAGAGCCGGGGGTCGCGCAGGCCTTGGCGGACCGCCTCGTGCTCGGTGACGAACCACGCCGGGATGCCCTGCGGGGTGACCACCTTGTGCACCGGGCACCCGCTGGCGTGCAGTTCGCGGTACTTGGCGTGCGGGTCGTCGAAGAAGGTGTCGAACACCGGGTCGGGTGCGCTCTGTTCGGTGGTCATGAGAAGGGTCCCTTCGCTCGCGTCTCAAGCGGTATTGCCGGCGCGGAACGGCACCCGTCGGGGTCGGTCCTACTTCACTGCGGACAGGTGTCGCGCGGGACCGCCCCCTGACGGTCACCACGAATCCCCGGGGAACGAGCCAGCGACCCGCGCCGGGTCACCGACAGTGCCGGTCCTCAGCCGCCGGGCGTACGCAGAGAACCCTAGGAAGCACCCTTCGTGTTCGTCTAATCACTAATTCTTATCGCTGTGGGCGGCACGCAGGCGCCCGGCGGTCCGCTCAGTCCTGCCGCTCGGTGCGCGCGATCTCGGCGAACGCGGCGCTCAGATAGCCGTCGAGGGGCCGGCCGGTGGCGACGAGCAGGTCGGCGACGAGCAGCGGCGCGTGCCGCGCCACGGCGGGCGGGTCGGGCGGCGACTCGTCGCCGTCCGGGTCGTAGACGCCGAGGGCGCCCGCGAGCAGGACGAGCACCACGTGCGGGTCGACGTCCGGCCGCCACTGCGCGGCGTCGCGGACGCAGCCCTCGAGCACCTGCCGGACGTCGTCGCCGTCCAGGCCGTCCGGGTGGGTCTCCTCCAGCAGCAGCCGGACCACCGCGCCGAGCACCAGGCCCGACCGTTCGGCCGCCGCGAGCCGGGCCACCGCGACGTCGTACGCCTCGGGTGCGCGCTCGCGCGCGGCGGCGACCGCGTCGGTGGCGGCGGTGGCGATCTCGCGGGCCGGTGCGGGCAGGTGCCGCCAGGTGGTGGTCATCCCGACCAGGATCGCAGAGAGGTACGACGCCCCGCCGGCACGCTCCCGGTGTGACGGCGCACACGGCGAGCGGCAAAACTCCGAGCGAAAAGGTCTCGCGCTGCGTCACACCCAGCGCACAGAATCGGGGGATGCTCAGTCGCGCCCTCCCCCGCCGTCCGGAAGCCCGGCGGATGCTCATCGGCACGCTGTTGTCGGCGATCGGGCGCGGCCTCACCCTGCCGTTCCTGTTCATCTACCTGACCGACGTCCGGGGTCTCACCGACACCCGTGCCGGTCTGGTGATCGGTTGGTACGGCGTGATCACGCTGGCGTTGTCGCCGATCGGCGGCACGCTCATCGACCGGTTCGGCGCCCGCCGGATCCTGCTGACGGGCCTGGTGATCGAGGCGGTCGGCACCGGGTCGCTGGCGCTGGTCGACTCGAGCGCCTCGGCGTTCGGGGTGATGACGCTGGTCGCGATGGGCAGCTCCGTCATCTGGCCCGGGCAGAACACGATCCTCGCCTCGCTCACCGACGCCGACGAGCGTCAGCGGGTCTTCGGGCTGAACTTCGCCCTGCTCAACCTCGGCATCGGCCTCGGCGGCCTGACCTCCGGCGCGATCGTCGACACCGCCCGCGCGGTCACCTTC
Organism: Micromonospora sp. DT178; assembly: GCF_049841695.1. Lineage (NCBI taxonomy): Bacteria > Bacillati > Actinomycetota > Actinomycetes > Micromonosporales > Micromonosporaceae > Micromonospora > Micromonospora sp. DT178. The sequence goes on from NZ_JBNCKV010000018.1 coordinate 98,800, forward strand.
CAGACGATCTACGTGCTGGACGCGATCAGCTACCTGATGCCCGCGCTGATCCTGCTCACCCTGCCGCACGTCGGCCACCGGCTCGCCGCCGCAGCGGCCGGGGACCGGACGTCGGCCGGCGGCTACCTCACCGTGCTGCGCGACCGCCCGTTCCGGCGGCTCGTCATCTTCGGCCTCGTCCTGACCACCTGCGGCTACGCGCAGATCGAGGTCGGCTTCACCGCGTACGCCGTGCGGGTGGCCGAGGTGACGCCGCGCGTGGTGGCCTGGGCGCTGGCCGGCAACACGGTGATGATCGTGCTCTCCCAGCTGCTGGTCCTGCGGCGGATGGAGGGGCGCAGCCGGACGGGCGGGCTGGCGGTCGTGGGCGCGGTCTTCGCGATCGCCTGGCTGGTCCTGGGGGCCGGGGGCGTGGTCGGCCCGAGCAACGCGCTGGTCGCCGCCCTCTGCGTCGTGGCCTGCTCGGCGATCTTCGGCTTCGGCGAGACCCTGCTGTCGCCGGTGATGCCGGCGCTGACGAACGCGCTCGCCACGGACGCGCTGCGCGGCCGGTACAACGCCATGAGCTCGATGATCTTCGGCATCAGCGGGGTGATCGGCCCGGTCACCGCCGGCCCGCTGCTCGGTGCGGCCAACGGCCGGATCTGGGTCGTGGCGGTCGTCAGCGGTTGCCTGGTGGCCTCGCTCATCGCGCTCTCCCTGCGCCGGCTGCTCACGCCGGCCCAGGACGGCCGCACGCCGGCCACCCCGCCGGCCGCCGAACCGGCCCCCGTGCAGGCCTGACCACCGGACGGACAACCCGGCCCCGGCCCCGAACCACCGGACGGAGAACCCGGCCTCGGCCCCGCCAACGACGGGAAACCGGCCCGGTCCAGGCCCGTCCAGCGGACGGAGAACCCGGCCCCGGCCCGTCCACCGGACGGAGAACCCGGCCTCGGCCCGGTCAACGGACGGCGACGGGCCCCGGAGCGGATGCTCCGGGGCCCGTCGGGTGCGTACCGCTGCCGTCAGGCGGCGGGGACCTCCGCGGTGGTGCGGATGCGGTCCAGGGCCGGCGCCGAGACCGGGGACTCGGCGGTCAGGTAGGCCACGAACGCGTCCAGGTCGATCATGCCGGTGACCGCGTTGGTACCGCCGGTGAGGACGGTGAAGCCGTCGCCGCCGCCGGAGAGGAAGTTGTTCACCGTCACCCGGTACGTGGCGTCGGCGGTGACCGCCACCCCGCCGAGGGTGAGGCTGCCCCGGACGACCCGGGTGCCGGCGCAGGCGTCGGCGGTCGTGCCGGTGGTGCCGGCCGGGTCGACGACGTACCGGACGGTCGACGACGGGTAGAGCGTCCGGCCGGTGACGAACTGCTGCTCCAGCAGGCAGTAGAGCTGCGCGCCGGTGAGGTCGAGCGTCACGAGGTTGTTGGCGAACGGCTGCACCGTGAACGCCTCCTCGTAGGTGACCGGGCCGGCGTCGAGGTCGGCGCGTACGCCACCGGGGTTCATGAAGGCGGCGACCGCGCCCTGCTCGTCGTCGGTGGCGGCGAGCTGCGCGTCGGCGATCAGGTTGCCCAGCGGCGACTCGCCCATGGTCGTACCGAAGAGGGTCTCCTGGGTCTTCTTGATCTCCGTGGTGGTCTGGCCGACCTCGCGGCCGGCCACCGGGCCGAGCACGGTCTTGTAGCGCTTGATCAGGTCGGACTGCGCCCGGTCCGGGGCGAGGTCCCGGGTGACAACCACGTTCTCGGCCTTGGCGCTGATCACGTCGCCGGTGCGCCGGTCGATGGAGAGGTCGATGTCGGTGACCAGGCGGCCGAAGGAGCTGGCGCTGGTGACCAGCTTGCCGTTGATGTCGCAGTTGTACGCCTGGTGGGTGTGGCCGCTGACGACCACGTCGATGGACGGGTCCATCCGGTTGGCGATGTCCACGATGGGGCCGGAGATGCCCTTGCAGTCGTTGATGCCGCCGGTGGCGTCCTGGGTGCCGCCCTCGTGCAGCAGCACGACGATGGTCTCGACGCCCTGGCGGCGCAGCTCGCGGGCGTACCGGTTGGCGGTCTGCGCCTCGTCGGCGAAGGTCAGGCCGGCGACACCCTGCTGGCTGACGATGCGCGGGGTGCCCTCCAGCGTCATGCCGATGAAGCCGACCTTGACGCCCTGCACCTTGTGGATGGCGTACGGGGCCAGCAGCGGCTGCCCGCTCGCGGTCTTGAACGCGTTCGCGGAGAGGTACTGGAAGCCGGCGCCCTCGTACGGGGTGCCGTCGACGCAGCCGTCGACCGGGTGGCAGCCGCCGTTCTGGATACGCAGCAGCTCGTCGGCGCCCTCGTCGAACTCGTGGTTGCCGACGCTGGCGTAGTCGAGCCCGGCCAGCGAGAGCGCCTCGATGGTCGGCTCGTCGTGGAACGCGGCGGAGAGCAGCGGGGAGGCGCCGATCAGGTCGCCGGCCGCCACGGTGATGGTGTTCTGCTCCTTGGCGGCGCGCTTGCGCAGCTCGGCGAGCTGGGTGGCGAGGTATTCGGCCCCGCCGGCGGGCTGCCCGGCGATGGTGCCGCTGGAGCCGGACGGCGGTTCGAGGTTACCGTGGAAGTCGTTGAGGGCGAGCAGCTTGACGGCGACCGGCTTCGGGCCGGCGTCCGCCTGGTCGGGGGTGGTCGTGACCGCGCCGAGGGCGGTCACGGCGAGCGCGGTCAGGCCGATGGCGGCCCGGCGCATCCCGGGGTTGGACATGGAACTCCTCGTGGGAAGCCGGCGCGGGCACCCGGGTGACGGTCCACGCCTGGGCGGGCCGCGCCGTCGACAGGTTCGGTCGCGTGGCGGCGGTGGCCGACCGCCGCCGCGTCGCGGACAGCCTCTCATCGTCACCCGCCCCCGGTCGACCGGGGCGGGACCACGGACCTGCGCAAACTCGCGGCCGGCGACCGGTCCGGACGGCCGTTTCCGACATGCCCGGCAGCGTGGGCACCGTTCGCCGACGGGTTGCCGCCGGCCCCGGTCGCCCGGGGCCGGCCGCCCGCCTCAGCAGTACGTGTAGCTGCCCTTACTCCCCCACGAGCAGGAGTCGATCAGGGTGCCGGACGAGTTGCGCAGGTACGCCTTGTCGCCGGTGTTGTTCCAGATGTAGGCGCCCGAGCCCCAGTAGCGGTGGGTCGAGCTGTTGGTGCCCTTGCCGGTGTGCACGAAGACGCTGGCGCCCGGGGCCAGCCGGAAGTCGTTGGAGAACTTGTAGACGTGGTTGGACTGGTCGCGCAGCGTCCAGTACTTCAGGTTGACGGTGGTGGAGCGCCGGTTGGTCAGCCGGACGTACTCGGCGTTCAGGCTGGAGTTCGAGCGGTTGTCGACGCCCGGCGAGTTGTAGTAGGCCTTGGTGATCTGGACGGCCGGGGTGGCGGCCTGGGCCGGGCCGGCGGCGGTCAGCGACACGCCCACCGTGACGGCGAGCGCCACCGCGAGACCGATCAGCCTTCTCCTCATGCGATTCCCCCACACACAGACGGCCGGTCGTGGAGCCGGCGGATGAGCCGTGCCCGCGCACGACCGGCCGAGGTTATCGATCTCCGGTGGTGATTGTGGACGGTGAAACGGCCGCCTCGGGCAATTGCGTCCGCCCGGTTGACCCGCTGCCGGCCGGCGGGACTGCGCCGGTCGTCCGACCGACCGCCGGGGTGACCGGGCGGCGGCACGACGGTCACCGAGCGTCCCGTCCCCGCGCGGCGTTCGGCGCCCGGGACCGTACGGTGCGTCGGTCAGCCCGGCACCCCGTGCCGGTCCGTCCCGGCGATCAGCGCCGCGACGGCCGCCGCGTCCCAGGCGCCGGCGACTCCCGGCCGGGCCAGCAGGTAGCGGGCGATCCGGTCGGCGTCCCAGCCGTGCGACTCGCGCAGGCCACGGGCGATCATGTCGAGGTAGGCCGGGGCCGGGGCCCGCCACCGCACCTCGGACGCCGCCCACGGGGCGGTGAAGGTCAGCAGCGGGAGCCCGTCGAGCCGGCCGGGGCAGAGCAGGGTCTCGTACCGGCCGGGGCCGAGGGTGGCCCGCCCGGTGGCGACGGCCTCCGCGATCAGGCCGGTGTCGGCGCCGGGTTCCCGGTACATCTCCTGGGCGGCCACGTCGGCGAACTGCCCGACGTCGAGCAGGTAGGCCCGGGCCGGCGCCTCGCCGGGGAGCGCCGGGTCGTAGAACGCCATCCCGCCGGTCCACGCCCGGGACTCGCCGGCGAAGTAGACGCCGCCGGGCAGCGACACCGGCACCGTACGCCTGGGTGGTCGCGGGTCCCGGCAGCCCGGGTACGTCCGCCGCCCGCCGGGCGGGCAGCCCCCCGCCAGGTAGAAGCCGAGCCGGGCGGCGTGCATGTTCGACCCGTACGCGACGTACCAGACCTCGCCCACCGCGACCGACCGGTCCCGGCGGTCAGAAGCCGCAGGTCATGCCGGCGGCGTGGCTGGCCTGCACCAGGTGCGTGACGCAGCCGCTCCCGGTGACCCGGTGCAGCAGGAAGCCGGTCGGCTCGACGACCCAGCCGAACTGGTCGTCCGCGCTGGTGGTGAGGGAACTCTGCCGCCAGGTGCTCGGCGCCGTGGTGAGCACCGTGCCGGCGAAGTTCACGGTGACCGGGCGGTGGACGTGCCCGGCGACCACCCGGACGACGTGCGGATGGCGGGCGACCACCTCGGCCAGCTCGTCGCCGTCGGTCAGCCGGATGTCGTCGAGGAACGGGATGCCGACCGGTGCCGGCGGGTGGTGCAGGCAGACCACGGCCGGCACCTCGGGACGACCGGCCAGCACCCCGTCCAGCCAGCCGAGCTGGTCCTCGCCGAGGCAGCCGGCGCCGCCCCCGCCCGGCATCAGGGAGTCCAGCACCACGACCGTCGCCTCCGGGTGGTCCACGTGGTAGTGCGCCGAGAAGCCGCCGCCGAGCCACGGCGTGCCCCCGAACGCGTCCAGCAGCGACTCCCGGTCGTCGTGGTTGCCGGCGACCAGGTGCACCGGCAGCGGGAACCGGCCGATGACCTCGCGCAGCGTCGCGTACTCGTCGGGGCGGCCGCGGTCGACCAGGTCGCCGGTGATCACCACGCAGTCGGGCCGGGGGTTCAGCGCCAGCACCCGGCCCAGAGCGCGGTGCAGGCCGGCCGCCGGCTCGGCGGCGAGCACGCCGGTGGTCAGGTGCGGATCACTGAGCTGGGCGATGAGCATCGGTGCCTCCACTCGACCGGGACCCTCACGCTATCGCCGCGAGCCCCGGCGCGCGGCCCGCCGAACCCACAGGCCCTGTCCACAGCCTGTGGATGGCACATGTGTACGAAAGCGTGGACGATCTTGGCACCCGGTGGTCCCGCGCCGCCCTGAGTACGCTTGATCGCGGGCCCGCCCGCCGGTCGCAGCCCTCCCTACCTGGAACGACGTGCCGAGTGGATCACGAGCGAGTCATCCGTGACGTCACGGTCCGCCTCCCCATGGCGTCGACCGTCGTCGAGGCGTGCCGGTGGACGGTCACCGCGCTCGCCCGCCACGCGCCGGCCACCATCTCCGTCCTGCTGCACGTCCACGACCGGCTCCGCTGCGTCGCGGCCACCGGCTCCTGGCAGGTCTTCTCCACCGTGCCGCCGAAGACCGGGATCGTGGGCCGGGTGTACGCCTCCGGCGAGACCGCCGTCGTGCCCGACGTCGCCGCCGACCCCGACTACATCCCGGTACGCCCTGACGTCACCGCCGAGGTGTGCGTACCGGTGCTGGACCCGGCGGGCCGGCCCATCGGGGTGCTGGACCTCCAGTGGTGCGGCCCGACCGACCTCGCCCCGTGGCGCGACACCGCCGAGCGGCTGGCGGCGCGACTCGGGGCCCGGATCGTGGCGCTCGGCGGGCCACCGGCGGAGAGCCGCAGCGAGAAGCTCCTGCGGCACGCCGCCGCGCTGACCTCCGCGTCGACGGAGTGGGACCTGTTCGCCGCCGCGATCGCCGCCGCCCGGGACGTGTCCACGCTCTCCGCGGCGGTACTGGTGCTCGCCGGCCCGGACGGTCCCCGCCTGGGTACGCCGCCGGCCACCCCGGGCGAGCTGGAGGCCCGGATCCGGGCGGAGCTGGCCGAGGCGGACCCCGCCGCGCTGGACGGGCTGGTCGCCCGCGCCCACCGCCACGGCGTGGGCTACACGCTCGGCGAGGCGGGACACCCGCCCGTCCCCGACCACCGGCCGCTGACCCGGGCCGGGGTACGCACCCTGGTCGCGGTGCCGGTCGGCCGGCCCGACGACGGCGGGGTGCTGCTGGTGGCCGACGAACGGCTGCTGCGCCCCGACCCGACCACGGTCAACCTGTTGGAGCTGCTCGCCGGCCAGGCGTGGAGCTGCCTTGACCGGCTGCGTACCCTGGCCCGCCTGCGCGAGCAGGCCAACTCGGACCCGCTGACCGGGCTGCGGCACACGGGGCCGTTCGGCCAGCGCATCGCCGTGGCCACCCCGGGGCGTACGGCCCTGCTGGCGATCGACGTGGACGGCTTCAAGGCCGTCAACGACACGTACGGCCACCAGGCCGGCGACCGCGTGCTCGTCCGGCTGGCCCGGGCCCTGGAGGCGGCGCTGCGGCACGGCGACGAGCTCTACCGCATCGGCGGCGACGAGTTCGTGGCGGTGATCGAGGTGAGCCGCCCCGACGAGGCGGTCCGGATCGCCGAGCGCCTGGCCGAGGCGGCGAGGCGGATCGGCCGCACGATCAGCGTCGGGGTGGCCCTCCCCCGCCCCGGCGAGTCACCCGAGGCCACGCTGCGCCGCGCCGACCAGGCGCTCTACGCGGTGAAGCGCCAGGGCCGCGACGGCGTCCGCCTGGCCCCCGCCTGACCGCCTCCGTCCGGTCACCGCCGGCGACGGGCGACGTTCACCGACTTCTGCTCGTTCGGGGACATCTCGCCCCGGGCGACGCCGGCGTGCCACCGGGTGTGCAGCGCGGTGTCCGCGATCCACGCCCCGCACCGGTGGCAGACCTCGACGTCCTTCGGCCGCCGCCCCGCGGGCAGCAGTTCCCCGCCAGCGTTGTCGGTCCCCGTGAGCGGGTTGGCCTCGTTGTCGGCGAGCATCCAGAGCCGGTGCCAGGTGGTCTTGATGTCCTCCCGGGAGACCCCGAGCGCGAGCAGCAGCTCGGTCAGGTTCTCCCACTTCGGCGGCTTCCTGGCGGTGAAGATGCGGCTGATCGTGGAGGTCGACAGGCCGATGGAGGTGGTCCGGATGATCGTGCGGTAGGACGGGTTCCCCGCCTGCCGGTAGGTCAGCTTGAGCTGACGGACGAGTTCGGTGAGGTGAGGGCTGCCGGGCTCGGAGCCCGGGCCACCACGCCCGGCGTTGTTCGTGTTCGTGGACATCGGCGGCGCGCCGTCGTCGCCGGTGCCGGACCCGCGTCCGGCACCGGCGCGCTTCGTCGGCGCTACACCCCCCACCGAGGGCCAGGCGCCCCGAGCAGCCAGGTGGAGACCCGGCTGGCGACGGCGCCGGTCAGGCAGACCGCCAGCGCGACCTCGGTCGGGGGCCGACCGGTCAGCAGCACCGCACCGGCGAGAACGGCGACCGCCGCGGTCACGAGGGCCGTCGGCAGCGGCCCGTGGACGCCGACGGTCCGGCGTGCCACCTCGCCGGCCAGCAGGACGATCGCACCCGCCGTCAGCAGGGTCTCGTCCAGGGCCCGCCCCGACAGCAGCAGTGCCACCGACGTGGCGATCACGATCACGATCACGATCACGCCGGGCCACCAGGCCCCCGGCTGCGGGGCCGCTCGCCGGGTTGCCGGGGCACCGCACGGGACGGCCGCCCGGCGGGGGTCGAGGGATGGTTGTTCGGTCATCCGGCTCGGAACTCCTTCGGTCGTGGCGGCCGTGCGGCCGCCTCCGAGTTGACCGGGGCGGGCGTCCACCCCGGCAGGCGGGGCGGAGGCAGCGCCTCCGCCCCGGTGGTGCTGGTCCGGGCCTCCCGGGGGAGTCGGTTGTTGCGCACAGCACGGGCCCGCGACGCGGGCCCGCGTACCGCCCCTGGTTGCAGCCAGCGTCCGGCGGTACCCGACCATCATCGGGCACGGAACCGGCCCAACTGAAGCGCCTGAATCAAGCTGAAACGCCGGGACAGTCGCCCGCCGGGCACCGTCGTCGTCAATGCGCGAACCGGTGAAGAAAACCGTACGTCCGTCCTGCGCGAACCGCCGACGCAATCGAAATTGTCGATCCGCGCCGAAAAACAGAAACCCCCCGCTGCAACGAGGGGTTTCCATTGCGCTTTTCCCGAGATCGGGCCCGGACCAGCAGGCAGCAACTCGGAGGTTTTCCCGATGGAGAAAACCAGGTAGCGCTCATCGGCCGGACTGACGGCCGAGTCGGCTACAGGTTTCCCGATCGGACGGGATACCTCAACCCACGGAGCCGGACCTGCAACGGGATGAAACACATCGACGCACGAACATGAGCCGATGCCACACCCCTTCGACCATTCGCCCCATATGAACCCTTTGAAGGGTGATCCACCGGCTCCAGTCGGAGAAAGTTTCATCCCAGCGTGATCACGCAGCGACCGAGAGTCCGGTCCGCACTCCGCCGCATCGACCCCGATGGCCCGAACAGCCCTCACCGCTTCCCCCGAACGTGAGGTTTCACTGGGGGACGGCTCAGGATTATTCGACAGTCAGTCGACGGCCCACCAGGAGTGCCGGCGGCCGGAAGCCAAAAGGACATTACCGGCAGGTAGCTCCACCTCGAAACGGCCGCCGATCCCGAACTCGCGACGCCCGGAGCGCCGGTAATGGATACCGGCGAATGCCGCTTTCTGAGCGCAAAGGGTAAGCCGACCGCCGCTGCGGGGACGGGCGGCGGCGTGCGGGCCGCCGCCGGAACCCATCGACATCGGGCGATCGGCACCGGCAGCCGACACCGGCCGGAGCCGGTGAAAAATCCTCCCGCTCCGGCGTGTCGCCACTGCAACATCGGCCGCCGCACTGCGCGACATGGCGCGCCCGCGCGGCGATTCGGTCAGCAACGCGCGCGACTGTCGGCATCACGACGCGGACGCCGAGCGGCGGGCAGACCAACGGTGGAAATTCCACGATTGAAAATTGCACACTTCGAGACCGGAGTTGCCCGCGGACCATTTTCGGCGCCGCCCGGTGCTCTTTCCCAGTCGGGCGCGGCGGCTCCCGATGGAGCGTAGGCGCATCGCGCGGCGGAGCATCGGCGCGCCGCACGACAGCAGCCTCGGCCCGCCGCACGGCAACGCCGCGAAGCCCGCGCGGCAGCGCCGCGAAGCGCCTCGAAGCCCGCGCGGCAGCGCCTCCCAGCACCGTCCCGGCGGCGCCACGGGAAACCCGCCGGCGTCGTCGGGGGCAGGACGGGGGCGCGCGGGCGGTCGACGATGTCGAGGTGGGCGGTCACGGCGAACGCCGCCGCGACCGGGCGGGCGGCCCCGGAAGGACGGCCGGGTCTCCGGCGCGGCGTCGACCGTGGGACGTGCCGGCCGGCGGCTCAGCGGGCGGTCAGTTCCTTGGCCAGGAGTTCGGCTATCTGGGCCGTGTTGAGGGCGGCGCCCTTGCGGAGGTTGTCGCCGGTGACGAAGAAGTCCAGGGCGCGGGGGTCGTCGACGGCCCGGCGGATCCGGCCCACCCAGGAGGGGTCGGTGCCGACCGCGTCGATGGGCATCGGGAACTCGCCCGCCCCCGGATCGTCGACCAGGATCACCCCGGGGGCGTTCCGCAGCACCTCGCGGGCGCCCTCGGCGTCCACCTCGGTGGCGAAGACCGCGTGCACCGCGACGGAGTGGCCGGTCACCACCGGCACCCGTACGCAGGTGGCGGAGACCTTCAGGTCGGGCAGCCCGAGGATCTTGCGCGACTCGTTGCGCAGCTTCATCTCCTCGGACGACCATCCCGCGTCGGCCAGGGAACCGGCCCAGGGCACCACGTTGAGCGCCAGCGGCGCGGGGAACGGGCCCACGTCGTCGCCGACCGCCTGGCGTACGTCACCGGGGCGGGAGCCGAGCACCCGGTCTCCCGCGATCTTGGTGAGCTGGGCGTGCAGGGTGTCCACGCCGCTCTGGCCGGCGCCGGAGGCCGCCTGGTACGAGGCGAGCACCAGTTCGCGCAGCCCGTACTCGCGGTGCAGCGGGGCGATCGCGATGATCATCGCTAGGGTCGTGCAGTTGGCGTTGGCGATGATCCCCTTCGGCCGGTTGCGCACCTGCTCGGGGTTGATCTCCGGCACCACCAGGGGGACGTCGCGGTCCATCCGGAAGGCGCCGGAGTTGTCCACCGCGACGGCCCCGCGGCCGACCGCGATCGGCGCCCACCGCGCGGAGACCTCGTCCGGGACGTCGAACATCGCCACGTCGACGCCGTCGAACGCCTCCGAGGTCAGCGCCTGGACGGTCAGCTCCTCGCCCCGGCACCGCAGCCGCCGCCCGACCGAGCGCTCGGAGGCGAGCAGCCGGATCTCGCCCCAGACGTTCTTCCGGCCGCTGAGCAGCTCGCACATCACCGTGCCGACGGCACCGGTCGCCCCGACCACGGCCAGGGTGGGCAGCGGCGACACGGTGGCTACCGTCCCGTCCCCGCGTAGACGACGGCCTCGGTGTCGCCGCCGAGGTCGAAGGCCTCGTGGATGGCGCGCACGGCGGCGTCGAGGTCGGTGTCGCGGCAGACCACGGACACCCGGATCTCCGAGGTGGAGATCATCTCGATGTTCACCCCGGCCGCGCCGAGGGCGGCGAAGAAGCCGGCCGCGACGCCGGGGTGCGAGCGCATGCCGGCCCCGATCAGCGAGACCTTGCCGACGTGGTCGTCGTAGAGCAGGCCCTTGAACTTGACCGACTCCTGGATCTTGCTCAGGGCGGCCATGGCCGTCGGGCCGTCGGCCTTGGGCAGCGTGAAGGAGATGTCCGTGCGGCCCGTGCCCTCGGTGGACACGTTCTGCACGATCATGTCGAGGTTGATCTCGGCGCCGGCCACGGTGTCGAAGATCCGCGCGGCGGCGCCCGGCTCGTCGGGCACGCCCACGATCGTGATCTTGGCTTCGCTGCGGTCGTGGGCGACCCCGGTGATCAGTGCTTGCTCCACAGGAAGGTCCTCCATCGATCCGGTGACCATCGTGCCGGTGTTGGTCGAGTATGACGAACGGACGTGGATCGGCAAGCCCGCCCGGCGGGCGTACTCCACGCTGCGCAGGTGCAGGATCTTGGCGCCGCAGGCGGCCAGCTCCAGCATCTCCTCATAGGTGATCTGGGTGATGTGCCGCGCGTTCGGAACGATCCGCGGGTCGGCGGTGAAGACGCCGTCCACGTCGGTGTAGATCTCGCAGACGTCCGCGTGCAGCGCGGCGGCGAGCGCCACGGCGGTGGTGTCGGAACCGCCCCGGCCCAGCGTGGTGACGTCCTTGGTGTCCTGCGAGACGCCCTGGAAGCCGGCGACGATGACCACCGCGCCCTCGTCGAGCGCGCCCTTGAGCCGCCCCGGCGTGACGTCGATGATCCGCGCCCGGCCGTGCACCGACGTGGTGATCACGCCCGCCTGCGAACCGGTGAACGAGCGGGCCTCGTACCCCAGGTTGTGGATGGCCATGGCGAGCAGCGCCATGGAGATCCGCTCCCCGGCGGTGAGCAGCATGTCCAGCTCGCGGCCCGGCGGCAGCGGGCTGACCTGGTTGGCCAGGTCGAGCAGCTCGTCGGTCGTGTCCCCCATGGCGGAGACCACCACGACGACATCGTCGCCGGCCTTGCGGGCGGCGACGATGCGCTCGGCCACCCGCTTGATCCGCTCCGCGTTGGCGACGGAGGACCCGCCGTACTTCTGCACCACGAGTGCCACGACGGTGCACTCCCTCCCAGCGACGACCCTGAGCGTGCCGGCGCCGCCGGATAGGAGCCGGCGGCGCGTGTCAGACGCACCCAGGGTATCGGTCGGCCGACCCGGCCGGGTCGGGTGATCCCACGATCCGGCCCGGCCGCCCGGGGCGGGGTGGTGCGCGACACGCCGGGGCGGCGCGCGCGGCAGGGCCCCCGCGCGTCGTTTCCGGGCCGCAGAATGGCCCCGTGCACGCCCATCTCCGCCCGGCCGGCCCTCCCGCGAAGCCCGCGCGCCCGCCGGTGCGTCCGGCCCGACGCCTGGCCGGCCCGCTCGCGCTCGCCCTGCCCGCGCTCCTCGTCGCCTGCACCGCCGACGAACCGGTCACCCGGCCCACGCCCACCTCGACACCGGCGCCGGCGGGGGTGGACGCGGCGCGCGACGAGTTGGCGGCGCTGGCGGCCGCCGCGCAGGATCGGCACCTGGTCGCCAGCTACACGCTGCGCGCCCCGGAGTCCCCGGACCGGACGATCCTGGTGACCAGCGCGAACGACGGCAGCTGGCGGGTCGACGTGCCGGGCGGCGCGCTCGGCGGCACCGCCGACGTCTCGTTCGCCGCCACCGCCGACGGGCTGTTCCAGTGCGCCCTGCCGTCCGTGGCCCGGCCCGAGCCGGCGTCCTGCGTACGCCTCGGCGACCGGGACGAGGCCGTGCCCCGCCGGCTCGACCCCCGGGTGCAGCACCCGTTCACCGACTGGCTGGACGTGCTGACCGACCGGCGGGCCCCGCTCGCCGTGTCCCCCGCCGAGCCGCCGCCCGGCGCGTCCGGCGCCTGCTACTCGGTCGAGACCACGTCGGCGTCGATCAACGCGCCGCTGGACGTGGGAATCTACTGCTACGGCCCCGACGGCACGCCCACGGCGGTGCGCACCGCGTCCGGCACGCTGATCCTCGCCGGCACGCCCGCGCCCGCCCCGGCCACCGTGCAGCTGGCCGGGCCGGTGGTCGACGCCGAGCCGCTCGGCACTGCGGCGCCGGAGGTGACCGCGGAGGCGACCGCGAGCCCGGACGCGGAAACGCCCTGACCGTCGGCGACGTTACGGGTGCTTTTCGCCACATTCGGACATCCCGCCCTTAACCACTGAATCGCCCTTACGGGACACTCGCCCCATGGCCGACCTCACCCCGCTGCTCGCGTTCCGCTGGAGCCCCCGATCCTTCGACCCGGTGGCGGAGCTGTCCCGCGAGGACGCCTCCGCGCTGCTGGAGGCGGCCCGCTGGGCGCCCTCGGCCGGCAACGCCCAGCCGTGGCGGTTCGCGCTCGGGCACCGGGACGACGAGACGTTCAAGCGGATCCTGGTCAACCTGCCGGAACGGGAGCAGCGCTGGGCGCAGCGCGCCGCCGCCCTGCTGCTCGGCGCGCACCGCACCGGATCCGCCGGGCACGCGTACGACCTGGGCCAGGCGGTCGCCCACCTCACCGTGCAGGCCACGGCGCTCGGCCTGCACGTACGCCAACTGCACGACCTCGACCACGCCGGCCTGACCGCCGACCTCGACCTGCCGGCGGGCGTACGGCCGCACGTGGTGGCGGCCGTCGGGCAACTCGGCGACCCGCTCAGCCTCCCCGCCGACCTGCTGCGCTCGGAGACCGGGCTGCGCCGCCGGCTCCCCCTGGCCGAACTCCTGCTGACCGGCCAGGCTGCGAAGTGCGTCTCATAGTCCGGACCGGCCTTCCCGCACCCCGGCCCGCCACGTAGGGTTACCTGGTCATGTGGCGGGCGTACCTTCTCCTTGGTCGCCGCGACGAGGCCTGAAGGCCGGCACCTCGTCGCGGAGTCGAACCGCGCCGTCCAGCACATCCGAACTTCCCATCGGCAACCGCCCGGGCACCGTCGCCCGGCACCTGGCCGACACCTTCCGATTGCTGACGCCACATGTCCCAGGGAGCACTCCGTCATGGCTCAAACCGTCACCGACGCTGAGACCGATCCGATCGCCCGGCAGCGCCCCAGCCGGATGCCGTACCACCGCTACCAGCCGTACCAGCGGCAGTTCCGGCTCGACCTGCCCGACCGCACCTGGCCGACGCGGCACGTCGAGGCCGCGCCGCGCTGGTGCGCGGTGGACCTGCGCGACGGCAACCAGGCGCTGATCGACCCGATGTCGCCGGAGCGCAAGCGCCGGATGTTCCAGCTGCTCGTGCAGATGGGCTACAAGGAGATCGAGGTCGGCTTCCCCTCGGCCAGCCAGACGGACTACGACTTCGTGCGGCAGCTCATCGAGCAGGACCTGATTCCCTCCGACGTCACGATCCAGGTGCTCACCCAGTGCCGGGAGCACCTGATCGACCGCACCTTCGAGTCGCTGCGCGGCGCGCGGCGGGCGATCGTGCACTTCTACAACTCGACCTCCACGCTCCAGCGGCGGGTGGTCTTCGGGCTGGACCGCGACGGCATCGCCGACATCGCCACCCAGGGCGCGCGGCTCTGCCGCAAGTACGCGGAGATCCACACCCCGGACACGGACATCCACTACGAGTACTCGCCCGAGTCCTACACGGGCACGGAGCTGGAGTACGCGCTGGAGGTCTGCGCCAAGGTCATCGAGGTCATCGACCCGACCCCGGACCGCAAGCTGATCGTCAACCTGCCGGCCACCGTCGAGATGGCCATGCCGAACGTCTACGCCGACTCGATCGAGTGGATGCACCGGCACCTGCCCCGCCGCGACAGCCTGGTGCTGAGCCTGCACCCGCACAACGACCGGGGCACCGGCGTCGCCGCCGCCGAGCTGGGGCTGCTGGCCGGCGCGGACCGGGTCGAGGGCTGCCTCTTCGGCAACGGCGAGCGCACCGGCAACGTCGACCTGGTGACGCTGGGGCTGAACCTCTTCTCCCAGGGCGTCGACCCGATGATCGACTTCTCGAACATCGACGAGGTGCGGCGCGCCGTCGAGTACTGCAACCAACTCCCGGTGCACGAGCGCCACCCGTACGCGGGCGACCTCGTCTACACCGCCTTCTCCGGCTCCCACCAGGACGCGATCAAGAAGGGCTTCGACGCGCTCGCCAAGGACGCGGCGGCGGCCGGGGTGCCGATCGACCAGCACACCTGGGCGGTGCCCTACCTGCCGGTCGACCCGAAGGACCTGGGCCGCACCTACGAGGCGGTCATCCGGGTCAACTCGCAGTCCGGCAAGGGCGGCGTCGCGTACATCATGAAGAGCGAGCACCAGCTCGACCTGCCGCGCCGGCTCCAGATCGAGTTCTCCGGCGTGGTCCAGCAGGTCACCGACCACGACGGCGGCGAGGTCGACCCGGGCACCATGTGGGAGATCTTCGCCACGCACTACCTGCTCGACCACCAGGTCGACCCGGCGCTCACCCTGGACGACTACGCCATCGGCACCGCCGAGGGCAAGGTCGAGATCGAGGCCCGCGTCGGCCTGGGCGGGGAGCCCCGCCCGCTGACCGCCGTCGGCAACGGCCCGATCGACGCGTACGTCAACGCGCTCCAGTCGGTGGGCGTGGCGGTACGGGTGCTCGACTACCACGAGCACGCGCTCTCCTCCGGCGGGGACGCGCAGGCCGCCGCCTACGTGGAGTGCGAGGTCGACGGTCGTACGGTCTGGGGCGTCGGCACCGACGCCAACATCGTCACCGCCTCCGTGAAGGCCGTGACGAGCGCCGTCAACCGCGCCCGCGCCTGACGGGCCGGGCAGGGCACCCCGTTCAGGCGGGGTGCCCTTCCGGGCGCCGGGGTGGGCGGTGGATGAGCAGGGCCGCCATCGCCGCCCCGGCCAGCAGCAGGCCGGCGCACCAGAGCATCGCGCCCCGGTACGCGTCGGTCAGCGCGGCCGGCTGCGCGTAGCCGGAGCCGGAGAGCCCGACCAGCAGCGGGAGCGCCGCCACCGCCAGCAGGCCGCCCGCCCGGGACGCCGCGTTGTTGAAGCCGCTCGCCACACCGGCGAACCGGTCGTCGACCGCGGCCAGCACGGAGGCGGTCAGCGGCGCCACCACCAGCGTCAGCCCGATCCCGAAGAGCACCACCCCGGGCAGCACGTCCCGCCAGTACGACGCGTCGGGGTCGACGCCGCGCAGCAGCACCAGCCCGGCGGCGGCGACCACCGGCCCGACGGTCAGCGGCAGCCGCGGCCCGATCCGCGCCGACAGCGCGCCCGCCCGCGCCGAGCCGACCAGCAGCAGCACCGTCATCGGCAGCAGCGCGACCCCGGTGAGCAGCGCCGACCAGCCGACCACGTTCTGCAGGTAGACGGCGAGGAAGAACGTGAAGCCGCCGAGCGCCGCGTAGACGAGCACGGTGAAGACGTTCAGCACCGAGAAGAGCCGGCTGCCGAACAGGCCGGTGGGCAGCATCGCGCCGTCCCCCCGGCGCCGCTCGACCAGCACGAAGGCCACCGCGCCGGCCACGCCCGCCAGCGCGGCGGCGAGCACCGGCACCGAGTCGAGGCCCCGCACGGGGGCGTCGATCAGCGCGTACGTGACGCCGGCCAGGGCGAGCGCGCCGAGCAGCGCGCCGGCCACGTCGAACCGGCGGCGATGCCGCCCCGGCCCCCCGGTGCGGGACGCGGCCTCGTCCCGGCTCTCCGGCACCCAGCGCAGCGCCGCCAGCACCACGAACACGGCCAGCGGCAGGTTGAGGAAGAAGATCCACCGCCAGGAGAGCGCGTCGATCAGCCAGCCGCCGAGGAACGGGCCGAGCGCGGTGGAGACGCCGGACAGCCCCGACCAGGCGCCGATGGCGCGGCCCCGGTCGTCCGGGTGGAAGCTGGCCTGGAGCACCGACAGCGAGCCGGGGGTGAGCAGCGCGCCCCCGGCGCCCTGGAGGAACCGGGCCGCGACCAGCCACTCGGTGCCCTGGGCCAGGCCGCAGAGCAGCGACGCGAGAGTGAACCAGACCACACCGAGCAGGAAGACCCGCCGCCGCCCGAAGCGGTCGCCGAGCGCGCCCCCCAGCAGGACGAAGGCCGCGAGCATCAGCAGGTACCCGTTGACCGTCCACTGGAGACCGGCGACGGTGGCGTCGAGGTCCGCACCGAGACGGGGCAGCGCCACGTTGACCACGGTGGTGTCGAGGAAGACCATGCCTGAGGCGAGGACGGCGGCGAGCAGGGTGCCCCGTCCGTGCGCGGTGCCCAGCCGGAGCGCGGGCGTGGTTTCGGTCATGGCGTCCAATCTGCCCCGCGCGATATGAGAGACGCCACGAATCGCCGAAACCGGGCCCGGGTACTGTGCGGGATCGCCGGGAGCCCGCAAGCTGGAGAGGTGTCGTCTGTGCGTACCAGATCAGGACCGCGTGCCGCGGTGACGGCCGCGCTCGCGGCGGCGCTGGCGCTCGGCGCGGCCGGTTGTGTCGCCGTCGACGAGCCGGACGTCGCGCCGAGCAGCGGTGGTGGCGGCGGCAACGCCGCGCAGAAGCTGACCCAGCTCACCGTGGCCACCGCCGGGTCGATGAAGGGCTACAGTCGGGAGCGCTTCCCGCACTGGCGCGACACCGGCAAGAACTGCGACGTACGCGACAGCGTGCTCAAGCGCGACGGGGAGGACATCAAGCTCTCCGGCTGCAACGTGGTCGACGGCCGCTGGGAGAGCGTCTACGACGGCCGCGCCTTCACCGACCCGTCCGACGTGGACATCGACCACATGGTGCCGCTGGCGAACGCGTGGCGTTCGGGCGCCGACGAGTGGGACGACGCGAAGCGGGGCGAGTTCGCCAACGACCTGGACCGGCCGCAGCTCATCGCGGTTTCCGCCTCCTCGAACCGGGCAAAGGGTGACCAGGACCCGTCCCAGTGGAAGCCGGCGAACCGGTCGTTCTGGTGCCAGTACGCCGAGAACTGGGTGACGGTCAAGCACCACTGGCGGCTCACGGTGACCAGTGCCGAGAAGGCCGCCCTGACCGACATGCTGGAGGGCTGCACATGGGCGAGCAAGCCGTGACCGGAGCCGGGGGCGCCCCCGCCCCGGAGCAGACGCCGGACGCCACCGGGGAGGACGCGGCGGCGGCCACCGGCAGCGCGCCGGCCGGCCCGGCCACGGCCGGCATGACGGCGGACGGCGCGGCCGGCATGACCACCGGGGTGCCGGGGGCGGGAATGGCCGCCGACGCCGAGGGCACGTCGACCGCCGTACGGGAGCTGACGGCCGACGTCGTGCCCGGCCCGGGCGGGGTGATGACCGACGAGGTCGGGGTGGTCACCGGCGAGCTGACCCTGCGCACCGGGTACGCCGACGGCCGGGCGACGCTGACGGTGCAGTACAAGGACGCCGACGAGTGGTACACGGTCAGCGGCGGCACCGTGGCGCTGGCCGACCCGGCCGGGCTGGACGCGGTGCACGGGATCGCGGTCGCCCTGCTGCACCGCCCCGAGGGCTGACCCACCGACGACCGCCCGGACGCGGCCCCGTCGAGGGGCCGCGTCCGCGACGCGGGTTCAGACGTACGAGCCGGGCTCGTTGGGCGCGGAGACGGTGTGCGGCTCCTCGCCCTCGCCGACCGGGCGGGTGAGCTGCACGCTGACCTTGTGCGGGCGCAACTCCCCGCTGGCGATCCGCTCGGCGAAGTGGCAGGCGACCCGGCTGCCGCCGACATCCCGCAGCGCGGGCCGCTCGTCGGCGCAGCGGGTCGGCTGCGCCCACGGGCAGCGGGTGTGGAACCGGCAGCCCGCCGGCGGGTTGGCGGGCGAGGGCAGGTCGCCGGCGAGCAGGATGCGCTCGCGGCGGTCCTCCACGTCCGGGTCCGGCACCGGCACCGCCGACATCAGCGCCCGCGTGTACGGGTGCATCGGCTCCGTGTAGAGCCGGTCGCTCGGCGCCTCCTCGACCAGCGCGCCCAGGTACATCACGCCGACGGTGTCGGAGATGTGCCGGACCACCGCGAGATCGTGCGCGATCACCAGGTAGGTCAGGCCGAGGGTGTCCTGGAGGTCGTCGAGGAGGTTCACCACCTGGGCCTGGATCGACACGTCGAGCGCGGAGACCGGCTCGTCGGCGACGATCAGGTCGGGCCCGAGCACCAGCGCCCGGGCGATGCCGATGCGCTGCCGCTGGCCGCCGGAGAACTCGTGCGGATAGCGGGAGAGCGCCCAGCGGGGCAGGCCGACCTTGTCCAGGGTCTCGCCGATGACCCGTCGCCGCTCGTCCCGGTTGCCGCCGATGCCGTGGGCCTGCAGGCCCTCGGTGAGGATCGACTCGACGTTCTGCCGGGGGTCCAGGCTCGACATCGGGTCCTGGAAGATCATCTGCATCCTGCGGCGCATCGACCGCAGCTTGCCCGACGACAGCTTCGTCAGCTCGACGCCGTCGAACCGGACCTCGCCGCCGGTGGGCGGGGTGAGCTGGAGCAGCGCCCGGCCCAGCGTCGACTTGCCGCAGCCGGACTCGCCGACCAGGCCGTACGTCTTGCCGCGCGGGATGCTCAGGTCGACGCCGTCGACGGCCTTCACGTGACCGACCGTCCGGTCGAGGATCACCCCCCGCCGGATCGGGAAGTGCACCTTCAGGTCGCGGACCTCGACGAGGAATTCGCTCTCGGTCACGGCTTCTCCTCCTCGCGCGGTGCGGGCACCGGGCCCGCGGTCGCCTCCGCCGCCGGGGCGGTGGCGGCCGGCGCCTGCGCCGGGGCGGTGCTGGTGGCGGCCGGCCGGGGCGCGGTGCCGGGCACCGGCGCCGGGTTGACGCAACGGTAGCTGCGGCCGTCGTGGGCGAGCACCAGCGCGGGCGGCTCCCCCACGCACTCGTCGACCCGCCGGGTGCAGCGCGGCGCGAAGGCGCAGCCGTCCGGCCAGGGCAGCAGGTCGCGGACCGAGCCGGGGATCGGGTTCAGCCGCTCGCCGCGCCCGGCGTCCAGGCGCGGCACCGAGCCGAGCAGCCCCACGGTGTACGGGTGCCGGGGCTCGCGGAACAGCGGGCGACGGCGGGCCGTCTCCACCACCCGACCGCCGTAGAGCACGTTGATGGAGTCGCACATGCCGGCGACCACGCCCAGGTCGTGCGTGATCATCACCAGGGCGGTGCCGGACTCCCGGACCAGTTCCTTGAGCAGCTCCAGGATCTGCGCCTGGATGGTGACGTCCAGCGCCGTGGTGGGCTCGTCGGCGATCAGCAGCCGGGGCTTGCAGGCCACCGCCATCGCGATCAGTGCGCGCTGCCGCATGCCGCCGGAGAGCTGGTGCGGGTACTCCTTCAGCCGCCGCTTCGGGTCGGGGATGCCGACCCGGTCCAGCAGGGCCGCCGCCTCCTTCTCGGCCGCCGCGCCCTTCATCCCCCGGTGCCGCGTGAGCACCTCGGTGACCTGCAACCCGATCGGGATCACCGGGTTCAGCGACGAGAGCGGGTCCTGGAAGATCATCGCGACGTCGCGGCCCCGGATGTCCCGCCGGGACCGGTCGTCGAGCTGGAGCAGGTCCGTGCCGTCGAAGACCGCCTTGCCGCCGACGCGCAGGCCCGGCTGCTTGGGCAGCAGACCCATGATCGCCAGCGAGGTGACGCTCTTGCCGCAGCCGGATTCGCCGACCAGGCCGACCACCTCGCCCGCGTCGACGGAGAAGGAGACCCCGTCGACGGCGTGCACGGTGCGCTGACCGCGCCGGGCGAAGGTGACGGAGAGATCTTCGACATCAAGCAGAGCCATGTCGGGCCCGCCTTTCGTTCGCGACTGCGGGGCTCGCAAGCTCACTCCTCGCGCTCACCGTGCTGGCCTTTCGTTCGCGACTGCGGGGCTCGCAAGCTCACTCCTCGCGCTCACCGGCCCTACTTCCGTAGCTTCGGGTCGAGTGCCTCGCGCATCGCCTCGCCGAGCAGGGTGAAGCCCAGCGCGGTGACGATGATGGCGAGGGCGGGCAGGATCGCCAGCCGGGGCGCGGAGTCGAGGTACTGCTGCGCGTCGGCGAGCATCACACCCCACTCGGGGATGGAGGCGTCGTTGTTGCCGAGGCCGAGGAAGGAGAGCGCCGCAGCCTCGATGATCGCGGTGGCCAGGGTGAGGGTGGCCTGCACGATGACCGGGGCGAGCGAGTTCGGCACCACGTGGGTCAGCGCGATCTTCGGCTTCTTCACGCCCAGCGAGACGGCGGCCAGGACGTAGTCGCTGTTCGCCTGGGAGATCATCGAGCCGCGCAGCAGCCGGGCGAAGACCGGCACCGACACCACGCCGACCGCGATCATGACCGTGGTCAGACCGGCGCCGAGCAGGGCGGCGATGCTGATCGCCAGCAGCAGGCTCGGCATGGCCAGCAGCATGTCGACGAAGCGCATCAGCACGTTGTCGACCGCCCGGCCCCACCGGCCGCCGAGGCCGGCGGCGGCGCCGGCGACCCCGCCGATCAGCGAGCCGACGGCGAGGCCGATCAGGGTGGAGACCACGCCGACCAGCAGGGTCTGCCGGGCGCCGACGATCATGCGGCTGAACTCGTCGCGACCGATGTGGTCGACGCCGAACCAGTTCTCGCCACGGAAGCCGGGGAAGTCGCCGAGGCGGATCTCGCTCTTCCAGAGCTGGGCGTCCGGGGGGTGCGGGACGAAGAACGGCCCGAGGATGGCGACCAGCAGGAACAGGCTCAGGATCACCGCGCCGACGATCGCCGCCGGGTTGCGCCGCAGCCGGCGGAACGCCTCCTTCCAGAGGCTGACGCCGCGCTCGTCCTCCCGGGCCGCCAGTTCGGCGAGCCGGTCGATCTTTTCCTTCTTGGTGCCGCCGGTGATCGTCATCGGACCCTCACCCTCGGGTCGATCAGGCTGTAGGAGAGGTCGACCAGGAGGTTCACCAGCACGTACACCACCGCGATGATCAGGATGAAGCCCATCAGGACCGGATAGTCACGCTGGCTGATCGCCTCGTAGATGAAGGCTCCGATGCCGCTGAAGGCGAAGACGGTCTCGGTCAGCACCGCGCCGGAGAGCAGGCCGCCGGTGAGCAGGCCGATCGAGGTGACCACCGGGAGCATGGAGTTGCGCAGCACGTGCCGGCGCCGGACCGTGCTCTCGGTCAGGCCCTTCGCCTCGGCGGTGCGTACGAAGTCCTCGTTGAGGACCTCCAGCACGCTCGCGCGGGTGATCCGGACGATGATCGCCAGCGGGATGCTGGCCAGCGCGACGGCCGGCAGCACCAGGTGCCAGAGCGCGTCGGCGGCGGCGTCCCACTCCCGGGTCATGATCCCGTCGAGGACGAAGAAGTTGGTGATCCGCGTCGCCCCGAGCGTCGGGTCCTGCCGGCCGCTCGCCGGGAACCAGCCGAGGTTCTCCGCGAAGATCGCCTTGAGCACGTACGCGAGGAAGAAGACGGGGATGCAGATGCCGATCAGGGAGCCGCCGACCGAGAGGTGGTCCAGCATCCGGCCGCGGCGCCGGGCCGCCAGGTAGCCCAGCGGGATGCCGACGCCGATCGCGATCAGCATCGCGGTGATGGACAGCTCGACCGTGCCGGGGAAGCGTTCGACGAACTCGGTGACGACGGTCCGCTTGGTGGAGGTCGACGTGCCCAGGTCGAGGCGGATCAGCCGCCGCACGAACCGGCCGTACTGCACCAGGATCGGCTCGTCGAGGCCCATGTTGCGCCGGATCGCGGCGCGCATCTCGGGCGTCCCGCGCTCACCGAGGATGGCGGTCTCGGGACCGCCGGGCAGTCGGCGGAGCCAGATGAACAGCAGGAGGGAGAGCCCGAACAGCGTGGGTATCAGCTGGAGCAGGCGTCTGACGATGAACCGGAACACGGCGGCCTCGAAAGGGGTACGGAGGGTCGTGGGGGGGGGGGGGGGGCCCCCCCCCCCCCCCCCCCCCCCCCCCCCCCCCCCCCACGACTCGGAGCGTCAGATCAGGACTTGAACTCGGCGGTGGAGAACCGCTCGTCGGTGAGCGGGCTCGCCTTGACCCCGGTCACGTCCTTGCCGAACACGATCGCCGGCGGCGAGTGCGACACCGGGACACCGGGCAGGAAGTCCATGATGGCCTTGTTCAGGGCCTTGTACTTCTCGGTCCGGGCCGCCACGTCGGCGGTGCTGTCCGCGTCCTTGAACTGGTCGAACAGGGCCTTGTTGGTGAAGCCCCACTCGGCCTTCGTCCGGTCGAACATGGTGCCGATGAAGTTATAGCCGTCGCCGTAGTCACCGGTCCAGCCGAGGAAGTGCAGGTCGTGCTTGTTGCCCGAGGTGGTGGCGTTCAGGTAGTCCGGGCTCCACTTGAGCGGGATGGCCTGGACGTTGATGCCGACCGCCTTGAGGTCCGCCGAGAGCAGCTCGAAGATGTCCTTCGGGTTCGGCATGTACGGCCGGGTGACCTCGGTCGGGTAGTGGAACCGCAGGGTCAGGTTCGTCGCGCCGGCCTCGGCCAGCAGCGCCTTCGCCTTCGCCGGGTCGTAGTTGTACTTGGTGACGTCGCCGTTCCAGCCCTCGACGGTGTCCGGCATGAAGTTGTCGGCGACCTTGGCGCCCGGGGGCAGCTTCGAGTCGACCAGGGCCTGCCGGTTCAGCGCGTGCGCGATGGCCTGGCGGACCTTGATGTCGGCGAGCTTCGGGTTCCCCTTCTGGTTCATCGCCAGGTAGAGGATGTTGAACGCCGGGCGGGTCAGGACGTTGAAGCCCTCGCCCTTCAGCGGCTCGACGTCGGCCGGGCCGACCAGGTCGTACCCCTGGATGTCGCCGGAGCGCAGCGCCTGCTTGCGCGCGTTCTCGTCCGAGATCGTCTTGTAGATGAGGGTCTTCAGCTTGGCCTTGGTGCCGGCGTAGTCCTCGTTGCGCTCGATGGTAAGCGTCTTGTTGGCGACGTCCCAGGACTTGAACTTGAACGGGCCGGTGCCGGTCGGGTGCGCCGTGGCGTAGGCCGGGTACTTGATGTCCTCGGCGGTGCCGCCCACGTTGCTGGCGTCGTACTTCTCCAGCGCGGTCGGGCTGTGCATGGAGAACGAGGGCAGCATCAGCGCGGCCGGGATCTTGCTGGAGACCCGGGTGAAGGCCAGGTCGACGGTCGTGGCGTCCTTGGCGGTGCAGGACTTGAAGAGGCTCGGCGGCAGGTCCGCGCTCTCGTTCTTGGCGAAGCCGCCCATGACGTCCTGCCAGTACGGGGTCACGTCCGGGCTCTGCATGAGGCCCTTGGCGTTGTACCAGCGGTCGAAGTTCTTGCAGACCGCCTCGGCGTTGAATTCGGTGCCGTCGTGGAACTTCACGCCGGAGCGCAGCTTGAAGGTCCACGTGGTGCCGGCGGCGTCTGGGGTCCAGGTCTCGGCCAGGCCGGGGGTGACCTTGGTGCCACCCTCCTCCGGACGGACCAGCGTCTCGAAGACCTGACGCGCCACGCGCAGCGACTCACCGTCGCTGGCGAAGCTCGGGTCGAGCACCTTCGGGTCTCCGGCTACGCCGAAGACGAGGGTGTCCTTCTTGCTACCGCCGGAACTGTCATCGCGGTCGCTCTCGGCGCAGCCTGCTACCGCGAGGGCCGCGACCGCGACGGCCGCGAGGGCGACCTTCGGCCTGGATGCACGCATGGGTGCTTCACCTCGTCCTTGGGGTTACGGACAATCGTGGTGACAGGGGTCACCGATCGCCGTGACCTTAGCCGCCGTTCGGACCGGCGGGAAACCATCGCGGAACCGGTTGGTACCGGATCGTGTCTTAACCGATGCGCCCCGCCGCCGAGGCCGTTCCGGACCGCCGACAAAGGCGCACTATGTCCGGGTTGAGCGATGCCGATTTGTTACATCGATCGTCGCCCGCATCACTCGCATGTCAGAACCCACAGTGGACGCGCGGGCGCCCGTACGCCGACGGCCGGCACCGGATTCCGGTGCCGGCCGTCGGCGGGAACTCAGACGGCGCGACGGCCCTCGAAGGCGCGGCCGAGCGTGATCTCGTCGGCGTACTCCAGGTCGCCGCCGACCGGCAGGCCGCTTGCCAACCGGGTCACCGAGATGCCCATCGGCTTGACCATCAACGCCAGGTACGTCGCGGTCGCCTCGCCCTCGGTGTTCGGGTCCGTGGCCAGGATCAGCTCCCGCACGGTGCCGTCGCTGAGCCGGGCCATCAGCTCGCGGATGCGCAGGTTGTCCGGCCCGATCCCCTCCAGCGGGTTGATCGCCCCGCCGAGCACGTGGTAGCGGCCCCGGAACTCGCCGGTCCGCTCGATCGCGACCACGTCCTTCGGCTCCTCGACCACGCAGAGCACCTCGTCCGTGCGGCGCGGGTCGCGGCAGATCCGGCACCGGTCGGACTCGGCCACGTTGTAGCAACTGGTGCAGAACCGCACCAGCTCCTTGACCTTGCGCAACGCCCCGGCCAGCCGGTTGACGTCGGCGGGGTCGGCGGACAGGACGTGGAAGGCGATCCGCTGGGCGCTCTTCGGGCCCACGCCCGGCAGCCGCCCCAGCTCGTCGATCAGGTCCTGGATGGCACCCTCGTACATCTGCCGCTCAGAAACCGGGCAGGCCGAGGCCGCCCATGCCGCCGGTGACCGGGCCCATCTTCTTCTCGGTCAGCTCCCGCGCCGCCTCGGCGGCGTTGTGCATGGCCGCGACGACGAGGTCCTCCAGGGTCTCCACGTCCTCCGGGTCCACCGCCTTCGGGTCGATCTTGATCGACTTCAGCTCGCCGGTGCCGGCGACGGTCGCGGTGACCAGGCCACCGCCGGCGGTGCCGGTCAGCTCCGCCTCGGCGAGCTCGGCCTGCGCCTTGGCGATCTGCTGCTGCATCTTCTGCGCCTGCTTCAGCATCTGCTGCATGTTCGGCTGTCCACCTGGGCGCACGGATGGCTCCTTCTCGCACTCGTCTGCTCGGCCGCCGCTCAGCCTATCCGCTGTGAGCGGACTCGCCCCGCCCGGTGCTTTGCTCCCGCCGGGTCCGGGCGCACGATCACGGGACCGACCGGACGGAGGTGGCGGATGTCCCGGGAACAGGCCGCGGCGGCCATGGAACGGCAGGCCCGGGCCTGCGCCGACATGGCCGCCGCCCTCTACGCCCACCTGCTGGCGCGCGCCGCCGGGGACGTGCGCGCCGGCGGCCCGTGCGCCACCGTCATCACGGGGTACGAGGACGCCGACCCCGACGCCCTCGTGGCGCTACGCCTGCTCGGCGGGGTGCACGCACTGGTGCTCTCCGGCCGGGCGCCGGAGCTGGCCCGGTACTACCCCAGCGCGGGCGGGGCGTACCGGGCGGCGGACGCCCCCGCCTGCTGGGCCACGTTCCGGGCGGTCGTCGAGGCCGAGCACGACACGCTGCGCGGCTGGCTGCGCCGGCCGCCCCAGACCAACGAGACCGGCCGGGCCAACCTGCTGCTGGCCGGTCTGCTGCACGCCGTCCACGAGGTGGGCGGGCTGCCGGTGCGCCTCGTCGAGCTGGGCGCGAGCGCCGGGTTGAACCTGCGCGCCGACCGGTTCCGCATCGAGGCCGCCGGCTTCGCCTGGGGGCCGGCCGACTCCCCCGTACGGCTGCCGGACGCCTGGCGGGGCGGGGCGCCCGACTGGCTGCGGGCGGCGGCCGGCGCGTACCCCGAGCTGACCGTGGTGGAGCGGCTCGGTTGCGACGTCACCCCGATCGACCCGGGCGACCCCGACGGCGCGCTCGCGCTGCGGGCGTACCTCTGGCCGGAGCACACCGCCCGCGCGGCCCGGCTGGCCGGCGCGCTGGAGCTGGCCGGGCGGCTGCCGGCCCGGGTCGTCGCGGCGGGGGCGGCGGACTTCCTCGCCGGGATCACCCCGCGCCCCGGCACGCTGACGGTGGTGTGGCACTCGGTGATGCGGCAGTACGTCCCGGCCGAGGAGTGGGCGCGGGTCACCGCCGAGCTGGACCGGCTGGCCGCCGCCGGCGGCACCGACGCGCCGGTCGCCCAGGTGTCCTTCGAGCCGCACCCGCGCGAGGCCCGCGACGACTTCCAGCTCCGCGTCCGGCTCGGCACCGGCCCGGAACGCCTGCTGGCGGAGGCGCACCCCCACGGCCTACCGGCCTGGCCCGCCTGACCTCGCCTGCCTCCCACCCGGCCGCGCTCCGCACGTCCGTGGCGCACCCCGTGGAGATCTTGGTGCGGAAGTGCCCCTGCAGGGGCCGTCTCCTACCAAGATCTGCCGCAGCGAGTCAGCGGGCGTCCACCTCGTCGATCTTCTCGGCGCCGAAGGCCTCGCGCAGCAGCCGTACCGCCTGTTCCTCGCTGGACTCCCGCGCGGTCTGCTCGTCGATGACCTCGTCCAGCGGCTCGTCGCCCGGGTCGAAGCCCTCGAAGTTCGGGGCCGCCGGCCGGGCGCCGCCGGGGCGTCCCCCGCCGCCGCGCACCGGGCCGTCGAAGTCCGGGTCGTACGGCGGCTCGCCGGCCCAGTCGGCGTCCGCGGTCTTCCGGACCGGCTGGCCGGTACGCGGACCGCGTCCCGCCGCAGCGGCCCGCGCGGCCGCGATCGCGCTGCTCACCGGGGGGCCGGCGGGCGCGGCCTGCTGCGGCGCCCCCGACGGTCCGGCCGGCTTCGGTACGGCGGGCGTGGCGGTCGCCGACGCCGTGGCGGCGCTCGCCGGCCGGGTGGTCGACGCTGCGCCGGGCAGGCCGGTCGCCGTCGGGGCGGCGGCTGCCGTGCCGCCGGTCGACGTGACGGCCGACGTGCCGCCCGGTCGAGCCGGTTCCGGCCAGTCGTCGCCGTCCCCGGCCGCGCCACCCGGGCGGGCCGGCTCCGGCCAGTCCTCGGCGCTCCCGGCCGCGCCACCCGGGCGGGCCGGCTCGGGCCAGTCCTCGGCCGCGTCGGCGGCGGGAGCACCGGCCCTCGACGCGCCAGCGCCGGAGGTGGGCCGGGTCGCCCCGCCCTGGCCGGCAGCGGCACCATCCGCGCCACCAGGCCCGCCGGCCGCAGCACTGAGGCCATCCGGACCGGCCAGGCCGTTCGAACCGGCCAGGCCGCTCGGGCCACTCGGGCCGGCCGCGCTATTCGGGCCGTTCGGACCACTCACGCCGCCTGGGCCGCTCGGGCCGCCGGCCATGCCGCCGCCCGCGCCGCCGCCGGATGGGCCGGCGCCGGACGGGCTGCCGGTACCGCTTCGGTCCTGGTGGGCGGGGGCTGCCGGCGGCGGGGATGCCGGGCGGGCCGGCGCGGCGGGACGGGACGAGCCACCGAGTGACGCGCCACCCCGCTCGCCGGCCACCTCGCAGCGGATCTGCCAGCGGCCGCCGAACTCCTCGTACAGCACCTCGGCCAGCACCGACGTGTGGTTGCCCATCATCTGTGCGAGCACCGGCGACTTGACGGTCAGCACCAAGGTATCGCCGTCCACGTCGCGGACCACCGCGTCGCGCATCAGCGCGGCGGCCGGCTTCTTGATCCGGTTGACCTTCGCGACGATGTCCGGCCAGACCCGGCGCACCGCGACGGCGTCCAGGGGGCCCGCCGCAGCCGCACCGTGGCGGGGCGGGGCGGGGGTCGCCGGGTCGGGCATCACCGCCGAGGGCGGCACCTGGCGGCGGACGGGAGCATCGGCGGGCGGGCCACCGGCGGTCGCACCCACCGGTCCGGTAGCACCCGGGGCGGCCTCCGCCGCCCGGGAACCGGTGGCAGCCGGGGAACCGGCGGCGGCCAGAGCCACGGCACGGGCGGCCGCGGCACCGGACGGAGCGCCGGCAGCCGCCGGCGGGCCGGCGGGCTCCGGGTCAGTCGCGGTCGTGGCGGGGGTGGGCTCGGGGTGCGCGGAAGAAGGGGAGGCGACCGGCGCGGGGCCGGCGGCGGCCGGCGGCGCGTCGGTGCCGGCGAGGGTGAGCCGGCGCTCCATGCGTTCGAGGCGCTGCAGCAGGCCGCCGGTGCTGTCGTCGGCCCCGGGCAGCAGCATCCGGGCGCAGATCAGCTCCAGCAGCAGGCGGGGCGCGGTGGTGCCGCGCATCTCCACCAGGCCGTTGTGCACGATGTCGGCGCAGCGGGACAGCGTGGCCGGACCGAGCCGCTGGGCCTGGACGGCCATCCGCTCGATCTGGTCGGCCGGGCCGTCGATCAGGCCCTTGACGGCGGCGTCCGGCACCTGCTGGAGCACGATCAGGTCGCGCAGCCGCTCCAGCAGGTCGGAGGCGAACCGGCGCGCGTCGTGCCCGGCCTCGGCGACCCGGTCGACGGTCGCGTACGCCGTCGCGCCGTCCCCGGCCGCCAGCGCGTCGCACATTTCGTCGATGAGGGCGGCGTCGGTCACGCCGAGCAGGGCGGCGGCCCGGGAGTAGGTGACCCCCTCCGGCCCGGCCCCGGCGATGAGCTGGTCGAGCACGGAGAGACTGTCCCGGGCGCTGCCGCCGCCGGCGCGCACCACCAGCGGGAAGACCGCGGGCTCGACGGCGACGCCCTCGGCCTCGCAGAGCTGCTCCAGGTAGGGCCGGAGCACCTTCGGCGGGATCAGCCGGAACGGGTAGTGGTGGGTCCGCGACTTGATCGTGCCGAGGACCTTCTCCGGCTCGGTGGTCGCGAAGATGAACTTGACGTACTCCGGCGGCTCCTCGACCAGCTTGAGCAGGGCGTTGAAGCCGGCCGACGAGACCATGTGCGCCTCGTCGATGACGTAGATCTTGAAGCGGCTCTTGGCCGGCGCGAAGATCGCCTTCTCGCGCAGCTCGCGGGCGTCGTCGACGCCACCGTGGCTGGCCGCGTCGATCTCCAGCACGTCGATCGAGCCGCCGTCGGTGGCCAGCTCGCGGCACGAGTCGCACTGCCCGCACGGCTCCGGGGTGGGGCCCTGCTCGCAGTTGAGCGAGCGGGCCAGGATCCGGGCGCTGGAGGTCTTGCCGCAGCCGCGTGGGCCGGAGAAGAGGTAGGCATGGTTGAGCCGCCCGCTGCGCAGCGCCTGCGACAGCGGCTCGGTGACGTGCTCCTGCCCGATGACCTCGGCGAAGGTACGCGGCCGGTACTTGCGGTAGAGCGCCAGTGCCACTCGTCCCGCCTCCTCTCGACCGAGCCATTCTGCGCCGGTCGGGCGCGGGTGACCACCCACCACCCCGTGACCTGACCCGCAGGGACGTTACCGGGCCCCGGAGACAAAAAGGCCTCCCGTGCACCCGGCAGAGCCCGCTTATCCTTGCTGCCTTCCGGCCCTGGGGAGGTTCACGAGATACCGCCGCACGGGAGGTACCGCCAACCCTACCCGACGCCGCGTCGATCTTCAGGGGGTGGTGGGGTGGCCCACCCGCCGGGGACCTGTATCCTCGTCTGCGGAGGATTCGCCTAGAGGCCTAGGGCGCACGCTTGGAAAGCGTGTTGGGTTAACACCCTCACGAGTTCGAATCTCGTATCCTCCGCTCTCTTGAGCAGGAAACGACAGGGCCGGCCCCACGAGGACCGGCCCTGAGTCGTCTCTACGCCCGCCCTTCCCGGTTCCTCCCTGCCCTGTTCCCGCTCATCGCCCGAGACGGCGGCGTCGATCTCCCCGACCTCGGCTCCCCACTCCCGGACCAGGACGCGCGATCATGCCACCGTGAGCGAGACGCGCGACGGGACCATCGGCCCTGAGTTCGACGAATGCGACTGCCCGGAGAACGTCGACGCGGCCCTGGACCGTGCGGAGCCGGGGGCCGGCCCAGCTCTCCTCTGGCTGGTGCTGGACGAGTTCCACCCAGCCGCCGTCGTCCTTCCCCGGATCAGGCGCGGGCTCCGGTCGCGGGACGTGCAGACCAGGGCGAACGCGTTGCAGTCGCTGGGTCACTTCGGACGCCTGCACCGCGACATCGACGTCGAGTCGCTGGCCCTGCTCCGGGGCGCGCTGCGCGACCGTACCCCGCTCGGCGGCTGCCAACTGCGCGGCTACGCCGACGACGCGGCGGACGACATCGGCATGTTCGTGCCCCGGCACCGCCTGCCCCGCTGGCTGCGCCGCCGCCACGCCGGGCCGTGGCGACCGCGCCAGCTGCGAAGGTGAACGGCGCCGACAAGCTACTGGTCACGGCGTGATCCCTGCCGCACGTCGATCACCGGACGCGACTCCCGTCCTACGCTGACAGCCGCATCCGACAGCGAGACAACCGAGCGGCGGCGACCTGCGGGCGACGACCGGCCCGGGGAGAGCGCGGACACGAGTGAACGCAATGCTGAACGTCGCCGAAGGGCTGGCCGTGCTGGCCGCCGGGGTCGCAGCGGGCGCCATCAACGCGGTGGTGGGCTCGGGCACGCTGGTGACCTTCCCGGTCCTGCTCTCCCTCGGCTACCCGCCCGTGGTGGCGAACGTGTCGAACACCGTCGGGCTGGTGCCGGGGTCGTTCTCCGCGGCGTACGCCTATCGCCGGGAGCTGGCCGGGCACGGTGGCCTGCTGGCCCGCCTGGGCGTCGCCGCCGTGCTCGGCGGGGTCACCGGCGGCGTACTGCTGCTGCTGCTCCTGCCGCCCGGCGCGTTCCGGGCCATCGTGCCGGCGCTGATCATCCTGGCGTTGGTGCTCGTGGTGGTGCAGCCCCGACTGGCGGGGGCGTTGGCCCGCCGGCGGCCGGTCGCGGACGACGCGGGCGCGTCGTCGGCGGGCGGTCAGGCGGTACGGCGGGTGGGGCCGTTGCTGCTGCTCGGCGTCTTCGGCACCGGGGTGTACGGCGGCTACTTCGGCGCCGCCCAGGGAGTGCTGCTGCTGGGGCTGCTCGGCGTGCTGCTCTCCACCGACCTGCGCTGGGTCAACGGGGTGAAGAACGTGCTCGCCGGCCTGGTGAACGGGGTCGCGGCGGTCCTGTTCGTCGTGGTGGGGAACGTGGCATGGCAGCCGGCGCTACTGATCGCGGTGGGTTCGGTGGTGGGGGGCCTGGCCGGCGGCCGGTGGGGACGCCGGCTCCCGCCGGTGGCGCTGCGCGCCATCATCGTGGTCGTCGGGCTCGCCGCCCTGGTCAATTTGCTGCTCTGACCGTCAGGCGGAGCAGGCTCGGCCTCAGCGCGGGGCGCGAGTGGAACACCACGGTTGTCTCCCGGCGTGGGATACACCCGTGGTGTTCCACTCGACCCCGTCCGTCCGCCAGGTGCGGCCCGGGCGTCGGCCCGCTCCGGCCGTCACGCTGGGTGCCGCGCTCCGGCTCCGCGCCCTTCGGGCGAAGGCCGCAGTTCGCCCCGGAACGGGGTCGACAGAGCAAATCGCGGGGCGGTGCCGACAGGGGACGATTCGGTACGGTGCGGAGGGCGGCGGAGGTGGCATTCGTCGTACACATGTTCCATCCACAGGCTGTGGACGGCGGAGGGCTCCCATGGGTTACCAGCTCAGCGCGGTGGTCGCGGACGCCGAGCTGCTGCGCGAGCAGACCGCCGACCTCGACCACGCGGTCCTGGGCGAGCTGCGTCAGGACTTCGCGCTGCTGCCGGTCACCCCGCAGCTCGTCGAGGAGCTGACCGGCGCGCTGCCCGACTTCTCGATGGCGGAGCGGTCGGCTGAGGAGCCGTTCCACCTGTCGCTCTCGGCACCCCTCGCCGACGCCCTCGCGCGGTGGTCGCGGTCGGGCCCGGTCGCGTACCTGGAGGCGGAGTTCGCCGGCGGCGCCGGCTACCAGTCGGCGGTGGTATGGCTCGGCGGCCAGGTGAGCTGGGGGCCGGGGTTCGACCGACTCTTCGACGGGCCGCGCGCCCAGTGGCCGCTCAACGCGGCGCTCGCCCGGCTCGGGGCGGAACCCGGCGCATGGATCGACCCGTTCGCCGAGCTGGGTCTGCACGTCGAGCGGAACACCGCCGGCTGGCTGGCGCACGGGCGCCGGCGGCTCAGCGCCGATTACTGGGACGAACTGGCCGAGGAGTGGGAAAACCGGCAATCTGCGGGCGGGCAGCAACCTGAACGGCCCGGTCCCGTTGGGGACTGGGGGATTCCATGAAACTGCGACAATTTGGCTTTATCGCCGCGCTGACGACGGCTGCCTGGGTTTCGGGCAGCGGCGCACACCCGCCGTCGTCCGGGTTGGACGGTCGGCCCGTCGGGGCCGTCGAGGTGGTCGACCTCAACGGCCTACGCGACGTCGAGTTCGGCGACACCGAGGACGAGCTGACCCGGCGGGGCATCCTACGCTCCGACGTCGACGCCTGCGGACCGGCGCTCGCCGGGTACGACACGACCAGCCCCATCTTCGTCGACGACCGGCTGGTGCTGCTCTGGCTCGGCGAGGCGACGCGCACCCCGCAGGGAGTCACCGCCGGCATGCCGGTCGAGGAGGTCCGCAGCCGCTACCCGTCCGTGCGGGAGCTGGACGCTCCACAGGGGACGTACCGGCTCGACGGGTTGCTCGCCCGGCAGGGCGACCGGGCGTACCTCTTCCTGCACGACGGGCGGGCGGTGAAGAAGATCATCGCCGGGTACGCCGACTGGGCCCAGCGCCTCTTCCACGAGGGCCACAGCCCCTGCTGACTACGGGACCGGCGGCCCTGACCACGGCTGGCCCATGGCGGTGACCCGGCTGTCGATCTGCCGGGCGGCGTCCTCCGGGTCGGTCAGGAGGGTGTTGATGGTCAGGTCCGCGGGCCCGATGATCGAGGCCTCGTCCCAGCCGTCCGTGTCGCCGGTGCCGCGCTGCCCGACCCGCACCTCGGCGATCTCCCGGGGGCACCAGACGAAGGCCACGAGCCAGCGCGCGTCGGGGAAGGCGCCGGTGACGGCGTCGATGCCTTCGACCTGGCGGAGGTGGATCACCGGGACATGCTCGGCGAGCCGCGCGGCGAGTGCCGGCCGGTCGATGACATGGGCGGCACCGTGCCGCCGGCTCTCCCAGACGATCTCGCCCCGCCGACGGAGTTCCTCGATCTCGGTCGGGGTGGCCGTCCGGGGGCCGTTCGTCCGGCCCGGCCCGGCTTCGAGGCAGGGGAACAGGACGTACCGCTGGTCCAACACCCCCAGGTAGCGGGTGATGGTGTCCTTCCCCGCCGCCGGCGGGCCGTAGAGGACGACGCCGCGCTTCAAGCCGGCGCTCCCACCCGAGGAAGACATGGTCCGGTCCTCTCGACGAGGGCATCCGGCCGGGCCGCCGGGGCCTCGGACGTTATCAGTCGCCCCGTGCCCGACCGAGCGCGAAGCACACGGCGGGTCGACGGCGTGCGGAAGCCGTCGGAGGCTCGCGGGAGCAGCCGAGGCGACGGAAGCATGTGCCCGGGAGTGCCGGGTAACCGCCGGGCATGGCGCGGTACACGAAGCCCGAACTCCGGGAGCAGATCAAGGAAGAGGTCAAGGCCTCCGACAAGGGCGGCCGGCCGGGGCAGTGGTCGGCACGCAAGTCGCAGCTGGTCACCCAGGAGTACAAGAGGCGCGGCGGGGGCTTCCTCGGCCCGAAGGACGAGCGGCAGAAGTCCCTACAGCGCTGGGGCGGCGAGCACTGGCAGACCAAGGAGGGCGACACCCGGGCGCGGCACGGCGACGAGACCAGCCGCTACCTGCCCGAACAGGCCTGGAAGGAGCTCTCCGAGAAGGAGAAGCGGGCGACCGACGCCAAGAAGCGGAAGGAATCGAAGTCCGGCAAGCAGTTCGTGGCGAACACCGGGCCCGCCAAGCGCGCCCGCCGCAACGCCACCACAGCCGAGCGGCTGTCGGAGCTGCCGGTCGCCGAGGCCGCCAAGCTGGTCCGCGACCTCGACAAGGGCCAACTGAAGTCGGCCCTGCGCCGCGAGCGCGACGGCAAGTCCCGCAAGACCCTCATCAAGCGGCTGGAGTCGGAACTCACCCGCCGCTGACAGACACCCCGCCCCACCCACCCTCTTGCGGCGTCGATCTTGCACTTCTGGTGGGAGACAAATGCCTGTCCATCCCCTTTGCAGGGCACCACAACTTCATGATCGACGCTGGTCAGGGAGGCTCGACGCAGGCTTTCGGTAGCGACCCCGAACAGCGGCAGACGCTCCCGAATGGGACCGAACCTGAGACCGCGCCGGGCTCCCGTCTCCCCTGGTAAAACATGCCTGGCGCACGGCCACAGCTCGCGACGCAGCGTCAGGCCAAGGGATTCGCTTCGATCAACCGGACAGGCGTACGCGCCACCGAACCGTCGGCGACTGTAACCCGCGCGCCCTCAGCGGTGTGTGTACCTGTGACGGCCACGGAGAGGGACGGTGCGGATGGACACGACCGACAACTTCGACGCCTTCTACACGGCGACTTCAGCGCGCGTCGTGCATCAGGTGTATGCCGTCTGCGGGGATCTCGGCGAAGCTCAGGACGCCGTGCAGGAGGCGTACGCCCGCGCCTGGATACGGTGGTCGCGGCTGTCGGGCTACGACGACCCTGAGGCGTGGGTACGGACCGTGGCGTGGCGGTTGGCGGCCAACCGATGGCGCAGCGCCCGGCGCTGGCTGGCCGCGCGGGCCAGGCTCGGCCCGCCCGTGACCGCCGCCGGACCGACGCCGGACCGGGTCGCGGTGATGACGGCGCTACACCGACTGCCGGAGGCGCAACGGCGGGTCGTGGTTCTGCACTACCTCTGTGACCTTCCGGTCGCCGAGATCGCCGAGGCAACCCGCATGCCCGCCGGCACAGTCAAGGTCTACCTCGCCCGCGCGCGGACGGCGCTCGCCTGTCTGCTCGGCACCGACGACGAACGGAAGGAATCCGATGTCAGCGCGCATCCGTGAGGCCATCGCGGCCCTCGATCACGACACCGCCGCCCTGAGGCTGGCGCCACCAGCGCAGGTGCGTGCCCGCGGAGAGACGCTGCGCCGGCGGCGTGTGGTCGGCGGCGTGGCGGCGGCCACCGTCCTGGCCGTCGCCGGGGTGTTCGCTGCCGTCTCGCCCACAGCCGAGCGCGGGACGAACCCGCCCCCGCCAGCCATGGGTGCGAGCGCGGCGGTGACGGCGGCGGTCGAGGTGGACTGCGGCAGCCACGTGCTGCGCCAGTCCGAACGCCTGCCGGACGCGGCGATCGCCTGCATTCTCGACGCGGTGGGGGCACGCCGGCCCGCCCGCCTCGCCGAGACCCGGCCGACGATTGAAGGCGACCCGATCCACACCGTCTACGTTGCCGACGCCGACGGTGCCGTACAGGTCACGATCGATAGCCGACAGGACAGGTTCGGCGTCCCGCGCATCACCCGGCGGACGTGCACCGGACCCGTCGTCGAACACGGGCACATCGGCTTCACGCAATGCTCTTCGCCGGAAGCCGCCTGACCCGACCTGCCGTGCCGCCGCCACTTCCGGCTGGGCCCGGTACCTCAGCATCAAGTACAGAGAGCGGTCCCGACGGCGCA
The DNA here is from genome assembly GCF_049841695.1 of Micromonospora sp. DT178. Classification (NCBI taxonomy): domain Bacteria; kingdom Bacillati; phylum Actinomycetota; class Actinomycetes; order Micromonosporales; family Micromonosporaceae; genus Micromonospora; species Micromonospora sp. DT178. The sequence goes on from NZ_JBNCKV010000018.1 coordinate 134,700, forward strand.
AGTCCGCCGGGACACTGTCCGGCGCGTCGGCGGGCTGCTGTGGGAACGCCCGCCAGACAGTGCAACCGACCTTCGGAGCCAACCGAACCCACAAGCGGAACGCCCGGCTGATCCTTGCGGATCTGCCGGGCGTTTGCGCTGTTCGTGAGCGGTGGCGGCGGGATTTGAACCCGCGGAGGGCGTAAACCCTCACACGCTTTCGAGGCGTGCTCCTTAGGCCACTCGGACACGCCACCGCCGAGAAGGGTACATGACCCCGGGTTCGGACGCCGAACCGGTATGCCCGGGGGCGGCCTGGCAGGATCCTTGCCATGAGTACGCACATCGGCGCAAAGCCGGGAGAGATCGCCGAGCGGGTCCTGATGCCGGGCGACCCGCTGCGGGCCAAGTGGATCGCGGAGACCTACCTCGAGGGCGCGCAGTGCTACTCGACGGTCCGGGGCATGCTGGGCTTCACCGGCCGCTGGAACGGCGTCGAGGTCTCCGTCCAGGGCTCCGGCATGGGCATGCCCTCCGCCTCCATCTACGCCCACGAGCTGGTCAACGAGTACGGCGTGAAGAGCCTGATCCGGGTCGGTTCCTGCGGGGCCCTGACCGAGGACCTGCGGCTGCGCGACGTGATCGCGGCGATCGGCTCGTCCACCGACTCGAACATGAACCGGATGCGCTTCGACGGGCTGATCGACTACGCCCCGGTGGCCGACTTCGGGCTGCTGCGTACGTCGGTCGAGGTGGCCGAGCGGCGCGGCATCGCGATGCGGGTCGGGCCGATCCTGGCGGCGGACGCCTTCTACACCGACCGCCCGGACCTCTACGACAGCCTCGCCGACTACGGCGTGCTGGCGGTGGAGATGGAGTCGGCGGCGCTCTACACGATCGCCGCCCGGTTCAAGGCCCGCGCGCTGACCCTGCTGACCGTCAGCGACCACATCAAGACCGGCGAGAAGACCACCTCCGAGGAGCGTGAGCAGACCTTCAGCCAGATGGTCGAGATCGCCCTGGACACGATCGTCGCCTGAGTTCCGTTCGGCAGCCGCCCCGTCGTCCTCTCGGACGGCGGGGCGGTTTCGTGACCACGGTCACGCGGAGAAACTATACGAACGGTCGTGCTTATTCATTAGCCTCAGCCCATGACAGTCGACGGACGTGTCGCGCGGGGCGACCGGACCCGCACCGCCGCGCTGGACGCCGCCGTGGTCCTCGCCACCGAGGTCGGCCTGCACGGGCTCTCCCTCGCCCAGCTCGCCGACACCCTCGGCGTCAGCAAGTCCGGCCTCTTCGCGCACTGGGGTTCCAAGGAGGCGCTCCAGCTCGCCACGGTCGACCGGGCGGTCGAGCAGCAGCGGGAACGGATCATCGAGCCGGCTCTGCGCGCCCCCCGGGGCGTACGGCGGCTCTGGGCGCTGCACCAGGCCCGGATCGACTTCTTCGCCGCCCGGGTGCTTCCCGGCGGTTGCTTCTTCGCCAGCGCCGACTTCGAGTACAACGCGCGTCCCGGCCCGGTCCGGGACCGGCTCGCCGAGGTGTTCGGCCGCTGGACCGCGTTCCTCGAACAACTCGTCCGCGAGGCGGTCGCCGCCGGCGAGCTTCCCGCCGACGTGGACGTCCCTCAGCTGGCGTACGAGATCGACGCGCTCGGGATCACCGCCGCGATGCGCTCCCGCCTGCTGGCCCCCGACACCGCCTACCGGCACGCCCGCCAGGGCCTGCTGAACCGCCTGCGGGCACTGTGCCCCGATCCGAACCTGCTACCGGAAGGCATCTCATGAGCCAGGCCATCGTCGACCAGCCCGCCGCCGAGTTCGGTCACGTCGCGCACGTCGCGGTGCACTTCGACGACCTCGACGCGTTCGGCCTGCTGCACAACGCCCGGTACGCGGTGCTGCTCGAACGGGCCCTGACCGGATACTGGGCGGAGCACGGCGTCTCGTTCCAGGGCGGGCGGCACAGCGCGCCGGACGTCTTCCACGCCGTACGCGAGTTCACCATCAGCTACCGGACGCCGGTCACCGGGACCGGACCCGTGGCGGTGCACTTCTGGCTCGACCACTTCGGCACCAGCAGCGCCCGGTACGCCTACCGGTTCCAGTCGGTGGACGGCGGCACAGTGCACGCGGAGGGCGCGCGGGCGATCGTCCGGCTCGACCCGGCGACCCTGCGCCCCACCCCGTGGACCGACACCGCCCGCGCGGTGGCCGCGACCCTGCTCCGGCCCGCCCCGACGGGTGCCTGAGCCGGTCAGCGGAAGAAGGCGCGCAGGATGGCGGCGCTCTCCGACTCCAGGACGCCGCCGTAGACCTCCGGCCGGTGGTTGAGCCGGCGGTCGCGCAGCACGTCCCACAGCGATCCGGCCGCCCCGGTCTTGGGCTCCCAGGCGCCGAAGACCACGGTGGACACCCGGGCGAGCACCAGCGCGCCCGCGCACATCGTGCAGGGCTCCAGGGTGACGACCAGGGTGCAACCGTCGAGCCGCCAGCGACCCAGCCGTTCGGCCGCCCGGCGCAGCGCCAGCACCTCGGCGTGCGCGGTCGGGTCGCCGGTCAGCTCCCGCTCGTTGCGTCCGATCGCCAGCTCGGTGCCGTCCGGCCCGTAGAGCACGGCACCGACCGGGATGTCGTCGGCGGCGTCGGGGCCCGCGCCGGCCGGGCTGTCGGGCCCGGTGACGGCCGCTTCCAGCGCCCGCCGCATCCACAGCTCGTGCCGCTGCCGCCGGCCGGCGCCGTCCGGCTCGGCCAGCCCCTCGTGGGCGCCGGGCCCGACCCGGCCCGCCGCGCCCGGGGTCGGCTGCCCGGGGCGTACGGTGCCCAGCGCCGGATCCGTGGCGTCGGCCGGCTCGGCGCCGCCCGCCCCGGCCCGGCCCGGCCCGGACGGCTCAGACCTCACGCAGTTCCTCGACCTCGTCGGCGCAGCCGAGCACCTGGCACACCTCGGCGGTGACGTCGCCCGGCATCATGCCCTCCCGCGCGCAGAGGTTGAGCAGCTTCTGCGCGGAGATGCCCAGGTCGGCCAGGAGGTCGGCCTCGCCGACCGGGTCGGCCTCGGGGTCGACGGCGGGCTGCTCGGTGTCATCGTCGCCGCGGCCGGACGGGCGCGGTTCCTCGGTGTCGTCCAGCCCGGTCACCGAGGTCTTCAGGTCCCCGACCAGCAGGGCGCCCAGCCGGGACTCCTCGGCGTAGGCCGAGTCGGAGCCGAAGACCCGCAGGTCCTCCCCCTCGTCCAGGCGCATGACCACCAGGTACGTGTCGTCCGCCTCGACGAAGAGCAGCGACAGGTCGGCGTCGGAGTCGACGTCGCGCAGCCGGTCGGCGACGTCCTCGATGTCGGTGACACCCCGCAGGTTCACCTCGGCGGCCGTCCAACCGCTGTCGTCACGTACGACGGCCGCAGCGAAGTACGACACGGTTCCCCCAAAAGAGCCTCGGCAGGCCGACCCGTTACGCGTGCACGTTAGCCGGTCGGGTCGGCAGGCGACCGGTCAACGCCCCGAAGGGCCGGTCAATCCTGGGGAAAGTCTGCCTGTCGTCAGCCGGCGACCCGGCGGCGGGTGGCGATCAGCTCCCGCAGGCGCTCGCTGCGCACCCGCTGCGGCCGTACGCGCTGGCGTACCGCCCGGGCGCCCGCCAATTCGGCGAGGAGCTGCTGGCGACGGCGGCTGCGCTCGGGATCGAGCCGCGGAGTGGTCCAGGCCATACCGCCGAGGGTGCCGAGTTCGGGCGGCCACGTCAAGGCGGGATTCGCTGCGCAGCCGGCCCGCGACGCAGCGCAGCCACGGGCCCGCCGGAAAGGGTCCCGGGCGGCGGGTCGCGGCCCGGGCGGGAGGGGCCGGACCGGGCTCACCAGAGCGGCCAGTCCCCGTTCGACGCCCACCGCACCGTCACGATGGCGGCGGCGATGCTCCACCCGCCGGCGGTGACGATCGCGATCCCGGTGGCCACGCCCCGGTCGCCCGCGCGGACCAGCAGCAGCGCGGCCAGCCAGGCCAGCCCGCCGGCCAGCAGCGTCCACCAGGCGTACCCGGACACGCCGCGACCGAGCAGGCCGAACAGGAGCAGCCAGACGGCCGCCACGGCGGCGCCGGACGCGACGCCCGCGCCGGTGACCGGGTGCGGTTCGCGGTAGGTGGGCTGGGACGGCGGCCCGGACGGGAAGAGCCCCGAGGGGACCCGTGGCGCCGGCCGGAACCCGGCGTCCGGCTCGGGCGGGAAGGCGTACCGTCCGGTCGTCATCGACCCCTCCCCTTCTGCCGTGCGCCTCCACCACCGTACCGACTCTGTCAGGATGACCGGATGCCCTCGCCGACGATCGGACGCCGCGCGCGCCCGGCGTACCCGGTCCTGCTGGTCCTCGTGCCGGTGCTGGCCGCCGGCTGCGCGACGACGCGGCCCGGGACGACGCCCGGTGAACCCCGGCCGAGCCTGCCGGCGACGGCCGGGCAGCCCGCGCCGCCGGCCGCCAGCCCGACCCGCGCCGGCACCCCGACGGCCGCCGCCCCGACCGGCCCGTCGACCGCGCCGACCCGCGCCGGGCTGCCGCACGTCTTCCCGGTACGCGCGGCGAACGTCGCCTACCACCCGACCCACTCGGCCTACCCGGGGGCGGACATCTTCGCCGACTGCGGCGAGCCGGTCGTGGCGGTGACCGACGGCGTGCTGCTCGAGGTCAGCCGGGTCGACCGGTTCGACAAGCGCGGGCCGCGAGGGCCGCACAACGGCGGGCTGTCGGTGTCGCTGCTCGGCGACGACGGGGTGCGCTACTACGGCTCGCACCTGCGTCGCATCGCCGACGGCATCGACGCGGGGGTACGCGTGCGCGCCGGGCAGCGGCTCGGCGAGGTGGGCCGGACCGGGAACGCGAACAACGTCTGCCACCTGCACTTCGGCATCTCCCCGCCGTGCACCGGCCGGGACGGCTGGTGGATCCGCCGGGGCGTGGTATGGCCGGCGCCGTACCTGAACTCGTGGCGGCGCAAGGGCAACAAGGAACCGGCCGCCGAGGTGGCCGCCTGGCACCGCCGGCACGGCTGCCCGAAGGCGCCGCCGGCCGCCTGACGACCGCTCCCGTTTGTCGTCATCAGCGCTTCATCGGTCGGAAACATTGACGGAAGTCTCGGCGCTGGGCTAGCGTCCCGCTGCAAGAGAGCGCTCTCTGAGGCCACTTTCCACACAATTCGCCCGCAGAACGCGCCCGTCCCCGACCGGCGCTCCCCGACCGGAGGCACTGTGACACCTCCTGCGACACGCCGCACCTGGGCCGTGGCGGCCACCTCCGCCCTGGCCCTCGCCCTCGGCGGCCTCGCCGTCGTGACCACCACCCCCGCCCAGGCCGCCACCGTCGGCGCCGGCAGCTACACCACGGACCGCGTGGGCCCCCTGCCCACCGGCTGCGGAGACATGACCACCAACCCCCGGCAGTTCGCCACCGCCGACGCCCCTGCCGGGCCGATCCCCACCAACGACTGGTGGTCGTCGCTGCTGTGGAAGCGGACCAACTGCTCCTACAGCGAGCCGCTGCACGCGCACCCGGTCTCCTACCAGCCGGCCGGCGACGGCCTCGGCCTCTCGGCCACCTCCACGCCCACGATCAGCGGCACCGCGACCGGCGTCGGCGAGTTCAAGTACACGTACTCCGAGGACATCCGGGTCGGCATCGCCGGGCTCGGCGCCCCGGTCGTCAAGGTCGACGGCTGGACCGACTGGACGGTCACCCCGTACTGGACCGACGGCGCCCGGACCATGCGCGCCACCATCGGCCACGGCCTGCCGTTCGCGTACTTCCGCACCAGCGGCGGCGACGCCCTGATCAACGCCACCGGCGGCAGCGCCACGGTCTGGTCGAACAGCGGCGCCACGATCGGCTTCACCGTCCGGGGGCACGACTACGTCGCGTACGCGCCCACCGGCGCCACCTGGTCCGTCAACGGTGGACGGATCACCTCCAACCTCGCCGGGAAGGGCTACTTCTCGGTCGCCCTGCTGCCCACCACCCCGAGCACCGACGCCGCGTCCCGCGCCGAACTGGCCACCACCTACGGCCGGTACGCCCACGCGCACGTCACCGGCACCCGGGTCTCGTACGCCTACGACCAGACGACCAGCACCGTCAACACCACGTACGCCTTCACCACGACCGCCCGGGAGGGCACGGCGAACCAGACGGTCGTCAGCCTCTACCCGCACCAGTGGCGGTCGCTGACCGGCTCCACCCCGCTGGCGCTCACCTACCCGTCGGCGCGCGGCCGGATGAAGGTGCTCACCGGCGTCAACTCGTTCCGCACCTCGATGAAGTTCAACGGGGTACTGCCGGAGGTCCCGGCCGTCGCCACCGGCACCGGGGCGGACCTGACGACGCTGCGCAACCACCTGGCCGCGGTCAGGGGCAACCCGATGGACCAGCGCGGCGGCGACACCTACTGGACGGGCAAGGGCCTGGGCCGGGCCGCCCGGATCGCCGAGATCGCCGACCAGGTCGGCGACGCCGAGACCCGGACCTCCGCGCTGAACGCCATCCGGAGCACGCTCAACGACTGGCTCACCGCCACGCCCGGGGAGACCGAGGGCGTCTTCCACTACGACCGCAACTGGGGGACCCTGATCGGCTACCCGGCCTCCTACGGCTCCGACCAGGAACTCAACGACCACCACTTCCACTACGGCTACTACATCGCCGCCGCCGCCACCCTGGCCAAGTTCGACCCGACCTGGGCGCGCCAGGACCAGTACGGCGGCATGATCGACCTGCTGATCCGGGACGCGAACAACTACGACCGTACGGACAACCGCTTCCCGTACCTGCGCGACTTCGACATCTACGCCGGGCACGACTGGGCCGCCGGACACGGCTCGTTCAACGCCGGCAACAACCAGGAGTCCTCGTCCGAGGGGATGAACTTCGCCAACGCCCTCATCCAGTGGGGGCAGGCCACCGGCAACACCGCCGTACGCGACGCCGGCATCTTCATCCACACCACCCAGGCCGCGGCGATCCACGAGTACTGGTTCGACGTGACGAACGAGAACTACCCGGCGGCGTTCGGGCACTCCACGGTCGGCATGGTCTGGGGTGACGGCGGCGCGTACGCCACCTGGTTCAGCGCCGAGCCGGAGATGATCCAGGGCATCAACATGCTCCCGGTCACCGGCGGGCACCTCTACCTCGGTCACCACCCGGCGTCCAACCGCGCGAACTACCAGGAACTGGTGCGCAACAACGGCGGGGAACCGACCGTGTGGCAGGACATCCTCTGGCAGTTCCTGGCGCTCGGCGACCCGGACGCGGCGCTGGCGAAGCTCCGCGCGAACCCCGGGTACACGCCCGAGGAGGGCGAGAGCCGGGCACACACCTTCCACTGGATCCGCAACCTCGCCGCCCTCGGCACGGTGCACACCGGAATCACCGCCAACCACCCGCTGGCCTCGGTGTTCCAGCGCAACGGCGTCCGCACCTACGTGGCGAGCAACATCACCGCCGCGCCGCTGACGGTCACGTTCTCCGACGGCACCCGGCTCGCCGTGCCCGCCGGGAAGACGGCCACCAGCGGGGCGTACACCTGGAGCGGCGGCACCGCGACCGGTGGGGTCACCGGCACGCCGCCGCCCACGACCACCCCGCCGACGACCCCGCCGCCCACCACGGCCCCGCCGACGACCCCGCCGCCCACCACCCCGCCGCCGTCGGCGGACTTCCCCACCCGGTACCTGCTGCCCGGTGGCGGGCTGGCCGCGGCCGGCGGCACCGCGACCGCCACGGTGGCCGGCGCGGGCGGCGCGAACCGCGACGGCACGCCGACCAACCCGCAGGTCTTCACCGCGACGGGCCTGGATCTGGCGTACGCCGGCGGGCAGACCGCCTTCGACCTGTTCCTCGACGCCGGCAACGCGGTCGGCAACGGGGTGCAGGTGCGGGTCTCCTACGACCTGACGGGCAACGGCAGCTGGGAGCGGGTGGAGACGTACCGCTACTTCGCCACCGACCCGGTTCCCGGCTACGAGCGCTACACCCAGCAGAGCGGCCTGCACTCCGCCACCGGCGCCCTCGGCAACCTGTCGAACGGCACCGTACGGGTGGAGGTCTGGTCGGCGATCGGGAACAACCCGACCACCCTCGGCATCGGCGACCGGTCGCTGGTGAAGCTGCCGCACTCCTGATCCCGTGAGCCTCCGCGCCGTCGGTCGTCTGACGACCGGCGGCGCGGAGGCGTATTTTCCATGGCATGAGCGCCCGGGACCCCATCGCCGACCTACGCCGGATCGCCTTCCTCCTGGAACGGGCGAACGAGGCGACCTACCGGGTCCGGGCGTTCCGGTCGGCGGCCACGGCCCTCGCCGCGCTGCCGGGGAGGGAACTGGCCGAACGGGCCCGCGCCGGCAAGCTCACCGAGCTGTCCGGGGTCGGCGACGTCACCGCCCGCTGCGTGGCCGAGTCGCTCGCCGGCGAGGAGCCGGTCTACCTGCGCCGGCTGCTCGCCACGGAGGGCACGGACCTGGACGCGGCGGCCGCCGCGCTGCGTACGGCGCTGCGCGGTGACTGCCACACCCACTCCGACTGGTCCGACGGCGGCTCACCCATCGAGGAGATGGCGCTCGCGGCCGTCGAGCTGGGCCACGAGTACGTGGTGCTGACCGACCACTCGCCCCGGCTGAAGGTGGCCCGGGGGCTGACCGCCGACCGGCTGCGCCGGCAGCTCGACCACGTGGCGAAGGTCAACGACGCGCTGCCGGAGGGCTTCCGGATCCTGACCGGCATCGAGGTCGACATCCTCGCCGACGGGTCACTCGACCAGGACGAGGAGCTGCTGGCCCGCCTCGACGTGGTGGTCGGGTCGGTGCACAGCGGCCTGAACGACGAGCGGGCGAAGATGACCCGGCGGATGCTGACCGCGATCGCGAACCCGCACCTGGACATCCTCGGCCACTGCACCGGACGGATGGTGGCGTCCCGGCCCGCCGGGGTCAAGGGACCGGGCGACCGGGCGCACCGGCCGCGTACCCGGGCGGAGAGCGACTTCGACGCCGACGCCGTCTTCGCCGCCTGCGCCGAGCACGGGGTGGCCGTCGAGATCAACTCGCGGCCGGAGCGGCAGGACCCGCCGAAGCGGCTCATCCGCCGGGCGCTGGAGGCGGGCTGCCACTTCGCCGTCAACACCGACGCGCACGCCCCCGGGCAGCTCGACTGGCAGCGGTTCGGCTGCGAGCGCGCCGCCCTCTGCGGGGTGCCCGCCGACCGGGTGGTCAACACCTGGGACGCCGACCGGCTGGTCGACTGGGCCCGCGCTCACGCCACCGGCTGACCCCTGGCTGCCGTACTGCCCGGACGGCGCCCTGGCCGGCGGCCCGGGCGATGGCGTCACGGCCGCTGTCGAGCTGCCCCGTCCATGGGACCGCGTCGCAGCGGGCCCGACGGCCCTCGTGGTGACGGCCGGGACCGCTCAGCAGCGGGCAGCCGGCGCGGCGGGCACCGACAGGTCGGCCGCCCCGGAGGAAACGGGCTGCACGGCGGCGGCCGGCACGGTCGCGGCATCCGCCGGCACGGTCCCGGCATCCGCCACGGTCCCGGCATCGGCCGGCACCGTGGCGGCGACCGGCACGGCATCGGCCGGCACGGCTGCGTCGGGCACGGACGGCTCGGGGGCGCGGACCGTGGACGGCTCGGCGACACCGGCGGATGCGGGCCGGCGGCCGATCAGGCCCTGCGAGACGGCAACACCGAACAGCACGATGAGCGCGCCCGCCGGCTGGTGCCAGGTGAGCCGCTCGTCGAGGGCCAGGGCGCCGATCAGCACCGCGAACACCGGTATCAGGTAGGTCACGGTGGAGGCGGTGCTCGCCCCGGCGAGCCGGATGTTGCGCAGGTTGATGACGAAGGCGAGGCCGGTGCCGACCGCGCCTAGCGCGAGCACGCTGGCGAGCACCTCGGCCGAGAGGCCGGTCGGGGCCGGCGGCGCCCCCGCCACCAGCGGCGCGACGACCGCGAGCTGGGCGGTCGCGACCAGCAGCTGCGCCGCCGAGAGCGAGAGCCCGGAGTGCGCGCTGCCGGCGACGAACTTCTTCTGGTACGGGATGGCGACGCCGTAGCAGGCGGCCGCGCCCAGGCACATGAGCTGCCCGGTGAAGTGGGCACCGCCCACCCCCTGCCAGACCCCGAGCACCACCAGCACCCCGGCGAAGCCCAGCGCCATGCCGACCGCCCGGCGTGCGGTCAGCCGCTCGGTGCGGAACACCAGCACGGCCAGCGGCAGCACGATGAGCGGGGTGGTGGCGTTCCAGATGCCCGCGAGCATCGACTCGACGCGCTGCTCGCCGTAGCCGAACAGGGTGAACGGCACGGCGACGCCGAACGCGGCGACCACGGTCAGGTGCGCCCAGACCCGGGGCTCGGCGGGCAGCCGGTCGCGGAGCACGACGAGCACCAGCAGCAGGGTCGCCGCGCCGGCGGCGACCCGGTAGAGGGTGAGGTGGAGTGGATGCAGCTCCCCGATGCCGATCTTGATGAACAGGAAGCTGGAGCCCCAGATGGCGGCCAGCGCCAGGAACCCGGGCAGCCAGCTCCGCAGCGCCGCCCGGTCAGGAGTGGAATCCACTGTCACCCCTGACACTCTGCCGCAGCCGTACGACGAAGTCCCGCGACTTTCGGACGCCGTGTCGATCACCACAGAAACCGCCTACGCTGGTGACGCGTTGACCACCCCGAGGAGGTGCACGCCGTGGCGATGCCGATGCGTTTCGACCCGCTCGTCGACCTCGACGGCATGTGGACGACCGAGTTCGCCGACCGATACCTCCCGTTGCCGGGGCTACCCGATGCGCGCTACGAGTGCATCGACGGGAGGTTGGTCATGACGCCCGCCGAGGTCGGCACGAACAGCTACGGCGAGATAAAGCTCGCCCGTCTGCTGTCACCCGCCGCAGAGACCAACGGGTTCTACGTGTTCGGGCAGGTGAATCTGACCTTCTCGCCGCGGCGCTGGATCCAGCCCGACGTCACCGTCCTGCACGCGCTGCCGAAGACCGACGAGGAGGACCGGTGGATCCCGGCCCACCTCTGCACGATGGCAGTCGAGTTCGTCTCGCCCGGCAGCCGCCGGCAGGACTTCGTCGACAAGCCGATGCGGTGCGCGGAGGGGCGGGTGCCGTACTTCCTGCGGGTCGAACTCTCCCGCCGGCTGGGGCATGCCCAGGCGGAGCTCTTCACCCTCGGCAAGTTCGGCGGTTACGACACCGTCGCGAGGGCGGTCGGCGGTCGGCGGCTCTCGGCCGACCTGCCGTTCCCGATCGACTTCGACCCCGCCGAACTGCTGCCTTGAACACGCAGAACGCGTTCGACAACCCGGCGGTGCCCTCACGTAGGGTCGCAGCGTGGGACGAATCGATGACCTCGCGAACCGCTACGTGGCCGAATGGGCGCCGCTGAGCCCGATCGGCGCCACCTACGTCGGCATCGCCGGCTACGACGACCAGCTCGACGACCTGTCGCCCGACGGTTACACGGCCCGCGCGGAGCTGATCCGGCGGACGCTGGCCGAACTGGACGTGACCGAGCCGGAGTCGGAGGCGGAGCGGACCGCCAAGGAGGCCATGCAGGAGCGGCTCGGCCTCGACCTCGCCCGCTACGACGCCGGCGAGGCGAGCAGCGAGGTCAACGTGATCTCCAGCGGTCTGCACGAGGTCCGCATGGTCTTCGACCTGATGCCGACCGAGGGCGACGACGCCAAGGCCGACGTGGCGGCCCGGCTCAACCGCTTCGCGAGCACCCTGGAGGGTTACAAGGCGACGCTGCGCGAGGCGGCCGCCGCCGGCCACGTCAGCGCCCGGGTCCAGCTCGTGGAGGTCGCCAAGCAGTGCGACATCTGGGTCGACCCGGACGGCGACAACTTCTTCCACGGGCTGGTCGAGCGGCTGGGCGCCGACGGCACCCTCGGCGCCGAGCTGCGTCGGGGCGCGGCGGCGGCCACCGCGGCGACGGCCGAGTTCGGCCAGTTCCTCCGCACCGAGCTGGCCCCGCTCGGCCGGGAGAAGCAGGCCGCGGGTCGCGAGCGCTACGAGCTGGCGTCGCAGTACTTCCTCGGCGCCAGGGTCGACCTCGACGAGACGTACGCCTGGGGGTTCGAGGAACTGGCCCGGCTGGAGGCCGAGATGCGGGCGGTGGCCGGCCGGATCGTCGGCCCCGGCGCCACCATCGACGAGGCGGTCGAGGCGCTCGACGCCGACCCCGCCCGGACGATCCGGGGCAAGGAGGCGTTCCGGGACTGGATGCAGGCGCTCGCCGACAAGGCCATCGGCGACCTGCACGGCACCCACTTCGACATCCCGGAGCAGGTACGCCGCATCGAGTGCTGCCTCGCCCCGACCAGCGACGGCGCGATCTACTACACCGGCCCGAGCGAGGACTTCTCCCGCCCCGGGCGGATGTGGTGGGCGGTGCCGCAGGGCGTCACCGACTTCTCCACCTGGCGCGAGGTGACCACCGTCTTCCACGAGGGCGTGCCGGGTCACCACCTCCAGGTCGCCCAGACCGCCGTCCGGGCCGAGCTGCTCAACCGCTGGCAGCGGCTGCTCTGCTGGGTCTCCGGGCACGGCGAGGGCTGGGCGCTCTACGCGGAGCGGCTGATGGACGAGCTGGGCTACCTGGAGGATCCGGGCGACAAGCTCGGCATGCTCGACGGGCAGGCGTTCCGGGCCGCCCGGGTGATCGTCGACATCGGCATGCACCTGGAGCTGGAGATCCCGAAGGACAACCCGTTCGGCTTCCACCCCGGCGAGCGCTGGACGCCGGAACTGGGCTGGGAGTTCATGCGGGCGCACTGCCGGGTGCCGGACGAGAACCTGCGTTTCGAGCTGAACCGCTACCTCGGCTGGCCGGGGCAGGCCCCCTCCTACAAGGTGGGCGAGCGGATCTGGCTCCAGGCCCGTGACGAGGCGAAGGCCCGCAAGGGCGCCGACTTCGACCTCAAGGAGTTCCACCGCCAGGCGCTCGACCTCGGCTCGCTGGGGCTCGACCCGTTGCGCAAGGCGCTCGCCCGCCTCTGAGCCCGGCGGTGCGGGGCCGGAGGGACACCGGCCCCGCACCGGGTGGTGGTGGAGTGAGGTCAGGAGAGGGTCAGCTCCAACGCCGGCCGGGCGGTCAGCGTGTCGCTGGTGACGAACGCCAGCTCCATGGCCGGCTCGGTGAAGGTGATCGGAACAGGTGACGTGATCGGCAGGCCGTCGGGGAACGGCAGGTCCGGAGTCAGCGTGATCTTGACGCCGAGCAGCCGCCCGACGAACCGGGTGGCGTAGAAGGCGACGTTCCCCTGCACCGTCAGCCGGTCCGTGGCGAACCGCATCGTCCGGCCGGCCGGCGCGGGCGCACGGAGCAGGAAATCTTCGGTGACCGCGCTGTCCATGGTGAACTTCAGCGCCTTCAGGCTGCCGTCGGCGGTGGGCAGGTCGACGATGCCCTCGAACCGCAGCCCGACCATGGTCACCTCCGAACCGGTGAGCTTCGACGGGACCGCCGCCACCATCGGCTGCCCCGGGTCGGCGGCGATCGAGGGCAGTGGCCTGCCCGGCACCACCTGCCCGGGTCGGCTCGGCTTCGGGCTGGCCGGGGCACACACCCGGCCGGGAGCCGCCGGCCGACCCGTGGCCGTGGGGCGGACGCTCGGGGTGACCGGGGGGCGAACGCCCGGGATGGCCGTGGGGTGCACGCTCGGGATGGCCGTGGGGCGAACGCTCGGCGTGGTCGACGGCGTCGCCCCGGGGGCCGCCTCGTCGGCGTCCCGGCCGCCATCGATGAGGTCGCCGATGCCGTCGAGGATGTCGCGGACGACTTCGCGGCCGCCGCCCGCCGCCGGGGACGGGCTGGGGGCGATCGGGTCCGGCGTTTCGGCCGGCGTTTGGGCGGGGGCGGGCGTCGCGCCCGGCGTGCCGGTCGGGGCCAGCGTCGCGCCCGGCGTGCCGGTCGGGGCCGGCGTCGTGCCCGGCGTGCCGCTCGGCGTGGGTCGCGTTCCGCCCTGGTCGGGAGCCGTGGTCGGGCAGGGGGCGGTCGGCGGCGCCACGGCCTGCACCGGCGTGGAACCGGGCGCGGCGAGGGCGACGGCGGCGGCGAGGCCGAGCAGCACCGGCAGCACCGCGTACGGTCGAAGATCGCGCGGCCCGGCGTCGCACCGGATCGACCCAACCGCCGGCACGGCCCTGGCAGGTTTGGTGCCGGCCGGCACGGCAGGCACCGGCTGGGCCAGCGCGGTCAGCAGGCCGCCCCAGAACGGTCGCGCCCGCCGCCAGCGGCGGAACCCGTGCCACGCCTCGCGGAACCGGTCGCGCCACGCGGGCTGCGGATCGACGGTCGTCACGTACGCCTCCTGCCGGGAGCAGAGGGAGGGGTCGGGCCCGCGGAGCGAGACCCTGTGGGCCTGCGGATCAGGTCAGGAGCATTCCCTGGCGTCCGCGCCGACGTCGACCTTCATCGTCAGTCCGGTCAGGTTGAAGATGCCGGCGTGGGTGGATCGGACGACCTGCCGCACGTCCTTGATGACCACCGTGTCGGCCTGCTGCCCGAAGCCTTCGCGTCGCCCCTCGCGCCCGCCGGGTCGCCCGTGAGGGTCGAACACGATCGCGCCGGCGACGGCCGTCGCGGGCACCGGCATCGCGGCGAAGCGCCGCGACCGGGTGCGGCCCTGGTCGTCGAACCGATCCTGCACGGCTTCCTCCTCAGGGAACGTCGCGCGGGTCGCCGGTCGAGCGGCGACGGCCCCGCACCCGAGTCGCCACAGTTACCGGCGAGTAACGAAGCTGCGATGATGATGCCGTGCGGAGGCGCAGGTCACAAGGCCCGGATCGCCGTCCGTCACAACCAAGGCCACGCTGGGTAGCGAGTAGCAGCGAGGAGGTCCTGGAATGCATCGGCATTGATCAATGATTGTCACGCAAACCGGGCATATCGTCGTTCCGCCACGACCGTCCGTGACGAGCAGCGACGCAGGTCACGGTTCAGTAACGACAAGGGTCCTGTCTGCGCAAAAGAGGCCGCCACCGTCCCCCCGCGTACGGGGAGACGGTGGCGGCCTGCCTTCTGCCGGTGATCGGCGCCCGTACGTGGACGCCGCCCGACGGTCCGCTACCGGTGCCCGGCCTCGCCGTCGCGCACGGGTCCCCCGGAGGTGACCTGCTCGGACGACGCCCGCGGCGCGGGCGCCGTGGTGGCGTCGGCGTCGCCGTCGGCGCGGTGCCGCGCGGCGGCGGTGGCCCGGCGGCCGGCCAGCACTAGCCAGAGCCCGACGATCAGCGCCAGCGCGCCGATGACCGTCAGCACGAGCGGAATGGTCCGCCCGATCAGCAGCAGCTTGTCCCGGTTCTTACCGGCCGACTCGACGCTGTTCGCGATGGTCTGGTCGGTGTAGACGAAGTCGGCGTCCAGCAGCGCGGTGGGCGCGCCCTGGTCCGGCACCAGCGTCTTCTTCTGCTGCTCCCGCACCTTGACGAAGTTGCCGCTGACCGGCTCGACCCAGATGGTGCGGGTGTTGCTGTACATCACCTTGCCGCTGGTCGCGCCCGGAGCGAACGCCCCGAGCAGGCCACCGACCCGCTCGGCCGGCATGCCCAGGTCGGTCTCCTCGATGACCTGCTGGAACCGGTACGCCTCCGTGCCGTTGATCTTCTCGGTGCCGTCGAACCGGATCGGCAGCGCCTTGCGCACGTCCCGGTCGAAGTACTCGTAGTCCTTGCGCTCCGTGTGGAACGGGAACTTGTAGGTCTGCCCGCCGAAGGCAACCTCGCTCGGCCCCTCCGGGCCGTCGGCCTGGAGGAACTGCTTGTCCCAGCCGACCGCCGCGGCGGTGCGCCGGTCCAGGGCCAGCTCCGCGGAGTACTGGCTGATCACCTCGCCGGTCTGGACCCACTTCACCGTGCCGTACGCGCCCCAGACGACCGCCTTGCCCTCCAGGTCACCGGTCATCTCCGCCTCGGTGTTGCCCGCCTGCGGCGCCACCTCGGTGGTGGCCTCCAGCGAGCCGGTCTGCACCGTCGGCGGGGCATCCTTCTTGAGCTGCAGGAACTTGGCGTTCTCCGCCACCGCGACGCTCGACTTCAGGCAGCCCTCCGGCTTGCCCTCCGCGTTGCACAACTTGAGGTCGTACGGCAGTTTCGTCACCGTCGGCGCCACGAAGAACGCCGCTCCCGCGGCGAGCACAAGACACAAGACGCCTATCCCGAACAGCACGGCGCCCAGACGAGCCTTCACTGATCCTCCCAACAAAGACAGTCAGCCGGTGTCCGGCGAGCGGTCCTGTCCCTAAACTTGGCCGCAGGTTACTCCCGGGTTACATATTCACGCGACCCTCTGGACGGTTGATGTCTGCCCCAACTCCGGATCACGACCTCCGCCGACTGCCCGCGTTGGACGCCGTACGGGTGATCGGCGCGCTGGCCGTCGTCGGGCACCACGTTGGGTTCGCCACCGGTGCGAACACCGGCGACTCGGGGCTGGGCAGCTGGTTGTCCCGCCTCGACGTGGGCGTCGCCGTCTTCTTCGTGCTCTCCGGCTTCCTGCTCTTCCGTCCGTACGCCCACGCGTCGGCCACCGGGCAGCGGTCCCCCTCCGCCCGGCGCTACCTGTGGCGCCGCGCGACCCGCATCCTGCCCGCCTACTGGCTGACCGTGGTGGTCTGCCTGCTGGTGCTGCCGCAGAACCAGCCGACGGCCGCCGGCGACTGGTGGCGGCACCTGGCGCTGGCCCAGATCTACGAACCCCGGCAGTTGCGCCACGGCCTGAGCCAGACCTGGAGCCTGGCCACCGAGGCGGCCTTCTACCTGCTGCTGCCGCTGCTCGCCGCGCTGCTGCTCCGGCGGCGCTGGCGTCCCGGCCGGTCCACCGTCCTCATCGTCGCGGCGGGGCTGGCGATCACCGCCGGCTGGGTGGCCCTGATGGGATTCGGCCTGCTCGACCTGGGCCTGCACACCATGTGGCTGCCCTCGTACGCCGCCTGGTTCGGCGCCGGCATGGCGCTGGCGACCGTCCACGTGTCGCTGCGCACCGGCACCGGTCACCGCTGGAGGTGGCTGGACGACCTCGGCGCCGCGCCGCTGGCCTGCTGGTCGGTCGCGCTGGCCGCCCTGGCCGTGGCCACCACGCCGATCGTGGGTCCCCGCGACCTGGCCGAGCCCACCGCCGCCCAGTTCGGGCTGAAGATGGCGCTGTACGCCCTGGTGGCGGTGATGATGGTGCTGCCGGTGGCGTTCGGGCCGGCCACCCGCACCAAGGCCGTCCTCGGCGGCGCCGTCGGCCGGTGGCTCGGCCGGGTGTCCTACGGGCTGTTCCTCTGGCACCCGTTCGTGCTGGAGGGGGTCTACATCGTGGGCGACCGGCCGAACTTCACCGGCGACACGGGCGAGATCTTCCTGCTCACCGTCGCCGGGGGGCTGGTCCTTGCCGCCATCAGCTACTACGCCGTCGAGCGCCCCTTCCAACGCTGGAACGCCCCCCGGCCGCGCCGCGGCGCAAGCACGAGGGAGAACCAGAGCACGGTCACGGCGGCGACCGCCGCCAACTGAGGCGCCGCGTCGGTGTGCCCGCCCCGGGTCACCGCGTACCAGCCGGCCAGGCCGAAGCAGGCCACCGGCAGCCAGCGTCCGGCCACCCGGTGGACCCGGCGCAGCCCGCGCCGGTCCGGCGGGTGCAGTTGCGGCGCCAGCGCGTGGCCGGCCACCACGCCGGCCGCCGCCAGCAGCGCCACCGCGACCGCGGCCAGGCCGCCGACCAGCAGCAGCGCCGCCCCGCCGAACACGAGGGCGAGCAGCCGGTGCCGGCGTCGACGCGGCGGCCCCGCCACCGGCGCCGGCACGCCCCGGCTCGGGAGCAGGGCGGCCACCGCGACCCCGCCCAGCGCGATCGCGCCGGCGCCCAGCGCCAGGACGTACCCGTCGTCGGGGGCGAACCGCAGCAGCACCTCGCCGGAGAACCCGGCTGGCACCAGCCAGCCCTGCTGCCAGCCGTCCACCACGAACGGGGTGAGTCGCTCGCCGCCCGCGGTGGCCTCCCACCCGGCGTTCGCGTTCTCCCGCAGGGCCAGCACCCGCTGACCGGGGTACCCGTCCAGGTGCAGCGACCGGCGGGTGGCCGACCAGCCGTCCACCCGGACCGGGGTCTGCACGGCGTCCGCCACCTGCGCCGAGCCGGCGACGCCCGCCGAGCCGGCCGCACTGCCGTCGGAGGGCCCCGGGACCGCGGCGTGCGGGGTCAGGACGAGCCGGGTGGGCGTCGCCAGCCGGCTCGCCGCCGCCACCACCCGCACCTCTCCGCCGGCCAGCGGCAGCGGATCCCTCGCGCCGGCACCGCACAGGAGCGCGTTCACCTCGCGCAGCTCCGCCAGCTCCCGCCGGCTGGCCACCAGCGCCGTACGGCGCCGCACGGCGCCGACCTCGACGGTGGGCCCGGAGCCGCAGGGGAGCGTGACGCGCGCCTCCGGGTCGTTGCGGAGCACCGGTCCGTCCGGCAGCACGGTCAGCTCGCCGACGCCGACCGGCAGGCCCTGTGACAGCCGCCGGTACGGGTCGAAGGTGTTGGCCGGCACCACGTCGGAGATCAGCACGGTGATCTCGTCCGTCTTCAGCGGCCGGTCGAAGACCAGGCTGCCGCCCTCGTCGAAGACGCCGCCGCGCATGCCGCCGTCCCCGATCACGGTCGCCTGCCACGGGCGGGCCGCCGCCGCGGTGGGCGGCAGGGTCACCTTCAGCCCGGCGATCTGTTGGGGCTTCGGCCAGGTGAGGCGCAGCCACGGCTGCCGGTCGGAGCCGGCGGCGTACCAGGTCGTCGCCGGGTCGCCGTCGACCACCGCGCCCGGCCGGGCGGCGGGGTGCGCGACGCCGACGCTGGAGGCGACGACCACCGGGCTGACCCCGCGTGCGACGGCCGCCGCGCCGCCGCCGTCCAGCAGCGCGTTCAGCGCCCCACCCGCTCGCGGGCGCACCCGCAGCGCGACGTCGTAGCCGGCGGCGACCGGCAGGCTCAGCGTCCGGTCGATCCGGTCGCCGTCCTCGGACTCCCGGACGAGCCCGCCGTCGCAGATCGGCCGGCCCTCGTCGAAGACGCAGGGCGAGGCGCCGGCGGCGGCCGTGAGCACCACGGAGGCCGGGGCGGCGGTCGCCGGGGGCGCCGGCACGGCCAGGGTGCGCTCGGCCCGCACGCCCGGGATGGTGACCTCGGCGATGCCGACGCCGCCGAAGCCGGCCCGGATGTCGAAGACCTCGTCGATGGAGATCCGCACCCGCCGGGTCGGGTAGCCGGCGGGCACGGTGACCTGCACGCTCTGGCCCGGGTTCTCCACCACCGCCTGCTGGTTGCCGGCACTGACGGTGATCCTCGTGGGCAGGGAGTCGGCGCCGGTGTCGAAGACGATGCCCACCTCGCGGACCACCTGCGGCTCGGTCAGCTCCACCTCCAGCCACTGCTGGGTGGTGACCGTCCCGGGCGCCGAGCGCCAGGTGGTGGCGAGGCTGCCGTCGAGCGCCGCGTACGGCTGGTGCGCCGGCCGGCCACCGACCAGCGGCTGGGCGTCGGACCAGGAACTCGACGCGGTGACCGACCCGATGCCCAGGTAGCGCACGGTGGTGGCCTGGTCCTCGCCCCACGGCGGCAGGTAGTCCCGGGCGGGCGCGCCGAGCCTCGCCTCGTCGGCGGAGGCCATGGTCGCGGAGGCGTTGTCGTGCGGCTGCCCGAACGCGACCTCGCGCCGGCGCATCCCGTCGGTGAGCACCACCGGGCCGTCGGCCAGTCCCGCCGGCCGGTCCCCGGCGAGCACCGTCGGGGCGTCGGAGAGCCGGCCGGCCGCCGCGATCTGGAGCAGCGACTCCGGCCCACCCACCACGGTGGTGAGGCCCTTCGCGTCGTACGCGACGACGGGGCTCACCGGCCGCGCGACCTCGTACACCTCCAGGGCCCGGACCTTCACGTCGAGCCCGTGGTCGACGAAGTTGCCGGGCAGTTGGCCGCCGCCGACCTCCGGCCCGAAGGCCCGCACCGGACGGATACCGGGCGAGCGTTGCAGCGCCTGCCGGACCACCACCGGTTGGGTGGCGCCCGAGCGCCCGTAGTCGAGGTCGGAGCGGAGCAGCAGGTAGCGCACGCCGGAGCGGGCGAGCAGGTCGGCCAGCCCGGCGGAGCCCTCGCCGTTGGCCAGCGCCGACTCGACGGCGTCGAGCAGCCGGATCGTGCCCGGCGGGGTGAGCGGCACCGAGCTGCGTACCGCCCAGGGGCTTTCCAGCAGCGGCTGGGTGACCTCGTCGCTCGGGCTGCCCCACAGGTAGCGGGGGAAGCGGGCGGCGGGCACCACCAGCACCCGGTCGTCGCCGAGGTTGCGGTCCAGCCAGGAGGTCGCCTGGTGCCAGTAGCCGGGCACCTCCCGGAAGCTGCCCTGAGCGGGCAGTCCGGCGGCCAGTGCCGGCGCGGCCACCCCGGCGACCGCGACGAGGGCGGTGCCGGTGACCAGCACGGCGCGCAGCCGCACCGGCTGGAGCAGGCGGGGCAGGCCCGGGTTCACGTCGGGCCGGTCGCCCGCGCGGGCCGCCCGGGCCACAAGCCCGAGCAGGTGGGCGAGCCCGAGGATGAGCGGCAGCCGCAGCACCACGTCGAACTTGTGCACGTTGCGCAGCGGCGCGCCGGCCGCGTCGAGGAAGTCCCGCTGCGTCTGGGCGCCGAACCCGTCGACCGCGCCGACGTGGCCGAGCCCGACCAGGGCCAGCCCGACCAGCAGGCCGGTGACCAGGAAACGCCGGTGCGGCATCCCGCGCCGCGCCAGGCCGGCGAGGCCCAGGCCGGCGACCACCAGGGTGGCGACCACCAGCGGCTGCTCGGTGGCCAGCCGCCACCCGGCCGACCAGGACGGCCCGTAGGCGCCGTTGAGGTACGCGTGCCAGTGCGAGGCGCCGCGCAGCACGGTGGTCATGTCGGTGGGGGCCGTGGTGACCGGCGCCGTCTCGATGTAGTCGAGGAACGGCGGGCTGTACCGGCCCAGCAGCAGCAGGGGCACCAGCCACCAGGCGGTGGCGGCGCCCACCGCCAGCCCCCAGGCGACCAGCGCCCGGATCCGCAGCCGGAACGGGTGCAGGCCGACCAGCCAGAGACCGGCCAGCGGCACGACGGCCAGCACCGCCGTCGCGTTGACGCCGCCGGCGCACGCCACCACCAGCGCGGACAGGGTGACCGCGCGGCGTACGGAGCCACCCCGGGCCAGCCCCACGAGGGGCACCAGCACCCAGGGCGCGAGGGCGCTCGGCCACGCCTCCACCGAGATCGGGCCCAGCTCGGTGACCAGCCGGGGGGAGAGCGCGAAGGCCACCCCGGCGACCAGGCGGGCGGCCGGCGTGCCGATGTGCAGCCGCTCGG
Organism: Micromonospora sp. DT178; assembly: GCF_049841695.1. NCBI lineage: Bacteria > Bacillati > Actinomycetota > Actinomycetes > Micromonosporales > Micromonosporaceae > Micromonospora > Micromonospora sp. DT178. Next base: position 156,051 of record NZ_JBNCKV010000018.1, read on the forward strand.
CCAGCCGGACCACGCCGGTGCAGGCCACCGTCATGAGCAGCGCCCACCAGAGCCGCTGCACCACCCAGGCCGGGATGCCGAGTTCATCGCCGAGCAGGAAGAACGGGCCCATCGGCCAGAGGTAGCCGTACGCCTGATTCTGAAGCTGGCCGAAGGTGCCGTCGGGGTCCCACACGTGCAGGGCGCGGCTCAGCCATCCGGCCGGATCGACCGCCAGGTCCACCTTCGTGTCGATGACGATCATGCCCGGATCCTGGAGGAACGCCAGGGCCGACAAACCGAGACAGACCGCGACCAAGCGCAGACGCCACACCCTTCTCGATGTGACGTCCGGTCGGTCGGTCAGCTCCGGGCGGGCCGGCGCCTGCTGCATTTCGCCTCCGATCGGGGCATTGCGGGGGGCGTGACGAAGCCCATAGTGTGACGCGACGCGAAGACTACTCGGCAGTAGGAGTAAGTGTGGAAGCACCGCCTGCCGCCACCCGGCACGTACTTTTCCTCAACTGGCGTGACACCCGGAACCCGGAGGGCGGCGGTTCGGAGGTGTACGTCGAGCGGATCGCCGGTGAACTCGTGCGCCGGGGCCACCGGGCCACGCTGCTCTGCGCCACCCACTCCGCCGGCCCCGCCGAGGAGGTCACCGCCGCCGGCGTACGGGTGCTGCGGCGCGGCGGCCGGCACACCGTCTACCTGCGCGCCGCGCTCGTCTACCTGGCCGGCGCGTTGGGCCTCGGGCCGCTGACCCGGCGGCGGGGCGGTCGCCCCGACGTGATCGTGGACGTCGGCAACGGCCTGCCCTTCCTGTCCGCCCTGTACGCCCGCCGGCCGGTGATCGCGCTGGTGCACCACGTGCACCGCGAGCAGTGGCCGGTGGTGCTGGGCCGCTGGCTGGCCGGCTTCGGCTGGTGGGTCGAGTCCTGGCTCGCCCCGCGCGTCTACCGCCACTGCCAGTACGTGACCGTCTCCACCGCCACCCGGCAGGAGCTGGGCACCCTCGGCATCGACCCGTCCCGGGTCGCCGTCGTGCACAACGGCACGCCCGACATGACGGTCGGGCCCGTGCCGCGCACCCCGCACCCGTCCCTGGTGGTGCTCGGTCGGCTGGTCCCGCACAAGCAGGTCGAGCTGGCCCTGCACGCGCTCGCCGGGCTCGTCGGCGAGCTGCCCGGGCTCACCCTCGTGGTCGCCGGCCAGGGCTGGTGGGAGCCGCAGCTGCGCCAGCTCGCCGGAGAGCTGGGCGTCACCGACCGGGTCCGGTTCACCGGCTTCGTCAGCGACGCCGAGAAGCGGGAGCTGCTGGCCAGCGCGTGGGTCGCGCTCACCCCCTCGCTCAAGGAGGGCTGGGGGCTGACCATCGTGGAGGCCGGGGCGGTCGGCACGCCGACGGTGGCGTTCCGCGGCGCCGGCGGCGTCGAGGAGGCGCTCGTCGACGGCGAGACCGGCCTGCTCGCCGACGACGTCGACGACTTCGTCGCCAAGGTGCGGCTGCTGCTGACCGACGACGGCCGGCGCACCACGATGGGCACGGCGGCGCGGGCGCACGCGGCCCGCTTCACCTGGCCGGTCTCGGGCGAAAAATTCGCGGCCCTCGTGACGAGGGCCGCGAACGTTCGGGCTGTGGTGCCGGCGGAGCAGTTGGAGCCGGTGGAGCCGTCCTACCTCGTGCCGTAGACCAGCGGCTTGTTGGCGCCGCCGCCACCGCCGTCCGAGCTGGTCCGCGCGGCCTGCTCGGCCTTGGCGGCCTCGGACGACGAGGTGCCGGTGAGGGTGGTGGCCAGCGCCACCGACCCGAAGACGCCGAGAGCGACCGCGATCACTCCGGCGAGAACCAACGAGAGAGCACTGCGCATGGTGCTGACTTCCTCCTCGTGAGCTGCGTGCGCGGGACGTTACCACCAAGTAGCGTCAGTGGGGAGGGCCGCGAGGACGATCGATACCGGCCCGGCGGCGGGAACCGGCGGCAGTTCACCGCGCACCGGGGCCGCGCGCGGCCGGGTTCTCGTACAGGGTCAGGTCCTCGCCGGCGTACACCTCGCGCAGCCCGACCAACGCCGCCGGGTCCGCCCGCTGCCCGCCGGCCACCCGCTGCACCACCACCCAGCGCACTCCGGTGTCCCGCACCGGGGCACCGGCGTCGAGCACCCGCCGCACCTGCGCGACGCGCGGGTTCTCCCCGCTCACCTCGCTCGTGCCCACCCAGAGCGTGTCGTCGACGAGGACGTCGGCGTCGACGTAACGGGGCAGCGGGTCGAGCACCGTCCGGCCCCCGTTCCAGGGATACGCCCGGTAGGAGCCCAGCGGCAACGAGAGCACCTCGCCCGGTTGGCCGTCGAGGCGGGCGGCGACGGCGTCCCAGTCCGCCGGATAGGCCACCGGCCGCAGCCGGCCGGCCACGCCGAACGCCAGGTCCGGCAGCACCACCACCGGCAGCGCCAACGCCCCGGCCAGCACCGCGCCCGCGCCGGCCCGCCCGGTCCGGCCCGCCGCCCCGGCCAGCCGTTCCGCCCCGAGCGCGAACCCCAGGGCGACCAGCAGGGCGTACGGGACGAGGAACTTCTGCCCGTCGCGCAGCACCCCGGCTCCCGGCACCGCGGCCACCAGCCACTCCAGCGACGCGCCCAGGCCGGGCAGCACGCCCAGGGCGGCGAGCAGGAAGCCGCCGGCCGCCAGCACGGCGAGCCGGTCGCCGAACCCGTCCGGCCACCGGCGGCGCAGCGCCCGGTAGCCGAGGACCGCCAGGGCCAGCACGACGGCGGTGGCCAGCGGCGCCAGCGGGGACGACCGGCTCGCCGGCGTGGTCTGCGCGTTCCAGATCCCACCGGTGCCGGCCAGGGCGCCGAGGGCTCCGCTCCAGTTCTCCGCCCGCGCCGCGAACGCCGCCACCCCGTCGGGGTCGGTCCGGGCGTCCGCCCTGGTCAGTGCCGCCGCCACCAGCCAGGGCGCGTTCAGCAGCAGCACCGCCGCGATCGCGATCGCGCCGACCCGGCCCCCGCCCCGTCGCGGCACCAGCACGACGGTGGCGGCCAGCGCGACGAGCCCGCCGGTCGGGGTCACCGCGGCGAGCGCGGCGGCCAGCACCAGCAGCGGCAGGGCCCGCCGTCCACCGGCCCGCAGCCGGATCACCGCCAGCACCAGCCAGGGCAGCGACGCGTACGCCAGGAGCAGGCCCCAGTGCCCGATCAGCAGCCGCTCCGCCAGGTAGGGAGTCCACGCGTACCCGACGGCGGCCACCAGCCGGGTGACCGGGTGCCGGGCCGGCACCAGCAACCCGGCGCCGACGGTGGCGAGCAGCAGCACCGCGACCAGCGCCAGCCGCTGCACCAGCCACCCGGGCACCGCCTGGCTCGCCAGCGACACCAGGGCGTCCAACGGCACCGCCCGGGGCAGCGAGTCGGACGGGGCGACGAGTTCGGCGCGCCACGGCTGGTGCGGCACGAAGACCATGTCGTAGCTGAGCACGTAACCGGGTGCCGCCAGCGGAGCCAGCACCAGCAGGGTGACGGCCAGCCCGAGCCCGACGAGCATCGACCTCTCCCGCAGGGTTGACCTCCTCATTACGCTGACCGGGCGTGGCACCGGCGTGGCGCCACTGTACGCGCGCCCGTTGCACAGCCGGGAGTGCCGGCGACACGGGACGGTTGATGGGTACGGATTCGGAGCAGCCCGGCCGGGCGACCGGTATCGGCACCGCCGGCGTCGCGGTGACGCTGGCCGGCGTGTTCGTCAACGGGCTCGCCTACGTGGTGCCCGTCCTCGGCGCGCGGCACCTCGGTGCGGCGGAGCTGAGCGCGCTCGCCACGCTCCTGGCGTTGGGTGCGATCGGCGGCGTGGCCAGCACCGGGCTCCAGATCGCGGTCGCCGTGCACCGGGCCCGGCACGGTCGCGCCGCCACCGCCCGACCGACCCTGCTCACGGTGCTCGTCTCCGCCGCGCTGCTCGCCCTGGCGCTGCCGGTGGCCGCCGTCCAGCTCCGGCTGTCCGCCCCGGCGGTGCTGCTGCTCGGCGTGCTCACCGTGGCGGTCGTGGCGGCCGGCCGCTGGCTCGGCGAGTTGCAGGGCGACCAGCGCTTCCTGCGCCTCGCCGGCGGCATGGCGCTGCTCGGCGCCGGCCGGTACGGGGGAATGGTCGCCGGGCTCTCGCTCGGCGGCGGGCTCACCGGGTCGCTGCTGGCCGGCGCGCTCACCTCGGTCCTGGTGCTGGCCCTGCTGGTACGCCTCAACCGGGGCGCCGGCGTCGACCCGACCGTGCCCTCCCTCGCCACCCGGACGGTGCTCACCGCCAGCGGGGCCACCCTGGCGATGCTGGTGGTCTCCTACGCGGATCTCCTGCTCGCCCGCCGCTTCCTGCCGCCGGACGTCTCCGGCACCTACGCCGTCGGCACCGTGCTGACCAAGGGGGCCCTGTGGGCGCCGCAGGTGGTGACGGTGATCGCGCTGCCCCGGCTGGCCAGGGGTGACCGGCGGGCCCTGCTCACCGCGCTGGCCCTGGTCGCCGGCGCCGGGGCGGTGCTGGTGCTCGGCTCGGCGCTCGCCGGCGGGCTGGCCTTCCGCCTGGCCGGGGGCCCCGCCTACGCCGCGGCCGGCCGTCACGCCCCGCTCTTCGCCGCCACCGGCGCCCTGTACGCGGTCGTGTTCATCCTGGTCAACGCCCGGGTAGCGGCATCGGCCCGGTGGCCCGCCGCTCCGCTGTGGACGTCCACGGCGATCTTCGTGGCCGCCGTCGCGACCGTCGTGCCGCGGACCGTCGCCGGGATCGCCGGGGCCGCCCTGGCGACGGCGGCCGTCACCGCCGTCGTGACCGGATTCCTGACATTGGCCCGCGAACGGGACAGCAGGCCGAAACGCACCCGTACGGCCACTACCACCCCAGCGGGAGGACATGTCACAGTGCGGGACGGATAACCAGGAGACGGGGGTTTCTGGTGAGCGTCAGCACGGCCACGACCGGATCCGGGCCAGGGAAGGGCCGCACCCACGCACGCTGGTTGCTCGTGTTGTACGCGACCGCGCTGGTGCTCACCCTGACGGCCGGCGTACCGGGCCGGGCGCGGGCCGAGGGCGGCATGTCGGCCGACCGGCTCACCGCCCTCTTCGAGCGCTACGGCGACACCTCCGGCCGGTGGAACGGCGCCGACCGGACGGCCTCGGTCCGGCTCCCGGACGGCCGGCTCCTCTGGCTCTTCTCCGACACCTTCCTCGGCCCCGTGGGCCCGGACGGCTCCCGCCCCCGCACCGCGTCGTTCATCAACAACTCGGCCGTGGTGCAGCAGGGCGACGAGCTGCGCGAGACGGTGCACGGCGGCACCGCCGACGACCCCGCCTCGCTGGTGCCGCCGCCGGCCGCCGACCAGTTCCACTGGATCGGCGACGCCCAGGTCGTCGGCGAGACCCTCCAGGTGCTGGTCAACCGCTACCGCCGGACGGGCGACGGCCCGCTGGACCACGTCCTGCTGGGCACCTCGCTGGCGACCTTCGCGCTGCCCGGCCTGACGCCCACCGGGGTGCGGCCGCTGCCGCTGGGGGAGCACGTCTCGTGGGGCTCCACCCTGCTGCGCGACGGCGGACACACCCTGATCTACGGCACCGAGGCGAGCGGCGAGACGAAGTTCGCGCATGTCGCCCGGGTCGCCGGGACCGACCTGAACGGCCCGTGGGAGTTCTGGACGGGCACGGGCTGGGCGCCCGCGGCGCACCGGTCCGCCCGCATCCTGAGCGGGGTCGGCACGTCGTACGGGGTGCAGCGGGTCGGCGACCGGTACGTGCTCGTGACCCACGAGAACAACCTGGTGTTCAGCGCCGACCTGGTGGCGTACTCGGCCGACGGGCCGACGGGTCCGTTCGACGGGCCGGACTACCTGCACCGCGCGCCCGAGACCGAAGCCGGGCACCTCGTCTACGACGCCGACCTGCACCCCGAACTGGCTCGTCCGGGCAAGCTGCTGGTCTCCTACAACGTCAACAACGTCGACGACGCCGTGACGTACGCCGACGCCGGCCTCTACCGGCCGCGCTTCGTCGAGGTCGACTGGCCCCGCCCCCGGCCGGACCGGGCCGACGTCCCGCCGGCGCCGGCGGCGCTCACGGCCGAGGCGCGGGGCGCGGGCAACGCCGAGCTGCGGTGGCGTCCCGTCCCGACCGACGACGAGCTGCGCTACCTGGTGCACCGCCGGAACGTGACCGCCGGCCAGACCCACTTCGTGCGGATCGGCGAGCCGACCGCCGAGCCCCGCTCCTCGGCCGACTTCCTGGTCAACGGGCACCAGTACGAGTTCCGGGTGACCGCCGTCGGGCGGCGCGGCGAGGGCCCTCCCTCGCCCGTGGCGCGGATGACCGCCACCGTGCCGCCGCCACCGCCGCCGGGCGGGGTGCGGGCCGAGGCCGGCCGCACCGGGGACGTCGCGGTGCACTGGGAGCCGGTGCCGTTCGTCCAGCTGTTCCGGCTCTACCGGCGCGACGTCACGACGGGGCAGCGGGAACCGGCCCTCGTCGGCACGTTCACCGGCACCAGCGCGACCGTCGGCTCGCTGTGGCACGCCCGGACGTACGAGTTCACCGTCGTCGCGGTCGGTGGCGGCGGGGACAGCCCGCCCTCGACGCCCGTCCGGGCCACCGCCTCGGTCAGCCCGCCGGCCGCGCCGGCAAGGCTGACCGTCCAGGCCCAGCCGGACGGCAACCTCCGGCTCCGCTGGGCCAGCCTCGGGCCGGGCGTCTCCTACCGGGTCTACCGCCGCGACGTGACGGCGGGCCGGAGCCGCCCCGGCTCGCCCGCACTCGAGACCCGGCCGAGCCACCTCGCCCGCTACCTGGAGCACGGCCACGAGTACGAGTTCGCCGTCAGCGCGGTGGACCGCGACCGTGAGGGTCCGCTCTCCCCGCCGGTGCGGGCGCAGGCGCGCTTCACCGCGCCGACGGTGGTGCCGACCGACCTGCGGGTGTCGAAGATCGGGCTGGGCGAGGTGGAGCTGACCTGGCGGTCGGCCAATCCCGGCGGGTGGCACCGCGTCTACCGGCGGGACCTCACCGCCGGGGAGCGGGAGTTCACCGAGGAGGAGGTGCCCGTGCAGGGCACCGAGGCCACCATCCGCCAGCTGCGCAACGGTCACGAGTACGAGTTCGTGGTCGCCGCGGCCAACCAGGCCGGCGCCGGGCGGCAGAGCAGGCCCGTCCGGGCCGTCCCGCGGCTGCCCACGCCGGCCGGGCTGGCGGCGACGGCGGCCGGCAACGGCGAGGCCCGGCTGACCTGGCGTCCGGCGGGGCCGGGCCTCGCCTACCGCGTCCAGATCCGGGACGTCACGTCCGGCGGGGAGTGGCGGACGGACCCGGTGCCGGTCGGCGGGACGGACTTCACCGCCGTGCTGCTGGTCCGCGGGCACCGCTACGAGTTCCGGGTCGCCGCCACCGACGGCGTCGACACCGGTACGCCGTCCGCGCCGGTCGCCGTGCTCGTCCGCTGAAAAACCGGCGGCGGCCGCGTCGCGCGGGAGGAGCTGGCCCGGTCAGGCCCCGGCGGCGAGCCAGGAGTGCAGCAGGTGGTGGTCGATCGAGTCGGCGCGGCCCAGCGGCCGCCCGGCGGCCGCCCGCTCGCGCAGCTCGTCCCGGGTGAACCAGCGTGCCTCCAGCAGCTCCTCGCCGTCCACCCGCACCTCCTCGGACGCGGCGGTGGCCCGGAAGCCGACCATCAGGCCGGCCGGGAAGGGCCACGCCTGCGAGCCCACGTACGCCAGGTCGGTCACCGTCACGCCGGCCTCCTCGGCCATCTCCCGCCGGACGGCGTCCTCCAGGCTCTCGCCCACCTCGACGAAGCCGGCGAGCGTCGAGTACGCCCCCTCGGGCGCGCCCGCGTGCCGGGCCAGCAGGCAGCGGTCGGGGGCGCCGGGCGCCTCGATCAGCACGATGACCGCCGGTTCGATCCGGGGGAAGAGGAGCCGACCGCAGTCCGCCCGCGCGCACGACCGGACGTGCCCGCCGCCCCGGGCGACGGTCGACGCCCCGCACGTGCCGCAGAAGCGCTGCTGGCGGTGCCAGTGCAGCAGCCCCCGCGCGTACGCCTGGACGGCCGCCCCGGCCGGGTCGAGCCGGCCCACCAGCGCCCGGACGTCCACGGCGGCGTCCGCCTCCGCCACCTCGACGGCGGCGGCCTCGGGCAGCCCGGAGAGGTCGACGGCGAAGACGGCCGAGCCCTCGTGCATGCCCAGGAAGACGGTCTCGTCGGCGACGGTGAGCGCCTTGGCCGCCCGTTCCCCGGTCAACCGCACCGGCACGTCCCCCGCGACCAGGCAGCGGTCCCGCCAGAGCGGCAGCAGGGTGCTCGCCGGGTTCGCGAGCAGCGCGCCGATCCGTTCGGGGTCGGCACGCAGTTCCCCCGCCCGGTCCAGCCAACCGCCCCCGTACGCCAGGACCGCCTCGTCCGCTCCCATGCCCCTACCGTGCCATGCCCGCCGGCCCGCCCGGACACCGGCCGGTGTCCCCCGACACGCCGTGCGACACGCCGCGACGCGACGGGTGGGGCGCTGGCTCCCGCCCCGGCGGAGCGCCGGTTACCGTAGGTGTCTTCCGGGCGGAGGCGTGCTCCCCCGTTGTGGTACGTCCGATCGAGGTGACCGTGACGCTGTACGGCGAGCAGACTCCACCCGCCGACGACCGGCCCACCGTGCAGGTCAAGGCTGTGACCTGGCCCGGTGACGAGCCGGAGCCGGCCGCGCCGGCGGGCAGGCCGGGCGGGTCACGGTCCCGCCGGTTCCGCCTGCTGTTGGCCGCCGGGGCCGCCACGGCGGTGCTGGCCTCCGTGGCGGGGGCGGGCGCCTACGCGTACGCCGGTGACGTGCCGCGCGGGACGACGGTGCTCGGCGCGGAGCTGGGCGGCCGGAGCCGCGCGGACGCCGCCCGGGAGCTGCGGACCGAGCTCGAACGCCGCGCCGGCACGCTCAACGCCCCGCTGTCGGTACGCGTCGGCGAGCGGACCGCCACGATCGACCCGGCCACCGTCGGCCTGGCGGTCGACGTCGACGCCACCGTGGCGGCGGCGGCCGAGGCCGAGGCGCACGCCGTCGACCGGCTCGTGGGGTCGCGGGCGGTGCAGCCGGTGGTGACCGTGGACGCGGCCCGGCTCGACGCCGCCCTGGAGAAGGTCGTCGGCGACCAGGGCCGGAAGATGACCATGCCGGCGATCACCTGGAAGGGCACCACGCCGAAGGCGGTGCACCCGAAGCCGAGCCTCGCGCTGGATCCGGAACGGTCCGCGCAGGTGGTGCGGGAGGGCTGGCTCAGCGGCCAGCCGGTGACCGTGCCGCTGGTCGAGACGCACCCGGCGACCACCGCCGAGGAGGTGGACCGGCTGGTCGCCGAGCTGGCGAAGCCGGCCGTCGCTGCCCCGGTCACGCTGACCACCGGCAAGGGCTCGGTGCAGATCCCGCCGAAGGCGATCGCGAGGAGCCTCCGGTTCACCGCCGACAAGGCCGGCAAGCTGACCCCGCAGGTCGACGTGAAGCGGCTGCGGGCCGCGCTCGGCGGCGACCTGGCCGCGATCGAGGTGCCGCCGAGGGACGCCCGGATGACCATCTCCGGCGGCAAGCCGAAGGTCGTCGACGGCAAGCCCGGGCAGCAGCTCGACAGCGCGGCCCTCGGCCGCGACCTGCTCGCCGTCCTGCCGAAGGCCGACGACCGGAAGGTCACCGGCGAGCTGAAGCCGGCGGAGCCGGAGCTGACCGCGGAGAAGCTGGCCGGCCTGGGCATCAAGGAGCGGGTCTCCACCTTCACCACGCACTTCACCGGTGGGCTCTCCTCGCCGCGCAGCCAGAACATCGTCACGATCGCGAAGGACGTGGACGGCACGGTCGTGCTGCCCGGCGAGACGTTCTCGCTCAACGGGCACACCGGCGAGCGCGGCTACGCCCAGGGCTACCGGGACGCCCCGGTCATCCTCGACGGCAAGCTGGTCCCGGGGGTTGGCGGCGGCACCTCGCAGTTCACCACGACGCTGTTCAACGCGACGTACTACGCCGGGCTGGAGGACGTCGAGCACAAGCCGCACTCGTACTGGTTCAGCCGGTATCCGGCGGTCATCGAGTCGACCATCTTCTGGCCTGACCTGGACTTCAAGTTCCGCAACAACACCGAGCACGGCGTCCTGATCGACACCTCCTACACGTCGAGTTCGATCACCGTGTCGATCTGGAGCACGAAGATCTGGGACAGCGTGAAGACCGAGTACAGCCCGCGCCGCAACATCACCCACGCGAAGACGGTCTACCTGGAGCCCGGCCCGACCTGCATCCCCGCCAGCGGCAGCCAGGGTTTCACCCAGGACGCCTTCCGGGTGTTCAAGAAGGACGGCAAGGTCGTGAAGCGGGAGAAGTTCACCTGGCGCTACCTGGCGGAGCCGCGCTTCATCTGCGCCCGCGAACCGTCCTGACCACCGCGTGAACGCGCGGAGGTGCGGAGGTACGGCGCACCCGTCCTGTAGAGCTGCCCGCCCTGTAGAAAAAGGTCGGTGCCGCAGTGGCAATTTCGTTCACGGCGGAGGTTGACCAGTTCATCACTGTCGCGACGCAGTTGAGCAGGGAGGACCTGGAGCGGGTGTACGAGTTGCGGATGGCGGTGCGCCGGGCTCACGGACGGCAGCCGAAGCCGAGCCTGTCCGCTGCGGCGTTCAGCAAGCTGGACAAGCGCGTGCGGGATGACCTGCGCGCCCGCGGCCCGCAGTTCTGGGCGTACCGTGTCGGGGCGATCAGCGAGGCGATCGTGGCGACCCTGAGCGCGGCCCGTGCGATCTGGAAGCCGGAGCAGCTCACGCCTGAGCAGTACCACTTGATCGTCGGCCCGTTCGAGCAGGTCGGAATGACTGTGCCGGCACACCCGGACGATCCGCCACGGCCTGATCGTTGACACAGTCGCCGAGCGGCGTTCAGCTCGGCGCTGACGCGCTGGCGCCTTTCGGCCTCGAATTGGTCCGTAACGCAGTTCAGGGCCACCCCGAAGGGTGACCCTGAACTGAAAGATTGTCCGGCGGTGTCCTACTCTCCCACACCCTCCCGAGTGCAGTACCATCGGCGCTGGAGGGCTTAGCTTCCGGGT